>NZ_WBZC01000056.1 GCF_009017275.1 Alkaliphilus pronyensis | reverse complement strand
TCCTTCTCTAATGAAGCAGGGTTGGAAGTTAAGAGTTAAGAGTTAAGAGTTAAGAGTTAAGAGTTAAGAGTTAAGAGTTAAGAGTTAAGAGTTAAGAGTTAAGAGTTAAGAGTTAAGAGTTAAGAGTTAAAAATGAAAAGTGAAAAGTGAAAAGTTAAGAGTACTTATAGAAAGGAGGGAATAGATGGAGAGACAAATGCTTAGGGCTGCAATGGAACAGTTAAAAAGAAAGGGATATCTGCAAGAATGTAATGTTGAGGTTGACCCGAAATTCGAGCTGGGAGCAGTCTTAAAACACTATAAAAATGAAGTTCCTATCCTGTTTAATAAAGTAAAAGGCAGTAAAATGCCTGTAGTTGGAGCTCTTTTTGGCGAGAGGAGCATATACTACGAAATGCTGGCTACAACCCATGAAGAAAGGGTTTTTAAGCTTATGGATGCAATTGCAAATCCAAAGCCCACTAGAGTTTTAAATAAGGGACCTGTTATGGAAAACATAATTACTAGAAATATTGACCTTCAAAAAATGTTCCCTATACCTACTTTTCATGAGAAGGATTCCTCAAGCTATATAACTGCTGGTCTAGTGGTATTAAAGGACCCAGAAACAGGCCAGAGTCATGTTTCTGTAAGAAGGCTACAGGTTAATAAAGGAAATGAAATCAGCATACTAGTTGCTTCACCTCTAGCAACAAGACAATTTCTTGATATGGAAAAGCAAAATAAACCATTGGAGGTTGCAATTGTTCTAGGATATGACTATAGCCTATTATTAGCTTCTCAAATAAGTAGTGAAGTCTATGGGGTAGATAAATATGAAGTTGACAGTGCCTTAAGGGGAGAGCCAATAGAGCTTGTAAAATGTCACAGTATAGATGTAGAGGTACCTGCTTATTCAGAAATTGTATTAGAAGGAATTATGCCACCAAACAAAAGAGAAATAGAAGGACCTTTTGGAGAATTAATGGGCTATTATGGTGCCGTAGGACCCCATCCTATTGTTGAAGTTAAAACAGTAATGCATAGAAATAATCCAATATTCCAAACTGCATTTCCCTGTAGAGAGGAACATCTATCAAATGGTTTAGTTAGGGAAATAGAGTTATATAGCTCAGTTAAAGGACTTGTTGATGTTAATGATGTAAACGTAACTGTTGCTGGCGGATGTAGATTCCATGCCTTTGTTTCAATTAATAAAAAGACTGAAGGAGATGGCAAGAGTGCAATAATAGGTGCCTTAGCCAGCAGTAAAGATGTTAAGCACGTGGTTATTGTAGACAATGACGTCGATATATTTGATCCAACCGATATAGAATGGGCTATAGCTACAAGAATGCAGGCATCAAAGGATTTAGTTATTATCCCTGGAGCATTAGGGTCAGGCCTAGAGCCATCCCATACTGTTAAAGGGGTGACGGATAAGGTTGGAATAGATGCGACTAAGCCTCTTGGAGAACTAGCAACAAGATTTGAGAAGGCTATAATTCCTGGATATGAAAATATAGATATTAGTAAATACCTTCCAGGGTTTAAATTAAAGTAAGGGTGGTAATGCAGTATGAGGCAAGCACTGGGATTTATAGAAACACGTAGCTTAGTAGCTGCAATACAAGCTGCCGATACAATGGTTAAGTCTGCCGACGTAAAAATTACCGATTTTAACTATGTTGGCTCAGGTATTGTAGCGGTTGTTGTGACGGGAGAAGTAGCAGCTGTTAAAGCAGCAGTTGCCAATGGATTAGAGACAGCTGGTCAATTAGCAGAAATTATCTCATCCAACGTAATTGCAAGACCCCATGATGAGGTAGACAATCTACTGGACTAAGTAACTAAAACAAATGGTGGTGATAGGTTTGGCAAATCCATTAACAAGGGTTATAATGAATAACATTGCCAGTAAGAGCTTAAAAAAAAGCAATAATTATAGTGATCCACAGCAAACAAGTAATTTAAAGGAACAAGAAGAGAGATTATTAATTGACCTGATGTATAAAGGCAAGAAGGCTGAAGGCTTTAGGGATAAGGGACCTTCAGTAAGCAAAAGCTATAGCACTAAGCATACTTCATTGTCTGAGCTTGCTGCTAAGTCAGGTAAAGTAATAGAAGAAAGAGAAGATTATAAAAAGGCCAATAATAATAATCCTCCTGAAAAGAAAGAGGCTTATGTAAAGAAACATGTAAATACCGGTACCTTTATTGACTTGAAGTCTCTTAATTTCCTAGGAAATAAGGGTTCTTCTAAATAGGGACTGTAAATAGGAGGTGTTTCAATGAGGGCAGCATTAGGATTGATAGAAACAGTAGGTTTAACGGCTGCAGCAACAGCCCTTGATGCAGCAAGTAAGGCTGCAGATGTAAAGCTTGTTGGGTATGAAAAAGTGATTGGAGCAGGTAAAGCTGTAAGTGTTACTGTTCAAATTGCTGGCGAAGTAGCAGCAGTTAAGGCAGGGGTAGAAGCCGCAGAGGCAGCAGCAAGAAGGATAGGAGTGGTTTTATCCTGTCACGTAATTCCAAGACCCCATGAGGAGGTCGACTTGCTAATCAAGACCTTTGAAAAAAACATAAAAAATAAAAAGCAAGCTAATAAAAAGCAAACTAATACTAAGACAGAGAATACAAAAGCTACAAAAGTGGAAAAAACAGAAGCAAACAAAGAAATTAAAAAATAGGAGGAATTAAAATGAGTCAAGCATTAGGCATGGTTGAAACAAAAGGATTAGTTGGAGCAGTAGAAGCAGCAGATGCAATGGTTAAGGCTGCAAATGTTACATTAGTTGGTTATGAAAAAATAGGTTATGGTCTTGTTACAGTTATGGTTAGAGGTGATGTAGGAGCTGTTAAGGCAGCAACAGATGCAGGAGCAGAAGCAGCTAGAGTAGTTGGAGAGCTTCATTCAGTACACGTAATCCCAAGACCTCACACAGAAGTTGAGAGAGTATTATTAAAGGGAGAATAATTATTGTTAAAAGAGCTTCCTACCAATAAATAGGGAGGGAAAAAATGAATAGATATAATCATACTCAAAGGATTATTGAGCATTTAATGATAAAAAATATTAACTCCCTCCAATCTACTGGAAACAAACATCTATTAGTTGCTTTAACTGGTACCAATATAGGTTTGGAAAACTCTATTAAGGAATTAGTTGCCCTGAAGGAGCACGGCTTTACAATGGATATTGTCGTATCCAATAGTGGAGAAAAAATCTACAATGTAAAGGAAATATCTAGGCTACTAATGCCAAAGGAAGTCTATACAGAAGACCTTGATTTAGTCAAGGAGGAGTTTATAGAAGCTATAGATGGAATATTGGTACCTTTAGCTACACAAAACACAGCCTTTAAACTTGCATCAGGAATACAGGATCAGCTAATACCTAGGCTATTATGGCAAGCACTATGGCAAGAAAAGCCTATATGGATGAATCTAAAGGATTTAATGCAGTATAAAGGAAAAAAAACTAATAATTTGTTTTTGCAGGAAAAGATTAGAGAAGTCATTAAGCAATTAGAAGGCATGGGAGTTAAAGAATTCAAAACACCACTTATTGCAGAAGCGCTTTTATCTGAAGTAGAGGATAGGACAAGCAATATAAAGTCACTAAAAAAAGTTGAAAAGATTGATTTAGGTAAGGAAGATGTAAAGCTAGACAAAGGTCGAAGAGTTATAACAGAGAAGGATGTTTTAGCAGCTAATACATCTAATGGAGAAATGATTATTCCTTTGGGCTCAATCGTTACTCCCTTAGCAACAGACACTGCAAAGGCAATAGGAGTAAAAATTATTAAAAAATAACACTCCATTTAAAAGGAGAGGGTACAATGAATATCGGCCGAGTCATTGGAACTGTAGTAGCTACGCGAAAGGATGAAAGATTAATTGGCTGCAAGCTTATGCTTACTCAACCAGTTAATGTTAATGAAGAGACTGTTGGCGAGCCATTAGTAGCAGTAGATACTGTAGGTGCAGGAATTGGAGAGCTTATAATATATACAAAGGGAACAGCAGCTAGACATGCAGCAGAAAAGCTTCAATCCCCTATTGATGCAGCGATTATAGGCATAGTTGACAATATAGATTTATATAGAGACTTAACAAACAAAAAATAAAGGAGGGGGGACAGAAATTGTTAGATGCAAAAAAAATAAAACAAGCTATGGAATATAGAGAATTAATTGATGTTTTAATGTCTGACAAGCATTTTGCAGATATAGTATTGTACCAGGGTAATGTAATTAATGTTTTAACAAGAGAGATATACAAGGCGGATATTGCCATTAAAGGTAATTATATATTGATGGTTGGAGATGCAGATAAATTGATTGGACCTGAAACCATTGTAGTCGATGTGAAGGGCAAATATTTATCACCTGGGTTTATTGATTCCCATATGCATTTTGAAAGTAGTATGTTAACAGTTACAGAGTTTTCTAGACTATCAATTCCCTCTGGAACCACTACATTAGTTGCTGACCCTCATGAAATAGGTAATGCACTAGGCCCTATTGGAATGAAGGCTATGGCAGAGGAGGCTAGCTTGGTACCTAATCATGTACACCTAGTTGTACCTGCCTTAACACCTGATTGTCCAGGCCTTGAGACAGCTGGCTATGATGTAACCTCTAAGGACATGGCAGAAATATTAAACTACCCAAATGTTATAGGAATTGGAGAATTACAGGGCTTCAGTAATGCTAAACACGTATATCGAAATACACCAGAGGTAATAACAGACCTATTAGCATCAACAGTTTATGCAAGAAGCATTGGTAAAATAGTTGATGGAAATGCTCCAGAGCTTTTTGGAAATGAATTGGCGGCCCATATTATTTCAACTGCAGGTGAATGCTCCTGTCATGAAACTACTACTAAGGAAGAATGTGTTGAAAAGCTAAGACAAGGAGTATATGTCTTCATGAGGGAAGGTTCTACCCAAAGAAATATGGCAGAATGTATTAGGGCAGTAACCGAGGAAGGACTAGATTCAAGAAGATGTATTTTAGCAACAGATGATATGGTGGCAGAGGACTTAGAAAAGCTAGGACATATGAATGAAATAGTAAAAAGAACCATTGCAGAGGGTGTTAACCCAGTAGAAGCTATTCAAATGGTTACTATAAATCCTGCAACCTATTTTGGATTAAAGGATAGAGGAATTTTGTCTCCAGGAAACCTAGCTGATATAGCAGTAATAAGTGACCTAAATGAAATGAAGGTTGAAGCAGTGTTCTTAGAAGGTAAATTGGTTGCATCACAAGGTCAGCTACTGATAGATTTACCAAAATACACATACCCAGATAATGTTAAAAACTCAGTTAAATGTAAACCTTTAAAGGAAGAGGACCTAAAGATTAGTGCATCAGGAAATGAAGCTACTGTAAGGTGTATAGGTTTAATTCCAGATCAAAATTTATCTGAAAGTTTAGAATTAAGGGTAAAAACACAGCAGGGTGCAGCAATGCCTGACGTTAAACAGGATGCACTTGAAATTGTTTGCGTTGAGAGATATGGTAGAAATGGCAGTATAGGAAAAGCCTTTGTTAAAGGCTTTGGACTAGAACAGGGAGCTTTTGCCGAAAGTGTTGCCCATGACACCCATAATATTATGGCAGTAGGAACCAACTTAAAAGATATGGTTGCAGCAATTAATCATGTTATTGAAATAGGTGGAGGAATTGCAGTCGCAAAAAATGGTAGAATTATCGAAGATTTAAGACTACCAGTTGGTGGATTAATTACTGATGAACTGACAGGTCCTGAGGTGAGTAAAAAGATTGCCACCTTAGAAAACACAGTGAAAGAGCAGCTAGGTTGTAAAGTCCACGCTCCATTTATGCATTTATCATTTTTGGCTTTATCAACAAGTCCAAAATGGAAAATAACAGATCAAGGATTAATTGATGTAAATAACTTTGAGATTTTACCTCCAGTTGTTGAATAAGGAGGTAAAGGAAGGGGGGAGAAATAAAAATAACAGCTATTCATAAAGTCAGACAGCTTGGTGGGCATAATTGTTTTTTATCATTGTAAACCAAAAGGGGGCTTTAAAGTGAGTACAAAGTTACAAACGGAAAATAGCTTTTTAGAAAAGACCTTTAAGCTGAAGGAAAATAAAACAAATGTTAAAACAGAAATTTTAGCTGGTGTTACAACATTTATGACAATGGCGTATATTTTAGTAGTTAACCCAGACATTCTAAGCGCCACAGGTATGGATTTTAATGCATTGTTTACTGCTACTGCATTGTCTGCTGCAATTGCAACAATTGCTATGGCTTTTCTGGCAAATTATCCTTTTGCTTTAGCTCCAGGTATGGGTCTAAATGCATTCTTTGCCTTTACAGTAGTAATTGGTATGGGATACTCTTGGGAATTTGCTCTAACTGCAATTTTAATTGAAGGTATTATTTTCTTATTATTGACCTTCTTTAATGTAAGAGAGGCCCTTGTAAATAGCATACCACTTAATATCAAGCATGCTGTAAGTGTTGGTATAGGTTTATTTATTGCTTTAATAGGCTTCAAAAATGCAAAAATTGTAACAGCATATGAATCTACGCTAGTTACTCTAGGAGACTTAGGGAGTCCAGGTGTTTTACTTGCATTAGTTGGTCTTGTAATAACTGGTATTTTATTAGCTAAAAAGGTTAAGGGTGCTTTACTTATTGGTATCGTAGCCACAACTGCTATAGGTATTCCTTTAGGAATAACTCCAATGCCTAGCCAAATAATAAGTGCACCTCCTTCATTAGCACCAATTTTCTTTAAGT
Organism: Alkaliphilus pronyensis; assembly: GCF_009017275.1. GTDB lineage: Bacteria > Bacillota > Clostridia > Peptostreptococcales > Natronincolaceae > Alkaliphilus_C > Alkaliphilus_C pronyensis. The sequence goes on along the minus strand of NZ_WBZC01000056.1, from coordinate 42,708 downwards.
TTGATTTTAGTCAAATTTTTTCATTAGATATGCTTATAGTAGTATTTACCTTCCTATTTGTTGACCTGTTTGATACTTTAGGTACTCTTGTGGGGGTAGCTTCTAAAGCAGATATGCTGGACAAAGACGGAAAATTACCAAAGGCAAAGCAAGCTTTGTTTGCAGATGCTATTGGTACAACTGTAGGGGCCTGTTTAGGAACAAGTACAGTTACAACCTATGTAGAAAGTGCATCTGGTGTTGCTGAAGGTGGAAGGACAGGTTTAACAGCCTTAACCTCTGGTGTATTATTTGCATTATCATTATTCTTAGCTCCACTGTTTCTAATTGTTCCATCAGAAGCAACTGCACCAGTACTTATTCTTGTAGGATTATTTATGATGACACCTATTACTAAGATAGATTTAGAAGATTACACTGAAGCAATACCTGCTTTCTTAACAATAGTTATGATGCCATTTACCTTTAGTATCGCAGAAGGTATAGTATTTGGTATTATGTCATATGTATTCTTAAAGCTATTTACTGGTAAAGGTAAAGATGTATCTATTATAATGTACGCTTTAACTGGAATCTTCATATTAAAGCACTTTGTAGAAAAGCTAATATAATATAATATATGCTCCCATCCCTTGATGGGAGCATATAAATAGCATTATGGGTAGCTATTAAAAACAGCTGCAAAAGGCAAATGTAAACAGCTGTTTTTAATAAGTACCCATATAGAGGGGGATACATTACACAGGGAGGACCTAACTCATGAAGAAAAAACTAATAAAAAATGGAACTATTGTAACTATGAATGAAAAGAGAGAAATAGTTAAAGGAGATATTCTAGTAAACAAAGATAAGATTGAAAAAATATCTCCCCACTTAAATATTGAGGATGCTGAAATTATTGATGCTGAAGGAAAAGTTGTTATACCTGGCCTTATCCAAACTCATATTCACTTAACCCAAGCCCTATATAGGGGTCAAGCAGATGACTTAGAGCTACTAGACTGGCTAAAGGAAAGGGTGTGGCCCTTAGAAGGCTCCCATACAGCAGAATCCAACTATGTGTCTGCAAAGCTAGGCATTGCAGAGTTAATTAAAGGAGGAACAACATCAATTATTGATATGGGCACTGTAAACCACACAGACTCAATATTCGAAGCTATTGAAGAGGGTGGACTTAGAGCCCATGCAGGTAAATGCATGATGGACTATGGCGCAGGGGTGCCAGCTACATTAATGGAGGATACAGAAGAATCTATTAAGGAAAGTGTTAGGCTTTTGAAAAAGTGGCATGGTAAAAGTAACAATAGAATTAACTACGCCTTTGCTCCACGATTTGTTGTATCCTGTACAGAGGAATTACTTGTTAAGGTTAGGGATTTAAGTAAAGAGCACGGAGTAATGATACACACCCATGCTTCTGAAAATAGAGGGGAAATAGAACTGGTCCAAAAAGACAGAGGCATGAGGAATGTTATTTATCTCCATAAGCTAGGACTAACAGGCGAAAAATTAATTTTAGCCCATTGCATATGGCTTGATGAAGCGGAAATGAAAATATTAGCAGAAACAGGAACAAGAATCTCCCATTGTCCAAATTCTAACCTGAAATTGGCCTCTGGCATTGCAAAAATACCAGAATTGTTAGATATGGGTGCGGTAGTCTCAATAGCCGCCGATGGTGCTCCATGTAACAATAACCTAGATGTGTTCCAAGAAATGAGAAGCGCAGCACTAATACAAAAAGCAAGATTATTGAGTCCTACTGTAATGCCTGCCCATCAAGTATTTGAATTGGCTACTATTGGTGGAGCAAAGGCAATGGGCTTATCAGATAAAATCGGTAGCCTAGAGGAGGGTAAGAAGGCAGATATAGTCATAATGAATCTTGATAAATTACACTCCTTCCCAAGTGAAGAGGTTGATATAGTATCTAGGCTAGTGTATGCTGCACAATCGTCTGACGTTGAAACTACAATTATTGATGGGGAAATTCTCATGAAGGACCGTAGGCTATTAACGCTAAATGAAAAGGAAATATTAAAGGATGCAAATAGATTAATTAGTCAACAAATCAAGCTGGCAAATGTTAAAAAATAACTAATTTATATTTTAGATCATAAGGAAGCAAAGCTTCCTTTTCTTATAAGGAGGAATGATAATTATGGAGATAAATGAAGTTTTTAAGCCCAGTAAAGTTGAAGAAGCAATTAAACTTTTAGACCATTATCAAGAGACCTCAAAAATTATTGCAGGTGGAACAGACTTAATTATAAGCCTTAGAGAGGGTAAAGAATCGGCTTCAGTTATAATAGATATCTCATCAATTAAGGAGCTAAAAGAAATAACTAAAAGAGAAGACTGGATAGAAATAGGAGCAGGTGTTACCTTTACAAAGGTTGTAAATGCTACAATGCTACAGGAAAAATACAAAGGCTTAATTGATGCAGCGGCTTCAGTTGGTTCTCCACAGATAAGGAATGCAGCAACTGTTGGAGGCAACATATGTAATGCATCACCTGCAGCAGATTTTATTCCACCACTTTTAGCATTGGAGGCAGTTTTGGTTATTGCAGGGAGTAATGGCATAAGGGAGATTAAGCTCAATGACTTTATTACGGATAAGGGTAAGGTTGCATTGAGTAAAAATGAGCTACTAGTAAAGGTAAAGTTTAAAGAGCTTAAGAGAAATCAAGGGCTAGGATTTAATAAGCTTGGTTTAAGGAAGGCTTTAGCCATTTCAAGGATTTGCACATCAGTATATTTAGAAATATCAGAGGATTCAAAATGTAGGGATATGAGGATTGCAAATGGTTCACTTGGTAGACACGGATTAAGAGAGAAGGTAGTAGAGAACTATTTTAAAGGAAAACCCTTAACCAGCGAGACAATTGAAATAGGTAGCCAGCTTTTAGAAGAAGAGGTAAATAATCGCCTACAGGGTCGCTCAAGTGCAGAGTTTAAAAGAGAAGCAGTGAAGGGAGTATTTACAGTAGCACTTAACAAAGCCATAGAAAATTCTAGGCTTTAGAAGGGAGAACCTATAATGAAGAAAATAGCATTAAACATAAATGGTGAAGAATATGTAGTAGATATAAATGAAGATATGCGTCTTATAGATTTATTAAGGGATAAGCTTCATTTTACTGGCACTAAAGAAGGCTGTGGTGAAGGAGAATGTGGTGCCTGTACCGTTATTATGGACGGAGAAACGGTAAACTCCTGTATGGTTTTAGCCTTTCAAGCAGAGGGTAGAGAAATAATTACTATTGAAGGGGTAGGCAATGGTGAAGCTCTACACCCCATCCAAAAAGCTTTCCTAGAAGAGGGTGCAGTTCAATGTGGCTTCTGTATCCCGGGAATGGTACTATCGGCAAAGGCTTTACTTGATAAAAAACCTGCACCAACCAGAAATGAGATACGCGAAGGTATATCTGGAAACCTTTGTAGATGTACTGGCTACAATAAAATAGTAGATGCCATTGATAAAGCTTCTAAATATCTTAAAGAAGAGGGGGAGACAAAATGAAGCTAGAAACAGTTGGCAAAAACATAATAAGGGTTGACGGATTAGCTAAGGTAACGGGAAAAGCCACTTATCCTCAAGACCTGTACATGGACAATATGTTATATGGAAAAACTCTTCGATCAACAAAGCCCCATGCCAATATAAAGGTTGATACAAAAAAAGCAGAGAAAATACCAGGGGTAATAAAAATACTAACCTATAGGGATGTCCCCTATAATCATCATGGGGTGCTTTTTAAGGATCATGAGGTTTTTTGTGCTAAAAAGGTTAGGTCAATTGGTGACCCAATCGCTTTTGTTGTGGCAACATGTGAGAAGACAGCTACTAAGGCATTAGAAGAAATTGAGGTAGAGTATGAAGAACTGGAGGCAGTTTTTGACCCAATAAAGGCAATGGATGAAAAAGCACCAAAGGTCCACGATAAAAGTAATATAATATACAAATACCAGTTAAGAAGGGGAGATATAGAAGAGGGCTTTAAGCAGTGTGACGTTATTGTAGAGGAGGAGTACAAAACCTCAATGGTGGATCATGCCTTTTTACAGCCAGAGGCTGGTATTGCATATCTTGAAAACGACACAGTAGTAGTATGTGTATCAACACAATATCCCCATTTTGATCAACTGGAAATAGCAGAGGCACTTAAAATACCATTAGATAAAGTTAAGGTTATAAACCCTGCAGTGGGAGGAGCCTTTGGTGGACGTGAAGACATAACAATGCAGATTCACTTAGCTCTGGCTACAAGACTTATCGGAAGACCAGTTAAGGCAATATATACCAGGCAAGAATCCTTTGTTGCCCACTCAAAAAGGCACCCAATGATAATGAGGTATAAAACTGGTGCCAATAGGGCAGGAAGGCTTATAGCAATGGAGGCTACAATAGTTGGAGATACTGGAGCATATGCATCTTGGGCAATAAACATTCTTAGAAAATCTGGTGTTCATGCAACTGGGCCCTACGAGATACCTAATGTAAAGGTAGATAGCTATGCTGTTTATACAAATAATCCATTTGCTGGTGCAATGAGGGGCTTCGGTGCAACGCAGGTTCCTATTGCCCATGAACAACAGATGGATATACTGGCAGAAAGGCTAAATATTGATCCTATTAGGTTTCGTTTGGAAAATTGCTTTAAAAAGGGCTCAACTACAGCAACAGGACAGATACTTGAAGAAAGTATACCCCTAGAAAGAACCATAAAAGAGGTTGAAAAGCAGATGAAAAAATCCGTTGTAGGGGGTGTTTAAATTGAAGAAGCGAGGAATAGGCTATGCAAGTACATTTTATGGAACAGGATATGGAAATGGATTTCCTGATATTTCAAGAGCAATTGCAGAATTGGGTACAGATGGAAATATATATATATATGTTGGAGCTACAGAGGTTGGTCAAGGGGCCAAAACAATACTAAGCCAGATAGCAGCAGAGGCATTAGGAGTTGATTTCAGTAGCATTGTCTTTATCTGCGAGGATACAAGTATTACTCCCGATGCTGGAACTGCCGCCGCCAGCCGACAGACCTACAACACTGGAAATGCAATTAAGCTGGCATCAGAAAAACTAAGAAATGAAATAATTAATATATTAGAAAAAAGATATGGAATAAGTACAGAAAATATAGAAGACTATCTATTACAGGTGGCTAAGTTAAATGGCGACGAAGCCCTTAGAATGGATGGGATATTTACCGCCTCCACAACGGAGATGGATGCAGAAACAGGGCAAGGAAATCCATATTATCCCTATACCTTCTCAGTTTATGGTATTGAGGTTGAGGTTGATACAACAACAGGTATTGTAGAGGTAACTAAAGCTGTCTGTGGTCAGGATGTTGGAAGAGCCATTAATCCTAAGCTTATTGAAGGGCAGATAGATGGTGGCTTCTCTATGGGCTTAGGCTATGGAATAATGGAAGACATAAATCTACAAAGTGGAAGGATAAAGCATGATAGATTTACAAGCTACTTAATTCCCACTGCTTTAGATATGCCAGATATAGATAAAATAATTATTGAAGAACCAGAAGCTACAGGTCCCTATGGAGCAAAAGGAATAGGAGAGCCTGTATTGGTTGCAGTAGCACCTGCTATACTAAATGCCATATACAATGCAGTAGGAGTTCGTATGAAGGAGATACCTGTTACTCCTGAAAGGCTACTAAAGGCATTAAAAGTAAAAGAGAGGGGTGTGTAGTAAAAATGAAGGAAATGATCAAGAGAAGAATTGATGTTGCAGCAGGTAGAGAAAAAGCCCAATTAGTATTAAAAAATTCTAAGGTTGTAAATGTATTTTCCCACGAGATAATCGAGGGAGATGTAGCAATAGATAATGGATTTATTGTTGGAATAGGTTCATATGAAGGTGTAGATGAGTATGACGTTAAAGGAAAGTACCTAGCACCTGGTTTAATAGATGCTCATGTACACATTGAATCATCCATGGTAACACCGGGACAGTTTGCTCGGGCAATAGTTCCCAGAGGTACCACAACAATAATAGCCGATCCCCATGAAATAGCCAATGTATGTGGAATTAATGGGATAGAGTTTATTTTAAAGGCAAGTGAGGGTTTACCACTTAACGTATTTATTATGCTTCCCTCCTGCGTGCCAGCAACCTCATTTGAAAATGCTGGAGCAGTTTTAGAGGCTAAAGAGCTTGCAAAACTAATAGATAATGATAGAATACTAGGCCTAGGGGAGCTTATGGATTATCCTGAAGTAGTGTCAGCCAATAATAAAATATTGGATAAAATCATTACTGCCGGTGATAAGATGATTGACGGTCACGGCCCTAACATAGATGGAAAAGCTTTAAATGCATATGTGGCTGCAGGTGTAAGAACAGAGCATGAATGTTCAACATTAGAAGAAATGAAAAATAGACTTGAGCTAGGTTTATATATTTTAATAAGAGAAGGCTCGGCAGCAAGAAACCTAGAAACCCTCGTAGCTGCAGTTACTAAAGAAAACTCAAGAAGATGCTTATTTTGTACAGACGATAAACACCCTGATGATATATTAACGGGAGGACACATTGATAATAACCTTAGATTAGCTGTAAAGAAAGGTATACACCCCATAACAGCTATTCAAATGGCAACAATTAATGCTGCAGAATGCTATGGGCTAAAAAATATTGGGGCTATAGCACCAGGATATAAGGCAGATATCATTGTATTGGAAGACCTGCATAGCTTTAAGGTTAGTAAGGTATTTAAAAATGGTAAGCCTGTAGCAGAAGATATGGGAGCAACCTTTGACGTAGTCCCTCAGAATTACTCAGATGTTATAAATACTGTAAAAATGAAGGAGATAAATAAAGAGGATTTAAGGCTAGAGGTTAAATCAGATATAGTTAATGTAATTAAGCTATTACCCCATAGTCTTGTAACAGAAAGGGCTGTTAGAAAGGTAGAAACAGAAAATGGAGCCTTTAAATATCACAAAAGCTTAGATATTTTAAAGCTGGCAGTAATAGAAAGACATAGGGCTACTGGAAATATTGGCTTAGGATTAGTGGAGGACTTTAAGCTAAAGGGCGGGGCAATAGCTTCAACAATTGCCCACGACTCCCATAATTTAATTGTTATAGGAGATAACGATGATGATATACTACTGGCTATAAAAGAAGTAGAGGAATTAGGGGGAGGTATTACTATAACCTCAAATGGACAGGTTTTAAAATCCCTGCCATTACCTATAGGGGGATTGATTTCTGATGGAACTATGGAGGAGGTTAATCTTCAATTAAACCAAATGCTGGATATAGCATATAATAAGCTAGGGGTTAGTAAAGATATAGACCCCTTTATGACCTTATCCTTCTTAGCACTTCCAGTAATACCCGAAATAAAGCTAACAGATGTAGGCCTGTTTGATGTAAATGAGTTTAACTTTATAGATTTAAGTGTAACTGAATAAGTAATACTTTAAAACAAAAACACCCCCAAGTTTCACTGGAAATTGGGGGTGTTTAAGTCTAATATAATATGAACAAATTAGCTTATAAAGAAATTTAGATAATATTTGACTGAGGCATTAGAAGTACACATTGACGACTATTCAATTAGCGTAATTTTGCAGCATGGAGGCTGCAAAGCTGAAAACTAAGACAGGATGTTGCATTTTTCAGGTAGCTAATTTAATACAAAGTCAATGTAAAGTACTTCTTGACGAAGGAGGCTATTATAAGATATTTCTTTTAAGCTTGTTAGATATATAATTAGTTAAACCAAAAGCTCTAACATATTCTCTTAGTTTCTTATAATCCTTTTAGTAATATAGAAGGATTTTGAAGGTAACAAAGTACTTCTTGACGAAGGAGGCTATTATAAGATTTTTCTTTTAAGCTTATTAGATATATAATTAGTTAAATTAAAAGTTATAACATATTCTCTTAATCTCTTATAATCCTTTTAGTAATATAGAAGGATTTTGAAGGTAACATTGTGATTAGGAGATTAAACATCCTTAAAATGTAAAATCATCAATATATCACCATATACCTCACGCACTAATATGTAGTTATCAAATAGCCTTTCAACAGCACTAATAATTTTACCCTTACTATTGTTGTGAATATCATTTTTTATTTCATATACATCCACATGAACCCTATTCCAATTTAATCGCTTCAAGATTTTTATCTGTTCTTCATCATTTATAAGGGCTAATGGAAGGGTGGCGAATATATTACTACCATATACCTCATGGGCTTTCCAAAATCTATTATGAATATCTAAAACACCTGCTGTTTTCAAGTCAGAGGTTCTTATCATAGAGAATCTTTCTAGGTAATCACCCTCATATACGTCCTTAGCCATAACAGACTTGTATAGAAAGGTTTCCTCAGAAATCTTTTCGGTTATAATGTTTAAATCACCTGCACTATTAAATCTTAACTGATTGGTGGTTGGCATATTCATTAAGGTCTTTTTATAAGCTTCTGCCTCATTTACTAAATCCTGTAGTAGCTGTAGCTTTTCATTATTGCTTATGTTCTTTTCTAAATTATATACTACTGTTTTTATTCTATATAATTCATTAGTCAATTTAGTCACCATCCTAATAGCTTTTAGCAATGCTATTTACATTATAATACAAATTACATATTAATAAAATATGATATATGTCGCAATTTATATAATGCAATAGAGTTAAGAGTATATTTGTCATTGTATAGGTTGATTGATAAAAGCTATTTAATATTTTAGTAAAATAATGTATCCTAATGATATACTATAATAAAGTAAAGCTAATAAACAAAAATTAATATACAGGGGTGATAATATGGGCTTTTTAAAAGGGATTTTTGGATCAAGTAAAAATGAAGTATGGAAGCAATTAGCAGAAGAGCTAGGGGGAGAATTTATAGAAGGTGGATTTTTTAAAACTGATAAAGTAAATGCTAATATGAGGGCATGGACTATAACCCTAGACACCTATACAGTAAGCCATGGAAAAACTAGTTCTACCTATACAAGAATTATAGCACCTTTTGTTAATAATAAAGATTTTAAATTTAAGGTTTATAAAAAGGGATTCTTTAGTGATGTAGGTAAAATGTTGGGTATGCAGGATATTGAGATAGGTATTGAAGATTTTGATGAAAATTATATTATAAAGGGCAATAATGAGGGCTTAATAAAAGAATTATTGTGTAAAGAAGATGTTAGACTACTTATTACACAGCAGCCTAAAATATCTATAGAGATAAAGGATAAATTGGGTTTTTTCGATAAAACACCGGAGGAGGCTGATATACTATATTTTGAAGAAGCAGGAGTATTAAAGGATTTAGAGAGATTAAAAAAGATATTTTTACTATTTGCTTCAATATTAAATAACCTTTACTCATTAGGTGTAACAAGTGAAGAAAATCCAAATATTAAATAAAAACAGGAAGTATGATAATTAAAGAAAATCAAAAAATAATAGTACCTTATATGAAAAGAGGTGATATTAATGGCTGTTGATCCAAATGCAATGAGGGCCCTAAGAGATTTAAAGATTGAGATTGCCAACGAGCTTGGTATTAATAGCGAGTTTCCCTACCCTAGAGGCAATTCTACTTTAGCAACAAAAAACATATTTGATGGTGGCAAAATAGGTGGAAATATGACAAAGAGAATGGTTGAGATGGCAGAGAGGGGCTTAAGGAATAAAACAGATCTGTAGGTAAATTAAAGGATGTCTATAACTAGACATCCTTTAATAGTATTAATAGTAATTAAAGCTTCTTACCTTGAAGCTGCTTTTTCCATGCATGCATACCTAATGATAAGCCTATTACACCATAGGCAACAAAGGCTCTAAAGTATTCTCCTAATTGTGCATCTCCAAATAAATTTTTTCCAGCTATAGGAGATACAATAAACAGAGTGTGGAATAAAACGGTACCTAAAAGGGCGTGGCCTATATTGGCCTTAGTAACAGAGGCACCACCAATCAACAGTGCTGCGATAGCAAACATACCAACCTGTTCATGACTGCCATAGGTACTTAGAGTTCCTAGGTTTTGCAAGAAGAACAGCTGCCCCCAAGCGGCTAAAAGTGTTGAAATAACAATTGCTGTTACCCTTATTTTGTCTGATTTTATACCAGACACAGTTGCCACGTGCCTATCTTGGCCTACCGTTCTAAAGTCTTGACCAATTTTGGTTTTAGAAATAAATATATTAAATAGGCAAAGGAGTCCAATAATTACCATAGTTACAATGGGAACCCTAATATTATTAAGGAGAGAGCTGCCGTTGGTAATTACAAAGGAGTATATAACAAAAGCAAGTCCTGCTATACTATAGTTAATCATTCTTAGCTTTACTTTACTCTTCAAATAATTAGGAACCCCTTTAGTATATTTATAGATATTAAATCCTCCAATTAATATAGATACACATCCAATCATCATAAGGGTTCTAGGAAGGGTCCACCTTATTAAATCATCAATTGCATATTTTAATCCCCCAGTTAAATCTATTGAAACCCTTAAGCCAACCCCAGTACTAAGAAGTAAAGTTTCATTCTCCATAGGTATAATACTTCCAACCATTATTAAGAAAACCAGCTGATATAGGCCGTTGGCAAAAAAACCAAGAATAAGGCTGGTAATCATTTCTTGTCCCTTAGTCTTGTTTAAGAGCTTACCAGTTAAATACCCAAATATAATGGCTATGGGGGCTGATATTACAACACATATTAAAAAGCCCTGCCAACCAACAATACCCCAGTGGGTTACCATTATGATTGCCACCTGTCCCGCCATTGCTCCAAGAACAATTGCAAAGTTCAAGCCCATACCCGCCAATACTGGAATTATTAAGGCTAAAACAAGAAAGGCATTTCTTGCTATTCTTGTAATTAAATCATTAACAAAAAACGCAAAGGATAACTCAGAGTAGTAAAAACCAATATAGCAGATAATTACAAACATGATTGTTACCATATTGTTAAGGGAAAACCTCTTAATTTTATCCCATATTGTAGCTTTTTTATTTACTCCAATTAATTCTGCCATATTATTCTCCACCTCCCACCTGTGTCAATGCATATAGAATTATACCATTACTCACAATGATTCTAGTTATTTCAGCTAAGCTTCCTGCAGTTAACATTTTGTTTGCAACAGGTAGTGCTACAACAAGCAACCCTTGAAAAAGGAAGGTACCAATAAACACATGGGATATGGAGGCCTTTTTTACTGTTGCACCACCAATTAGGATGGCAGCCACAGCTGAAAAGCCCATAAACATTGGAGCCTGATAAAGCTGAATAAAGCCAAAGCTTTGGCTATAAACTATAATTCCTATTGCACCTAAAACAGTAGATAAAATTGAACCAAAGGTTCTGTATTTATTAACATTTAAGCCTGCTGCTGTTGCAAATCTCGGATTATCACCTACCGCCTTCATTGCAATTCCCGCTTTACTTTGAAGTATAACCCATACTATAAGATTCATGGCTATAAGGAATAATAATAGGCCTGTGGGAATAGTTAAATTACCAATGCTTATGGCGGCAAAATCATTTAGTATTTTATCATATCTTCCAGTAAGGGTTATTGTTGTTCTTAAGCCTCCCCCTATAATCCAGGCTATTTCATCACTCTTGAAGGGTAAGATCATCCAGCCAATACTCATTAAAGATACTGCTGAAAAGCCTGCGTATGTGGCAATTGTCATTTCAGAACCCTTAACCCTATTAAGTAAAACACCATAACCCCAACCTACTACAATCGCTATTGGTATTGATACAAGAATAGCAGTAGTAAAAGCTGGAAACCCTACTAAATCAAGCTCTATACTAACAAGTCCACCAATAAGACCACAAAGTATCCCTAAAGGCAAACCAAAGTTCAAGCCTATTCCACATAAGATTCCTGGTACCATTGCCAATACCAAGACTCCATGCATACCAGTTCTCACCAGTGTATCTGAAAGAAGACCTGCAATAGATAAATTATATATTACCGCCAGTACACAAAGAGATAGAAGGAAGGTTACTATAATAATCCGAGGCAATCCAAACTGCTTTATATATACATGTAGTTTATCCTTCATATTAAATTACCTCCTTACTCTTGAGTTTGTTATATTCACCTGACATCATTAGACCATAATCAGTATCACTGGCATCTGGCATAAGGATTCCTTCAATTTTACCCTCACTTACTATGGCAATTCTATGACAGATAGATCTAAGCTCAGCCAATTCGCTGGAGGTTATTATGATGGTAATACCCAGCTCCTTGTTTAGCTTAATAAGTGTATCTAAAACCAGCTTCTTGGCGCCTATGTCAATTCCCCTTGTAGGCTCTGAAACTAAAAGTATCATTGGATCAAGGGTTAAGGCTCTGGCGATACATACCTTCTGCTGATTACCACCACTTAATCTTCTAACAATTTGCTCAGGTCCAGTACAACGTATATCCAATTGCTTAATCATATCTAAGGCATGAGTTCTAATCTGCCTATGACTCTTCTGACTAAAAAGCTTATAATCCCTTAAAAATTTATTTTTGTTTTGCATAGCTGTTATGGCAATATTCATTTCAATAGATGTATCCAATAGAAGCCCAACACCTCTTCGATCCTCCGATACAAAGGCTAGGTTCCTTTTTATAGATTCCTTTGGGTTATTTAATGCTAAGGGCTGACCATCAATTAAAACATTACCCCGTGAAGGATATAGACCCATTATTCCATTGGCTATACCAATTTTCCCTTGCCCAGCTAAGCCCCCTATTCCAAAGATTTCTCCTTTGTAAATATCAAGATTTAAATCCCGTACCTCTTCACCTGGCATAGCTACATTAAACTTCCTTAAGGATACTGCAACTGGTTGATTCTCAATGTCTTTAGCCTCATGCTTTGCCAAGCTTTCTATTTGTCTACCAACCATTAATTCTGCCATTTCAAAGACGTTTGTATCATCCTTACTTTTTCTAGTTATAAATTGGCCATCCCTCAAAATTGTAATATTATCTGCCACCTCCATAACCTCGTCTAATCTATGGGTTATGAATATTATTGCAATTCCAGAGCGGGCTATTTTCTTCATGGCCTTTAGTAGGTTGTCGGCCTCGCTTTCAGTTAGCACAGCAGTAGGCTCATCGAAAACTAAAACCTTTATGTTTTGCTTATCAATTTCACGGGCAATTTCAATAAATTGCATATATCCAACAGGCAGTCCTGCAACCTTAATCCATTCCTCAATACCAATATCTAAGGTATCAAGGGCTTTTCTTGCTTCTTTATTCATTTCATCAAGGTCTATTTGCTTCAAGGATGTGGGCATTAAATTATTTATAAAGTCCTTTTTTATTAATTCTCTGTTGAGCTTTATGTTTTCAGTAATAGTATAGCCAGGTATAAGCATAAATTCTTGATGAACCATGCCAATACCCAAATCCATAGCCTGTAGAGGCGAGTTAATGTCTACTTTTTCACCATCCAGCTCTATTTCACCATCAAAGCCGCCTGTGGAATGAATAACAGACATTCCAAATAGTATATTCATAAGGGTAGATTTACCCGCACCATTTTCTCCAAGAAGTGCGTGAATTTCACCTGCCCTAATCTCTAAGTTAATGTTATTTAAAACCCTTGTGCCATAATATTCCTTTGATATGTTACTCATCTTCAAGACACTTTCCTGTGATTTCAAAGGGATACCTCCTTCAATAGTATTACTATTTTTAAAAATGCAAGGTTGCATATTAAGCAACCTTGCATAAAAAACATATTTTTGATACTAGAATATTATATGGTCTGATAGGTATAAGAAATAGTTGTCATAATCACCGTACTTGCTTAACTGTACCTTACCACCTGCAATGCTTTCTAGGATTTCAACTAATTTAGCTTCATCAACCTTATCACTGGTATTACCTTCTAGGTAGGCTCTAACGTATTCAACACCAGCTTCTATATACATCATATTAACTGGAACTGGCCATGTTGCAACTCTACCACCAGCACCTGCCGCCTTAATTTTACTCTCTAGCTCAGATCTAATAAAGTCAATGTCACCCTTCTTATCATCAGGAATGGAAACACCAAGGGCTGCAGGTAGAGCATGATATGGTGATGGACAACATTGAACTGGGAAGATTGCTCCTTCTTCAATTGTTGCTCTAATCATTGGTTCCATCATAGCACAATTGGTTCCAAAGAAGGCTGTATTCTTACCGAACTCCTCTACCTTTCTTGGTAGATCTTCAAGGATAAACTGCTGTGTTCCAGGAACTCCTGCATCGCCTGTTGGATCTGGAGCATCTGCTTCAACAAATGTTAAACCAATTTTTTCTGCTTCTTCCTTCATCATGTCTCTTCTCTTAGACAGCATCTCATAGGACATATGTCTTGGGAATGAATAATGGACTAGAACTTCAGCTCCCATTTCCTGAGCATGCTTAGCTATTTGTGGACCTCTTGCCAGGTCATTTGTTTGAAGAATTATATCTCCCTTGCTGGCTATCATATCTGGGTCTTCACCAGGAACCCCTAGGAAGAAGAAGATATCAGGTCTTATTTCTCTAACTCTATCTATAGCAGCCGCAGCACCAGGAACGGCCTGAACCATAACAATAGCTTTAACATCGGGGTCAGAAGCCATGGCCATCATGTTAGTAATGGTGGTTTCTTGCTCCTGCATAAATCTATCAGGATAAGTGGCAGTAATAATCATGTCTCCATACTTTTCCTTCATTTTTTGAGCCAAGCGGAACTCCTCTTCCCCTTGACTTACAGTACCAGTCATGATACCGATTTTGTATGCTGTTGCTGCTCCTTCTCCGTGCTTACCATCTTCGCAACAAGCATCTTCACAAGCACCCTCAGTTTCTTGATTTTCAGGAGCAGTTGCTGGTGCGCCACATGCTGCTAATCCAAGAACCATTAGTAAGGACAAGGTAATTACTAATAATTTTTTCATCATACTTAATTTCCCCCTTTAAATTTTTAAAAAAAGTTTATAATTTAAAATAACCACCCTTTTAAAAGGTTGATTTTTCAGAAACTAAAATCGTTTCTGAATTTTTAAATTAATAAACACTACTAATAATTATATAATTAGTTATATTAATAGGCAAGCTAATTTTATGCAGGAAAATGTATTAAAACACATAAAAAAAAATTAATACAGTTTACAAAATGTTAATAAAATATTTACAAATAAGTAATATCAATGGCTTTATATCCCTATAAATGTTACAAAAATGTAATAAATTTATGGATTTAATAGAATGCTATAGCCAATAGTGTGGTAGAATTAAGTTAAAAGAAAACGAATGAGGTGCTAAAATTGGGTTTAGAAATTGGAAAAATAAATCTATTAACAATTGATAAAATAACAGAGGAAGGTGTTTTGCTAAAAGCTGGTGGTGGAGTTAAAGAAACCATCAAGTTAAGTAATGATCAGTTTCCTGATGATAAAAAGGCAGGAGATACAATAGAAGTTTTCATTTACCGTGATTCTCAGGATAAAATTGCTGCCACGACAAGAAAACCATATGGTCTAGTAGGGGAATTAGCATATCTTAAAGTTATTGACATTACACCTATAGGTGCTTTTATGGATTTGGGACTAGAAAAGGATTTATTTCTGCCTAAAAGTGAACAAACTACTTCAATAGCTAAGGATAACAGATATTTAGTCAAAATATATGTAGACAAAAGCAATAGATTATGTGCCTCCATGAGAATAGACGATGATTTAAAATCAGGAGGAGATTATAAGCCTGGAGAAATGGTAAAGGGTACAGTCTATGGAGTTAATCCAAGGCTAGGTGTGTTTGTGGCGATTGACAACTTGCATTATGGGTTTGTACATATTTCGGAAAACTATAAAGGCTATAAAATTGGTGATAAAGATGTTTTTAGGGTAGTTAAAGAGCGTGAAGATGGTAGAATAAATTTATCCACAAGAAAGCTTGCCTATCAACAAATAGATGAAGATGCTAATGAAATTGTAAAGCTAATTATTAAAAACAAAGGCTTCTTACCATTACACGATAAAAGTACACCAGAAGAAATAAAGGAATATTTAAATGTAAGTAAAAACGCATTTAAAAGAGCAATAGGAAAGCTTTTAAAGGAGAAGATAATAACTCAAGATGAGTATGGAGTTAAGTTTACTGAAGGTAATAAATATAATTAACATAAAAACTAACCAAGTTTATTTGGTTAGTTTTTAGTCATTATTATGTCAATAATACTTTCTCCTTCAGAAATTCTATTCATTATTTCTCCTATGTTTTTATATTGGGTATTGGCACTATAAACCCTTTGAAAACGCTTGTTAGCCAAGGTAGACTTACCTAGATAAGTATATGCAACCCCCATAAAGTAGTGGCAATCAATAAAGGGCTCATCCATATTCCGCCTTTTACCGACAGCAGTTTGAAAAGCCTGTACAGCAGCTTCATATTGTTGTAAACCTAAAAAGCATAGGCCCTTAAAATAATTCTTCCATAATCTAAAATCTGTGTTTTCACCGGAGTTAGGAAAGCTTTCAGCAATCAGCAATGCTAAATCATAATTATTATTCTGTATAGATAATAAAATAGCATTTGCTTTAGGAGACCAGTATGTTATTGAGTCTAAGCTTACTGGGTCAATTTCATTGAAGAACTTAGCATATAATTCATAGGCTTGGGAAGGCTTATCTAGCTCCAATAGGCATTCTGCCTTAACTAATTCCAAGGCTGGATCAGCTTTAGGGTGCTTTAAGACAATATTTAATGATTCGATGGCTTCTTGATATTTTTTGCTATTAAACTCCTTATAGGCATTTTTGTATGCAACTAAAGCAGGGCTTGTTTTCTTTCTCCATATGTGATGTATGAATATTATTAATCCACCAATAAAAAGAAGTAACAGATCAATAAAACTAAGAAAAACAAACAATATACCAATAATTCCTAAAATAGATTGTAAAGGGTAAACCTTTGATTTTAGTTCAGAGGGTATGTCCCTTTTAAAGAATGGATGCACAGTGTTTTTAGAAACAATTTCAATTCTTTCTTCCTCATTTTCCTTCTTTTTAACAGGAAGTGGGAGGTTTTTTGAGAAGGATAAACCGGTTTTGCCTAAATAAGCAGTGGCTTTTATACCCCTTTTATTGGCATTTATTCGTATTTTCCCTACCCCCCCCTTTATAATAGGTCCGTTTTTTCCTAATTGTAATTCTAGTCCCTTACCTAAATGAATGGTTTTATTAAATCGCAACCCCATTTGAAGCACCTCCATTACCTAATTTTACATTTACATACATTATAGTCATATCATTGGGCAAAATCAAATTTTTTGTTCTTTTTAAGCAAATAATAGCGATGGGCATAATGAAAAATTGTATCGATACAAACAGTGTCAAACTATTGAAAAATAGGGATTTACATTTAATAAAAAAGATAGTATAATATTATTGTACCTAAGCATACATACAATGTAAATACAATTAAGGGGGATTAATTATGAGAAATGAATCACTTCAAAACCTAACAATTATAGGATTATTAACTGCACTTATAGCTGTTTCCACAATGATAATAACAATACCTATACCTGCAACAGAAGGATTTATTCACTTGGGAGATAGTATGATTTTTCTGGCAGCTATTTTGTTTGGAAGCAAAAAGGCAGGTCTATCTGCCGGTATAGGGTCAGCAATGGCTGATGTTCTACTTGGATATACCCATTGGGCATTACCAACCTTGATAATAAAAGGATTAATGGGATATGGTGTTGGAGTTATTGCAAATCAAGAAAATGATAATATTCTTAATACCAGAAACATAATAGCTTTAACCTTTGGAGCCCTATGTATGGTAACAGGATACTTCTTTACAGGTGCAGCCCTTAAAGGGAGCTTCGCAGTGGCACTAGCCAGTGTACCAGCCAACCTTATTCAGGGCTTTGGTGGAGCAATACTTTTTTTACCTTTAGGGATAGCATTAAAAAGAACTAAGATTATAGATAAGTATGCGATAAAGCAATAAAGGAAATACTCTTAGTCATAAGTCTTAGGATATGGTAGAAGCCATATCCTTTTTAACGCAGATTTTTTCCTGCATGATTGACATAGTACCTACAATAGGTTAAAATTTGAGGTATTGAAAAACAATAGATATAATACAAAGAAAGAGGATAAATATGACACAGCAAGACTTATCAAAGCAAATAAAGAGAAGAAGAACATTTGCAATTATATCACATCCAGATGCTGGAAAAACAACCTTGACTGAAAAATTATTACTCTATGGTGGTGCTATTAGATTAGCAGGCTCAGTAAAATCCCGTAGAAGCCAGAAACATGCTGTATCCGATTGGATGGAAATTGAAAAGCAAAGAGGTATATCAGTAACATCTAGTGTATTGCAATTCGAGTATAATGGGTATTGCATTAATATTTTAGATACCCCTGGACATCAGGATTTCAGTGAAGACACATATAGAACTCTAATGGCAGCCGATAGTGCAGTGATGGTAATAGATTGTGCTAAAGGAGTTGAGGAGCAAACTAAAAAACTATTTCATGTATGTAAGATGAGGGGGATACCAATATTCACCTTCATTAATAAGTTAGATAGAGCAGGCAAGTCTCCCTTTGAGCTAATGGAGGAAATTGAAAAGGTACTAGGAATTAAATCCTATCCAATGAATTGGCCTATAGGAACAGATGGTGATTTTAAAGGTGTTTATAATAGAAGCAAATCACAAATAGAGCTATTCAGCGATGGTAATCACGGTCAGTCGGTGGTATCCTCCATAGTTGGGGATGTAGGTGATGTAGCCTTTAAGGAGCATTTAGGGGAACAGCAGCATCAGCAATTAATGGAAGAAATTGAGTTGCTGGATATGGCAGGTGATGAATTTAATTTAAACAAGATTTTAAATGGACAGCTAACTCCAATATTTTTTGGGAGTGCCATGACAAATTTTGGGGTACAGCCCTTCTTAGAATCATTTTTATCACTTACAACTCCTCCAGCAGGAAGAACAAGTAATATAGGTGAGATTGATCCACTCTCAAATGAATTCTCGGGGTTTATATTTAAGATACAGGCAAATATGAATCCAACACATAGGGACAGAATAGCATTTTTAAGAATATGCTCTGGAAAGTTTGATAAAGGGATGACGGTTAACCATGTTCAGGGTAATAAAAAGGTTAGATTATCTCAACCTCAGCAATTTATGGCACAAGATAGAGTAATTGTTGAGGAGGCATACGCAGGAGATATTATTGGTATCCACGATCCAGGCATTTTTAGGATAGGAGATACTCTATGTCATCTGCAGGATAAAATAATGTATGAAGGAATACCAGTTTTTGCTCCTGAGCATTTTGCAAAAATATATGCCAAAAACTCACTAAAACGAAAACACTTTTTAAAGGGAATATCTCAAATAGCAGAAGAAGGAGCTATACAGGTTTTTAAACGACCACAGCTTGGTGTTGAGGAACTGATAGTAGGAGTTGTAGGAGCCTTACAGTTTGAGGTTCTGGAATATCGTCTTAATAATGAGTATGGTGTAGAGGTTGTTATGAATCAATTGCCATACAAATATATTCGTTGGGTTGAAATGGAAAACTTTGATGCCGATAGCTTTGGTGTTACAATGGATACCTTAATAGTAGAGGACGAAGACCAGCAGCCAGTTTTATTATTTCAAAATGAATGGTCAATTGATAGGGTCAAGGAACGTAATCCTAAGGCAGTATTAAAGGACATTTCATCAAGAAGAATAAACATATAAAATTGAAGGGGGGATATTGTGAAGGCTTTATTTACCTATGATTATGGCAAGGAAAGCATGGATAAAATCCGAAAGCTAGGCTATGATATATTAATTACTAATGAAAATGAAGCGGTTTTTACAAATAGCTATAAAGATGTTGAGGTGTTGGTTTGCTATAATCCATTCTCAACCCTAGACATCAGCTTAATGGAGCAGTTAAAATGGATACAGCTATCAAGCATTGGCATAGACCAGGTTCCTAATGATGTTGTACAAAATAATAGCATTGTTGTAACTAATAATAGGGGTGGCTACAGCATTCCTATGGGGGAGTGGATAGTATTAAAGCTTTTAGAAATCTATAAAAACAGCTATGGCTTTCACCAAAGAAAGCAAAAAAAGGAATGGTTTTTAGATAAGTCTCTCCTAGAGCTTTACGGAAAGAAGATTTTATTTATTGGAACAGGAACAATAGCTCAAGAGGCGGCTAAAAGATTACAGGGCTTTGAAATGGAGATACTAGGGATTAATACCAATGGAGAAAATGCCCCCTGGTTTAATAAGTGCTATCCTACTAATATGATGGCAGAAACAATTGCTAAAAGCGATATTGTTGTATTAACATTACCCTATACAGAAAAAACCCATCATATTATCGACTCAAATAGTTTAAAAATGATGAAGGATAATGGAGTACTTATCAATGTAAGTAGAGGAAGCATTGTTGATGAAGCAGCATTAATTGAGCATCTAAGCAATGGACATTTGATGGGAGTAGCCTTAGATGTATTTGAAAGGGAGCCACTTCCTAAAGAAAGCCCCTTATGGGACATAGACCGTGTATTAATTAGCTCCCATAATTCATGGATTTCAGAGATGAGAAATGCCAGAAAATATAAAATGATCTATGACAATATGAAAAGATTTATAGAAGGTAAAGAGCTATTGAACAAGGTTAATGTTAATAGGGGCTATTAACTTATTTAAGAAGTTAGTACCCATAAAGGTATATTAATAGTTATCTCCTCATATATATTGAAAAAGGGTCTTAGCCATTTTTAAGGAGGGGAATACTTTGTTTACATGGATAGCTTTAATACTTATAATTGTGGGTGCTATAAACTGGGGATTAGTAGGATTGTTTGATTTCGATTTAGTAGCATCAGTATTTGGAGGAAGAAGAAGCCCCTTAGCTCGACTTGTATATATTTTAATTGGGCTGTCGGGGATATTTACAGCAATAATGTTGCTTTTTAAGTGATCAAGCTTCTGGTTAAGTAGTATGGATTTATTCTATACTGCTATTTTTTTTGTTTAAAGCTGTTTATTTAAATAACACTATAGTAAAAATAAACTATAAAGCCTTTAGCAATAATAATGGTAAAGAATGCTATAATAGAAAAAAGTCAACTTTAATATGATTTACAAAGGAGAGATTAAAATGGCAAAAATTAAAGCCTTAGAGGTAAATGAAGTGGATGATAAAGCCAAAAGGATTTTTGATGAGTTTATGGAGCAAAGAGGAAACATACCTAATATGTTCAGAACACTAGCCTACAGACCTCAATTATTAGAAACGGCCTATGATCACTTCAAAGCCATACTATTTACAGGTACAGTAGATATTAAGCTGAAAGAAATGCTGGCAGTAAAGGTGTCAGTAATGAATGAATGTCAATACTGACTGGCTTCCCATACTGCTTTGGCAAAGCGGTTCGGAGTTTCTGAGGAATCAATTAAAGATCTTTTGGAGGGCTTAAAGAACCCCCAAAGCTTTACTGAAAAAGAGCTGGTGGCTTTAGAGTTCGCAGAAGTAATGTCAAAGAATCATAAAATGCCTAACCAATTATGGAAAAGGCTTAAAGACTTCTTTGAAGAAGGAGAGATAATTGAGATTACCTGTGTAGTAGGTATTTTTAACTACTTCAATAGGTTTAACAATATACTTGATGTGGATGTAACTAAGTAAAAGCCTGTTAAACTATCCCCTTTTCTAATGCCAATTATTTTTACAATCCTTTAACCAAAGAAAAGCATTCTCATATAATGTAATGAGTGAAAAGAAAAGGAGGATTAACATGTACTATAACTATAAAAGACAGAACCCTGTAAATAATTTTCCACCTCCACCCCCCTGTATCGGTGGAACTATTTATACGGTTAGACCAGGAGATACTATGTTTCGTATAGCCAATGAGTATGGAATAAGCCTACAGCAGCTTATCGAAGCAAACCCCCAAGTACAAAACCCCAATATAATAACTCCGGGACAAAAAATATGTGTACCAAGCAAAATTGTTCCACCTCCACCCCCAGAGTTTTGTACCGATGGGACCATTTACATTGTTCAACAAGGAGATTCAATGTTTACAATTGCCCGTAGGTTTGGTGTAACACTTCAAAGACTAATTGCTGCTAACCCACAGGTGGCTGATCCAAACGTAATCGAAGTAGGGCAACAGATTTGCATCCCAATACCAGATTTACCCCTTCCCGAAAACATATGCAAAGCAGAACTAAGGCCCTTAAGGGAAGGTGTTTTAGGTGGAACAGCCTTTATAAACGAGGCCACTCCAACGCTATGGATAACAACCTTTGGATTACCTGCACCAGCAGAAATTGATTCATGCTATTGTGTTTATGTTGCTTGGGTATATAATCCTGTGGCTGATGCATACGTAAAGACTAAGCTACAACCCACTGGCCTGTCAGGAATAGAAGGAGGTTATTCAACCTTCCCAAGTCTTATAACCTTTGAAGGTTATAAAGAAATAATTGTTACAGCGGAGCCAAGAAATATACCGGCAAGACCTAGTGGAGAAGTAGTATTATCAGGAGTAATTATTTGCTAATGAAGCCCTGCAGCATTAAAGCTGCAGGGTGACTAATGTAAAAGATTAAAGATTTTTCACATTTAATGATATTGAGCAATTTATTTCAAAATATAGTATAATAAAAATGTAGGTCTTTTCAGGGCACATAAAAAGTATAATAAATCATTAATATACACAGAAAGGGGCCCGCATATGAAGAATAAAAAGAATGTGATGGTTTGTGTTACACAGCAGGTTACTTGTGAACGTTTAATTAAGATAGGAGCAGATTATAGAGGTAAGGATTTAGGCAATCTTTATGTAGTACATGTTGCACCAGAAGGAGTAAATTTTTTGGGTAACTCAAAAGAGGGAGAGGCACTAGATTACCTATTTGAAATATCAAAGGAGGTTGATGCTGACATGACAGTATTAAGATCCTCTAATGTTGTTAAATCTATAGTTGATTTCTGTCAAAAGAATAATATAGGGAGAATTATTTTAGGTGAATCACTTGAAACCTCTTCAGAAAACAGTGTAATTACGAAGTTAAGTAAAAAGCTATGCAAAAATGTAGATATTACTGTAATTCCTACTTAAAAAAAGGAGATTTCTATCATAGATAGGAATCTCTCTTTATAAAGAAAACTAACACTAATATACTGTAAGGAGATAAACGGCAATGAGTAAAAATAATCCTATGAGAAGATGGAGCATTTGGTTTACATTAGTTTTGGCATTTGTAACAGTTTTTTTTCATCGTCTTGCCATTGGTGTTGTAGCAGATGACCTTTCAATAGATTTAGGTCTAACGGGGAAAAGCCTAGCTAATTTAACCTCCATGACATTTTATGCCTATGCTTTAATGCAAATACCAGTGGGAATAATGGTGGATTCAGTTGGAGTAAGAAAATTCTGTGCTTTGGGTACACTATTAACAGGTGTAGCTTCAATTATGTTTGGCTTATCATCTAACCTTGTTGTTAGCTATGCTGCAAGATTTATGGTGGGCTTAGGAACCTCTGTTATAATTATATCAATACTTAAAATTCAAATGACTTGGTTTAAACCAAAGCAATTCTCAACTCTCTGTGGGCTTACCTCCTTATTCGGTAATATGGGGGCTTTTTTAGCAACTTTACCACTGGCATACTTAGTAATTCAAGTTGGATGGAGAAATAGCTTTCATGTTATGGGGGCTATATCAATTTTACTATCATTGCTTATTTGGATTATAGTTAGAGACCATCCTGAAGGCTTAGAACCTGAGTATAAGTCCAGTAGAAATATGTTGGAGGGTATAAAAAAGGTACTGTTAAACCCTTATACATGGCCACCCTTTGCAATTATGTTTTTTATGGTGGGCTCCATGACTGCAATTCTTGGACTATGGGGTATTCCCTATCTGATGCATGTATATGATATATCAAAGGCCCATGCAGCAGGCTATTTATCCTTTGCATCTATTGGCTTTATGGTGGGTGGACCAATTGTAGGATGGCTCTCTGACCTATTGAATGGTGAAATAAAAAGAATATTGGCAGTTGCTATTTCAATATTTACAGGTATATGGATATATATGACTATAGCTGGAGGAAAGCCGCCAGTACAGCTACTGCCAATCATATTTTTCATGTTGGGATTCACAACTATCTGTCACATATTATCCTTTACCAATGTAAAAAATGTAAATGATCCTGCTTATACAGGAACTGCAACAGCAATAATAAACGTTGGTGAGTTTATAGGTGGCTCACTATTAAGCTTTAGTATAGGTGTATTCCTAGATTATGGCTGGACTGGTGCAATAAATAGTGGAAATCGAGTTTACGAGGCTACCCAGTATCAATATGTTTTTGCCTTTATCAGCTTGTTATCATTATGTAGTTTAGCATCACTTATATTTATGAAGGGAAAGGAAGCAAAAAGGAAGGATCTAAATGAAAAAAGTAACGTTGCCCTATAAAACTTATTCTGAGTACTTAAAAAGCAAATATAGTGAAAAGGTATATAAGCTTCCTGTAAATCTACCTACAACCTGTCCCAATAGAGACGGGCAATTGGGCATATCAGGCTGTAGCTTTTGTCCAGAGGTAGGTGCTGGCTTTGAAACCATATCAAACAGCATTTCCGTAAAAGAACAGCTTCAAAATAACATGAGCTTTATTAAAAAAAAGTACAAAGCAAAGAAATTTATTGCCTATTTTCAGAACTTCAGTAATACCTATATGGATACTGAATTATTTGCCAAATATATGGAACAGGCTGCAATAGATAATATAGTAGAAGTTTGTGTATCTACACGTCCAGACTGTATTACTACTGAGCATCTTAATATTTTAAAGGAAATAGGGGAAAAGCACCAATTAGAGATATCAATAGAGCTAGGTCTACAGACAGTTAATTATCATTCACTTCACAAGGTAGATAGAGGGCATACACTTGCAGAGTTTATTGATGCAGTCCTCCAAATTAAGGCATTTAACTTTCAGATATGTGCCCATTTAATTCTTAATTTACCATGGGATAACATGGATGATGTAGTTGAAAATGCAAAAATTCTATCTGCATTAAGGGTAGATCAAGTAAAGCTCCACGCTTTATATATTATGAAGGATACAAAGCTTGGTGAAATCTACGAAAAAGGCCAAGTTAAGCTTATATCTATGGAGGAGTATAAAGAAAGGGTTATAACCTTTTTGGAGTATCTGTACCCTAATATTATAGTTCAAAGATTAATTGGTAGGGCACCAGAGGAAAATGGTTTGTTTGTAAATTGGAATATGAGCTGGTGGAAAATTAGAGACTTAATTCATGAGGAAATGATTAGCCTCAATAGATATCAAGGTAAAAAAGCTACTTACTTAGGTGGTAAAGCATTAAATAAATTTAATAGCAGGAAAAATTCAGAATATATAGAATAATAAAGAATAAGGTAGAAAAAAATCTTTTTATTTTAGGGAGGTATTCTGATGATTAAGCTCTTTATGGGGAAAAAAGGAAGCGGAAAAACAAAACGCCTGATAGATTCGGCTAATGATTCAATAAAAAAGGTTAAAGGTCATGTAGTTTATGTAGATTATGATAATAGCCATATGTTTCAAATAGATTATAGGGTAAGATTTATTAGTACAAAAGAATATCAGATTACAGATGAAGAGGGTTTTTACGGCTTTCTTTGTGGCATAATAGCCTCCAATTATGATATAGAAACAGTATTTATTGATAGCCTATATAGTATAACAAGAAAAGAGCTTAAGGAATTAGAAGGATTTTTCTCAAAATTAGATTCTCTAGAAATGAAATATAATGTAAGCTTCATTTTATCAGTAAACTGTGATAAGGAAGAGCCTCCCATGTTTTTAAGCAAATATACAAGCATTACGCTAGATTAAATACTAATTAATAGCCATAAGCCAAATGCACCATAATTGTAAACAACAGATACAATGTTTAGGTGCATTTTACTTAGCTCTTTTTTAAATATACAATATGTACACAAAACATATGATTATTATGTTAAAAATTGGGCATCTTTAAGTATATACAATAAATCACTTTGTAATATTTAAGTGATAAAACTACTATGTGTTGGAAAAAAATTATTGTATAATGGTTGGTAGGCTTATTTTTACATAAGGAGGAGTTAGAATTGAAAATTAAAATTGGAATTAATGGCTTTGGTAGAATTGGGAAGGGTGTATTGAGGGCATCCCTAGACGGAGGCTCAAATTTAGAGGTTGTAGCAATTAACAGCACCAGTGGTCCAGAAAAGCATGCACATATCTTTAAATATGACTCATTATATGGAAAAATAAATGAAGAGGTTAGCGCCACAGAAGATGCATTAATTATTGGAGATAAGAAAATACAGTTTACTGCCCATAGAGACCCTGCCGAAATACCGTGGAAAGACATGGGTGTTGATATAGTTATAGAATCAACTGGTTTATTTTTAACTAAGGAAGCAGCTTCTAAACACCTTAAGGGTGGAGCTAAAAAGGTTATAATATCTGCACCAGCAAAAAGTGATGATGTTCCAACCTTTGTAATGGGTGTAAATGAGGAAAAATATAGGCCTGATGCAGACCATATTATCTCAAATGCCTCATGTACAACCAATTGCTTAGCACCTATAGCAAAAATATTAGAAGACAAAATTGGAATAGAAAGTGGGTTAATGACTACAGTCCATGCCTATACCAATGATCAAAATATCTTAGATCTTCCCCATAAGGATCTTAGGAGAGCCCGTGCAGCAGCGGAGTCTATTATCCCAACTACTACTGGAGCCGCTAAGGCTGTTGGTATTGTAATACCATCCTTAAAGGGCAAATTAAATGGAATGGCTATGAGGGTGCCAATTCCAGTAGTTTCAATTATTGATTTAGTGGTGCAGCTTAAGGAGAACACCACTGTAGAAAAGGTAAATGCTTTATTACAAGAGGCTTCTGAAGGACCACTAAAGGGTATTTTAGGATATAGCGAAGAACCATTAGTATCAGCTGATTACAAAAAAGACCCTAGGTCCTCCATAGTAGATTCCTTATCTACAATGATGGTGGGAGAAAAAATGATTAAGGTGGTTGCTTGGTATGACAATGAATGGGGCTACTCAAATAGGATTTTAGATTTAGCTGTATATATAGGAAATAAGCTATAGAGATATATCTCATGAAAAAATCTGCTATTTATAATAAATAGCAGATTTTTTGGTACAATAGCAATTTTTATTAGGATATCAATTACAATCTACGGTAAAATAATGATATAATAGTAAAGGAATTTTATAGCCCAACCATAAAACATAGAGGTAGCGGGGTGATTTTAATGATTCATAAAGACTGGAAAAAAATACTTATACCTTATGAAAATGCAGTAGAAGAGCTTAAGGTAAAATTTAAGAGTATTCGTAGCGAGCTACTATCACTGGGAGAGTATTCTCCAATAGAGTTTGTTACTGGTAGGGTTAAAAAGGTATCAAGTATTTTAGAAAAGGCAAAAAAGTATAATGTACATGAAGATGAAATTGAAGAAAAGATTGAAGATATAGCAGGCATTAGAATAATGTGTCAATTTGTAGAAGATATTTACACTGTTGTAGATTACATAAGGGAACGGGACGGTAATGATTTAGAAATATTCTATGAAAAGGATTATATAAACAATTTTAAGGATAGTGGATATAGAAGCTACCATGTAGTAATTAAGTACCCTATTCAAACCGCTTTAGGACCAAAGATTATTTTAGCAGAAATTCAAATAAGAACTTTGGCAATGAATTTCTGGGCAACTATAGAACATTCACTAAAGTATAAGTATAAGCATAACATCCCTAATCATATTAATGATAGGCTTAAAAAATCTGCAGATGCGGCATTTCAATTGGATCAAGAGATGTCTGAAATTCGTCACGAAATTAGACAGGCACAAAAAATGTTTGAGGTAAAATCCAATGTAGTTTCAGTTGTATTAAGAAATATTCAGCTGTTATATTCTTTAGGTAAAACGGATGAGGCATTAGAATATCAAGAACAATTCAACATTCTCTGGGAAAAGGGAGATGTTAGGGGCTTAAAGAAGCTTGGAGAAAAAATTGGAGCACGTGTAGAAAAATATGAGGTATTAGAATAATTATAACTGGGTGGGAAAGAAAATGGCTTTATATGCAATTGCCGATTTACATCTAAGCAACAGTACAGATAAACCAATGGATATTTTCGGAAGCCATTGGTTTCTTCATCATGAAAAAATTAAGGAGAATTGGTGCAATAATGTAGCTATAGAGGATACAGTCTTAATAGCAGGCGATATTTCATGGGCAATGAATATTGAAGCTGCAAAGGCTGATTTAAACTGGATTAACCAGCTGCCTGGTAAAAAGATACTAATTAAGGGAAACCATGATTTTTGGTGGAGCTCAATCACTTCATTAAATAGCCTATATGAAGATATTCATTTTTTACAGAATAATTTTTACACATATGAAGATTATGCAATTTGTGGAACAAGAGGCTGGCTATCACCTAATAAAACTAAGTTTACACAACAGGATGAAAAGATTTACCAAAGGGAGGTTCATCGTCTGATCCTCTCACTGGAGGCTGCAAAAAAAGAAGGCTATAGTAAGATTATAGTAATGCTACATTATCCTCCAACCAATGAGGACTTTGAGGCTTCCCTCTTTACAAAGACTTTAGAGGAATATAATGTTGAAAGGGTAATTTATGGGCACCTACATGGGGTAGACTCCTTTAAAGCAGGACTGCAGGGAATACATAGAGGTGTTGAATATCACCTTGTTTCTTGTGACTACCTAGATTTCAAGCTATTAAAGCTTATTTCTCTTTAGTAACACCCATTAACCTTATTTAAACAGTTCAAATAGCAATGATAAAAAACAGTAATTAACAATAGTGATTTAAATAAAACTCCCAAAATTAATATTATATATATATTACTTTTATTGGCATTTAAGGTTGATTATGATAAAATGTAAGAATACTATAAAGAGTACTAATAAAGTATATTTATTTAATAGGTGGGGGGACAATAGAATGGTTAGTATTACGGGGTTCAAACGTTTAAATGCTTTGAAAAATAAGGAAATGTATGGATATATGCTAGCAGGTACATCTCTTATAATTGGAACTATTTTTAATCAATTAAGCTTTCTTTTTTACTTTGCTATCGCCTTTTTAGGGTGGAAAAACCATAAAAAGGAGCTTGATGAAATTCAGCTTTATTACTTTATTATGCCCTATTCAATTATTATTGGATTTAGCGTATGGAACTATGGAGTTGCCCACTTCGTGGCGGTAGTTATTGGAATTCTAATAGCTATTGTTTTTTCAAAGGTTATGAAGGGTTTAATTAATTATATTGATATTAAATTTGGCATAATATTTCTATTACCTATAACTTTTTTTACATTAAGCTATTCCTTTGATAAATTACCAGCCTTAAATGTAATTGAAATCCCATCAATTTTAGCACCTATATATAATCATACCCCAATATTAAGAATAGCCTCAGTTATAGGGGTGTATCTAACAATTTTTACTATAGTGTTGCTTATCAATTCAATTATTGGTTTAATTCTAGATAAAAGCAATACTAAAATATATAAAGCTATAATAGCAATAATAATACTGTTAATAATTTCATCCAATGTACTATCAACTGGTGATATGTTGGTTATTGAAGAATCTAAGCCAATTAATGTTGCAGCCATACAGGGTGATGTTGTTAGCGTAGAGGGAAGACCCCTTGTTCTTGGAGAAAGATTTGATTTTGATTTTAATCATTATAAGAACATGTTGTCAAATGTAGAGGCAGATATATTTGTGTTTCCTCAAGTGCCATTAGGTATATATGATATCGAAAATAGAGCAGATCATCTATATAGACAGCGGCTTATAAGCTTAGCCAATGAAAAAAATGGTATTTTAGTAGGTCTACTAATTGAAAGCAGCAGCATTTACGGGGGTAAGCGACATAAATTTATTTCAGCCTACCTAGTATCTCCAGAGGGTTTTATAGGTAAAAGCAGTAAAAGAAACCTTAATTTTTTTACCCAAAGTATTATATTCTCTCAAAGCGATAACTACTCTACAGTATTCAGTGATTATGGAGAATTAGGAGTAACAATTTCAGATGATATAAGGGATTTAAATACGGTAAGATTATTAAAAAAGAATGGTGCTGAGGTAATATTATCTACATCAAATGACGATAACTTTGGAGTGACATTCCCAGCCAACTACAACCTATTCCCAGTAATTAATGCTATACAGTATAATATTCCAGTAGTTGTAGCTAACCAAGACGGTACATCTATGGTGGTTGATAAGTCAGGTAAAATTATAAGTCAATTAGATGTAAAGGAAAAGGGAGTACTTGTTAATGAAGTAAAAGTTCAAAAGACCATAAGCATATACTCGCTATTTGGTAGATATTTAGAGCTATTACTTGCTATATTTATTGCAGTATTAGTAATAAAATCAATAAGAAGATATTATTTTTAATCGCCTACTACTATTAATAGGCTTTATAGTAGTCTGAAGCATAGTGGTGAATAAGCCTAATTAAAGGTATACATAAGCTTATTATAAGAACACATGCAAACAGCAGGGGAGATATATTATAGTAGCTTCCTCTTGAAGTACTTGACATAGCGTATCCTGTTAGGGAAGATGAAACAATTAAAATATAATATAAAGAAAACATTAAACCTATATAGCCTTCAGCTACCTCCTTAAGTTTACCTAAAGTTGTAATAACTATAGAACCGTATGAGATGCCAACCAAAATTATTGGGATAAAAACAAAGTAGGTATTTTCAACAAGAGGAAAAGAGCTAAAGGCAAATGCCAGTAGTAATAAGCTTGATAATATTCCTTTAAAAATACCTATATAATCTGCAATAGTGGCAAGCTTAGTTATTAAAACTAAAGTTACAGATAGCATAAACACAGCTATCAAGAGTATTGTAGAGGGCTTATTGTTAAAATCATTAATAGTAATTAACTGGTGGTTTAGTATTCCCAGTGAAAAGCTACTGATGGTTATTGCTAAATAACTATAAAAAACACCAGGGCTCTTTAATGTTGAAATAATATCCGATGGAATTCTTTTGTAGGTTTTTCTTAAGGGATAAACCAAATAGTCTATTAAAAGAATAGATAGGGTTGCTATAAAAATCATCAAGAACATTGATATGTAAAAGCTCCAATAATCACCCAGCAAATTGCTAAGGTTGGGGCTAAAGGTAATTATGGCTAACGCAGGTATCGTGAAAAACAAGCCATAATAACTAATGGATTTTCTAATATTTTTAGTTGATATTAAATCAAATAAATAGATAGTGGTAGAAACCAATACAAAGGAAAGAAGGACACCATGAATAAGGCGAAGATATATTATTCCTTGAAAATCTTCAGTTATTGTGTAGCCACCATAGCATAAACCAATTAAGAATAATGCTATAGATACCATATAAAACTTAACCCTTGAGAAAACAGTGGTAAAAAGGCAACCGATTACAAAGGAAAGTGGAAATGCCAAAGCATATAATAAATGATTTAATATAGCTTGAGGATACAAAGAATTAATAGTTTGTAATCCTGTGAATTGCAAGTATAAATCCAAAAAAGCAATTGCAAGCACTAAGGATAATAGGCATTTTTGCAATGTTTTCATATGAATCCCTCCATAATTATAGTAAGCAACTATATATCTGTAGCATTACCACTTTTATGAAGTTAATGCATAAAATAAGGAAAACTAGAGTTCAGATGGAATAAAACTCCACCTGAACTGAGCTTTCCTTATAAAGTACAACTGCTTCCAAGTACATTTGTTATTTTGTGTAGCACCATATCCTTAATGGCAGTTCTTCCTAAGCCTAAATATTTTCTAGGGTCAAAATTACCTGGGTCCTCCTTTAGGGATTTTCTTATTGCAGCAGTCATTGCTAGTCTAAGGTCAGTATCAATGTTGATTTTACAAACTCCATACTGTGCAGCTTGTTTAAGCATCTCCTCAGGAACCCCTTGAGCACCAGGAATGTTTCCACCATATTTATTACACAAATCAACGTATTCAGGCAAAACAGTAGAGGCACCATGTAATACCAACGGATAACCATTAAGAAGGCTTGTAATCTTTTCTAATCTGGCAAAATCTAATTTGGGATCACCTTTAAACTTGTAGGCACCATGACTTGTACCTATTGCTATTGCTAATGAGTCCACCCCAGTCCTCTCAACAAACTCTACTGCTTGATCAGGGTCTGTATAGGAAGCATCCTTCTCACTAACATTAACATCATCTTCAATTCCAGCTAATCTACCAAGCTCAGCCTCCACTACAACTCCCTTATTATGGGCGTAATCTACAACTCTCTTGGTTATTTCAATATTCTCTTCAAAGGAATGATGAGATGCATCAATCATTACAGAAGTAAAACCATCATCTATACATTGCTTACAAATATCAAAATCCTCTCCATGATCAAGATGAAGAACTATAGGAAGGTCAGTATCTATTATTGCTGCTTCTACTAGCTTTTTTAAATAAGCAGGCTTTGCATACTTCCTTGCTCCAGCAGATACTTGAAGAATAACAGGTGATTTTGCTTCCTTTGCAGCGTCAACTATCCCTTGAATTATTTCCATGTTGTTGACATTAAAGGCTCCGATGGCATATTTACCATCATATGCTCTTTTAAAAAGATCAGTACTAGTAACTAGTGGCATATTTTATTCCTCCTATTTTTAGATGCATCTACCTAATTAATCCAGGTAAAAGAATCATCTTTTATGGTTTTATATATTAATCCATTAAATTTTATCATAGTATGTTAAAAATCGTCAATGAATACATATTTTGACCCATTTATTATCATCAATAATAATTAATACTAAAATTATAAAAAACATTGATTTATTACTAGGAATTTCCCTCAAAATAAAGTAAAATATTATAAAGGGCAGTCTATTTTTATACTAATCTTTACTAATCTGATATATACTATAACAAAAACAAATTATTATTATACAATATTTTATTGGTTAGGGGTGATATAATGATTAAAGTTAAAGCTCATATTCCAAATATGTTTACCTTTTTTAATTTATCCTTAGGAATTTTAGCTATTGTAAGTATACTTGGTGAAGCCTACACAGTTTCAGCATTGTTAATATTATTGGCTGCTTTTATGGATCGTTTCGACGGGAAATTAGCTAGAAAATTTGATGTAGAGAGCGAATTTGGCAAGGAATTAGATTCACTTTGTGACTTAATCTCCTTTGGTGTAGCACCAGCAATTTTAATATGGAGCTATCAGTTAAATAATATAGGAGTTCTTGGTTTAGCAATAATTTTACTATTTGCAATTTGTGGAGCTTATCGGTTAGCAAGATTTAATATTATAGAGTTTGAGGGCTTTTACATGGGTATTCCAATAACCCTATGTGGAGGTATTGTAGCACTGCTTACACTGTATTCCATCAATTACTCATCAAGTATATACTTTACAGGTTTAATCATGCTTTTCCTCTCCTATTCTATGATTAGCAAAAGAATTAAATTGAAAAAAAGATAATGCAAAATCGGCTCCTACAACGGGAGCTTTTTTAATAGTTTTCTATAGGTATTAAAAACCTCTATTAGTATACACTATATATTATTTACAGCTATTTGAATTTTTCATCAAATAAAGGTATAATCGTTACAGTAAGCAAATTACACGAATTGGGTGTTTAAATTGAGATATATTCCTGGGGAAAATATTTTTGACAAATTCTTTAATGAAAGAGAGTCTTTAATAGAACAGTTTAAAAAAGGAGACATTACTAAAAAAGAGTATATTGAGGAGGGCTATTACATTATAAAGCATATGGATATAAAGCCCTTTAAAATCGTAGATAACTTTCAAAAAGCAATTTTTAATTATCAATATTATAATACTATGGCGAAATATTTTTATCTTAAGGCGAACGAAATAAAGAAGCACGGAAAACACATTGAAAAATCAAAGGAGCTTTTAAAGAAGGTTGATAATTACTATCATAAAAAGGATAAGGCAACCTTAAGGGCAGTTGAAATAAAAGATTTTTTGGCGGTGGAAGTATACCATATACAAGTAAAGTCAAATTATCTAAAAAGAAGACTTTTTGAGATAATATTTAAAGACCATCCTGAAGTAATTTTACATTCAACCAGTGAATGGCTTTTAAATAGATTTAAGGAAGAAGGAATATTTAATGATAAATTAAAAAAATCACTAATCTCTAATTATGTAAATCAGAAATATTGAAAAGGAGTTGATGGTATGCCACAAATAAAAGTAAGAGGTATTCAATTAGATAAGCTGGCAAGCGGAAGCGAAAAGCTGGTAAATGAATTGGTTAAAATAGTAGAATGTCCAAAGGATTATTTTGAGCTGGAATACATACAATCGGTTGCAATAAGAGACGGAGAAATACAAGATGCATATCCATTTATTGAAGTGGCATGGTTTGATAGAGGCTTAGAAATACAAGACAAAGTGGCGGCTGCATTGACCAGATTTGCCCACAATATTGGTGTTGAAAATATTGATATTGCTTTTGTGACTTTTGAAGAACGGAAGTACTATGAAAATGGAAAACATTTCGGCTAATTAAAGAAAACTTAGTTCAGATGGAGTTTTAACTCAACCTGAACTGTAGCTCCGCTTACTTTCTAGCTTGGCGGCACTTATCTCCCGCTTTAGAAGAGGGAGTGCTAGTAACGCCGCTGAGATAAAGATATTGGAGGTAACAATGACTAAGGCAATAAGATTAGATAAAATGCTGTCTCATATGGGCTATGGAAGCAGAAGGGAAATAAAGAAGCTATGTAAGGAAGGACTTATTACAGTTGACGGCAAAACTATTGCAGATAGCAGTGTCCATGTAAACACTGATGAGCATGAAGTGAAGGTGGGCTTAGAGAGGGTTATTTATCGTGAGTTCATGTGTTTAATGCTGAGTAAACCATCGGGAGTCATTTCTGCAACTGAAGATAATAGGCATAAAACTGTAATAGATTTACTTGATAAAAAATACATGGGCTTTAACCTATTTCCTGTAGGTAGGTTAGATATTGATACTGAAGGACTTTTACTTTTAACAAATGATGGACAGCTGGCCCATAGATTACTGTCTCCTAAAAAACATATACCAAAAACCTACTATGCAAAAATTGAAGGAAGAGTAACACAAGAGGATGAAGAAAGCTTTAAAAGGGGAGTTATATTAGATGATGGATATAAAACCCTACCTGCAGAACTAGAGATTTTAAAATCAGATAATATTTCAGAGATTCAATTAACCATATACGAGGGAAAATATCACCAGGTAAAAAGAATGTTTGAAGCAGTAAATAAGAAAGTAATTTACTTAAAGCGTATACTAATGGGTAACCTCATGCTGGACGAAAAGCTTGCCCTCGGAGAATATAGAGAGCTTAATACTGATGAATTACAGCTATTGAATTAACATAAGCATATATTAAATAATAGCATGAAAATTGGGTATCATTACATTGTAGATTTAATTAAAGGAGGGGTTATATGTACAAAATAACAACTGCTGAAAAATTTCTATGGGATGGATTAACCTTAGACAATAAGCTGGTTTTAGAAGGGGGAACCAGCTGGGGAAATACTACTGATATTATAGCACAAAAGACAGCTGAACATGGATGGAAAACTAGGCTAATTTCAGTAGATGTTGATGACAGCCATTTTTCTGAAATTGAGAAGAGACTTGGCACTAGTTTTGTTGAATTAAATCTTAGAAAAGCAGACTTAGGTAACCTTGACTTTATAAATGAAAACACAATAGACGTAGTAATTTGTAATTATACATTATCCTCTGTTAATCAATTCCCCTTTAGAGGTGTAAAAGCCTTAAAAGAGTTCTACAGGGTTCTTAAACCAGGTGGAAAACTGTTAATAACAGAAGAAATGCCTATTTGGTCAGTAGACAGTAAAGATTATGAGTATTGGTCAAAGCGCTTAAGGATTATTAAAAGCATAAGTGTTTTAAAGGCTATGGCCCACTTTAATGAAATTCATCCACAGGATTTAGAGGAAGTAATGATTACTTTAGGATTCAAAAACATAAATAGACGTGAGTTTAAGGAAGTAATTGATGCAGAAATGGCAACCAAATTTTTGGATAAAAGAAAGCAAACCCTTATTAAAGGGCAAGATGATTTACAAAATCAACAGGTGACTAAAGGCTTTGTGGAATTAACAGAGAAGCTAGTTAAAGAATTCGAAAATGCAAAGGAGTTTTCAGCACCAGCATATATTATAAAGGCAGAAAAATAATAGGTCCTTTGATTTATATGCTAGTACAGGTTATAATATAGTGACTAAAAAAGTCACTATATTTTTTTAGTATTACATAAAGAAAGCTTAGTTCAGATGGAGTTTTAACTCCACTGAACTCTAGTTGCCCTTATTTCGAAGCTTGGCGGCACTTCACTCCCGCTTAAGAAGTGGGAATGTTAGTAACGCCGCTGAGATAAAATACTTGTAAGATTAATCTAGGAGTGAAAAGATATGAAGAGAAAAGATATTGTTGAGTTTGTGATCGAAGCTACAGAATTCGGAGGTAAAGCCTATGGAAGGTTAGATGGTGTTAAAATAAATGTAAAGCATGGAATTAAGGGACAAAAAGTAAGGGCTATTATTAAAAGAATAAAAAAAAATCAAGCAGAAGCAAGAATAGTAGAGGTTTTAGAGGCATCGCCACTAGAAGCAGAAGCTACATGTAAACACTTTGGTAACTGTGGTGGATGCTTTCAACAATCAATTCATTATGACAATCAGCTACAGGAAAAAGAAGAAAATGTTAAAAAACTATTTGAAGAACAAGGCTTAAATGATGTTAACTGGTTACCTATTGAAGGTAGCCCTATAACCTTTGGCTACAGAAACAAGATGGAGTTCTCCTTTGGTGACGAAGAAAAAGGTGGAAGATTAGCCCTTGGTATGCATAAAAGGGGCAGACACCATGACATAGTAACTGTAGATGAGTGTTTAATTATGGATGAAGATTATAGAAAAATACTGAAAACCATTTTAGAATACTTTACTAATAAAAAAATACCATTTTACCATAGCATGAGGCATGTTGGCTACTTAAGGCATTTAGTTGTAAGAAAGGCCCATTACACAGGAGAGATATTAGTTAATCTTGTTACAACTACACAGCTTCAACCTGATATTAGTAGCTTAGTAAAAGAGCTAAAGACTCTAGAGCTAAAGGGAGATTTGGTTGGATTTTTACACACCTTTAATGATAATCTATC
Organism: Alkaliphilus pronyensis; assembly: GCF_009017275.1. Classification (GTDB taxonomy): domain Bacteria; phylum Bacillota; class Clostridia; order Peptostreptococcales; family Natronincolaceae; genus Alkaliphilus_C; species Alkaliphilus_C pronyensis. The sequence goes on along the minus strand of NZ_WBZC01000056.1, from coordinate 5,270 downwards.
TGATACAGTACAAAGCGATAAAACAGACATTCTTTTAGGTAGGGACTATATTATAGAAAAGCAATTAGGCCTACAATTTAAAATATCTGCCTTTTCATTTTTCCAAACTAATACTTTAGCAGCTGAAAAACTATACTCAATTGTTAGAGATTTTTTAGGTGATGCAAACAATCAAATTGTATTCGACCTTTACTGTGGTACAGGTACCATTGGACAAATAGTAGCATCAAATGCACAAAAGGTAATAGGTATTGAAATTGTTGAGGACGCAGTAAAAGCCGCCAGAGAAAATGCCGCCTTAAATGGTCTAAACAACTGTGAGTTCATTGCTGGTGATGTAGGGCAAGAGGTAAAAAAAATAAACTATAAACCTGATATTATAATTCTTGACCCACCAAGGGCAGGAATCCATCCCAAGGCTTTAAAGGATGTGATAAGCTTTGGAGCCGACAGAATCGTCTACGTTTCCTGTAACCCTAAAACCTTAGTAAAAGACTTAAAGGATCTGGTTAGTAGTGGTTATACAATTGTTAGGGCTAAATGTATGGACATGTTTCCCCATACGGGGCATATAGAGACGGTGGTATTGATGTCAAGGGTGAAAGAGTGAGTGTGCGAAAAAGCCTTGCATATCAAGGCTGCTAGCACATATGGGTGTGAAACCCATTAAGAGAAAACGAGATTTTTTCGCTTCGTGGGAACAAGTCTATAAAGGCCGTATTTAATAGTTAAGTGGTCAGGTTAGATGTCATAGCTCGGCGAGTGGTCGGGTTATATGTCAGCGTTGGCGAGTGGTCAGGTTAGATGTTTTTTCAGAAATTATTTAGGTTGTGTAGTCAGGTTGGATGTAGGCTCGAAAACTGATAGCTTATTTACAAAGAGAAATCGAAACTATAAGGAGAATTTTTATGCAATATGGACCAGATCCAAATTCCATTTACCCAAATGAAAAAATTAAAAGCGTATGCTACATCAAAAATGTAATCACACGCCCAAATATTATCGTCGGTGATTACACCTACTATGACGATATTAGTGGTGCGGAACGGTTTGAAGAGCACGTTACACATCATTATGAATTTTTAAGCGATAAACTTATCATTGGGAAATTCTGTGCTATTGCAAAAGGTATCGAATTTATAATGAACGGTGCGAATCATAGAATGTGCAGCGTCACTACTTATCCTTTTAACATTATGGGACATGGCTGGGAAAAAGCAACCCCAGTACTTGAGGATTTACCTTTTAAGGGGGATACTGTTGTCGGCAATGATGTTTGGATAGGGCAAAATGTCACTGTAATGCCCGGTATGCATATCGGTGATGGAGCAATTGTTGCTGCCAATTCAGTAGTTACAAAAGATATACCAGCTTATCATATTGCAGGCGGCAATCCTGTTAGAATAATAAATAAAAGATTCGATGATGATCTCATCGGCTACCTGCTGGAATTAAAGTGGTGGGATTGGCCTACTCACAAAATTTTTGATAACCTTGATATTCTGTGCAGTGGGGATTTAACAAGAATAAAGGAAATTAAGTAAACCTGAGATTGCAAAGCAACAAATACATTTGTTAGGAGTTGAATAGAATAATGAAGATAAAGAAAATTACGGCCAACGGCAATGAAATAGCAATTGTTAGCAGTGATGAGATTTTAATTTCAGATGTGCAATCCGCGCTGGATTTCATGATGTCTGTAAATTATGAAACAGGAAGCCATTCCATTGTAATAAACAAAGAGGCAATAACCCCGGACTTCTTTGTTTTGAGTACAAGGCTTGCCGGTGAGATTCTGCAAAAATTTATCACTTATCAATTTAAGTTTGCGATTGTAGGTGACTTTTCGGGTTATACAAGTAAGCCGCTTAAAGATTTTATATATGAAAGCAATAAAGGAAGAGATATTTTCTTTTTATCTTCAGAAGAAGACGCTATTGAGAAATTGGGAAGAGTATAAATACTTTTGTTTGAAAATTATGCAAGGCACCCTACGTTGTAATTTCGTAGAGTGCCTTGTTCGTTCTTACCCTTATCCTTCCACATCAATCGTCAAGCCGGACTTGAATTCCACGGCTAATTTATCCTCGTAGATTATGACTTTTTCAATCAACCGCCGGACAAGTTGGTCATCGTATTCGGTGAGAGCGGTGGGTTGCTTCTTTAGGAATATGCTCATATCAGCCATGCGCTTTTTAAATTCATCACGGTTTACGTTTTCAACCTGCAGAACCATGGGCAGAACCACGGGGACGGTTCCTGTGGCTAATATCTAAGAAAGCTAGAATAGCCTAGGGTGATAATATGCTTAATAATACTAGAATCAAAAGCAAGACAGAAATCTATCATATAGTTTTAAGGAGATTCAAGGCAGAACCATGGGGACGGTTCCTATGGTTAAGATCTAAGGAAGCTAGAATAGCCTAGGGTGATAATATGCCTAATAATACTAGAAACAAAAGCAAGACAGAAATCTATCATATAGTTTTAAGGAGATTCAATAAGTAAACAATAATCGAAGATAAAGAAGATAAAGAAAAGCCTTTAGAAAATATCTTAGAATGCAAAGATAAAAGTGAGTACAGGATATAAGCATACTTTTTAATGGGAAACCATATCCATACTTTGCTTATAGAAGAAAAATAACCACGGGGCCGGTTCGAGACCACTGAAAAAGTCATTAAACTTATTTTTAGTATACAACATATATAATCAGTATTAGTAGTGATTACTATATATTGTATAGCAGAATCTTAAATTGATACTTTTTCACTGGTCTCGGACGGTTCCTGTGGTTAAGATATAAGAAAGCTAGAATAGCCTAGGCTGATAATATGCCAAGAAATGCTAGAAAGAAAGTAAGACAGGAATCTATCATATAATTAAAAGGGAATTCAATAATTAAACAATAATCGAAGATAAAGAAGATAAAGAAAAGCTTTTAGAAACTATCTTAGAATGCATAGATATAAGTGTATACAGGATATATGCGTACTGTTTAATGGAAAATCATATCTATATTTTGCTTAAAAAGGAAAAGTAGATATAGGAATGACAATGAGACGAATAGGAGCAAGCTATGTATATTGGTATAACTTCAAATATGATCAAGTAGACCATTTGTTCCAAGATAGATATAAAAGTGAAGTAGTAGAGGAGGATAAATATTTAATTATCGTGTTAAGATATATACAACAAAATCCATTAAGTACTGGTATAGTGTAGCATATTAAAGGCTATGAATGGAGCAGCTTCTGTGAGTATACAAATAAAGCTAGAATTAGCTAGTGATTTATATTTAAGATATTTAATACTAATAGAAAAAAGCTATAAGTGAACTTGTTAAATTCCACGAAGAAAAAAGTGATATAGTGTGTTTAGATATAAATGAGAAAAAGCGAATTAAAGATGAGGAGGCAATCGAAATCATAGTATATACTTTATAAGAAAAAATAACCGCAAGAACCGTCCCTATGGTTCTTATATACTTTATAAGAAAAAATAACCGCAAGAACCGTCCCTATGGTTCTTAAATTCTTAAAAGAGAAAAAAATCAAAAGACAAAAGATTGAAAATCCATAGGACATAAAAAATATTTTCTAATACCGCGACTTCCTTCTTCTAGGGCAATCAAAAATTTTGCGTAGTTTGCTCAAAATATATAAAGACCCAAACACTAGCTATTTACTAATGTTTAGGTCTTTTTTAAGGGCAAAACTTCCGATTGAACCCTTAAAGAACCGTCCCTATGGTTCGGTGGTTCTGGTTCTGTGGAGATTTTCCCGCTCTAAAATGTGAGAGTATTATTTCTTGCTTATTCATTAAACTAATCATCCCCTTAGCCTCCCTATGAATTATCTCATAGGGTTGTTTTATAATTCTTATAGGGGAGTTTTCAATTATTATACTAGGGTAATTTTAGATTATCATAAACATCTTGACAGAAGACCATAACCAAGTATATAAGTTATATATACTATTGTTTTGGATTTCATAAAAAAATTTGTACTGCAAAATTTTGAAAGATGGGAGGGAGTTTATGTTGTTGACTATGAAGGAGTTGCAAAGGGAACATTGGGAGGAAGTAGCTAAAATTTACAAGGAAGGCATCGAAACTGAGACTGCTACATTTCAGACAGACATTCCTAGTTGGGGAGAGTGGGATAACTCTCATATAAAACAATGTCGCATGGTTGCTTTACTTGAAGGTAATGTGGTAGGATGGGTTGCATTAAGTCCTATTAGTAGTAGATGTGTATATCGTGGAGTTGCTGAGGTGAGTATATATGTGAGTATGAATTACCAGAATAGAAAAATTGGAACAAAGCTTCTTAAAGAGTTAAATGTGCAATCTGAACAGTATGGGTTTTGGACGTTACAATCCAGTGTTTTTGAACAAAATGTTCAAAGCTTAGTTATGCATAGAAATTGTGGATTTCGTGTAGTTGGTACTAGAGAAAAAATTGGAAAGACAAGTACCGGAATTTGGAGAAATGTAGTTTTACTGGAAAGACGTAGCGCTATAGTAGGATTTTAATGACCTAATAAAACTTGCTAACACTTGTTTAAGAAGAGACGTAACAGTTGTCTTATGGTATAAGAGTATTGCTAAGGCTTAATAAAACAAATAAATACAATATTAATGTTGTGAGGCATTTTCGGTTTTTTGTAACCATGTAACCACAGGGACGGTTCCTGTGGTTGAACTATTAATCTAAGTGTGTTGCAATAATCTAGGCTGATAATATGCCGAGAAATACTAGAAAGAAAAGTGAGACAGGAATCTATCATATAATTTAAAGGGAATTCAATAATTAAACAATAATCGAAGATAAAAAAGACAAAGAAAAGCTTTTATAAACTATCTTAGAATGCTAAGATAAAAGTGAGTACAGGATATAAGCATACTTTTTAATGGGAAACCATATCCATATTTTGCTTATAGAAGAAAAAGAAGATATAGGAATTACAATGAGACGAATAGGAGCAATCTATGTATATTAGTATAACTTCAAATATGATCCATTAGGCCATTTATTCAAGATAGATATAAAAGTGAAGTAGTAGAGGAGGATCAATATTTAATTATCGTGTTAAGATATATACATCAAAATCCATTAGGTACTGGTATAGTGGAGCATATAAAAGACTATGAATGAAGCAGCTACTGTGAGTATACAGATAAAGCTAGAATTATAGATAGTGGTTTTATATTTAAGATGTTTAATACTAACAGATAAAAAGCTATAAGTGTTTATGGTAAGATTAAA
>NZ_WBZC01000055.1 GCF_009017275.1 Alkaliphilus pronyensis | reverse complement strand
TGGTCTCGAACCGTCCCCATGGCTATGTCAAATATTTTTGAGAAAAAACACAAATTTTTTATTTGATTTTCTTAAGCTGACGACATTGCTATTCCCTGTCTTGTCTATAAAAACTGTGTCCTAGCTTTGTTTATTAATCAACTTGTTTATACTTGACTCTTGTAATTTTGTTTTAAATAGTATTCTAATGTTAAATCCTAATTTACCATAACTTAATCTATACCAATAGTAGTTTACATATTCAATTACTCCGAATAAAAACAATCCAATAGCAATAAATAAATCTTTGAAATCACTCTTGAAAATAGGTATTATCAAACCTATAACTAATAATACAATCATATTTAACTGCCTTAAAAACCTTAGTAATTTTATAGCCTTAATACTAAAACTTACTCTTTTAATTAACAATATATATCTATAAAACCAATATATACTTCCTTGTAATAGTATAAATATAAGATACGCAAATGCTAAAAAACTAGACATTCCCAAGTTTAATAATCTATATATATAAATAAATGTACATAGGGCTGCACATTCACCTATTGCTAGATTTAACAATTGTTTTTTCATTCAGTTAGTCCTCCAAAGTCATAGATACATTACTATGTATCTAATCAATAATCTTATGCTAAATCATTAAACTGTACCCACAAAACTTAACCCCATTAATTGACTATAATTATGGTCTTTTCTGTTTCTCCAAACTTTGAACACGCCAAACTGTATGGTTAATTATCGTCTACAATCCTTGATTTCAGTGACTATTTTCCCTCTATCAACACGACCGTCTCAACATGTGTCTGCACATAGGTATTATACAGTTTATCAAATCTCAATATTATAGGGGTAAAATCATCATTTTGCACCCCTTTTTGATTTAATTAAGTCTCAAAGGGGTGAGCCAAAATCATATGGATTCTTCTAGTTTTTCACCCGATTGCCTACATTCTCGACCATCAATTAAGTCTTTAACCCATCCAAGTGATTTGGGTATCGGTGTTCCTTTTCTCAAATGCTTAACCACTGTTTCAATATCTTCATCACGCCAGAATCGATCTCGTATATAACATTTGTGGCAGCAGAAGTCTGCACTCTTTGCTTTGCTCTCAAATTTCTTCCCACAGTAATAACATACATGTTGATACAATGTTGGGTGCTTTACTTCCCATTCTTTTTTACACTCTTTAGAACAGTAGGTCTTTGGTCGGCCCTTAATACGCTTTTGATTAATTCGCTTGCCGCAGTTTTTGCAGAGCTCTCTTATCATTTTTTCTTCTTCTGGCTTCTTATTATTCTTACCATAGCCATCTAACCCTTGGGCTTTGCAAAAGTTTCTAACCTTATCCCTGGATATATGCATGGCTGTAGCTATACTTCGGTATCCTATGCCTAACTTTCGTAATTCAATGATTTTCTCTTGTTGTTCATTAGTCATTTGCATTACCTCCAATCCTTCAATTGGTATCTAGTAATGCGGTAGAAATCTTGAGAAGTCAAGTTGCAATTTTAGTTTGATAATTTTCTTTCTATAACCGCTATCAACATAACTTAATAATTCTCAAACATCTCAATTATTAGGGTCCTATTGTTATATATAGTAGCATTTACTCAACAGTTTCTTGACAATTAACTATGTGCTTTTTCAATTACCATTTCTGTTTCTACGCTGTTATAGTCAAAATCTTGTTGTCTATGGAAGCGGTAGAGACCCAAGGAGTTTAATACAACGATAATAGCACCGAAGTTATGGATGATAGCTGCCATTACAGGTCCAATCCATCCATAAGCAGCAGCAATTAATGCAAATACGTTAATACCATTAGCAAGCCATAGGTTTATTTTAATAGTACTAACTGTACGTTTACTTAATTGTAAAGCTAGTGGAATTTTCTCAATAGCATCTGACAGAAGTGCTATATCTGCCGCTTCGATTGCCACATCCGTACCTGTTTTCCCCATTGCTACTCCGACATCTGCTTGCATGAGAGCAGGCGCATCATTAATGCCATCCCCAATCATTAGGACTCTCTTTCCATTGGTTTGAAGTTGTTTAACAATCTCTAATTTTTCATCTGGCAGTAAAGAAGCATAGACTTGATCAATTTCTAATTCATTAGCAATCCTCTTTGCCACATATTCATTATCTCCCGTAGCTATTCTTATATCCTTTATGTACTTACTCTTCAGATTTCTAATAGTAGCTATAGCCTTTTCTCGAATTGGATCATCAATTGCCACCATCCCAATCAGTTTCTGATTGTATACAATAAAAATTGTTGTATGTCCTTGATCATTACAGTGCTTTTGCTTATCAGTTATCACTTTATGTAAATCCATATTCAAGTATTTAAGCACACTTTTGTTTCCTATATAGGCCTTTTTCCCATTAACAGTTCCTTCAATCCCAATACCTACTATGCTTTTCCATTCGCTAGCTAATTGCCAGCTTATACCTTCATTCTTAGCAGCTCTAGTAATTGCTTTTGCAATATGGTGTTCTGATAAACCTTCTAAGCTTGCCGCTAATTGTAATAACCGAGGCCGATCCCAATCTAGATCGATTAATGATATATCAACAACTTCAGGCTTGCCGTTTGTAAGGGTCCCAGTTTTATCAAATATAATCGTATTGATTTTACTTATAGCTTCTAGTGCCGGTGCACCTTTGATTAAGACTCCTAGTTGTGCTCCCCTACCTACACCTGTCATAACAGCAGTTGGAGTACTTAACAACATACCACAAGGACAAAAGACAATCAATACCGTAACAGCGCGAACGACATCTTGGGTGAATAAAAACACTAACCCTGCTATCATAATACTCATAGGGACAAACCAACCTGCTACTCGATCAATCAGTCTCTGAATGGGTGCTTTCTCTTCCTGTGCCTTCTTAACTAACTGCAAAACTCGTCCAATCAGTGAATCATCCCCGACCTTATCTACTTGCACGTATATTGCTTGACTTTGATTTAAACTTCCCCCATATACAGACTCACCTAAATATTTTTCAATCGACTTCGATTCACCGGTAAGTGGTGATTCATCTACATAAGTAGTTCCCGCTATCACTTTCCCATCAGCAGGAATTCGCTCTCCTGGTTTCACAAGTAATAGATCATTAACTTTTATTTCCTTGCTAGGTATAATCGTTTCTGCAGAATCTTGAATCGAAGCTACTTTTCTTGCTTCAGTCGGTACAATGTGAAGTAAATTTTCTAAGGCTTTAGCTGATTTTCTAACAGAGTATGTTTCTAGTAATTCTCCTATAATCATAATCAAAGCAACTTCAGCAGCAGCTAAGTATTCACCTATTGCAATTGCTGCTACCATAGCAATACTGACTAATAAACCAATCTTTGTTTTTCGTTGAAAAATAAGAGCACTAATAGCTCCTAGATATATGGGATAACCACCAATAATTGCTGCAATTAAAACCGTATCAATTGTTAAAATTGTTGGTAATATTTTTGTTATAGAAAGTAATATCAGGATGGCCGTAACTGCTGCAATACGGAAATCCTGTTTATGTTCTTTATAAAATTGCTTCATTAGAAACCATCCTCCTCAAATAAATGGGTACGAGCTGTATTAAATAACAGTGATATATGCTCATCATCTAGAGAGTAATAGACACTTTGTGCTTGTTTACGTGTCTTCACAAGGCGCAACTGACGTAGTCCTTTCAATTGATGAGAAACGGCAGAAACACTGATGTTCACCATGTCCGCTAGGTGTTCAACGCACAACTCATTGGCCTCCATCAAGGCAAATATAATTTTTAATCTAGTTTGGCTTCCCATGGCCTTAAATAGTTCTTCTAATCTAAGAAAAAATACATCTTCTGGCATTTCTCCTTTTAATTTTTGAAGAGCCTCTTCACTTGAACATTTGTCGTTATTGGTACAAACATGACCTTCTAAACACTTTAGTTCAAAAGAACAGTCTTTTCCCATAATGCTTTCCTCCTACAACTTGTCTTTTTCTCTGAAATATATTGCCTTTACCTTATAAGCTAATATAACATATAGCAATTTAGCGAATCTTTATTGAGCATTTGAGAATATATTCAAATACTCAATAAAAACAGTATAACAAGTGCTGTTTTATTTGTAAAGAACTATTTTTTCACCTAATTACATAATTAAAAAATGCGAGCTAGAAAAAAACTGATTTTAAAGCAAATAAAAAGAAAGGTGTAGTTTGGAAGAAACTTTGCAAAACTATTTACAATATTCTCCCTAAAAGCACTTGTCAGATATAAATGCTCCTGATACTATTTTTACATCTACTTTAAACTAATGGAGGCCATTAAATTAGACAATATTCTTTCTATACTTGGAAACTTTAAGATAATAGTGATCATAATTATTGCATTTTTAGAAGCTATTTTTTTACCAGTGCCTATGGAACTTGTTTCTATTCCAATTTACTTATCTAATCCTACTAAAGCATTTTTCTATTCAACTGTATTGATAATATTCTCTATCCTAGGGTCAATTACAGGGTATCATTTGAGCAGCATTTTAGGAAAGTCTATAATAAATAAATTTGTTCCAATAGAAAATTTTAACAAACTTAAAAAACTATATGACAGAAATTCCTTTTTGCAATTCTCACTTCTTCATTTACCCCAATTCCTTATGAAGCCTATGTACTGTCCGCTGGAATCTTTGGTATACATTTTAGAAAATTTATTTATGCATCCATTATAAGTAGAATCCTAAGGCACCTTCCTCAAGGGATTGTAGTAACCTTTTATGGAGAAACACTTTTACTATATATTAAAAACTATACTTTGATTATTTCTTTATTCATATTTGCAGTCATATTATTGTTTAGATTTATCCAGAAAAAAATTAAAATCAATTAAGTGTGTTTATTCTACTTATCAAAAGTAAATTGTTAAGATTCATTACTTAATAAACTTGTCTATTGCTTCATCTAACTTCTCTAAAGCATTATCATCCTCATTCTCTACGGCTTCTACAATACAGTGATTAATATGGTCTTTTAAGATTAATTTTCCCACATTATTTAGAGCCGATTTAACAGCAGCAATTTGTATTAATATTTGGCTACATTCTTTTTCTTCTTCTAGCATTCTCTTTATTGCTTCTGAATGACCAATTATTCTAGCCATTCTATTAATAATTTGTTTTTGGTTAGGGTGTTTATGTTGTGCCATGTTATAAGTCCTCCTTTGTAAAAACTATTATATACTAATATTTTTCCATTTGCCTTTTAAGTAACGTGTCATTAAAATTACTCCCCTTACAGTAATATCAATAGCGTAGGCAATCCACACACCAACTAATCCATACCCTAATCTAATACATAAAATATATACACCTAGTACTCTTATACCCCAAATTCCAATAAGAGAAGAGTACATAGGAAACTTTGTGTCCCCTGCTCCTTGTAAGGCTGAAGTTAATACAAGGGTCATACATAAAAAAGGTTGAAACAAAGCGATTATTCTTAACACTTTAACAACCTGATCAATTACTAGTGCATCTTCTGTAAATATTCTAGCGAGTAATGGAGCATAGACATAAAAAATAGTTCCTACGAAAACCATAAATACTGTAGATAAAAAATATGACATCAATCCAGCTCTTTGTGCCTCATCCTTATTCTCCCTACCTAAATTCTGACCTACCAGGGTCGCTGCTGCTATGCCAAATCCCATTCCAGGTAAGTAAGAGAATGTTTCTATTGTACCAGCTATATTATGAGCAGCGTAGGCCTCAGTTCCTATTTTTATTATCATACCTCCATAGATAAGTTGACCCGATCTCATTGTTAAACGTTCCACCGCAGCAGGTATGCTAATCTTTATAATGGATTTTAACATTAAATAATCAATTCTCCATTGATTAAAGATAGAGACTTTTATTTTAGTTTCTTTTCCATTTATCTTTTTCAGTAACAGTATAACACTTATTACTCTGGAAGTAGTAGTCGCTAACCCTGCTCCTAAAATCCCTAATCCATTAAAGCTGAAAATACCAAAAATCAATATATAATCAAGTATTACATTGATAACATTTGCTAAAACTGCAATCTTCATAGGTGTCTTTGTATCTCCTGCACCTCTTAGAGCACTGGAAAGAACCATATTTACGCATAGAAAAACTGCAGGTACTGCAACTGCCAAAAAATATGGCAAAGCGTATTCAATAACCCTATCCTCCGCTCCCAGCAGTATCAATAGTCGCTTTGAAAAAAACAGGTTAATAAGGCCGAAACTTAATCCAATAACGGTACTCATAATTAACGACTGTTTTACAGCATGATTTGCGTTTTCGTTGTCACTAGCTCCGATAAATCTAGATACAACAGCTGTCGTTCCAATTCCTAATGCAAGAAAAAATGCGATATATACATTCATCGTCAAGTTTGTGACTCCTACACCGGCAATCGCTTCTGTTCCTAATTTGCCTACAAAATAAGTATCCACTACTCCAATGAATACTTGCGATATATTCTCTATCATGGCAGGTATCGCTAGAAACATAATTGTTTTTATATTAGTAAAGGCAGTAAACTTATCTATAGCTCTTTTTATCTGATCCATTCATATCCCCCTCATGAAAATTATCCCCCCTGGGGGGATATGAATTAATTATACTAGTTTGTTACTCATTTGGCAACAACGGGTTTTAATATTACTCTCCATTACACTCCATCTCCGTTCCGTCCATAAAGCGGATGATGATTTGTCCAGTTTCATAAACTTTGATGTGGTCCAAGGTCCTTAAGATGAAGTCCGTATCGATTTCTTTAATGTGTTTTGCATCTTCTGTGATATCTGAAACTGGACAGCTCTGTACTGTTCCAGCGTGTTTCCAAACTCTGCGGTTGTTTCCCATTTCTTTTTCAGTTCTTCTCTGTTATCAAGAAGTGCGTTCCAAGAAAGGATGAAGGCATCAATCAGAATAGCTTCATCAATGTGCCTGTTGGTGCAGCCCTGTACCCCTTTGACCTTATACCGTTCCTGGCATTGCCATACCTTTCTGTAGCTGTTCTTTGACTTCCAGCCTTTTCTGGTGAATGCCTGATTGCAGGTGCCGCAGACTATCTTTCCTGCAAAAAGGTTTCTTTCTGGATTGTGTGAGTATGAGTTGGTCCCATGTTCCTCGATGTAGTTACTTCTTCTATCGTATTCCAGCTGAACCGCTTCCCAAATCAGCGGGTCAATAATGGCTTCATGGTTTTCTTCAATGTGGTACTGCTGAATGTGGCCTTCATTCTTTGCTCGCTTTTTAGTCAGGAAATCAACGGTGTAACTCTTTTGTAGTATGGCATCACCCTTATACTTTTCATTCTGAAGCATGCTCTGAATCGTCTTTGCATGCCACTTGGTTGTACCATTCCAGTTCTTCACTTCTTCTTTTTCAAGTATCCTCTTGATGTGGTCTACGGTCTTCCCTGAAAGGTATTCATCGTAAATCCGCTCTACGATTTTGGCCTGTTCTCGATTGATGACCAACTTCCCATTCTCATCGGTGTCGTAGCCTAAGAAGCGTTTTGTACTCATCTTGAACTGTCCGTTTTCAAAGCGTCTTCTAATTTGAGGCATTATCGGTTTTTCGGACACTGATTCGTGAGCATATCTTTTTATTGAATGTAATTCCTAGGATTTACTTCTGATATCTCTGTTTCTGAATAATTGCTTTAAGAAGTATACTTAAATTTCTAGTAAATCAAGGGTTAAATAAACGGCTTCGCCGCCCTTGACATAACAAGAAATTCAAGTTGCTTTGGCACTAAGCAATTATTCCAAAAACATATCTATGCTGCAAGATTTGAGTACCACATCTTTTTATATGCAACAGGAGTTATCCAACCTAAGGCTGCATGGCGCCTTTGACGGTTATAATAGATTTCTATATATTCAAATATAGCTTGTTTAGCGGCTTCTCTTGTTCTAAATGAGTAGAAATTAGTGCATTCACACTTTAAGCAGCTAAAGAAATTTTCTGCACAGGCATTATCGTAGGGATTTCCCTTGCGACTCATACTTTGCCTTATATGCTTGGCCTTTAGTAGATATTTGAAGTCATTTGAACAATACTGGCTACCTCTATCTGAATGAAATATTAAACCAGGTGATGGTCTTTCTCGCTTTAGAGCCATTTCAATTGCTTTTATTACTAGTTCTTTGGTCATTCTTTCACTCATAGCATAGCCAACTACATCTTTGGTACATAGGTCTTTAACAATAGCTGTATAGAGCCAGCCTTCCTCTGTCCAGTTGTAGGTAATATCCCCTACCCAGACGGTATTAGGTACTTTTATATCAAAGTTTTGTTCTAGTAGATTTGGTGCCACTGCTAAATTATGATTGCTGTCGGTGGTTGCCTTCCATTTTCTTTTACGCTTTGACTTTATGCTGTTTTTCTTCATTATGCTATATACTGTGTTACGACTGCATGGGATTATTTCTTTTATCTCAGCCCAAATCGGATCAACGCCCCATACTGGATGCTTCTTGTGGATCCTTTTAATCTCTTTAAGTATTTTATTATGTTTTATTTCTCTTTGGGATAAAGGTCTATCAACCCAATCGTAATAACCGCTTCGGGACACTTTTAGTAGATAGCACATTTTCTCCACAGAATGCCCGGAAGCATTAGTTTTGATAAACTTATATTTAGTGGTAGTTGTTACTTCTGTGGTTTTATAAAAATGGCTACTGACTTTTTTAGGACTTCGACTGTGTCCTTAGTATCATCGAGCTCTTTCTTTAGTCTTTTATTTTCTTCTTCTAGTTCAGCCAATCTCTTAGAAGCGGAATCTTCTGGTTCTGTACTAGCTTTAACCCATCTTCTAAGGGCAGGCTCTGATACTCCAAGGTCCTTTGCTACAGCACTAATTGATCTACATTTTTCTACTACCATTTTTACTGCACTAGCTTTAAATTCATCATCATATCTATTGTTATTACTTGACATTTTCAACACCCTCGTATAATATGTTTAG
>NZ_WBZC01000054.1 GCF_009017275.1 Alkaliphilus pronyensis | reverse complement strand
AAACAATATAAATACATTGCTAAAATGCTTTAATTTCAATGGTTCAAGCATTTTGCAAACAACTAATTAAACTTTTAACTAAGGAGGATATTATATGTTTAAGCAAGCAAGCTATAATGATTCTGTTAGTGTATCTGTTCCTATGGCCTATATAGATTTGAGCCTATTGTTGCTTGATAGCTTAAAAAGACACTATCTCCCTCCCTACGAGGAAATTGTTATACTTTGTATTGGAACAGACCGTTCAACAGGAGATTCCTTAGGCCCACTTATTGGTTACAAATTGTCATCTCAAATAAATAGATACTCTAATACCTTTGTTTACGGTACTTTAGATGATCCTGTACATGCTAAAAACTTAAATAGTAAAATATCAAATATATACTTAAATCATAGGAGACCATTTATTATTGCTATTGATGCTTGCTTAGGAAAAATGGAACGAATTGGATTTATAAAGGTAGGTAATGGTCCGCTTAAGCCAGGAGCTGGTGTAAAAAAAGATTTACCCTCTGTAGGAGATATTCACATAACAGGTATTGTTAATCTTTGTGGTTATATGGAATATATTGTTTTACAGAACACAAGGCTTAGCTTAGTAATGAGAATGGCTGAGATTATATCAGAAGGAATTAAGTTTTCTCTATGGAAGCTAAACAATCAAGGACACACTGTTGAAACCAATTACTAATTATTGGTTTTTAGTAGAGGCTCAAACTAAAAAACTACTGTAGGTAAGGTGTTACGCAAAAAAAGCTAGGAGCTTCACCAGCAAAATTTTCTCTCGGCTGTTGTAGGTCCTAACATCTATTGTATAAAAGATTTGTAGTTTTATCTCAGCGGCGTTACTAATACTCCCGCTTATTAATCTGGAGATAATCTCCCACCTTGCTTTGAAATAAGTATAGCTATAGTTTAGATAGATATGGTTAATTATGTAAAAAGCCCACCATATCTTCTTTTTTCAATAATGTATATGATTTCATCAGTTGACTTGCTCCTTGCATTTATAAGTATTGCACCATTATTTTGTCCCCCAGTATCATTGTTAAAGACTTCTATTCCTGAATAGTCATCAGTATATATTATTGCATCAACAAATCCTCCTGTGGTAAAGTCAATAATTTCATAGCCTATAGCTTCCAGCTCTTCTTTTAAATATTCAAGCCCGTCTTGTACAGCTATTTTTTTCATAAAACCACCTCCATATAACTATTGTTGCTTACTTGAGGTGGTTTAATTCAATTTATTAGATTTTAAAAGGTTTTTCTATCAACATAGGACTTTTAGTTTAAACTTTGATATTTTAAATTCTAAAACTTCAAAATCTTCCTTAGTTATAGGGTATATTTCTCCATCTAAATTAATAATAACTGGGTCTTCTATTCTAAGGCTAATATATGGCTCCTTAATTATCTGAACCTCTTTAAATTTTGTATGTTTACCTGTGAAAATTGTTGGAAAAACAAGTAACAGCTTTAATTTATTTATTTTCTTAACTATGCAAATATCCAGTAAATCATCACCCATGTCTGCAAGAGGCGCAATTTTCATGCCTCCTCCATAGCTTTTGCCATTACACAAGGCCATAAGAGTAGTTTCTTGTTTAAAGGATCCCTTACCATTTTTAATAGAAATGCTTATAGAGTTAAATGATAGTAATGCTTTTATAAATGCTACAACATAGGCCGTTGTCCCATTAAAGAACTTCTTTAACCTATTCGCTTCATTGGCAATTTCAGCATCTAGGCCTACTGAAGCAATATTAACAAAGTAATGCTCAAATGCCTTTCCTACATTAATAGCTATTTCTTCGCCATTTAATATTCTCTCCAAAGCTTTTTCTGGTTCTTTTGGTATATCTAAATTTCTAATAAAATCATTCCCCGTGCCAGAAGGTACAACTCCTAAAACTTTATCTGATTTTATAATTCCATTAACCACTTCATTAATTGTACCGTCTCCCCCAACTGCAACAACCACATCTTCGGTGGCTGCTAAGGCTAACCTCTTTGCATATCCCTTGCCTTTTGTTAGTTCAAGTCTATATACCTTTTTTGTCTTTGCCATTGCTTTATGAATTTTGTCCACCATTTTTCTGCCTTTTCCATTACCTGATACCGGATTTACAATAAAAAGATAGGTTTTATCCTCCATTAGCTAACCTCTTTACTACGTCTAGACCCCTTTATGTCTCTTCCGTCTATTGTGTTATCCTTTGCTCTATCTAGGGCTTGGATTTCCTCTATAGAGAGACTGTAGCTAGATTTACCTTCTTTAATTGGCTTAGCATAGGTTATACTTTCTGATCTGCCGTGTATACCTGTCATGATAATACCATCATCATTATTATCAAGTAAAGCAATGGAAAAGCTCAAGTCACTTCCAGTATCGTTAAAGGCGCTATATCTGATAATACCTATTTTTTGGATGCAAAAACTAAGTCGATTATCTAGTATATTTGCTTTATTCTTTAGTCTGTCTAGTTCCTTATTTACTTCTTCAATTTTATCCATATTCTCATGCAAAATACCTTCTATATTCTTGTTGCTAGTTCCTTTTACTAGCCTCTTATATTTGTCTTTAAGATTTGAGGTCACATTATAATTTAACAGTAAAAGTGCAAATAATATAGTATTTAAAATCATGGTTGCAATTATAAATATGTGACTGTTAGCTTTAATAAAATCAAGTACCTCCCTCATAGCTTATCTCCCTTCAATATAATCTTTAGTGGCTTTCTCTCTATTTTAACACCTTTTAAGCCATTCTTCTATTTATTTATATGAAATGTAATAGAAACCAAATAATCCCTATTAGTTAAATAATAAGGATTATTTATCCCATGGCTCTGCTAGTGCTCTGCTTTCTTAAGAAGCAGGTTAAAGACCCCTTGCTTAAAACTCTTAAATTAGTATTGAGTAGTATACTCTATATTTGCTGACAAATATCCTTTATTGCTGAAACTGCCTTCTCAATGTCTTCCTTAGTGTTATAATATCCTATGCTAAATCTTACTGTTCCCTGCTCAAAGGTTCCTATTGTTTTATGTGCTACTGGGGCGCAATGCAACCCTGGTCTTACAGCAATGTCATATGCCTTATCTAAAATATATGCAATTTCTGATGAATCCTCGTCTCCTATGTTGATAGATATTACTGCTGCTTGCTTTTTAGCATCCATAGGACCTAGAACTTTAACCTTTTGGATTTTTTTCACCTCATCAATAAAGTATTGTGTTAAAGCCTCTTCATGCCCTCTAATTTTTGCAGTACCTTCTTTAAGAATAAATTCAATTCCCTTAGTTAGTCCTGCAATTCCTGGTGTGTTAGGAGTTCCACTTTCATATCTATCTGGCATCATTTCTGGTTGACTTAGCTCTTGAGATTTGCTACCAGTTCCTCCTTCTTTAAAATGCATAACCTCTAGCCCATCTCTAATGTATAGGATTCCTGTTCCCTGGGGTCCTAACAAACCCTTGTGTCCTGGTATAGCTAATAAATCAATGTTTAGCTTGCCTACATCTATATTATATACTCCTGCTGTTTGGGCAGCATCCACCATAAATACAAGGTTGTATTTTTTGGCTAATAAACCTACTTCCTCTATTGGCATTAGGGTGCCTGTGACATTAGATGCGTGGGTCATTACTATAAGCTTAGTATTTTTCTTAATAGCTTCTTCAATCTTGCTGATGTTAATGGAGCCGTCTGCTTCACATTCTACAATTGTGTTTTCTACACCAACCCTTTCTAACGCCTTAATAGGTCTAATAACTGAGTTGTGCTCCATGCTGGTTGTAATTACATGATCACCACCTATTAAAGTGCCTTTAATACCTAAATTTAATGCTTCAGTAGCATTGCTGGTAAAAACAACCTGCATAGGGTTGTCAATTCCTAAGAGCCTTGAAACAGCTTCTCGACCTTTAAAAATAACTCTTCCTGCTTCTATAGCCAGTTTATGGCCTGACCTTCCCGGGTTAGCTCCATAGCCCTTCATGTGATCTAATACCGATTCATACACTATTTCTGGCTTTGGAAAGGTTGTTGCTGCATTATCAAGATATATCAAAGTAATCCTCCTCACTTATTATAATATAACAGTTATTTGATATTATAATATTAAGTCTAATAAAAAGTCATTTTAATATGTTAATTAAATAGATAAAACTCCTGTAATAAACTCTCTAGCAACACCACCTACATATATCCTGCTGTTGCTTTTGTTAATATAGGCATGAATTATACTAGGTCTATTCATGAAATGCCCTTGCTCAAAAATAAATTTATCTGATAAAATAATGCTGTTCTCTATTAGATAATATGCTAATCCACCGCTTGAGGTTCCTGTAGCCGCCTCCTCATTTATTCCTACTAGAGGAGCAAAGTTTCTGCAATGGGCTGTTGCCTCTTTATTAAGGGTTTCAAGGGTAAAAACATGAACACCAATAACATCCATGATTTTGCAATAGCTTTTAAGCCTTCCCATGTTGGGGGTTAGTTTTTTTAGTGCTTGAAGATTAACAACGGGAAATATTATATCCTTTAATCCTGTTGTTATTATTTGCGGCTTCAATTTATGACTATATATTCCAAACTCCTCTTTATCTATACCTAAAATATTGCATAGCTCTTCTGTTTCATTTAGGGTTTTAATTATTTTGCCCTCACCCTGAAGCATCATTATTCTTTGTATTTCTCCATCTTTTTGGTAAATATCAACATCTAGTATTCCAGCCTTTGTAATTTGCTTGCATTTTAAGCAGCTACTCTTTCCCTTAATGTATCCATTGTTAAATAGTACAGTAAAGGCAGCTATTGTAGCATGTCCACACAAATCTACCTCTTGAAGTGGTGTAAAGAATCTTACCTCAAAAGTATTCGCTTTATCTGGCATTTCCATTACAAATGCAGTTTCTGAAAGCTTTAGCTCTGCAGCAATTTTCTGCATTTCTTCATCAGTCAAATGCTTTTCGTTGATTACAATTGCTGCAGTGTTGCCGCAAAAGACCTTGTCTGTAAAAGCTTCTGCATAAAAAATTTTTAACTCCATTACAACTCTCCCTTTAATAAAATGTTTCACGTGAAACATTTTTAATCCTTGTTAAGCAATTCAATTATTCTTTGTAAATCCTCGTCATTATAATACTCTATTTCAATTTTGCCCTTCTTTTTACCCTTAACTATTGTAACTTTAGTGCCAAAATATTTTTTTAAATTATCCTCGAGATCCATCAACACATAATCATTTTTTCTTTCTTTTTTACTTTTACCTATTGGCCTTTGGGGCGAGGCTAATAGTTCTTCTGTTTTTCTTACATTCAGCCCTTCCTCCACGATTTTTTGTGCATATCTGTATTGCTTGTCTTTTTCGTCTACCCTCAATAAGGTTCGTCCATGACCACTGCTTAATTTACCCGATTTTATCATTTCTATAACTCTATCATCCAATTGAAGTAGTCTGAGAGTATTTGCAATATAGGGTCTGCTTTTCCCTAGGGCATCTGCAAGTTGTTCCTGTTTAACCTTATAATCATTTATGATTTGTCTATATGCAAGCGCTTCCTCTATTGAGTTCAAGTCTTGTCTTTGAATGTTTTCTATTAAAGCTATCTTTACCAATTGCTCCTCTTGATAATCTCTTATGATAGAGGGTAACTCTTTTAATTGAATTTTTTTTGCTGCTCTCCATCGTCTCTCACCAGCAATTATCATATAACCACTTTCTCTTTTAGAAACAATTATTGGTTGTATTATTCCATGGATCTTTATCGATTCAGCCAACTCATTTAACCCTTCATCATCAAAATCTTTTCTTGGTTGATGAATGTTCGGATATATTTTATTTATGTCAATTAACTGTATTTTTTCATTTTTCTTCTGCTCCTCATCTATTCCATATGTCTGCATTTCTGGAATTAATGCTTCTAGCCCCTTTCCTAAGCCTCTTTTTCTACTCATCAAATTACATCCTCCTCTAAATCTAAGAACTCTTCAGCCAACTCCCTATAGGCTTCAGCTCCCTTTGACTTCTCATCATAATAAATTACTGGCTGTCCAAAGCTGGGAGCTTCTGCTAATCTAACATTCCTTGGTATAATAGTACTGTAAACCTTCCCCTTAAAATATGTTTTCACCTCATCAACCACTTGGATTGATAGGTTGGTTCTTCCGTCAAACATGCTAAGGACTACACCTTGTATTTCAAGATTAGGGTTTAAATTCTTTTTTACCAATTGAATTGTATTCATCAGTTGGCTTACTCCCTCTAGGGCATAATACTCACACTGTATTGGAATTAATACACTATCAACTGCTGCCAGTGAATTAATTGTTAATAGTCCTAATGAGGGAGGGCAATCGACAAAAACATAGTCATATTTATCCTTAATAGAATTTATAGACTCCCTTAGCTGTATTTCTCTATTTTTAATATTTGCTAGTTCAATTTCCGCTCCTGCCAATTGAACGCTAGAAGGAACTATATGTAGATTTTCATATTTAGTCGGAATAATTGATTTCTCCAGTTGAATTTCATTGACAATAACATCATAAATACTATACTTTAGTTGATTTTTATTGATACCAAACCCACTGGTTGTATTACCTTGAGGATCAATATCTATTACACAAATTTTCTTTCCCATTTGCGCAATGCATGCACTTAAATTTACATTTGTTGTCGTCTTTCCTACTCCTCCTTTTTGATTAAAAATTGCAATTATTCTACTCAAGCTTCTTCTCTCCCTTCAATATTCCAATGAATTTTATACCTATTTAATTCTATATAATTAAATTTTCACCTTCTAAGAAAGTTTAAAAATGTCGATAAATGATGAACTATAATAATATTTTAAAGATTAATTCTATGACATTAAACCTATAAACAAATTTTATCACAGTTTTGTTAAGAAAGCTTTACTATATAAAGAAAACTTAGTTCAGATGGAGTTTTAACTCCACCTTAACTTTAGTTCCGCTTACTTTCTAGCTTGGCGCCACTAGCAATGCAGCTTCTTATTGAGGAATACGCACCATATATTTTTCAAACAAAAAATGGCTATACACTAACCTTTAGGTATAAACCACTTTTTTAACTGCAATAGTAAATAATATGCTCATATCACTTCAAAACAGTTATTATTATAAAAAGGGTAAGAACTATAATAGCCACTAATGATGATTTTTTTTGAAATGAAATGGCCTCTTGGCTTAGTTGGGGTTCTTCCTCAAACATCCATCTCCTGCTTAGCAAATAGCTTTCCTCAGGTTCAAAATATGACCATATTAACAATCCATAAACAGGCACTCCAAAAACTACTAAAAGAAAAACATCTGCAAAATCCATAAAATCACCTCTCAATATTAATAGAATCACTACATAATTTTTTCTTAAGGATAGCCAGCTTCTTCACTAAAAGTTGCCTCAAGAGTCTCTTTGTTAAATTATACAGTAGTTGTTAAAGGTATTTATAATAATATATATGCCTTTTTTTCTAATATACCATTTCTCTCAGCGGCGATACTTACAAAGCAACCTCTTAATTGGTAGATAAGGGTTAAATGAAAAACTAAAT
>NZ_WBZC01000053.1 GCF_009017275.1 Alkaliphilus pronyensis | reverse complement strand
ATAAAAAACATATATATAGTAATATAGCATTAAGAAATATTTTTAATGGAGCTGTAGAGAATGAGAAGAAAGCTATCAGTAATATTAATTATATTAGGATTAATTGTTTTTACATATCCCCTATTGGAGAGGGGCTTTACCTGGTATATGCAAAGAAAGGTAATGGAGGAATATGAAAAAATAGCCCAGTTAACTGAGACCATTGAGTCAGAAGCTGTAGAATCAAATTATTTTCAGCTGCAAAGGGTTTTAGGGGATGAAATGAGGGAGCTAATGGAGGCTCAGGCTATAGAAAACTCAGACCATCAAAAAAACCAAAAGCCAGCTGTATTACCTATTGGGGTATTAAAAATAGATGAAATAAACCTTAATCTACCTATACTGGAGGGCACCTCAGAATTAAACCTAAAGATAGGGGCAGCATGGCTTAAAGAAACTACCCCTATAGGTGAGGTAGGAAATACTGCACTAGCAGCCCATAGAAGTCACACCTATGGAAGATTTTTTCATCGCTTAGATGAGCTTGAAGTAGGTGATGAAATTCAGATTAATAAGGATAAAAAAAACTACAGGTATGTTGTATATAAAAAGCATTTAGTTGAGCCAGAGGATATTTCTGTGTTAAATAGAAATCAAAAGGATAAAATATTAACCCTTATAACCTGTCACCCAATAGATACAGCAACCCATAGATTGATTGTTCATGCTGTTTTAGAAGAATTAGATTAGAGTAAATAATAATTAACTAAAAATTAAAAAAATATGTACAAATCATTTGCAATCAATAGTTGTTCTAGTGTATAATAGTTATACATATAGTTCACATAACAATAGTAATAGTGATATAGTTTTATTATTTTCTAATAAAATTACTTTTCACGATAAAGGCAAACCAGTCGAAAGGCTGGGACGCAAAGCTAAAGGGCCTAATCGAAAGAAGGGCAGCCTAGCCACCGAAAGAGGAGTTTTTTGTTTTTGATAATATAATACTTTTCACCGATAATGGCAAACCAGCCGAAAGGCTGGGACGCAAAGCTAAAGGGCCTAATCGAAAGAAAGGCAGCCTAGCCACCGAAGGGAGAGTTTTATTATGAAGAAAAGTTTAATAATTTTCATTTTACTGCTTTTTATATCAACAACTCTGTTTACCTATGGGGTAGAAAATCAAATAACCATAACTGATGAAGATACAGATTTGGGTGTGGTGGGAGTTTATATTAACGGTGATGTAAATAATAGAGTTAAATTACTTGTTGAAAAAGATGGGACAAGATATAGCTATAATTTATATGAGAAGGATGAAATTCAACTTTTTCCACTACAAATGGGTAATGGAAGCTATAGGATAAGAGTTATGGAGAATACAGAAGGAAACAAGTATAAAACAGTATTAAATAAAGAAATAAATATAAACCTTCAAGATAGTTCAATAACCTACTTAAACTCAATACAAGAAATAAATTGGAAAAGAGATAACAAAGCAATAATTAAAGCATCTGAAATAACTGAAGGAATAGATTGTGAACAACAAAAGCTAGAAGCTATATACAGCTATATTGTTAAAAATATTAAATATGATTACGAGAAAATAAGCACTATAACTTCAAGCTACCTTCCTGATATAGATGAGATTCTAGAAAGTGGACAAGGCATATGCTATGACTACTCATCATTATTTGCAGCAATGATGAGAAGTGTAGGGGTACCAACCAAGATGGTAAAGGGCTATACCGACTTAATACCAAATGAATATCATGCTTGGAATGAGGTTTTAATTAATGGAGAATGGAAGATAATAGATACAACCTTTGATGCAGCATATATTCAAGATAGCAAAAACGTGGACATGCTTAAAACAGCCTCAGACTATAATGGAGAAAAAGAATTTTAAATAGATAAAAAAACTCTGCTAATAATTGCAGAGTTTTTTAATTTAAACTTTTAATTTAAAGTTTTTCATTGAATAAACAAATAAAAACGAATAAAATAAACATAATAATAAAAATAATTCACGTTCGGAGGAATAGCATGTACAAGCTTAAAAGGAATGAAAGGATAGCAGCTATGGTAAAAATCCTTTCTTATCAACCTAATAAAATATTTACACTAAACTATTTTACTGAAAAATTTAATTCTGCAAAATCTACAATTAGTGAAGATATTGTAATTGTTAAGCAAACAATGGAAAAAATGGAGCTAGGAAGAATAGAAACCTTTTCAGGAGCCGCTGGTGGCGTAAAATATATACCCCAAACAAGCAATTCAAAGAATAAAGAAGTATTAACAGGTATATGTAGCCAGCTACAAAACCCAAATAGAATACTTCCAGGTGGATTTCTGTATATGACGGATATAATATTTGATCCTATCACTACTAACAATTTAGGAGAGATTTTTGCATCACAACTAAACTATAAAAATGTTGATTATATTATAACAGTAGAAACGAAAGGAATACCTATAGCTATGATGGTGGCGAAGGCAATGAATCTACCACTTGTTATATTAAGAAGAGATAGTAGGGTAACAGAAGGGTCAACCATAAGCATTAATTATATTTCTGGTTCATCGGGAAATATACAAAAAATGTCGTTATCTAAGAGGGCAATAAAACCAAATTCAACGGTAATAATTATTGATGACTTTATGAAGGGTGGAGGAACTGCTAAAGGCATGACGGACATGATGAAGGATATCAATGTAGAGGTTCAAGATGTTGGAGTGCTTATATCAACAAAGGAACCAAGTAAAAAGCTGATTGATAAATATGTACCCCTGTTAATATTAGAAGAAGTAAAGGCAGAAGAAGGAATTATAAATATTTACCCAAATCCTGAAATAATATAGCTCTATATTTTAAGCTTAGGTTTTAGGCTAAAAAAGCCGAAAACTAAGGTATAACAAAATAATTCTGAAAAGTTATTAAATTAATGCAGGATATTTACAAGTTTTGGAGAATATGAGAAGTAAACAACTTCGCATTTACTGCAGCAGACATAAGGAAGGTGGTGAGGGGATAATGCAAGTGACCGATGTACGTATTAGAAAGGTAGCTACAGAAGGAAAGATGAAGGCAATTGTTTCTGTTACTTTTGATGATCAATTTGTTGTGCATGATATTAAGATTATTGAAGGTCAAAATGGATTATTTATTGCAATGCCTAGCCGAAAAATGGGGGAAGGCGATTTTAGAGATATTGCGCATCCAATTAATTCCGAGACAAGAGCCATGATTCAAGACGCGATTTTCGGTGAGTATGAAAAAATGGGTGATGAAGTAGAAATTTTAGTAGAAGCTGAAATAATGGCTGAATAATCGAATGCAGGGAGAGCCTCGTCATACGGAGGGGCTCTCTAGTATTTTGCATTTGTAGACTTATATATGCTATTTAATGAAAACATATCTCGTTTTTATTATTTTACTTTTTAATTTTCTTTATAGTTTTAAATAGATTCCGAAAGGGGAAAGTAAGCCATGACACCAGCTATATGCTAATATTAATTTATCCAAATTAATATGTATTTGATATTGAGACATAATATGCCTAAGCTTTTTAAGGCTTTATTGTTATACTCTTTAGCAAATGTGGCATTTAGAAGGACTTGCTTTTCTAAAATAGATTATAGTTACTTTAAATATATAGCTTGCATTATAGCAGGAGTAGATTATAGGTATTGATTTTATCTCTCCTCTAATTTTAGTAAATTATATTTTTCTATAAATTTTAGACTGTAAGAGGGTGCTATCTTCTTATGGTTTTTTTATTTTAAATAGTTTGCAAGTTATTTCTATCTGGCTCGATATAAGAACATAATAGAGAGGAAGATATAGGAATGTTTGAGTTATCCTTTAACAATGTGCAAAAATATATGGATACAACCCTTGTTTTAAAAAACATAACTTTTCAAGTATATGCTGGAGAAAAGGTAGGCATAGTTGGCGTAAATGGAAGCGGAAAGAGCACCATTCTTAAATTAATAGCTGGTATAGAAACCTTAAATTGCTACCCAGGCTCCTGGAGCAAAGGCTATGATGATGGTTATATTTCCATGCCTAGAGAAGCCACAACAGCCTATCTGGATCAAATACCTGATTATTCAGAGGGGTTGAAGGTTTTAGATATTTTAAATCTAGCCTTCGAAGAGGTTTATGAAATAGAAAAGCAAATGAGGGATTTAGAAAGCAAAATGAAAAGCCTAGAAGGGTGCTTGTTGGATAAAACCTTAAAACGGTACGGTCAACTCTCACAGCTCTTCGAGGTAAAGGGCGGCTATGAAATAGAGGAAAAACTAAGTAGGGTGTGTAAGGGCCTAAAATTTGATGAAAGCTTCTTAGAAAAGAATTTCGCCTTGTTAAGCGGTGGAGAAAAAACAACAGTAGTATTAGGAAAGCTTTTGATAGATAACCCCGACATCTTACTTCTGGATGAGCCTACCAATCATCTTGATATGGATTCCATTGAGTGGTTGGAGGACTATCTTAAGACATACAAGGGTATAGTGATTGTCGTTTCCCATGATAGATATTTTTTAGATAATGTAGTTACTAAAATTATAGAAATTGAAGATATGGAGAGTAAAACCTATAAGGGAAACTATTCTGCCTATGTTAATCAAAAAGAAGAAGAAATGCTTCTTCAATATGAAGACTTTAGAGAACAGCAGAAGCAAATAAATGCTATGGAAAAGGCTGTGAAGGATTTAAGGGATTGGGCCCAAAGAGCTGACAATAATAAGTTTTTTAAGAGGGCTGCCAGTATACAAAAAAGACTTGACAAGATAGAAAGAATAGATAGGCCAATTTTCGAGAAGCAGAATATGAAGCTTAATTTGAAGGCTGCCCAAAGATCGGGAAAGGAAACCATAAAGGCATTAGGAGTGTCAAAGAGCTTTGTGGACAAGGATTTATTTATAGAAGCAGACCTAATGATTAACTTTGGCGAAAGGGTGGCATTAATTGGACCCAATGGAAGTGGAAAAACCACCCTTTTAAAAATGCTATTGGGGGAAGAGAAGCCAGATGGTGGGAAGGTGGAGCTAGGAGCCAATGTGATGGCGGCATATTTACCACAAAAACTGACCTTTCTCGATGAAGAGCTAACTGTCTTGGAGGCCTTTAGAAATGATGTCTTCATTCTAGAGGGAAAGGCTAGGGAGCACCTATCAAAATTCATGTTCTATGGAAGCAGTGTTTTCAAGAAGGTAAAGCATTTATCTGGTGGTGAAAGGATTAGACTGAAGCTGGCTCAGTTATTATATAATGATGTAAACCTATTAATATTAGATGAGCCTACCAATCATCTGGATATTGACTCCATAGAAACCTTCGAAGAGGCCCTTGAAGAGTTTAAAGGCACAATATTTTTCATCTCCCATGATCGATACTTTATCAATAAGGTAAGCCAAAGGGTGATAGCCATTGAGGATTATGGTTTTAAAAGCTATCCTGGAAATTACGATTATTATAAAAATCTAAAAGATCAGCAGTCTGTAGAGACCCATCAAGAGCCTGTAGAAAAAAAGGAAAAAACCAAAAGGACAAGGACAATTGATGAGGAGAAACAGAAGGAATCAAGAATGGTTAAAGCAGAAGGGCAGATTGAAGCTTTAGAAAATAAAATTAAAGAAATTGATTTAGCAATGTCAGAATGTCAAAGCCAGTATGAGGAGCTAAATAGGCTACATAATGAGCGAGATGAGTTAAGTAAAGAACTGGAGAAGGTTATAGAGCAGTGGGTTGTATTAAATGATTAAAAAATCCTTTTTATTTCTAATTTTATTTTTTATTTTACATTAGGGCTTCATTAATTTGCAAAAATATAATAAACTATTAGGGGATGAAAACATTAAAACTTTATAAACTATTAATAATTAAGTTTAATTATACACTTTAAATACAAATTATTGAAAAACTCGAGGTGAAATTATGGAATTAAAAGCAATTATTCTTGCAGCAGGTGAGGGCAAAAGAATGAAGTCACGCATTCCAAAGGTATTACATAAAGTATGTGGACAAACAATGCTGGGGCATGTTTTAGATGCTGCTAATGCTTCAAATGTACAAGAGTCTATAGTTGTAGTAGGCCATGAAGCAGACACCGTAAAAAAAAGCTTACCCCAAAAAGTAAAAACTGTTTTACAGCCACAGCAGCTGGGAACAGGCCATGCGGTAATGATGGCATATGATTATATAGAAAACCATGGCACAATATTAGTATTGTATGGTGATGGTCCATTAATTACTGAAAAAACCCTCAACCAGTTAATAGAATATCATAATAAAGGAAATTACAAGGCTACTGTATTAACCACAGAGCTAGAAAATCCTTATGGATATGGTCGAATTGTAAGAGATTCAAATGGTCAATTAGATAAAATAGTTGAGGAAAAGGATACCAATGATAACCAAAAGCAAATTAATGAGATTAACTCAGGAATTTACTGCTTCTCAGCAGAAAGCCTAAAATCAGCATTACCACAGTTAAAAAATGACAATAAGCAAAAGGAGTACTACCTTACAGATGTATTAACCATTATCAAAGAGAAGGGTGAAGAAGTAGGACTCTATAAAATAAAAGAGTACCAAGATATTATGGCGGTAAACTCTAGAGAACAGCTGGCAGAGGTTGAGGCCATAATGAGAAGCAGAATAAACCAGTACCATATGCTACAAGGTGCTACTATAATTAACCCACAAAATACCTACATAGAAAAAAGTGTAAAAATAGGGATGGATACAATAATATATCCAGGTGCAATGCTTGAAGGTAACACTGTTATAGGCGAAGACTGCATAATTGGTGCGAATTCAAAAGTTAACAATTCTTCAATAGGTAATAGTGTAGAAATACAAAGCTCAACAATAATTGATAGTGTTGTGGATGATTTCTCTACTATTGGTCCATATGCATATTTAAGACCCAATAGTAAAATAGGTAAGCATGTTAAAATAGGAGATTTTGTAGAAGTTAAAAATTCTACCATTGGTGATAATTCAAAGGCATCCCACTTGGCATATATAGGAGATGCAGAGGTAGGTAAAAACGTAAATATTGGTTGTGGTGTTGTATTTGTCAACTATAATGGTAAAGAAAAGAATAAAACTGTTATTGAGGATAATGCCTTTATTGGAAGCAACTCCAACCTTGTGGCACCTGTTACTGTTAAAGAGGCCGGGTACGTTGCCTGTGGCTCCACAATAACAAAGGAAGTACCTAAAGAAGGATTAGCGATTGCAAGAGCCAAGCAAAAAAACATAGATGGCTGGGTAAAAAGAAAAGGACATAATAAAGAGTAGTTACAAGTCAAAAACATAAGAACTAATAAGGAGCTATTTGCTAAACATAAGAGGAGGAAGATGTATGAATACTAGTGGTAGTGAAATTAAAATATTTTGTGGTAATGCAAATTCTGATTTAGCAAGGGAGATTGCCCGTAACACAGGAGTACCCTTAGGTAATGCAGAGGTTACCACATTTAGTGATGGGGAAATAGCAGTAAATATAAATGAAACAGTTAGAGGGGCAGATGTATTTGTTGTTCAACCTACTAATCCACCTGTAAACGACCATTTAATGGAGCTGCTAATATTGATAGACGCCTTTAAGAGGGCTTCAGCAGGAAGAATAACCGCCGTTTTACCCTATTATGGATATGCTAGACAAGATCGAAAGGCAAAAGCCAGAGATCCAATAACTGCAAAGCTAGTGGCAGACTTAATAACAACAGCAGGAGCAGATAGAGTTTTAACTATGGATCTTCATGCAAGCCAAATCCAAGGTTATTTTAACATTCCCTTAGATCATCTTTTGGGAGTACCAATTTTAGCGAATTACTTTAATGGTAAAGGATTACAAGACATAGTAGTTGTATCCCCAGACCTTGGAAGTGTCACAAGGGCAAGAAACTTTGCTAATTATTTAGATGCACCAATTGCAATAATTGATAAACGTAGACCAAAGGCAAACGTATCAGAAATAATGAACATAATTGGTGATGTTGATGGGAAAACAGTAATTCTAGTAGATGATTTAATTGATACAGCAGGGACGATAACACAAGCAGCCAATGCCCTAAAGGACTTTGGAGCGAAAAGTGTTTATGCCTGTTGTACACATCCAGTGTTATCTGGCCCAGCAATTGAAAGAATTCAAGGGTCGGCTATTGAGGAGCTAGTAATAACAAATACAATTGCTTTGCCAAAAGAAAAGCTAATTGATAAGATAGAGGTAATATCGGTTGCCCCTGTGTTTGCAGAGGCCATCACTAGAATTTACAAGAATATTTCTGTAAGTAAAATATTCGACTAAATGAATTATATGGGGTGAACATAATGTATGCTGTAGTAGGACTAGGTAATCCCGGTAGGAAGTATGATAACACACGTCATAATGTTGGCTTCCATACAATAGATTTACTAGCAAAAAGAAATCAAATAAAAGTAAATAGGTTAAAGCATAAGGCCCTATATGGAGATGGAGTAATTGCAGGGGAAAAGGTGCTTTTAGTTAAGCCTCAAACATATATGAACCTTAGCGGAGAAAGCGTGCTGGATATAGTTAATTATTATAAAGTGCCATTAAACAAGCTAATAGTTGTATATGACGATATAGATATTAATGTAGGCTCCATTAGAATTAGAGAAAAAGGTAGTGCTGGAACACATAATGGAATGAGGTCAATAATTTATTTGCTTCAAAAGGACGAATTTCCAAGAATAAGAATCGGTATAGGAAAGCCAGAATTTATGGAGTTAAGTGATTTTGTTTTAAGCCTGTTTAGTAAGGAGGAAATTCCATTAATAAATGAAGCTATTATAAGTGCAGCTGAAGCAGTGGAGGCTGCAATTGAAAAGGATATTCCCTATGCAATGAATAAGTTCAACTAATATAGAGAAATATAAGCAAAGCATATTATTAATAAAGGGAGTTTATAAATGTTCCTTGTTTCAGGTATACTTTCAGCAATTAATGCTTATTTATTGAATAGGTGGATTCTAAATAGAACAGGTAGTAGAGGAATAGTTTTAATGGTACCTCTTATAGAGGAGCTTTCAAAAACCTTAATAGCCCTGCTATTAAAGTCAGCAATTATTGAAACCCATATAACATTTGGGGTAATTGAGGCTATATATGATATTAAAACCACATCTAAAGGGGTTGGCAGGCTGGCAGCATTAGCCAGCATAATAAGTCATAGTATTTTTGGATGGTTAACCTATGTTATTTATACTAAAACAGGACTTGTTTCTGTGGGTATAATAATAGCATGGGTTTTACACAGTGGATGGAATTGGTATATAACTAAATATGCATAACAAAAACATAATAAAATGTAGAGCCCGGGTTCAAAAACCCGGGCTACCGATGTTAAGGTGGTGACAGCTATGATTAGTAAAGTATTACTTGCACCTATAAAAAAAACAATTGAATATAATCAATTAGTTGGCTCTATCAAAGGGAAAAGAACGCCAGTTGTACTACATGGATTAAGTGAATCCCAGAAGGCCCACATAAGCTTTGGCCTATATGAAGAGCTTAACAAACAGGTTTGTATAATAACCTACAATGAACTAGAAGCAAGACAAGTATATGAAGATTTAAAATTTTATTTAGGTGATAGAGTATTACTTTTTCCAACTAGGGAAATTGTATTTTACCAAATAGAGGCTACAGGAGAATTGATGCAGTCAGAGCGTGCTAAAGTATTAGAAGCACTAGTTGAGGGTGAAAACCCCATAATTGTTGCCTCAATAGATGCATTATTAAATAAAATTACTAAGCCTCAATACTATTCAAAACATCATATAAGCTTAAGTGTTGGTGACATCATTGATTTAGAAGAAATTCTAAAAACCCTTTTAATACAAGGCTTCAATAGGGTAGACAGGGTGGAAAGAAGGGGAGAATTTAGTATTAGGGGAGGAATAATTGACATTTTTCCTGCCTCACAAGAGCTACCCTTTAGAATTGAATTATTTGATGATGAAGTAGATTCAATCCGTAGCTTCCATGTAGATACTCAAATATCCATTGATAAGCTTGAAAAAGTAAATGTATATCCTACAGTTGAAGCAATTATAGAGAATGAGGACATAAATGTAATTAGTGAAAAGCTAACTATAGAAATGAAAAAAACAACAGAAAAGCTAACTAAAGAAGCAAGTACACGGTTACAAGAAAAGTTTAATGAAATAATAGAAAAATCGAGGGAGCTCCATAATACAAAATCAGTAGAGCTTTTAATGTCCTTTTTAGATGGAAAAGAGGCTTCAGTTTTAGATTACCTAAAACAAGATGCACTACTAATTATAGATGAACCAAGAAGATTAAGAGAAAAAGCTGAGGGGGCTCTAAAGGAGTTTAGTGATAGCTTTCAAACCCTACTTGAAAGGGGGGAGGCTTTACCAACACAAGGAAAAATAATGTATAGCTATGGGGATATTGTTGGTAAAATATCCAAATTTTCTGTAGTAACCCTTAATCTTTTACCTAAGTACAACCCAGACTTCCAACCAAAGGAAATTATTAGCTTTGCTTCAAGAAGTGTTCAGTCCTATAATAGTAAGATAGGCTTTATGATAGAGGAATTAAAGACACTACAGTATAAAGGCTATAAAATTGTTTTATTACCAGGGACAAAGGAAAGAGCATTAAGGCTCTTAGAGGATTTAAAAGAAGGAGGCTTAAAGGTAAAGTTTGCTGTTTCAGCACAGGAAGACCTAGTTTCAGGTGAAATTTTAATTATGCAGGGGAGTGTCCATAGGGGCTTCGAGTATATTGGGGCAAAATACGTATTGATAACCGATAATGAAATATATGGAGTCCATAAAAAAAGAAAACAGGCTAGTAAACGTAAAGATGCTAAGCCTATAAAATCCTTTATAGATTTAAAGGTTGGTGATTATGTAGTTCACGAAGGCCATGGTATAGGAAAATATATAGGAATTCAGCAGCTAAGGGTTGATAATGTAAAAAAAGACTATCTAAAAATTAGATATTCAGGTGAGGATAATTTATATGTTCCCACCGACCAAATGGACCTAATACAAAAATACATAGGCAGTGAGGATAATCCACCCAAAATCAACAAGCTAGGCGGAAGTGAATGGTTAAGGACTAAAGCAAAGGTAAAAAAAGCAATTGAGGATATGGCAGACGACCTGTTAAAGCTATATGCCGAAAGACAAAAAAGTAAAGGATATTCATTTTCTCAGGATACAGATTGGCAGAAGCAGTTTGAAGATTTATTTCCATATGAAGAAACACCCGATCAATTAAAATGTATAAATGAAGTGAAAAGAGATATGGAAAACCAGTTACCGATGGACCGTCTTCTTTGTGGAGATGTTGGCTATGGTAAAACAGAGGTGGCCATAAGAGCAGCCTTTAAAGCCGTAATGGACGGAAAACAGGTTTGCTTTCTTGTGCCAACAACAATACTAGCTCAGCAGCACTTTAATACATTCCTTCAACGTTTTTCAGGGTTTCCAGTAAAAATACAAATGCTGAGTAGATTTAAAACACCACAACAGCAAAAGGTTATTTTAGAAAATCTTCGTACTGGTAATGTGGATATTATAATAGGAACCCATAGAATTTTATCTAAGGATATACAGTTTAAAGATTTAGGACTATTAATTATAGATGAAGAGCAGCGTTTTGGAGTTAAACATAAGGAAACACTAAAGCAATTGAAAAAAAATATTGATGTATTAACCTTAACAGCAACACCAATACCAAGAACCCTCCACATGGCCATGATAGGAATACGGGACATGAGTGTTATTGAAGATCCACCAGAGGAAAGGTTTCCAGTACAAACCTATGTAATGGCACAAAACGATGCTATTATTGCCGATGCGATTAGTCGAGAGCTGGCTAGAGGAGGACAAGTCTACTACGTGTATAACAGGGTAAAAGGAATTCATCAAGTTGCTTCAAGGCTGGCTAGTTTAGTTGCAAATGCAAGAATAGGTGTAGGCCATGGACAAATGGGAGAAAGACAGCTAGAAAATTTAATGCTAGAATACTACGAAGGTGAATATGATGTACTGGTATGTACAACTATTATTGAAACGGGGCTTGATATTGCCAATGTAAATACAATTATAATTCATGATGCCGATAAGCTTGGCTTATCACAGTTATATCAGCTTAGAGGTCGAGTTGGACGCTCTAATAGACAGGCATATGCTTACCTAATGTATGAAAAGGATAAGGTCCTATCGGAGGTGGCAGAAAAAAGACTTAAAGCCATCAAAGAGTTTACCGAATTTGGTTCTGGATTCAAGATAGCAATGAGGGATTTAGAAATAAGGGGAGCCGGTAATCTACTGGGGGGAGAACAGCACGGACATATGTCTGCTATAGGCTATGACCTATATGTTAAGCTATTGGAGGAGACAATAGGACAATTAAAGGGAGAAAAAATTCAAGGATTAGAAGATACAACAATTGAATTAAGCATAGATGCATATATATCAGATAAATACATTATAAATCAGAGCCAGAAAATAGAAATATATAAGAAGATTGCTTCTATACGAAACAAAGGTGATCTATATAGTGTGGAGGAGGAAATAGAGGATAGATTTGGAGACATTCCCAAAAGTGTGAGAAACCTTCTAAATATCTCCTATATTAAAGCACTAGCTAAGGGCTTGAGAATTATAGCTATTGCACAAAAGGCTAAAGAAATAACCATCTCCTTTAAGGATAGTAGCATGCTTATGCCAGAGAATTTAGGAAAAGCACTACATTCATATAATAGAAGGCTAAACTTCTATGGAACTAAAGAGCCCTACTTTGTATATATAATAGCTAAACCTGATGAAACAGTGATATTATCAGAACTGAGAGACATAATAGAAAAAATTAGTGGTTTGCAAAAAACAGTAAATTAGTTATAATTATAAATGACGATATAGATAGGAGATGATTATGTTGATTATAAAAAACAATAAAGGAAGGCTTCTTAAGGGAATAGCTGCATTTGTGATGCTGGCAGTTCTTCTGACTGGCTGTAGTGGCGACAAGCTAAGTGATGATGCAG
Source organism: Alkaliphilus pronyensis (assembly GCF_009017275.1). Taxonomy (GTDB): domain Bacteria; phylum Bacillota; class Clostridia; order Peptostreptococcales; family Natronincolaceae; genus Alkaliphilus_C; species Alkaliphilus_C pronyensis. Next base: position 15,873 of record NZ_WBZC01000053.1, on the reverse strand, counting down.
CAGCAATGGTGAATGGTACAGAAATTCCTATGGAGGAATACGATAAAAATCTAGCATTATTTTCATATGGATATAGCAGTGATGTATTAAATCGAGATGATGGTTCAGGTTTAACACTTTTAGATACAATAAAGGATTATGTAACAGATAAGCTTGTTTTAGAGGTATTAATATATGAAGAAGCAGAAAAAAATGACATTAAAGTAACCGATGAAGATATAGAAGAGGCATTTAATGGCTTTAAAGAGCAGATGGCAAATGATGAAATATTAAGCAACTATATGGAGGAAAACGGAATTACTGACGAGTTTATTAAGGATTTTTTAAAGAAGTCACAGCTAGTAGCTAAGTATGAAGTTTTTTACACAGAGAACTTAGAAATAAGTGATGATGAAGCAAAGGCCTTTTATGAAGAAAATCCAGATTTGTTTACAACAGAGGAGGTTCATGCTAAACACATTGTTGTAAGCGATCAAATGCTGGCAGATGAGCTATACCTGAGAACTAAAAATGGAGAAGACTTTCAGCAGCTTGCTAAAGAATACTCAGAAGATCCTACAGTAGAAGAAAATGGTGGAGACCTTGGTTATTTCCCAAGGGGAGTAATGGTAAAGGAATTTGAAGATGCAGCCTTCTCACTACAAGCTGGAGAAATAAGTGAACCTGTAGAATCACAATTTGGCTATCATATTATAAAAGTAGAAGATAAGCTAAGTCAAACTATAACACTGGAAGATGCAAAAAATGAAATAATCAACCATCTGGTTTCAGTAGAGTATAATAAGCATATAGAAGAGCTTATGGAAAAGGCAAAAATAATAAAACGATAACTCATTATAAAGTAGGTAGAGGCTTCTCTACCTATTTCTTATTCATAATTACAAGGGTTATTATGGCACCTCCTAAATATTAATTATTTTCCTTAAATGCATAAAACAGAGGAAAGAGTAAAATAATATGACTACAACAAATAATTAACTTAACTTAGGAGGTCATAAAAGTGAAGGCGACAGGAATAGTAAGGCGGATTGATGATTTAGGTAGAGTAGTCATACCAAAGGAAATACGAAGGACCCTAAGAATTCGTGAAGGTGACCCCTTAGAAATATTTACCGACAGAGAAGGCGAAGTAATACTAAAAAAATACTCACCAATTGGAGAACTAAGCGAATTTGCATCTGAGTATACAGAATCACTTCAAGAAGCACTGGGGCATACGGCTATTATAACCGATAGAGATACTATAATAGCAGTTGCGGGAGCATCAAAGAAGGAGTACTTAGATAAAAGGGTTAGCAAGAATTTAGAAAAATTAATGGATGAAAGAGAAGTCTTTATGGCAAATCAAGGAGAGCAATTTTACCCTATTGCATCAGATGAGGGAGAGGAATCAAAATATTCATCCCAGGTTATTGCCCCCATTGTAACTCAAGGAGACCCTATAGGCGCCGTTATATTATGCTCAAGAGAAAAAGGTGCCACAATGGGAGAAACAGAGAAAAAAATAGCAATGACGGCAGCTGCATTTTTATCTAAACAGATGGAGCAATAGTAATTCTTACCCCGGAAACACCGGGGTTTTTATCTGTACTAAAGCTTAAAAGTCTGCTATAATTAACCATGACTTGATTGCAAGTAGGAGGAGTAACAATGAAAAAGGATTCCTTTTTAAAAGGAGCTGCAATACTTGGTATAGCAGGAATATTTGTAAAAATTCTCGGTGCTTTTTTTAGAATCCCCTTAGGAAACATTATCGGATCAGAGGGCTTCGGTTATTATCAAGTAGGCTATCCCATTTTTACATTTTTATTATCATTTTCAATAGCAGGTTTTCCAACTGCTATATCAAAATTAGTTTCAGAGAAACGAGCTAAAGGAAATTATGTAGGAGCCCACCAGGTTTTTAAAATTTCTATCTTTGTATTGTTTATTATTGGAAGTGCTAGTGCTGCTATTTTGTTTTTTGGTACAAGCTATTTTGTTAATAATATAGTTAAGAGTCCAAATGCATATTATGCAGTATTAGCGTTGGCACCAGGTTTATTTTTTGTATCAATGCAGGCCGGATTTAGAGGATATTTTCAAGGCATGAAAAATATGGTGCCTACTGCAATATCACAATTTGTTGAGCAATTTGCAAGAGTTATTGTGGGTTTATCACTAGCAACTGTTTTACTAAATAAGAATGTTGAGCTTGCAGCGGCTGGTGCCTCCTTTGGAGCTACAGCTGGGGGTATTGCAGGGTTAACAGTTATTTTATACATATATTTCAATGATAAAAGGAAAAGAGAAAAGCTAGGTACACCCTTAGCAGGACAAAAAGACCAGGTGGGACGAGTAGTTTCCGAGCTAATGCATATAGCAATACCCATTACAATAGGAGCATCAATTTTGCCCTTAATTAACATGATAGATTCCCTTATAGTTCTAAGGAGGTTACAGGCTATAGGCTTCACTTACTCAGAGGCAAATAGCTTATTCGGACAGTTGACAGGAATGGCAGTAACCTTAATTAACCTACCACAAGTATTAACCGTGGCACTATCTATGAGTATTGTGCCTGTAATATCAGAATCTCGCACTAAAAAAGACTGGAGCGCAGTAAGAAACGATGTACAGTCTGGTCTTAGGGTATCCTTTTTATTGGGCCTTCCATCAGCAGTAGGACTTGCGGTATTGGCAACACCAATTATGCAGCTTTTATTTCCTAGAGAGCCAGCCAGTATAGGACAAATATTACTGTATTTATCCCCTGCAGTTTTGTTCTTAACACAGGTACAAGTTATGACAGGTATATTACAGGGATTAGGAAAGCAGATAATCCCAGTTAGAAACCTATTAATAGGTGCAGTGTTTAAAATGATTGCTACCTATACTTTAACAGGTATACCAGCACTAAATGTTAAAGGTGCAGCCCTAGGAACAGTGCTTGCCTATTTAATAGCTGCCATACTTAATCTTGCTGCCGTTATAAAGTATACTAAGGTAAGCTTCGATATAAGAAGAATAGTGTATAAACCTATTGTAGCCGCAGCGTTCATGGCTATTATAACTAGAATTTCATATATACTCATGACTAATTTAATAGGAGGTAGGTTATCTACCGTTATTGCAATTGCAATAGGAGCTTTAGTATATGGAGGCATGCTACTATATACTAAAACAATAACAAAGGAAGATTTCGAGCTTATTCCTGGTGGTATGAAGATGGCCAAGCTTTTGAATAAACTAGGTGTCATGAGATAGGTTAATATTAAATTGGAGGGGAGTCACAATGGGAAAAATAACCATAGTAGGATTAGGCCCTGGAGCTAAAGAACATCTAACCCTTGCTACTTTAACAGAACTTAAGAAAAGAAAACCTGTATACCTAAGGACAGAAAAGCATCCAACAGTAGAGTTTTTGAAGACAGAGGGTATAAGCTTTCATAGCTTTGATCATATTTATAAAAATACTGACACATTTGACCATGTATATAAAAATATAGTGGAAGCTCTTTTAGAAAAGGCAAAGGTTGAGGACATAATATACGCTGTTCCTGGACATCCCCTTGTAGCCGAGACTACAGTACAGCAGCTTATGGAGGCATGTAAAGGGGCTAAGGTTAATGTAAATATCCTACCAGCCATGAGCTTTTTAGATGTATTATTACCTGTTGTAGGACTAGACCCAGTAGAAGGCTTCAGACTAATTGATGCTCTACAGCTTGATAATCAAGAGCCAGATCCAGATTCATCTATGATAATTACTCAGGTGTATGACTCACTTATTGCCTCGCAGGTAAAGCTAAGGCTAATGGATTACTATGATGATGAAGAAGCTATTGTGGTTGTAAGGGCTGCTGGTGTACCTGAGCTACAAAGAGTAGAAAAAATACCACTTTATCAATTAGATCACCTAGAATGGATAGATTATTTGACAAGTCTTTATATTCCAAGGATTGACATGCCTCAAAAAAAGTATTATAATATGAATAATTTATGTGGTTTAATGGAAAGATTAAGAAATAAAGATGGTTGTCCCTGGGATATACAGCAAACCCATCAAAGCTTAAAGCCATACTTAATAGAAGAAGCATATGAGGTTATAGAAGCTATAAATTCAAAGGATGACTACTCCATAGAGGAGGAGCTTGGAGATCTTCTTTTACAAATTGTTTTCCACAGTCAAATAGCAAAGGAAAGAAATGCATTTAATATTAACGATGTAATAAGAGGAATAGCACAAAAAATAATATTTAGGCATCCACATGTATTTAAAAATAAAACAGCAAATAACTGTGAAGAAGCATTAAACAGCTGGGAACAACAAAAACAAAAAGAAAAGAAAGAAACGAGCTATACCGAATCCATGTTGTCAGTACCAAAGGAGTTACCAGCTTTAATGAGGGCTAACAAAATACAACAAAAAGCAGCAAAGGTTGGTTTCGATTGGGACAATTGCAATGATGTTATAGGCAAGATATATGAAGAGCTTGAAGAACTACAGCAGGCAAGTAAAGAAGGAACCTTCGACAAAATAACCGAAGAGGGTGGAGATTTATTATTTGCAGTAGTTAACCTACTTAGATTTTATAAGGTAGAGCCAGAAGTTGCTTTAAGTAATACCATTAATAAATTTATAAACAGGTTTAACTACATAGAAAAAAATGCCTTAAGCAAAGGTAAAAAGTTAGAAAATATGACCCTTGTTGAGATGGATAAGCTCTGGGAGGCATCAAAAAAATAATGCCAGAGTACCAAAATTATAAAAAAATTGGTAAAAAGTTATAGAAAATCTTAGAAAAAGAAGGATTTTCGAGTTTTACAGAGAATATCACTATACGTATTCTAAATTATAAGGAGGTAATTTGAGTGAACAAAGCTGAATTAGTTTCTAAAATGGCTGAAAAAAGTGCATTAACAAAAAAGGATGCTGAATTAGCATTAAATGCATTAATGGAGAGTGTTGAAGAAGCACTAGTTGCAGGAGACAAAGTTCAATTAGTAGGTTTTGGTACATTTGATGTTAGAGAAAGAAAGCCAAGACAAGGAAGAAACCCAAGAAATCCTGAGCAAGTTATTGATATACCTGCTTCAAAGGCTCCAGTTTTCAAAGCTGGTAAAACTCTTAAAGAAAAAGTTAACGCTTAGTATTTAAGCTGTATTAACAAAGTCATAGTTTATTTAATTAGCTGAATGACCTACTTGGTTTATGTACATGCCAAGGAGGTCATTTTTGTATCAAAAGTTCTTGTTAAACAAGTAATTTGCTAAGATTTTTAATGGAGATGATGAAAATGAGTACAAAAATAAAAATTCATATATTTGGATTAAGAGAAGAAATAGCAACAGATTGTGGGTGAGGGCCAAGGGCAACCAATGGTCCCAGTGAGGATCCTACAACAATAGAAATGGTAGAAGAGGTTAGAGAGCTAGTTAATAATAATGATCTAAAGGATAGGGTAGAGGTTTTTTTCATAGATATTATGGAGGATGATTTAACCCTATATCCAGAGGAAAAAAAGCTAATAGAAAGAGGGTATCAGCTTCCATTAACCTTCCTTAATGGTAAACTAGGCTTCTATGGAAAAATAGATACAAATAGATTACTAATTGCATTAAAAAGTATGAAATAAAATTATAAAAAATCGTTACTAAAATAGTAACGGTTTTTCATGTGCTACTTAGTTAAAGAGTTGACAATGTAACAAAAGAATAATAATATAAACATATAAGCATATGCTAATATATAGGAGGGATAAAATTGATAATAAAGGTTCTAGGCACAGGATGCAAGAATTGCAAAACACTAGAAGAAAACGCAAGAATTGCAATAAAAGAATTAAATATTGAAGCTGAGGTAGAAAAGGTAGCTGACATAAAAGAAATTGTAAACTATGGAGTTTTTAAAACCCCTGCACTGGTGATAGACGACAAGGTAGTATCATCTGGAAGGGTACTAAAGCCTGACGAAATAAAAGAACTACTATAACAGATATAATGGCTTGGAGGGGGACAATGGAGGACAAAAAGAAGTTTGGAATAATTATTGGAGCTTTTTTAGCAGCTTATTTTATGCCAATTACAAATCCTGTTTTTAGGAATGGAATTTTAGAGGCCTTTGCATTATTAAATGAGTATGCTAGAGAGCACGTATTATTATGCTTAATTCCTGCCTTTTTCATAGCAGGAGCAGTAGCAGTATTTGTATCACAGGGTTCAGTTATAAAATACCTAGGTGCAACAGCAAAAAAATGGGTTTCATATACAGTTGCATCAGTTTCTGGTGTAGTCTTAGCTGTATGCTCCTGTACAGTATTACCCCTATTTGCTGGAATATATATGAAGGGTGCTGGATTAGGTCCAGCTATTGCCTTTTTATACTCAGGACCAGCTATAAATGTATTAGCAATCACCATTACAGCCAGAGTTTTAGGTTTAGAGCTTGCTGTTGCAAGAACCATAGGTGCAATAGCCTTTAGTATTGTTATAGGAATTTTAATGCACCTAATCTTCAAAAAAGAAGAAACAGAAAGAATGAATATTAAATCAAATGAGTTTTTTACAGAAGATGCAAAGACAAAGCCCATGGGTCAAATAATTATGTACTTCCTTTCTATGGTTGCAGTTTTAGTATTTGCCAATTGGGCAAAGCCCACAAATAATTCAGCCATATGGAATACCATTTATAGTTTAAAATGGATATTGTCCAGTATGTTTTTAACTATAGTAATTTATGCTGCTTTAAAATGGTTTTCCAAAGAAGAAAGAGAAGCGTGGTTTCAAGAAACCTGGGGCTTTGCACAGAAAATATTGCCCCTACTCTTTGCAGGTATTCTAATTTCAGGTATATTATTGGGAAGACCAGGTAATGAGGGTGTTATTCCATCAGAGTGGATTGTAAGGCTATTGGGGGGAAACTCACTTAGGGCAAATTTATTTGCATCTGTAGCTGGAGCATTTATGTACTTTGCTACCCTAACAGAAGTGCCAATTTTAGAGGGCCTAATAGGGGCAGGTATGGGTAAAGGTCCTTCATTAGCATTATTACTGGCAGGTCCCGCCCTGTCGTTGCCAAATATGCTGGTTATAAGAAGTATAATAGGTACAAAAAAAACAGTGGTGTTCGTTTTGCTAGTAATTGTGATGGCAACAGCTACAGGCATGATATATGGTGGACTTTCTCCTTTTTTACCTTAAAAACCCTGTATGACTACTAAAATATAGTAGCTTTTAGTATATTATAAGTAACGGTATCTTAAAGTAACTCCTTACTTACAAGATTTACAGGTATTAATTTTAGGGTCATCTGCTATTAGTAAAATCCTTTCAGATTCCTCCTTAAAGCCACTTAATCTATTTATAGGCATTTCCAAAAACCTATTAAACTCACTAAACAATAAGTCTATATTCTTTTTACTTAAAGAGTATATGACTTTTTGTCCATCCTTTTTCATATCAACAATATTTTCAGAACGTAGTATTTTCAAATGCTGAGAGATTCTTGGTTGGCTTATTTGTAAAATTGCCTCTAGTTCACATACATACATAGGTTTACATGATAAAAGCTTTAAAATTTTAATTCGTGTTCCTTCTCCTAAAGCTTTAAAAATGGCTTCGAAGTCCATAATTAACCCCCCTAGAATTATTTTTAATAATACCTTCAATTTAAAGAATACCATAATCTATTAAAGCTATTATATCAAAAAAAAAAGCCTTTAACATTACTAAATACATATAGCCATCAGCCTATAGCTATTGATGAAGCTTACCTAAGCTATTGCTACAGCAGTGTTTTTTTAATTGAGCTTGAAAAAAAGTCAGCATTAAAGTAGAATTTAAGTTAATTAGTTAAGGAGGCCTAAAAATGAGACTAGATAAATATCTTAAAATATCAAGAATTATAAAAAGAAGAACCGTTGCAAAGGAAGCAAGTGAAAAAGGAAGAGTAAAGGTAAATAATAAAGAGGCAAAGCCAGGTACAGAAGTTAAGGTTGGTGATATTATAGAAATACAATTTGGAGACAATGCTTTTAAAGCAGAAATTACAGAAATAAAGGAACACGTTTCAAAGGATGAGGCTGGAGGAATGTATAGAATTATAGAGGGCTAAATTAGATTAATTGCATATAATCCACTTGTAAGCAAATAATAAGGTAAAGTTTATACATTACAAAGGAGGATTATTATGCAAAGACATAAGCTTAATGTTGTGGCTTTTCTAGTTATATTAATCATATTAACTACAATAGGCTGTAGTCCGCAGGAAAGACCGATGCCACAAGAAAACAACACAGCTCCCAGGGTTCCAGAAGAAATAAGTCAAGGAGAAGGCAAAGAGCCTAGACTAAAGGTGTATTTAATAGATACAGGTGAAATCAAAGAAATGGCCTTTGAAGAATATGTGGCTGGAGTATTGGCTGGCGAGATGCATAATGACTGGCCACAAGAAGCACTTGCTGCACAAGCTATACTAGCTAGAACCTTTGTTATGGAGTTTGTTACAGATAAAGGTGGATCAAAATATGAAGGAGCCCATGTGTCAACAGATATTGAGGAAGCTCAAGCATGGGATGCCAGAAGAGTAAACGAAAGAATAAAAGAGGCGGTTAATAGAACAAGAGGAATGGTGGCAGTACATAATAATAAATATATTAAAGCATGGTTTCATGCCCATGCAGGAGGAAAAACCTCTGCTGCTAAAGAGGGCTTAGGCTATGAAGAAGCAGAACCGCCATACGTTAAAATAGTTGAGTCACCAGACTCAGAATTGGCACCACCAGATGATGCCAATTGGTCAGAGACCTTCACTAAGCAGGAAATAATTCAAGCAGTTAAGGAGCAAGGTAAAGAGGTATCTGATTTCAACAGTATTGAGATAGCAGAAACTGGACCATCAGGTAGAGCAACAGTACTTCAGGTGGGTGACACAACGGTAGAAGCCCCTGCCTTCAGAATTGCACTTGATAGCACACGTATGAAGTCAACCATGATAAAAAATATATCAGTCAATGGTAATCAAGTAACAATAGAGGGAGCTGGCTATGGCCATGGAGTAGGAATGAGCCAATGGGGAGCATATCAAATGGCTAATGATGGGAAAAATGCAGAAGAAATTGTTAAATACTATTTTAAGGACATTGAGATTATAAAGCTATGGGAATAATTAAAGCATAGGGTTCTATTTTTACCTGTACCCTCATAGTATAACATGAGAGTATATATGGGAAGGTGAAGCCCTTGGAGGATCGTAAAACTAGTAAAAGCAAAACCCACAACTTAATACTTGAAAATAGAGAAAAGCTATCCCTATCTGGAGTAGAGCATGTTAATAGCTTTAACAGTGAGATTATAACTTTACAAACTGTAGCTGGTGGACTTACTATTAAAGGAGAAGAGCTAGATGTGAATAAATTAAACCTAGAGGATGGAAACCTTGTAATTACAGGAGTTGTACACTCGCTTGTATATAGTAGCCGAGATAGTATAGGAAGCAAGGGCTCCGGATTTTTAAGCAAAATGTTTAGATAACTGCCTTTTTGTATAAGGTAGTTTTTTTTTATAGGTACAAACACCAATTTAGTTATTACTGCATATTATGAAGGGAGTAAATAATACCTTTTTGAGGTGATATGTGTGTATATGTATTCAATTAATCAAGAGGCCTACATATTTCTAGCAACTATATACGGAGGTATACTTATTGCTTTTATTTATCAGCTGTATAAAATCTTTAGAAGTATATTTAAGCCCAAAAAGCTTGCAACAACTTTGCAGGATGCTATATTTTGGACTATAATCACTGCAGTAGCCTTCTATGTATTAATTTTTAGTAACCAGGGAGATTTGAGGTTTTATAATTTTCTAGGCTTTCTTATTGGTGTTTTAATTTATGAACATGTGTTAGCTAAGCCAATTAATAAAGGCTTAAACTATATTTTAAAGATAGCTAACGAATTTTTAACAGACATATGGAAATTGATTATTTACCCATTTCGTATAGGATATTGCTTTATAGAAGTACCATATACCTATTGTAAAAGAAAAACAAAGCCAGTATACTATAAATCAAAGAGGATTTTAAACATGCCCCATAGAATAATAAATGATGTAAGAAAATTTGCAGGTAATTATTTTAATAAAAAGTAACTAAACAGAAGCTGAAGGGAGGATAAAACATGCCAAAGAAGAAAAAACTAAGGATTAACAGACTACTAATGATGCTTTTACCTATGTTTCTTTTAGGTTCTGTTTTGTTTACCCTTTATGAGCAGCAAAAAGAAATGGCAGAACTCAAAAAACAAGAAGCCTTTTATATAGATAAAATCAAAAACACAGAGAAGGAAATACAAAGCATTATACATAAAATAGAAAATGCCCATAACGATGAATATATTGAAAAGATTGCTAGGGAGCAACTTAAAATGATAGGAGAAGACGAGATTATATTCATAGATATAGAAAATGCAGGAAATTAAAAATAAGTGTACCTTTTTCAATACTTATGATATAATTAGTTTGGATAAAAATTAACTGATTATTCAAGACTTTAAAGGAGGAGTAGTAAATTTATGCCGTTAGAGGTAGGTAACGTTGTTGAAGGCACAGTTTCGGGTATAACAAACTTTGGCGCCTTTATCGACTTAGGAGAAGAAAAAACAGGATTAGTTCATATTTCAGAGGTTGCTAATGATTATGTAAAGAACATCAACGAGTATTTAAAAACAGGTCAAAAAGTTAAGGTAAAGGTGTTAGCCATTGAAAAGGATGGTAAAATAAGTCTTTCAATAAAACAGGCCACACCACCGAAAAAGAAGGTTATTAAGCCAGCGGAATTAGACTGGAATCGTCCAGAAGAAACCTCTTCAATGTCATTTGAAGATAAGCTTAGTAGATTTTTAAAGGATAGCGATGAAAAAATTCAAACCATAAAAAGCAAAAGCAAGAGTAATCGCAAAAGTAATGGACATGCTAAAAAAGCATTTAAAGAATAAAATGAGCCGGTGAATTCCGGCTTTTATTATTTTCATTAAGATTTTTTATATTTGAATCCATTTTTAACTTGGTTTTTGTTTTCAATTTTTAACTCTTAACTCTTAATTTTTAACTTTTCACTTTTAATTTTTAATTATGTTTCTTGTTTTCAATTTTCAATTTTCAACTTTCCATTTTCAATTTAATCTTTATCTTTTAACTTTTAACTCTTAACTTTTAACTCTTAACTCTTAACTCTTAACTCTTAACTCTTAACTTTTAACTTTTAATTTTACTTCTTGTTTTCCATTTTCCATTTTCAACTTTCAATTTTCAATTGTGTTTATAAGGTTTTAAGGTTTTTAATTTTTAATTTTTCACTTTTAATTTTTCACTTTTAATCATTGTTGGGAGGTATTATTTTGAGCAGGTATGCAACTATAGATATTGGAACAAACTCAATGAGGCTTCTTTTAGCAGAACTAGATGCTATGAATATAATATATAGAGAAAAGAAAGTCAATACAACTAGGATTGGAAGCTCAGTAGATAAAAATGGCTATATTACAGTAGAAGGCATGAATAGAAACATAGAAGTCTATAGAGCCTTCATAGAAGAGGCCCAAAAATGGAAAGCACAAAAAATATGGTCTATGGCGACCAGTGCAGTTAGAGATGCAGTCAACGGAAAAGACTTTACTGAAAAAGCTTTGGAAATAACTGGTGTTCCGGTAGAAACAATATCAGGAGAAGAAGAGGCAAGGCTAGGATACTTAGGAGTAAGTATGGGTATGAAGCTGCAAAATAAGGATGTCGTTGTCATTGACATTGGTGGAGGAAGCACCGAGGTAATACTAGGGGATGGTACAAACATAGTTAAGATGAAGAGCATTGATGTTGGAGCTGTCAGAATGACAGAAAGAATAATTGATACTGACCCTATAACAGAAGCACAATATCAAAGACTGTGTAAAGAAATTGCAAGGATTTTAACCAATGAATTAAGAGATATACCCAAAGCTAAAGGAGACTTTGTTGGAATTGGTGGTACAGCTACGACAATAGCAGCTATACATCAACAGCTTCAAGTATATGATATGGATAGAATACATGGATACCCTCTAAAAGTTGAAAATATAAAAGAAATAGCAAATAAGCTTAAGGCACTTAACTTAAATGAGAGAAAAAAAATTAAGGGACTGCACCCCAAAAGAGCAGATATTATTTTGGCAGGAGCTATAATATTGATACAAGCATTGGAAAAAATGGGGGCAGATAAATTGGTTCTCAGCGAATATGATAATCTTGAAGGTTTATTATTCTATAAGTTAAATGGATAAACAACAAAATATTCAAGTATAATAGCAGAATTTGTATATGAGTTTCTGCTAATTTTTTTTGTGATTTTCAACTCTTTACCAGCTGTCTTGGGTTTTGCCCTTATTTATAAGGTTAAATGACCATTGTTATTTTTTGTCTTTCTCCACAAGGAATTGTCTAACGATTTTTATAGCATGTCCACTAATCTTGACAAATCTCTTAAACCTCATCTGATACACTTCTTAATATAACAAATGAGGATGGTGACAATAATGGCAGAAAAATCTACAATATATACCTATGATAAAAGTATTTTTTCCTACCTAAACCAAAAAAGCTTTGTTTTGTTACACATAATTGGTTTTTTAATAGGAAGAGCGGGAATTTTAGAAGGCTTAACACCCTTTGGAATAGGATTTTATGCAGCAGTAGCCTATAAGAATAAAAGATATACAACAGTTGCTATAGCAACATTTATTGGTATTTTCAGTATTCAAGGCTTATCATCAAGCCTACCCTATGGAATTTCATTGGGGATAATTATAATACTATTCAATTATATTCTAAGCATAAGAAAAGCTAAAATATTTACAGTATCTATGGTTAGCAGTTTAATATATTGGGGTACAAGCTTTGTGTTTTTGATCATACAAAAGTTTTATCTCTACGATTTCTTAATGCTTACCTTTGAAGCTCTGGTTATTTTTGCAGTAGTTTATATATCCTCCTACGCCATACCTATTACCCTACAAAGAAGCAACAGAAAAGTACTGTCAACAGAAGAAGTAATCTGTGTAGCTATTCTAATGGCCATAGCACTATCAGGAGTTAATGAGGTTAGCCTATTAGGGCTATCGGTTAAAAATATACTGGGCATACTAATAACAATTATATTTGCATATAATGGAGGTGCCAGTATTGGGGCATCAGTTGGAATAACCTTGGGGCTAATAGGTACCATGTCAAAGGGTGGCTTACCTCCAGTAGTGATAGGAATTTATGGATTCTCTGGACTGTTATCTGGTATTTTTAAGGATCTTGGCAAAATTGGAGGAGCATTTGGCTTTATGTTGGGTAGCACCATTCTAACATTTTATAGCAATGGTTATCATGAAGTATATATTCAATTAAAAGAAGTGGCAGTAGCCTTTATTCTTTTTCTACTAATTCCTTTTATATGGATAAAAGAACTAGAAAAATACACGAGTCCAGTAGTGGGAGCCCTACATGGTACAAAGAGCTATGGAGATGAAATTAAAAAAAGAATACATGACAAGCTTACTGACTTTTCTAAAACATTTTATGAGCTATCATCAACCTTTGAAAATATGACAGAGGAAGTAAAGCTATACAACAATCAAGATTTCTCAAAAACAATAGAAAAAGTTGCAGATGCAGTATGTATAGATTGTGGCATGAGAAGAAGCTGCTGGAACAAAAACTTTATGAATACATATAATTCTATTAGTGAACTCCTTTGCTTAATTGAAACCAAGGAGGAACTAGATTATAACAGTATACCTGAGAATATTAATAAAAGGTGTATATACTCCAATAAAATTATAGAAAAAAGCTTATCCCTGTATGAGCTGAGGAGAGTAGATGCAACATGGAAGAATAAACTCATAGAGAGTAGGGAGTTAGTAGGAGAACAGTTAAAGGGTGTGTCGCAGGGAATACAAGAGCTAGCTTTAGACATAAATGATGATATACATTTTGATACAGAATTAGAGGATTTAATATACGTAGCTTTAGATAAGAGTGGATTATCGGTTAAGAAGCTTGTTGTAACCATCAATAGCAAGGGAAACACTGAAATAACCATAGAAAGAAAGAACTGCTTTGGAAGAGATGCATGTATAGAAAAATATATACCAGTAATTTCTAATGTAGTGGGTAATCAGCTGGTCAAAAAGAAGAATAGCTGTAATGACTCAAGCTATAAAAAAACCTGTATTTTTACCCTTGTTGAAGCAAACAATTATATGGCTACAACTAAAGTAGCAAAGGCAACAAAAGAGAGTAATTACCTATCGGGAGACACCTACTCTTTTATGGAGATAAAAAACAATTACTATATGATTGCCCTAAGTGATGGTATGGGAACTGGTGAAAAAGCAAATCGACAATCGAGTGCCACCATATCAATGCTGGAAAAAATGATGGAGGCAGGATTTCAACAGGAAATGGCAATAAAAACTATAAACTCAATACTTATGTTAAAGTCATCAGAGGAAATATTTGCAACCATTGATATGACAATAATCAATCTACAAAAAGGAGCTGCCCAGTTTGCAAAAATAGGTAGTGCCCCCTGCTATATAAAAAGGGCTAATGGCGAAGTACAAGTTATTAACTCAACTAGCCTCCCTATTGGAATACTGTCAAACATTGACATACAACAGAACAAGTTAACACTTAAGGATGGCGACTTTATTATTATGTTAAGTGATGGGATAATAGAGGTAAACAAAGAAATTGGTGAAGAATGGTTATATGAATATCTTGCAAAAACCACTACAAGAAACCCACAGGAGCTTGCCGATAAAATATTACATCAGGCACTACAGCATGTAGATAATAGACCAGAAGACGATATGACGATTCTAGTTACAAAAATATGGAAAACTAGAATGAACAAAAACCTATCATAAATATAAGTAGAAAAGCTCCTTCCTATATTAATCTCAGAAGGAGCTTAAAGTATTTGTACTTGTTTAAGGTACTTTAGTTTTTAATTTACGTTTTTTATGTTATTTTTTTATCTTTTAATTTTTGCTTATTACTTAATACATATTACTTATTACTTGCCTTTATAGGTTTTCCATTACTCATTACTAATTGCTTTTTAGCCCTTTCATTTCAATATTTAATGACTGCATTATCATTACTGCTACATCTCCTCTGGTAACTAAATCCTCGGGATTAAGCTCTAAACCTTTAATAATTCCCAGTTCCTTAGCCTTCTTCATGTGACCATGGGGCCAGGCTTCAGTAATCTCAGATTCATAGCCAAGTAATCTTATCATTATAGTTACAGATTCAGCTAAGGTAATATTGTCCTTCGGTTTAAAGGTGTTGTTTCCATAGCCTTATATTAATTTTTCTTCACTTGCTACATTAATATAACCTGATCCCCAAAAGCTACTGGGGACGTCTTTAAAAATAGTTTCACCCATTTTATTCTTAGCCTCTTCTTCAAGGCCAAGCATTCTAACCACTAAAGTAGCAAATTCGGCACGTATTATATTTCTTTCTAATCCCAGAGAACCATCATCATATCCCTTAAATAGACCAAGCTCCCTCAAGTAATTACCTGAAGCTTCTACATTAGGGGCAGAGGTATTAGCTGCAACAGTAGTTATGCTGTAGATTAATATAATTAAAACACTTATTAATATAAGGCTACTTTTAGATAATTTAAACATAAAAAACCCCCCTTTCTCTTTACCGTAGTGTTAATCTATTTTAATCCTAAATAGATTACAAATTAATATTTCCAAGGGATCCAAGGTTTTTTTACAACAAAAAACAATGACCCCCCTTTTTTTGGTATAATTGAGTCGACGAAAACACCAAAAATCCAAGAAAGGAAGT
>NZ_WBZC01000052.1 GCF_009017275.1 Alkaliphilus pronyensis | reverse complement strand
TTTGAGTTGTACCATTGTGTATTATCATATCTGGTGCATGTACTAAAACATATCCTGCACCCTTTACTACTGCATTTGACATTATTTGCACCTCCTATTTTAATAAAACAATTAAACATATTTAAATAGATGGATAATTTATATCCATCTATTTAAATGCTAAATATATTTGGCTCTAGTATTTTGTAAACTCACTTCTTATTGAAGTCATTTCACTAACTATTGAATCTACATCTAAAACCATTTCCATCATACTAATTTGATCGTCATATGCTGTTGGATCAACTGTATCTTTAAATTCTGGCTCTACTGCATGATATACCTTAAGCCCTAACTGGACTCCTGCTAATGGACCTGCAAAGGTTGGATCTCCATTTGTAACAGTTTCAGCTGCTAAACCAGCTGCTTCTGCTTCTGCTGCTCCTAGAACAACCATAACATTTTCTGCACCATGTTGTTCACAAAGATCCTTAACTCTTTTTTGATTCTCTAGGTCCATTGCTCCTGCAGCGGTTCAGACAAAGCATTCAGTTGATGAAAATACAACTTCAGCAGAGGTTGTCTTTAAGCATTCTTCAATTGCTGGACCTGGTATTCCATCTCGATCACCAATTATGATGATCTTTTTACCATCAAACATACCCATACTTCAACATCCTTTCTTTTGTATTATTTATTAAATAGCTTTAAACTGTATGTAACCTATACACTATTTGTTTAATAGCTAACCTTGTAGCCTTACTAATGTCTAACCAGAAAAATCTTTTATCTTTATTTTGTGATAATTATATCATAATAAAAAATGTATGTAAATTAGTTTATATTATAATCGTGTTTATTTTAGCTAAAAACTGTTTTTATCTGCTGGAGTATAATAAAAGTCATATATGGACTCATAAAAAAACAATTAATGGGTTACCTTTAATTGTTTTTAGTAGCATATTTATTTATCTTAGTGGCATTACCAGCACTCCTATTTCTGAAACATCAACAAGTGCTGCTAAACGTGCAAGTAAGCAGAGCTAAAGTTCAGCTGGAGTAAAAGCTCCATCTGAACAATGTTTTCTTTATAAGCTCTTAGCTATTAAATAGCTGCTTAATAACAAAACCATGTTGGTCCAGTGAATAAAGCCACCAATATTAAGAAGAAAAACAATAGGCTATCTCCGCAATCTTTAAATATTGGACAATTAATTAGAATTACCACTAATATAAGAAAGAAGAGTAAAATATTAGTACCTCCTACGCCTCCAAACAGAACATTACCCCTAACCTCTGTCATGGTTTTCACCTCCTAGAGCTATAACTTTAAGCTTTATTCTACTAATATATTATGAAAACCAATTGAAAATAGTGATAAAGCTACACATTTATTGCAGATCATTTAAAAGAAAAAGCTTTAGGTTTTAATATTTTATAATGGTTTGCTGTATAATAAGGTTTAGTAAGCTTTACAATTAATAATAAATAGGTAGAACCATAAGGTTCTACCTATCTATTAGCAACTACAAAACAAACTACGTCCACCGAACAGAACCACCAATAGCAGGAAGAAGAATAGTAGGCTATCTCCTGCGTCTTTAAATAATGTACAGTTACAGAAAATTATCACTAGTAAAAGAAAAAAGAATAGTATACTGTTAGGTGATCCAAACAAACCTCCAAGGATCCCTGTACCCTTAACAGCTTCACCCATGTAGCTACACCTCCTGGTAAAATATGACACCCTTTTAAGGTCTCACTACATAATATGAGCTACACAAAAAGTTGTGATAATTAACCTTTGTTTTAATGTAGATAAATATCATTGACTTTCTATATGAACATTTATAATATAAAAGCATACTTTAAATATATAATTGTATTTTTAATAAACAAACATTAGGTATGAGGTGGTATTGTTGGAAATAGTAGTGCAAAAATTTGGAGGAACTTCCCTTTCAACAAAAGAGAGAAGGCAGATGGTTGTTGATAAAATATTAGATGCAAAGCAAAGGGGAAAAGCTGTTGTGGCTGTTGTATCCGCCATAGGTCGTAAGGGGGAACCGTATGCAACAGATACCTTAAGGGGCTTAGTTTTATCGGATTATCCTAGTTGCAGCTTAAGAACTATGGATTTTCTAATGTCCTGTGGAGAAATGATATCTGCATCCGTTTTAGCAGCACTCCTTGAGGAAATGGGTAAAAAAGTAATTGTAATGAATGGTGCACAGGCTGGTATTTTAACAGATGATGAGTTTAGTAACTCGGAAATAATAGCTATTGATGAAAATAAAATTCTATCACATCTACAGGAGGGTTCAATAGTAATTGTTTGTGGTTTTCAAGGTGTAAACCAAAAAGGAGATATTACCACCTTAGGTAGAGGGGGGAGCGACACAACAGCAACCGCTTTAGGTGTTGCACTTAATGCAGAATGTGTTGAAATTTATACAGACGTCGACGGTATAATGACAGCAGACCCTAATGTAGTACCCTCTGCAAAAATCATTAAGGAGATAAATTACGAAGAGGTTTTTCAAATGGCAGATAAGGGGGCAAAGGTTATACACCCGAGGGCAGTTGAGATTGCTCAAAAGGAAAACCTAGTGGTGAAGATAAAAAATACTATGTCAGAGCATCCTGGTACTGCTATACATCATTTCCGTAAAAACGGGGAAAGTCCATATTCAACTAGGAAAAAGGAAAGGCTTCTTACTGCCATAACCCACAAGGATAATATAGCTCAAGTATCAGTCTTTTTAGAAAATGACTTTGATTTAGAAAGTACATTGTTAACAACATTAGCAAAAAATAATATCAGTATTGATATGATTAATTTTTTTGTTACTAAAAAAATATTTACAATAGATGCTACGCAAATTCCCTTGTTAAAAAAAATATTAGCACAATTAGATTTACCCTATGAAATAATTGAAAAATGTAGCAAAGTAACTATAATTGGCAGTCGCATTACTGGTATTCCTGGTGTAATGGCAACTATTGTTACTGCCCTGTCAAGGGAAGGTATTAAAATTCTTCAAAGCTCAGACTCCCACTCCACAATCTCCTGCCTAGTCAGGGAGGAAGAGGCCAAAAAAGCAGTTAATATACTTCATGATGCATTCCACCTAGATAGGTAAAAAACCCAGCTTGAATTTGATAAATTCAAGCTGGGCTTTGTTTAATTTTCAATTTTATCTTTTAATTTTTCACTTTTCATTTTTCATTTTTCATTTTTCACTTTTCATTTTTCCCTATTCCTTATTACCTATTCATTATAAATATTTCCTAATTATTTTATAGCATAGCTTCATATAATAATACTAATCTTAGGCATTTGCAAAATGCAAC
>NZ_WBZC01000051.1 GCF_009017275.1 Alkaliphilus pronyensis | reverse complement strand
TTACGCAGTCTGCCGTCCCTGTGGTTTATAGATAAATTTTTAAATCTACCATTAAAATCAGCTAATGTATTGCTTTTGTAAGTACAATAGCATAAAATAGAAATATGAAAGGAGTGATAAGAAATGGCAAAAACAACAAATGTTTATGTAAGACTTGAACCAGGTCTTAAGGAACAGGCAGAATCGGTCCTAGAACAATTGGGCATTCCAATGTCTAATGCAGTAAATATATTTTTGAAACAGGTTGTTATGCAGAGAGGAATTCCATTTGATGTTAAGCTTCCTGCCATAAAGCCGGTATCACTTGCAGATTTAACTGAAACAGAGCTTAATGAAGAATTAGAAAAAGGATATGCTGATTTTACAGCGAGGAATACAAAATCTGCTAAAAAGGTTTTTTCAGATATCCGTAGAGATAACGGAATATGAAATATAATTATATTAACAAAACAGGCGGATAATGATTTGAGAGTTATCTATGAGTACATTGCATTTACTTTGCTTGAACCAGAAATAACAGCTACTCAATTGGATAGAATTGAAAAAAGTATATTAAGTATAGATGAAATGCCAGAGAGATTTAAAGTCATTGAAAAAGAACCATGGTACAGCAGAGGACTTAGACAGATGCCAGTAGATAATTTCATTGTATTTTATGTTTCAAAGGCTGAGGATGAGACAGTTACTGTTATACGTGTCATGTATGGAGGACGAGACATTGATAACCAGCTTAAAAATATAAATCAGTAATTGTATAGATAAAGATACATTCCATATAGCATCTATCATTATAGGTGCTTTTTTTCTCTTGACTATTTATAGAATTTGAGTGATGAATACTCAAAAATGAGTTGATAGAAAATGACAGAGGAGCAAAAAACAAACTAGATCGTTGCGCTTAATAGGATGGAGTTACAACAGAATTTCAAATGTGTAGGGGTAACAAGGGATGTTGTCAGAGGATATTGCAAAAGAAATGGTTTGAATGGTATTGCACAGGATTCAATTGTAGAGCATCAACAATCAATGATACATGAATACGCTTATGAGTTTTGCCTACACTGTGGTGAAAAGCTTAAGCAAAATAATAAAGGTCGCAGAAAAAATTCTTTAAAGCTAAATGTTAAAGCGAATGGGAAAAACTAATAAAAAAGCATATATTCTTCAATGCGAGTATTGTGGAAAAAAGTACAAGTCATTAGGTACTAAGAATCGTAAATACTGTAGCCATGATTGCTATATACGGGACAGACTCTGGAGAGAAGAAGATGCAGTTAAAAATGTTAAGATGATTTTAAAAAGAGAAAAGCCTAAGTATATTCAGAAATGGTTAAAGAATTTGCTGCTCTCTAAAGTATAAGAACAAGAAAATATAGATGGGGATGAAAATATTTAAAATCCATAAGGGTTTATCGTCTGATAAATAGATTTAGGTTAGAATTGGCTGGAGATATATGATGACTTAAATAGAAACCTTGAAAAATTAAGGTTTGCAGTTATGATGATAATCAAATGCCTATCTTTTAAAAGGGGGGTCTGACTTCATGCGAAATATACCCAGGGGTCTTTTTAGAGTTATGAGTATTTGTATCTAAGGTTTGTCTACACACATATGTAAACTGTCTGTCTGCTGACAAAAAAATATATGTAATACTCTATTGAATTTATGCTATTCTTATTGAAATTTCAATAAGCAAGTTTAGATCATTAGGTGAAGAAATTTCATCAATAACTGCAATTTCGTAAAAGGGATCAATAAGAGTAATGCCTTTATTTAATGCGTGATCAATAATGAGATGATAAGTCTCTCTGATGTTATAATAGTTTCCTTTATGATAAGCAATAAGATATTTTCCAGATGGTTTTACTGTGATAAGTTCATCGTTTAATTTACTTGAATCGAGCAGTTTAGTGAATAACTGGAAACAGTGACTATCTTGGTCTTTTGTAATTTCTTCAATAGAGGTTATTGAACCAATATCATAAGTAACATTTAAACTGTTTTCTTTGCAGTATTTAATAAAATTATTAATTTCATTGTATAAACTTGCAACATCTTTAAATATAATTTCTTTTGTAGCGACTATCTTCTCTGAATCAAGCTGTTTATTAATTACTTTACCAGGAATGGTGTTATATGATATTTCAGCAAATTTGATCTTATGGTTAATATAGCTTTTTATGTCTTGTAAATTATTAATATGCTCTTCAATTATTTTCTCTTGATGCTTTAACATTAGAATGTAATCATTATGGTTTTTGTTTGACAGATATTTTTTTACTTCTTGAAGTGGTATATTCATTTCTTTAAAAAGCTTAATAGTAAAAAATGTACTAAGTTGGCTATAGGAATAATATCTATATCCATTTTCATTGCGATGGTGAGGGAAAATAAGTCCCAATTTTTCATAATGAAAGAGAGTATCTTTTGTTGTGTTACAGAGTTTGCAAAATTCACCTGTAGAAAGTAATTTTGTATTATCAAGCATTTAAGAATTCCTCCTTGACTATAGTGCTACACTATACTTTATGATAATACCATAACAAAAATAATGTGCAAGCAAAGTATTTCAATTTTTCTACAGGAGGGTTGATTATGATAACCATTGAAAAAGGGTTTGATCAAAAAAATAGGCATAGGGCAGCACAATTGTATAGTAAGGCGTTTGAAAGGAAATTTGCAAAAGTCATTGGAAAGGAAGAAGTGATAGAAGTATTGCTTGAAAGAGTTATGAATCCCAATTGTAGCTTTGGCGCATACAATACAGAAAATAAATTGATAGGGCTGGTGGGATATCATGTTAGGAATCAGATGTTAATTTCAATAAGCCCGTGGGATTTTATAAAGACCTTTGGCTTGTTGAGCGGTTTTTTTAAAGCGATTTTAGCTCACATAATATTTCACCGTAAGGCGGATAATGAAAAACAACTGTTAATGGATGGAATCGCTGTGGATGCTACTTGTCGTGGACAAGGGGTAGGCACTCTACTATTTAATACGCTTATAACCTTTGCAAAATCAGAAGGCTATGAAAGTATCAAACTTGATGTTATAGATGAAAATCCAAAGGCGAAAGCACTTTATGAAAGACTTGGATTTGTTCAGAAAGAATATAAAAAGCTCCCAAGATTGGTGGCAGTTCTTATTGGAGTCAAGGGTGTAACAACAATGGTATTAAGCTTAGAACCACCAATTATGACTACTTATAACCATAACCACAAGAACCGTCCCTGTGGTTTGGGCGGATATAGAACTTTCCTGTGACGAAAAAGTATTGAAAGAGATGAGTGTAGATATTAAAAAATCATATGCTAATTCGTTATTGTCACTTGCAACAGGGGGGTATATTTTTAATGGTAATCCACTTGCTTTTGGCGAGGGAAATGTGAAAGGGAGGATTAAAAACGTGTTAAATTATGAAAAACCAAGATTTTGGGTGGTTGTATTAGCAGCCATTACTGCACTAGCCATTGGTATTGGGCTTTTGGCAAATCCCAGTCAAAGTTCATACATGCCTAGATTAATAACAGGATACATGGTGATAGAAGATGACTTATTATATATTGATGAAGTTGAAATAATTTACAGGGAAGATACAGAACGAATAGTAGAACTGGAAGAATTGGGGGAAAGCATTACTACACCCAGTGGTTATCACATTTATAATCCGAACACAGATAAGCAAACTTATAAAGTAACAAAGGAAACAACATATACATTTGTTGATTATAATTTCCTATTTCTTGAAGATGGGGTTGCGGACAGATTATATACAACAACAAATAAGGAAGAGTTTATGCTACATTTAGATGAATCATATTCTGATTCACCACCGGCGCAAAAGGTTCCATTTTTTATAGAAGTAAAAGATGGTAAGGTAATAAGTATTACAGAGAAAATCGAATTTACCATTTAGGTGAACTTATCTAATAGGTCACAGGATTTATACGATACAACACATTAGTAGAAATAAATATACCATTAATACTATACTATTAATGGGTATTTAACGAAAAGTTTTAGTATGAAAACCATACATTTTATATTTTAAAACCTGTCTATGGTAATGATAATGATGGGATTAAGAAAATTATATCTGAAAGTACAATTATCACCAGACCAATTTCTATTATTGAAGTGATTGATTATGAAGAATACAGGTTTGCTGGATTTGTAGAGGGAGGACAAAATCTAGGAGTTTCTATATTTAGAAAAGATAAAAACAATAATTATAGAAAACAATCTATTGAGAAAAGATACTCTGACATTGCTACTTTTTATGTACCCATTATTAAAGAAGGCATAAAAATACTCATGGTTTAGATGTCATAGTAAGTAAAAACCCGAATTCATCAAAAATAAAGCGTGTAATAAATGATAAATACATTGATGATAAAGAAGCAAATGGTATTGGAATGGTATTGCTAACAGTAGATATTCCAGAATCAGAAATGCAAAGAAGTTTCTATTTCTATGATATTGATGGAAAACGGGTAAAGCAATAAGAGTTACATAAAATGTTTTTTTCACGATCTTCAATGAGTGGTTTAAATCTTAGTATCAAAAGAGCCTAGGGTAGTGAGTACCACACCTTTTCGCTTGGTGCAAAGCACCGCCAAGACGGTATTTCTATGAGGTCTAGCTCAAAGACGTCGCAACAAGATATTGTTAGGCGAAATTCTCTGTGGGGTAATTGAAACATTTTATTACAGTAGACTAGAGGGGAATAATATGTTAGAGATAATTAATGTAAAGGATTATTCAAATGGCTTAGAAGATACAATAAAATATATCCATGGAGTTTGGGGTAATGATAGAAACTATAGCTTTTATTACGATGCTATATCAAACTCCTCAAAACAAGAGTTGCCACAATTCTATATTATGCTAAAAGAAAACATCATTATTGGATGTTCTGCCTTAATAACTAATGATTTTATTAGTCGTCATGATTTATACCCATGGATAGCATGTCTGTATGTTAATAAAACTGAACGCGGCAATGGTTATGGGAAGTTATTGTTAGAACATGCAGAAACAAGAGCGGAGGAAATCGGATTTTCAAAAGTGTATTTAACAACTGATCATGATGGTTACTATGAAAAATATGGTTGGAATAGAATGCAAGATGGAATAGACTTATTTAGTTGCGAGGCAACTAGAATTTATTATAAATAATTTTTTTCCATATTAAGTGATGATGGTCACAGAAAAATGTTTAGCACACAGTTGCAGGATACGGTTCAAAGAGAAGGTTAGTAGAGATAGAAAGATTTTACTAAAGGAGTGAAATATGATGAGACTTAAATTATTAGCAGTAATAATGCTTTTAACTCTTTTACTCATTGGTTGTAATAAAGCAGAAGATCATACATATTCATTAGATTTTTTTGAAGTAAGCAAAGTTAAATTAGATAATCTGCAATTGGACAATATTAATAAGATTATTGAAGAAAAAAGAATCGATAATGAACTTAAAGCATTTCTCTTTAAAGATAACGAAAATGGTCAAGTAAACGGTGGAGTTAGTTTGAATGGTAAATCTTTTTACATAGGTAAAGTGTCAGTCGAGAACACACCAGAGGATCTTATGGGAATTGAGGAAATTGAGATATTTGGAAAGAAGGCAGTAAAGATTTATGGAGTATTGGGTGCCAATTATGCACAGGCATTTTATTGGTTTGTTGAAGAAAAACCGCAAGATTCGATTATACAGGTAGATGGACAAACAATGGAAATTGATTTAGACGATGATGACAAGAAGGAAATTGTTTCAACTTTAGGCACAGTTCCTGAAACAAGAATATATGTGTGGAAAGAAGACAGCATATATGCTTCTGATATTAATAAATCTATTGAAGCAAAATCGGTATCTTTGAAAGATAAAGAAAAGCAATTATTTGAAGTGTATTTCGAGCCAAATAAACCAGAAGAATATGTGTATTTTAAAGATTCATTTATTAAAAGGTAGAATATCTTTAGGGACGCAAGAGGACGACAGACTGCGTAAAAAAGGTCTGTCTTTTTAAACTAGTAGTGTAAAAAAATCTGTGCTTTAGCGAAATTAATAGTTCCTTTCTGGCGAAAATAACAAATAAATCCATGTCGGAAAGGAGCTTTTTTATCAGTATTGTACCAAAAGAACAATTAAGAGAAATGATTGCAGGAGGAAATCTTATAACCACGGGGACGGTTCTTGTGGTTGAATTATTGATCAAGAATTTTAGAATAATCTAGGGTGATAATATGCCGAGAAGAGCTAGAAAGAAAAGTAAGACAGGAATCTATCATATAATTTTAAGGGGAATCAATAGGTGAACAATAATCGAAGATAAAGAAGATAAGGAAAAGTTTTTAGAGGCTATCTTAGAATGCAAAGATAAAAGTGAATACAGGATATACGCATACTGTTTAATGATAAACCATATCCATATTTTGCTTAAAGAAGGAAAAGAAGATCTAGGAATGACAATGAGACGAATAGGAGCAAGCTATATATATTGGTATAACTTCAAATATGGTCGAGTAGGCAATTTATTCCAAGATAGATATAAAAGTGAAGTAGTAGAGGATGATCAATATTTATTTACAGTGTTAAGATACATACATCAAAATCCAATAAGTGCTGGTATAGTGGAGCATCTAAAAGACTATAAATGGAGCAGCTACTGTGAGTATACGGATAAAGCTAGAATAATAGATAGTGGTTTTATATTTAAGATGTTTAATACTAACAGAAAAAAAACTATAAGAGAACTTGTTAAATTCAACGAAGAAAAAAGTGATATAGTGTGTTTAGATGTAAATGAGAAAAAGCGTATTAAAGATGATGAGGCAATAGAGATTATTAAGAATACCTGTAATGTTAATCAATGCACAGATATACAGAAGTTAGAAAAAGAACGTAGAGATAATTGTGTAAAAGTGATAAAACAACAAGGATTGTCAACGAGATCAATAGCCAGACTTACTGGGATAAGTCGAAGCATAGTTCTGAAAGTATGAGAGATGCAATAATATCCTAGTATATAGCTTTATAAGAAAACTAACCACAAGAACCGTCCCTGCGGTTTGTGCCGTCCCTGCGGTTTGCGCGGTTTGTGGTTTTGGTAGCTGACTACTTTCAATAAGAATCAGCTTGTTAGTGGATATATTTTCTTATATAATTAAATAGTAAAGGAGGTGCCCATGTGTTTATATTAAAGAGTAAAGATGTTGACATTCTCTCTTTCACTAAAGAGTTTAAAGAAGGCGAGTACGTAGCGGAAGTAAAAGAGTTACTGAACCTAGAACTTTTACCTCCATTATTGAAACTTGTGCCTGGAAAAGAACAAAACTATTTTAATATCTGGATTAAGAATAGAAGTATCTCAATTAACCGTTATTACATTAAAGAGATACTTAGATCTCTGGGTTTTGACAGATATGACCCTATCGATTTAGTATTGTATGCTAGAGGATTATCGTTAAATGATACCTATTGGATTTATGATACAGAAAGCTCAAATGTAACTTGGAAAGAGATAAATATATATGAGAA
This sequence comes from Alkaliphilus pronyensis, assembly GCF_009017275.1. Classification (GTDB taxonomy): domain Bacteria; phylum Bacillota; class Clostridia; order Peptostreptococcales; family Natronincolaceae; genus Alkaliphilus_C; species Alkaliphilus_C pronyensis. Next base: position 10,964 of record NZ_WBZC01000051.1, on the reverse strand, counting down.
TTCTTTCAAAGACTCTTTAGAGTACGTGACATTCTTTGGGCACTCCAAATCACTAGGAGGTCGCCTACAGAACAGTGCGGAATTAACTCTAGCAGGTATGTTACCTAAGTGTTGGAGAAGAGAAGGAGGGTTAACTTGTTTGTACAAGAGAGGGACTTCCGAATATGCTAATGCTGGCAGAGAACCTATTATCGAAGTTATTGCTTACAGGATTGGCGAGTTACTTAATATAAGTATTGCTAAGCAAGAATTGCTAAATTATGAAGGTTACCTCTGCACCAGGTCTGAGAATTTTACATCTGTAAATAGGAGCTTCATCCCTGCGTATGAATACCTAAAAGACCTAGAACCCACTAGCTGGACTTATGAAATGGTGTGTAGTCGATTAGGTGTAATAGATGCTATAGATGATATGGTAGTATTTGATTATGTCATCAACAATACGGATAGACATTTTTCTAATTTCGGAGTATTGATTGACCCAGATACTAACACTATAATAGAGTTTGCCCCTTTGTTTGACCACGGATACAGTCTTCTTCACAACACTATGGATGTAGATTATCCTATAAACCAAGAAGAGTGGTACTCTCGGATTATTGGACCATCATCTAGGGAGAAAGCAAAGAATGTGTTTAAGCTTAGACATAGAAAAGGAGTGCATAATCTTTTAGCTAACTTAGAAACTCTTTTCACGGAGGATGTTATGATGTTGGCTAATAAAGATAAGGTTTTAATATCAGAGTCGATGGTTAAAGAGGTAGTATCTATGATTAAATGGAGATGTCTCGATTTACTAAATGGTTAGGCGCTTGGGGTTATTACCTTAGGCGCCATTTATTAAAAAGAGTATATTAAGTGAAGATGTGGCTTAGATTCTTCAGTAAGTAACTTAGGAGCTTATTTTATTACTAAGCTTATTTCTATCCATGACTGATTGCGGACCATCTTAAAAAAAGAGCAGAGACAAGCTTATGGGAATGCTCTTTATGCTTTTATGACAGAAGATTACGAGTATGCTCTTTTTCCTGTTTTATCTTTGCTCTGTAATTAGATATTTTTCCTTATTCCTGAATAGTATTAATTACTGTTTGATTACTTAAATCTATAGTATCTACAGCTATTTTACTACTTCCTCTATATGAAATCTTTATTGCTTCATCTATGAGTTTAGCTTTTAAAGAAGAATCTAAACTATCATGGGATTTTATTCCTAATGTCTGATCTAAAGAATATCTGTATTTTCCAGTTGCACTTTGGACACTTTATTTATACGATTTTTCACATGACGAGCTCTTCTTTTTTGGGAGGTATAGTGTTTCTTTGCAAATCATTATACCAGAAAGGGATAGGGGTCCACATTTTTCATTTAAGTTTACAATACGTTATTAAAGGGATTGACTAATTCTTATATAAATACTTTTTAGAGGATACATTGGAATCTGTGTTTATGGTGGAAAAGGAACTGAATAAATTGGTATAGTTTATTCAGCTCCTACTTAATATTAACATGTTTGCTTTTACATACCTAATAAACTTGGTAAGAATAGCGTTATTTGAGGAATAAAAGTAACTAGTATTAAAGCAACGATTAATGCTAATAAAAATGGCCAAATTGCTTTAACTAAATTTTCAAATTTCATACCAGTTATACCACAAGCTACAAATAGATTAGAACCTACAGGTGGTGTTATAAACCCTATCGATAGATTTAAGATCATCATTACACCAAAATGGTATACATCGATGCCGTATTGAGCAACGATTGGGTATAGTATAGGACTTAAAATAATGATTGCAGTAAAGGTCTCCATTACACAGCCAACAATCAATAATATAATATTTATAACTATTAATAATACAAATACATTGCTACTCAACGAGGTTAATGAACTTTCTACCATCTTTGGCACACCTTCAACTGTCAAGATTTTGCCTAGAACAGATCCTGTAGCAACAACAATTAGTATTGATGAAACAGTGATGGCAGAGTCGACAAAGGCCTTTGATGTTGTTTTTAATGAAAGCTCTTTGTATATGAATTTTCCAACAATGAAGCCATATACGCATGCAACAACAGCTGCTTCTGTTGCTGAAAAAATACCACCATAAATACCACCTATAATAATAAAGGGTACAAATAAAGCCCAAATTGCATCAATAGCACATTTTATTACATTTTTTAGCTTGAATTCGGTACTTGTACTTTTATAACCATGTCTCTTAGCATAGTAATAAACTAAAATCATAAGAGCACAACCTGCTAAAAGCCCTGGTCCTATACCTCCCATAAACATATTACCTGGAGAAGCGGTAGGAAGTGCAACACAATACATAACCATAGGGATACTTGGAGGTATTATTGTACCTAAAACTCCGGCTGCAGCAGTAAGAGCTGTGGCAAAGGATCGAGGATAGCCTTGTTTTTCCATCGCAGGAATCATAATAGTACCTACAGCAGCAACGGTGGCAATAGCAGATCCACTAATTGCACCGAAAAATATACAGGTCAAAACAGTAACAATTCCAAGTCCACCTGTAAAATGCCCAACTAATGAATTAGATAAATTAATAAGCCTTCTAGATAGTCCTCCCCCTTCCATTAGTGAACCAGCTAAAATAAAAAATGGAATTGCAATAAGGGGAAAGCTGTTCATTGATGAAAAAATGGATTGTGTAATAAAATCAAGCCCCATTACGCCACCTGTAAATCCATAAATACAAAGCGCCATACCAACTGCAACACCAATTGGAACCGATAAAAATACAAATACCGCAAAGGAAGCTAACAATAAAAATATATGCATTATTCTAACCCCCTTGCTTCTGATCTATCATTGAATAATAGCTTTGTGTCTTTTATAAGTCTATAAATACTAAGGATAAATCCAAAGGGGACAGCTACTTGGATCATCCACATAGGGAGTCCGGTAGATTCAGAGATCTGTGGAAGGACAAAAATCAGTTTGTAAACTTTGATTAACGAGTAATAACTAAAGACTCCACAAAATATCATAAATATAAAATTTGATAAAACCTTAAGGTGGAATTGATATTTCTCAGGCAAGATTATATAAGCTAATTCTACCTTGATGTGTTTTCTTTTTTTTACTGCTAAAGAAATACCAATAAAAACAGTCCAAATTAACATATAAGTTAGTAGATCTTGGCTCCAGGACAATGAGATATTAATTACATATCTAAAAAACACCTGAGCGCTTGCTATTATTAGCATAATTGTATAGGTTCCTATTAAAATCCATTCTTCAATATACTCATCTAATAACTTTAAAAGCTTCATTTAAACCCTCCCTAATCTGATATAAATAAGGTGTCAACAGACACCTTATTTATTCAATAAATTTAAATGTATTACTTTTCTTCTATTTCCTTAATTTTAGCAAGGGCACTATCTAATATTTCTTTTCCTATTTTTTCTTCGAAGTTCTTGTATGTTGGCATTGCCATATCGATAAATACTTGTCTTTCTTCTTCTGTTAAATAAGTAATTTCAGTTGTTTCTTTAATTTTTTCTATACTTTCATTCTCAAGTTGAACTGCTAAATCTATATTGAAATTTTGTGTACTTAAAGCTGCTTCTTCAATTATTTGCTTTATATCATCTGGATATGACTCGAATACTCCCGTATTGATAAACATTCCAACAGGGTCAAATGCATGTCGTGTATCTGTAACATAGTTTTGAACCTCATTGAACTTCATACTTGCGATATTACTAAAGCTATTTTCTTGCCCATCGATTGTTTTTGTTTGAAGACCAACGTATATATCTCCATATGGAAGTGGTGTAGGATTAGCACCATATCCTTTGAAATAGTCGATTTGAACTGGGTTATCTAAAGTTCTTATTTTTAATCCTTTAAGATCATTAGGGTGTTTAACAGGTCCCTGGTTATTTGAAACATTTCTGTAACCACCATCAAACACAGCAAGCTGTTTAAATCCTTTGTCTTCGATTTTACTAGCAATATCTTTAGCTAAATCGCTATCTAAAAATTCAAAGGCTACTTCCTTACTGCTGAATAAGTAAGGTAAATTATAAAGTAAAAATGCATCAGAGAACTGTGCGAAAGGTGGGTAAATATTTACACACATTTCAATACTGCCATCTTGAACACCATTAAAAATATCAGCACTTCCACCTAATGAACCTCCTGGGAAAAGCTCAACATCAACTCTTCCTTCAGATAGCTTTTCCACTTCCTTTTCAAAATGACGCATAGAACGTGTTGCGATATCCTGCTCTGGAGTAACAAGTCCTACCTTGATTTTAAATTCCCCTTGTTTCACTGCCGATCCTTCATTATCGGATTCTACATTAGTTGAGTTTGTAGAGCATCCAACAGATAATATTATTACAATAACAAGTAGCAATGATAGTAGTTTTTTCATATTACATCCTCCCTTTCAATTTATATTAATAATTATAATAAATCTGAATTATATGAAAACGTTTTTTCCATGAAGAAGTATGACAAATCCATATAATATTGATGTCAAAAAGTCATATAAATCTAGCTACTTAGATTAAACCCACTTATTCAAAGACTTAGTCTTACATTATACTTTGATATTCACATAGTTTCATAAATACTAGTTAGCATTAATGATTGTTAATCCTAGATAAGTGAGCATGATTAACTATTTGTCATAAAAAAGTCATAAACTCATTGTAGTTATAACAGATTCTTCTTATACAATATAAAGTAAAATTAGATGCAATCTATTGGAGGGGTTCAAAATGATAATCAACGCTGTGATTAACGGGGAAGTTGTTCAAAAAGAATGTAATCCCAATAAAAGACTAGTGGATTTTTTAAGAGAAGATATGGAGGTATTGAGTGTAAAAGAAGGTTGTGGCGAAGGAGAATGTGGTTCGTGTACTGTACTTTTTGATAAAGAAGCTGTAACGTCATGTACAGTGTTAACAGGGCAAATTAACGGACGTGAAGTGACAACGGTAGAAGGATTGGATAAGAAGGGCCAACTAGAATCCATAGTAAAATCCTTTGTTCAAGCTGGAGCTGTGCAATGTGGTTATTGTACACCAGGGATGGTCATTTCTACAATGGCATTGTTATATAAAAATCCAAACCCTACGGAAGAGGAAATCAAAAGAGCCTTAGAAGGAAATCTCTGCCGATGCACGGGATACAACAAAATTGTCGAAGCAGTTAAAAATATGAAGGAGTGATTGACATGAAATCTAATACATTTTACGCTCCTAAAACTATACAAGAGCTCGTAGAATTGTTAAAGATGAAAAAGGAACGAAATGATTTATACCTTGTAGCTGGTGCTACTGATTTAGCCATTCATATAAAAAAGCAGGGAATCTTGCATTTTGCAACTATTGACTTAACACACATGGATGAATTGAAGGAAATTGAAAAAAAGGATGATGTTATAGAAATTGGTGCAGCTGTTACCATGACAAAGCTTGAGAAATCAATAATTATTCAAGTACACGGATATGCTTTAGCTGGAGCAGCTGGAAGAGTAGGATCAACGCAAATACGCAATCGTGCCACTATTGGAGGAAATATTGCCAACGCTGCCCATTGTGCAGATACTATCACAGCATGCTTTGCATTAGGAGCCACAGCTGTTTTACTAGATTCAGAGGGAGTATTTCGAGAGCTGCCTTTGGAGGAGTTTGTCTTAGGACTTGGTGAAACTCAGATTAAACCAGATGAAGCTCTTGTTAATATACGTATTCCCAAAGGAAGTACTTCTATTTACTCCAGCTTTTCGAAAGTTGGTAGTCGAAAGAATGTGACAATATCAAAACTTAATCATGCTGTTCGACTCGTCTTTAAGGATAATTATGTAACTGAAGCAGCTATGTACTTTGGATCTATTGGCCCTAAACCCATTAAGGCACTTAATATAGAAAAGCATTGTATTGATCGGGAATGGAATGAAGCTTTATTGCTACAACTTTTAGATTTAGGCTCTAAGCTAATTGATGAAGCTATTCCAACTAGAACATCAAGACATTATAAGAGAATTGCTATTAAAGGCGTAATTAGCGATGTCTTTAATGACATTTTAAGTCAGAGAGAGGTGATTTGATGGATAAGGAATTAAAGTACATTGGAAAGCGTATTGATAGACCTGATGCAAAGGATAAAGTGTTAGGTAAAACAAAATACACAGGGGATATGAGTCGACATGGGATGCTTTATGGAAAACTTGTAATTAGTAAAAAGGCCCATGCCAAAGTGAGGATTGATACTACTAAAGCAATGGCTATTGAAGGTGTTAAAGCTGTTTTCACTTATGAGGATGTACCCAAGAAGCCGTATAATTCCAATCAATGGTATTCTGGATCCGTGGCAGAGGAAGATGAGCTCATTCTTCACGAAACTGCTAAACATGTTGGAGATCGAATTGCTTTAGTATTAGGTGAAACTATGGAAGCAGTGGAAAAAGGGCGACAGGCTCTAATTATAGAATATGATGAACTGCCCGCTGTTATAGGTATAGAAGCAGCAAAGAAGCAATCAACAATAGTAGCTGGTGAAACTAACCTATGCTTCAAAAAGGAACTTACTTGTGGAGATGTTAAAAGTGGCTTTGAAAAAGCTGATTTCATAATAGAAGATACAGGTTCCACTCAAAAGATACATCATGCAGCCATTGAAAACCATGTGTGCATGGCTGAAGTTGATACCTTTGGAAATCTTATAATATGGTCTCCATGTCAGGTGGTATTTCAGGTACAGCATGTTACTGCTCAGGCTCTTGATATTTCCTATGATAAAATTCGTGTAGTTAAATCCTATATTGGTGGCTCCTTTGGTGGTAAGGGAATGCCAATATTGGAACCAATATGTGGGTTTGCAGCCTTGAAAACAGGTAGGCCTGTTAAAATAATAATGGATCGTAAAGACTCTATTGCTGCTACAAGAACTCGTAATGCATCAATTCAAAGAATTAAAACAGGTATTACTAAAGAGGGTAAAATAGTGGCACGAGAAATTGAAATTGACTTTGATGGAGGTGCCTATTTAACTAATAGTTCAGCAATTGCTGTAGCAGCAGGTAAGAAAGCTTTTAGAACCTATGATATTGAAAGTCAAAAATATGTAGGAAGCACCTATTATACCCATACTACACCAGGTGGAGCCTGCAGAGGATATGGTTCACCACAGGTTCATGCTATTAGTGAGATCAATATTAATAATGCAGCTAAAAAAATTGGAATGGATCCTGTGGATTTTAGAATTGTAAATGCTGTTGATCCAAGAGAATACAATGAAGGGGCAGTAGATCAAATTGGAATGCCTGCAATCGGTAACGCACGGATAAAGGATTGTCTCATAGCAGGAAAAGAAGAATTTGGATGGAAAGAACGAATGGAATCTATAAAGGATAAGAATACCCACCGCTTTGCTTATGGACTTGGGGTAGCAGCAAGTGCTCATGGTAATGGATATCACGGATCATTTCCTGATTATACCAACGTTACGATACAAATCATGCCCGATAGTAGAGTTTTAGTAAAGATTGGAATTCATGATTTAGGGTGTGGTACGGTTTTGACAATGCAGCAGATCGCTGCTGAGGTCTTAGATATATCACCTGATTTTATCAATGTACCCCAAGCAGATACTCATTTATCACCCTATGATTCTGCAGGGACTCAGGCTAGCAGAGTGACCTTTGTATGCGGCGGAGCTGTAAAAGAGGCGGCAGAGCTTCTCAAGGAAAGAATGATTAAGTCTTATTGTGATGCCTTCGGTTGTACACAAGATCAAGTTTGGCTAAAGGATGGGATGATTGGCAGTCAGTCTACAGAGGCAATGAATTATGGGAGCCTTGCTACCCTTTGTGAAGATAAATATGAAACTACTCTAAAGGCTGACTTGGAGTACAAGTCCAAAGCCAATCCAAGCGTATACAGTGCTGTTTTTATAGAGGTTAAGGTGGATCGGTATTTAGGCATGGTTGAAATTCAAGATATACTTGTTGTTCAAGATGCAGGGCAGGTAATTAACAGAACTTTGGCGGAAGGACAAGTGCAGGGTGGTGCTCAAATGAGTTTGGGAATGGCAATTTGTGAAGAAATAATTTATGATAAAAAAGGGAATCTTAAAACCGATAATTTTTCAAAGTATCATGTTATCAATACACCTTCCATGCCATTGGTTAAGACTTTGTTTATTGAAAAAGGCGAGCCTTTGGGACCTTTCGGAGCAAAAAGCATAGGAGAGTTAGCTGCAGTAGCTCCAGCACCAGCTTTGATGAATGCTATTAATAATCCCCTGGGCACCAACCTTACTGACTACCCAGCAACACCTGAAAGAATTATTGAAGCACTTAATTAATAAATCAAGAGCCGAGGAGAGCCTCGGCTTTTCAGCTATTTTTAGCGGTACAGCTATGATATAATTGAATATATCCGAAAGGAGTGGTGGACATGTCTAAAATAATGGTTGTAGATGATGAGATTGAAATAGCTGAAATGATAGAGGATTTTTTAAGAATTGAAAATATAGAAGTTGTTAAAGCTGACTCTGCAGAAAAGACACTAGAGCTTCTAAATGAAGACATTGAACTCCTGGTATTGGATATTAACTTGGACGGAATGAATGGGATTGAATTATGCAAGCAAATTCGAAAACTAATTTTATTCCTATCATTTTTTTAACCTGTAATAACTCCCAAAATGATATGCTCCTAGGACTGGGAGTAGGTGCGGACGATTATATTACAAAGCCTTTTAATCCCGTGGAGCTAGTAGCACGAATCAAGGCCAATATCCGAAGAACAAGGTCCTATAATCAAGGGAGTATAAAGGATGAAATTATTACTTTTGGAGATATAGCCATATATAAAAAAGGTTACAAGGTATTTAAGAATAAGGAGGATGTTAACATCACATCCAAAGAATTTAACCTTTTGATTTATATGATTGAGAATGCCTATATTGTTTTAAATAGGGATCAGATTCTGAATAATGTATGGGGAGACTCCTTCTACGATGAAAACTTGGTAAATACAACCATTAAGCGGCTTAGAAAAAAAATTGAAAATAATCCAGAAAAACCTGAGTATATAAAGACAATTTGGGGTGCTGGATATGTTTTTGAAGGAGATGTGAGATGATCCTAAGAATCCGTACTAAGTTAATTGTAATGATGTTAATTGTAGGAGTTATTGCAGCGTTTCCAATTACATTTATAAACATGTCATCATTGATTAAGTCATCCAAAGAACAGGCTAAAGACTTCGGACATAAATCGGCTTATTACAATTCGCAAATAATCCATACATGGCTTTTAGAAAAATCTAAAATCCTCATGGGATTAAAGGCACAGTTACAAGAATATCACAATGAAGAAGATATTAAGGGCCTCATGAGGGTATATTCCGATATGAACCAAGATTTTATTAGTATATTCATAGGTTTGGAGAATAATAAAATGATAGATGCATATGGTTGGATACCAGATGAAGCCTACAATGTTACTGAAAGACCTTGGTATAAAAAAGCTATTAACCAAGAAGCCTATGTTACTACCTCCGTATATAAAGATATAAACAAAAAAGAAAATGTAACCGCTATAGCATCAGATATTAATATCCAAGGGCGAAAAGGTGTAGTGGCAGCTAATATTCATGTGGATTATATTATTGAAATTATTGACGATATAAAGTATGGTTATAATGGATTTGCCATACTTTTAGACGATAACTATAAAGTAATAACAGGATCTAAAGATAAGAAGGAATTAGAAGTATTTAACAGTATCTTTGAGGTCCTTAGTTCTGAGCATGAGGTTTTTGCAAAATCGGAAGCATTTGAGGTGGAGATAGATGGCGTTGAATATGTAGCCGCCTATTCTAATATAGAAGGTTTTGATTGGAATTTATTCCTTATAGCCCCCTTATCTGATTTTATTGAATCAGCCTATGCAATGAGAAACTATCTGGTTTATATATTAATATGTACCTTAGTAATGATTATCCTAATCAACTTTTATTTTAGTGGATCTATGTCTCGTCCTATTGAAGCTTTAATAAGCGGAGTTTCTAGAGTTGCAAAGGGAAATTTTGATTTACCAATTAATATTGATACACAGGATGAAATTGGAAAACTCAGTAAAGAACTGGATAAAATGAGGATTAACTTAAAGCAAATCTTTGAATCTTTAAAATATGAAAGCAAAATCATTTCAATGAATTCTCAAAACCTAACAGAGCATTTAAATGAAACATATAAAGGGACATCTAGATTTATGTCCATGCTATCCCATGATATTAAAACACCAATAACGCTGATTAAAGGATACAGTAAAGCTTTAAGTCTGAACATAGTGGATCCTGATAAAGCAAAGGAATATATTGAAAGAATCCAGTATCGATCAGAGCAAATTGAAAACATTGTAACGGATATTTTAGATAACACATATGAAGCCCATGATATCAAGGTAAATCTTAAAGAAATTAAAATCTCTGATTATATAAATACGATCCTCTATAACTCAGAAAACTATGTAAATAATCAAAAGCATGTATTCATCCCAAAGATTGATTATGACAATATTCACCTCGAGGGAACAATAGCTGTTGATATTACGAAAATCCACAGAGTTATAAATAATATTTTATCTAATGCTGTGAAATTTTCTGAGGATAATTCTGTGATTGAATTAATAATAAAGGAAGAAGAGTGTAGGATACTAACTTACTTTAAGGATTATGGAATAGGTATTAAAACAGAGGAGCAGGAGAAGATTTTCAATATGTTCTATACATCCCACAACACTAAAAAGGGCTACGGACTTGGATTGTATATTAATAAAGCCATTATTGAAGCACATAATGGAGAAATATTTTTTGAGTCAGTGTACCAAAGAGGAACAACTAGCGGATACTATCTTAATATAACTAAGAACATAGATAAGCATAACCATGGGGACGGTTCGAGACCA
>NZ_WBZC01000050.1 GCF_009017275.1 Alkaliphilus pronyensis | reverse complement strand
AATATATTACTAGGAGTTATGAAATTAAAAAATATGAAAGTACTGATAATTGGTACTTGATTTAAAGAGGATATTAAATCCTTTACTTTTAATGAGGATATATGCATATTATACATGAGAACAGGGATAGAAGAAATTCAATTATCGGTGGATAGACGGTTACAGCAGGGTGTAAAGGACTTTTTGCTGCTTCAAAATATTCAATATGTATAAATTGAATATATTTATAATAATAGGTAATACTCCAAATAAAATACTATTTGGAGGGGAATAATAAATGTTTAAAAGACCTTTGCTTGTAGGACTAATAATAATTTTTGTTTTAAGCCTATCAGTTTGCTGGGGAGCAATAGAATATTATGAAATAAAAGCCTATATAAATAATTATAAAATTTTCTACGAAGGTAAAGAGATACTGACTAACAATGAGTCCTATATATATAACAGTAAAATTCATGTACCTTTAAGGGATTTTGCAGAAGCACTTAGTTTAGAAGTTGAATGGAATGGGGTGGAGGGTGAAGTAAGGCTTTCTAAAGGAACTGTTATAGAAGCATGTAACCCATTTATTAAAGAAGCCTTTATATATGGTATTGTAACAAAGATAGATTGGGATAATAGGCTAATAGATATTGAACAGCACTTAGACCATAATAGCCGAGAGATCTATGAGGAGCTACCAATACTAGAAGATGTAGAAATTGTAATTCAAAGAAATCATAGAGAAATGAAGATAGATTTTAAGGATTTAAGGGTTGGTGATGTTGTTGGTATTATCGTAAATGAAGGTAATGAGGTAAGGGCCATTATTGTAGATGCTTAACAGAAAATCCAACCACATGGATATACTTGTGTGGTTGGATTTGTTATATTAGCAATATTATTATGCTACCCTTATACTACCTTTTTTTTTGCTTTATTTGCTCCTTTGAACAAAATGAAATAATACGCTGTCGATCATTATCAGTAATTCCAATATATTCACAGCCTAAATTCCAAGTTTTATCATTATTATTCTCTATATTACGTAGCACTTTAACGGTTAAAAGAATAGGGGCTCCATTCAAGATCATTTCGAATACAATAACTGTTCCTACAGGAATTGATAGGGATGTTTTAATTAATACACCGCCACCACTAATATCCTTCAGCTTTGCTGGAAAAAATTTAGTGTTTTCTATTCTTTTATCATTTATACCAATTAAATAACACTCAATGTCCTTATCTATTTCTACCCTAACGTATTTTCTACGCTGAAGTACCTTAATATTGTTTTGGGTGGGTATTTCTATAAACAATAAATCATTTTCAAAGCCATGTATTTTACTACTTATAATACATACATTTTTCTCTCCTGGTATAGTACACTTAGCCCTTCTTGGTTCATTTTGAACGTACTTACCATCTATTTTTACAACAAAAAACTTTTTATCTACCATATGAATCTTACCCCAAAAGGAAAGATACGGGGGAATAACATCTATTTCAAGTTTTATTTCAGCATCCTTACATATAAAATCCCTAGACATTATAACGCCTCCCTCAATTGAGTGCTAATTTAATAATACATAATAAATTATTAATTTACTATAGTATTATTTTCTTATTTACACCCATTGGTGGATATAGTAGCTGTTGTAAAAATTGCCCGGTATAGGATTCTTTTACATTAGCCACCTCCTCTGGTTTACCCTGTGCAATAATCGTACCACCCTTTGTTCCACCCTCTGGACCTAGGTCAATAATATAGTCGGCTGTTTTTATTACATCTAGGTTATGTTCTATTACCAATACAGTATTACCAGAGTCAACTAGTTTTTGAAGAACATCTATCAATCTATGGACATCTGCAAAATGGAGTCCTGTTGTAGGCTCATCTAGTATATATAATGTCTTCCCTGTGCTCCTCTTACTTAACTCAGATGCCAGTTTAATTCTTTGGGCTTCTCCACCAGATAATTGAGTTGAAGGCTGTCCAAGCTTGATATAGCCTAAACCGACCTCGTGAAGGGTTTGTAGCTTTCTTTTTATCTTTGGAATATTCTCAAAGAAGGCTAATGCTTCCTCTACATTCATATTTAGTACATCTGAAATGGTTTTACCTTTATATTTAACCTCTAAGGTTTCTCTATTATATCTTTTTCCCTTGCAAACCTCGCATGGTACATATACATCTGGAAGGAAGTGCATCTCTATTTTAATTATTCCATCTCCATTACATGCCTCACATCGACCGCCTTTAATGTTAAAGCTAAATCTTCCCTTTAGATAGCCCCTCATTTTTGCTTGAGGTGTTTGTGCAAAGACGCTTCTTATTTCGTCAAAAACACCTGTATATGTTGCAGGATTTGACCTAGGTGTTCTTCCAATAGGAGATTGATCAATCTCAATTACTTTATCCATGTGTTGAAGCCCCTCTATTGATCGATGCTTTCCTGGTTTAGCTTTAGCTCCGTTAAGCTCATGTGCAATTTTTTTGTATAGTATGTCATTGATTAGTGTACTCTTACCAGAGCCTGAAACTCCTGTTACACAAGTAAAAACCCCCATAGGTATTCTAACCTCAATATCCTTTAGGTTATTTTCCGTTGCACCCAATATTTCTATCCATTTACCATTAGGCCTTCTTCTCTTAATGGGTATTTCGATTTTTTTAGCACCACTTAAATATTGTCCTGTAACGGATTCTTTACAGTTGATGATATCTTCAACTGTTCCCTGTGCCACTATTTCACCACCCTTTATCCCAGCTAATGGTCCTATATCTATTACATGATCTGCATTATATATTGTATCCTCATCATGCTCAACAACAATAACTGTATTTCCTATATCGGTTAAGTGTCTAAGGGTTCTTAAAAGCCTTTCATTGTCCCGCTGATGTAGCCCAATGCTGGGCTCATCAAGAATATAAAGTACACCCACAAGACTTGAGCCTATCTGTGTAGCCAGTCTAATACGCTGTGATTCTCCACCAGATAATGTTCCAGCTGTTCTTGAAAGTGTTAGATAATTTAAACCAACATCTATTAAAAACCTCAATCTTGCATTTATTTCCTTTAATATTTGAGCTGCTATAGTGGCTTTTCTATCGTCAAGCTGTAGACTTACAAAAAAGTCCCTTAGCTCCCCTATAGACATTTCTGTTATACTGTAGATGTTTTTATCACCAATAGTTACCGCCAAAGAAACATCCTTTAGTCGGGCACCATTACATACATCACAGGGGCTCTCACTCATATATTCTTCGATTTTATCCCGCATATAATCAGAGTTAGTTTCTCGATACCTTCTTTCTAAATTAGGTATAACCCCTTCAAATGCAGCAGAATAGGTTCTATTGCCTCCGTACTTTGATTCATACTGAAAAGACACCAGCTTGTCTTTAGTACCATACAATAGGGCATTTATAAACTCATCTGGTAAATCTTTTATTGGAGCATCTAAATCTGCTTTGTATTGGTCTGCTAAGCTCTCCATCATCTTAAAATAATAGGTGTTTTCTGAGTTTCCATTGGAACCAGACCACGGATCAATTCCACCTTGTCTGATGCTTATTTTCTTGTTTGGTATAACCAGCTGTGGGTCTACTACCTTCTTATGTCCGATACCATTACATTCATCACATGCTCCAAAGGGACTATTAAAGGAAAACATTCTCGGAGACATATCTTCAATACCTATTCCATGCTCTGGACAAGCAAACTTAGTAGAAAAAAGAAGCTCCTCTTTACCAATAACATCCACTATAAGCAAGCCATCAGTTAGCTTTAGGATTGTTTCTATTGAATCCGCCAATCTTTGATGGGAATCATCCTTTAATACCACCCTATCCACAACAACTTCAATATTATGCTTTTTTGTTTTTGATAGCTTTATTTCCTCCTGTAAATCCATTACTTCCCCATTCACTCTTACCCTCACAAAGCCTTCCTTTTTTATGTCCTCTAGTACTTTTTGATGTTGTCCCTTTTTACCTCGTATAACTGGAGCTAACAGCTGTAGCTTCGATCCTATATCCTGCTCCATTATTTTGTCTACAATTTGTTCAACAGTCATTTGAGTTATTTCTATGCCACAGATTGGACAATGGGGCGTACCCACCCTTGCATATAACAGTCTTAGATAATCATATATCTCGGTTACTGTACCAACTGTTGATCGTGGGTTTTTACTGGTGGTTTTTTGATCTATAGAGATTGCTGGTGAAAGCCCTTCGATGTATTCTACATCGGGCTTTTCCATTTGTCCTAGAAATTGTCTGGCATAGGCAGATAAGCTCTCTATATATCGTCTTTGTCCCTCAGCGTAGATTGTATCAAATGCTAATGAAGACTTACCAGAGCCAGATAATCCAGTTAAAACCACAAATTTATCTCTAGGTATTTCTAAGTTAATATTCTTTAGATTATGCTCCTTAGCGCCTCTAATAATTATTTTATCCCTTGCCACTTTTACACCTCTTCTTTAGTAGTATTTTCCTTCTTAATTTGCTTTATTTTATCCCTCAGCTCTGCTGCCCTTTCAAAATCTAAGCCTTCAGCTGCCTTTAGCATCTCAATTTCTAGCTCCTCAATTGTTTTTTGAAGCTCCTCTTTTGAAAGCTTATTTTTTGAGTTATATTTATATTCCTCTGTGGCCTCTGCTACCTTTGTTCCCTCAATTACTTCTCTGACCTTTTTAATAATGGTTTTCGGTTCAATGCTATTATCAACATTAAATTGATGCTGTATTTTCCTTCTTCTTTCAGTTTCATTTATAGCCTTTTCCATTGATTTAGTAATTGAATCAGCATACAGAATTACTTTACCCTCAACATTTCTAGCTGCTCTTCCTATAGTTTGAATTAAAGAGGTCTCTGACCTTAAAAACCCCTCTTTATCAGCGTCTAAAATAGCTACTAAGGCAACCTCTGGTATGTCAAGTCCTTCCCTTAAAAGGTTAATTCCAACCAACACATCAAAAACCCCTAGTCTTAAGTCCCTTATAATTTCCATTCTTTCAATTGTATTAATATCTGAGTGTAAATATCTAACTGCTATATCCATTTCCTTAATATAATTTGTTAAGTCTTCAGACATTTTTTTAGTGAGGGTTGTTACCATAACCCTTTGTTTTTTCGCAATTCTTTTATTTATTTCACCTATTAAATCATCTATTTGACCCTTTACAGGTCTAACCTCTACAACGGGGTCCAATAGACCAGTAGGACGAATAATCTGTTCAATAACAGGACCATTTTTCTCTAGCTCGTAGGGACCTGGTGTTGCACTTACGTATAATATTTGATTTACAAGACCTTCGAATTCTGAAAACTGCAGTGGTCTGTTGTCAAGGGCTGAAGGAAGTCTAAAGCCATAATCTATAAGGGTACTCTTTCGTGATCTGTCTCCATTATACATTCCTCGTATTTGAGGTATAGTAACATGGGATTCATCCACTATTATTAAGTAATCCTTTGGAAAATAATCTAATAAAGTGTGGGGTCTACTGCCTTCCCTACGGCCTGTTAAGTGTCTTGAATAGTTTTCAATTCCTTGACAAAACCCAACCTCCCTTAGCATTTCTATATCGTACATAGTCCTTTGCTGTAGCCTTTGGGCCTCCACCAGCTTGTCTGAGTCATGGAGAAATTTAACCCTTTCCTCCAGCTCTGCTTCAATTCTCTTAATTGCTAATTCCAGCTTGTCTGATCCCGTTGCATAATGGGAGGCTGGGAAAATAGACACATGCTTTCTCTGTCCAATTATTTCACCGGTTAAAGCATTTACTTCTGTTATTCTTTCTATTTCATCACCAAAAAAGTCCACACGAATAGCATTCTCTGTAGATGATGCAGGAAATATCTCTACAACATCTCCTCGAACCCTAAAGGCTCCCCTAACAAAATTTATATCATTTCTTTCATATTGTATATCAATTAATTGTCTTAAAACCTTGTCTCTATCCTTTTCCATACCTGGCCTTAAGGAAACCGTAAGCTTTTTATATTCCTCAGGATCACCTAAACCATAAATACAGGATACACTGGCAACAATTATGACATCCCTTCTTTCTAGGAGGGAGGAAGTGGCTGAATGTCTTAGCTTATCTATTTCCTCATTTATCGATGCATCCTTTTCAATATAGGTATCCGAGTGAACAACATAGGCCTCTGGCTGGTAATAATCGTAGTAACTAACAAAATACTCAACTGCGTTATCTGGGAAAAACTCCTTAAATTCACTGCACAGCTGGGCTGCTAGGGTCTTATTATGGGCTATAACCAAGGTTGGCACTTGTAGATTCTGTATTACATTAGCCATTGTAAAGGTTTTGCCTGAGCCTGTTACCCCCAATAGGGTTTGATGCTTATTATTTTTATGAATGCTTTCGGTTAAGTCTTTAATAGCCTTTGGTTGATCACCTGTTGGTGAATATTCAGAATGTATTTTAAACTTGTTCATACTCATACCCCGCAATTCTTAATAAATGCAATTCCTTATCTATTATATCATAATTAGTTTACATAATTAAGCGTGTTTTATGGAACATTTGTTCGTACATTCATATTATACTTCTCCCCATAATGATTGTCAACACTAGGGAAAAATAAAACTAGTTTTTGTAGTGTAATTATAAATCATTGAAAAAACAACGATCATTGTCGTTGTTTTCGCAGTTTCTAGGTTAAAAGTAATGTAATGTATTTTTATTTAAGCTTTTCCTTCATTACCTCAATAGCTTTGATTAATTGTGAATCTTCACTTTCCTCTATGTCATATTTTCCCTGTAGCTCTTCAGGCAGCTCCACAAAAATATGGGGTTCTATTCCACTCCCATGGATATATGTTCCATTAGGTGTAAAATATTGTGATACTGTATATTTAAAGCCTGTACCATCATCTAAAGGCTTTACCTGCTGTACTAGACCTTTTCCAAAGGTTTTTGTTCCAACAATGGTACCTGCCTCTCCATCCTTAACAGCCCCAGCTAAAATCTCTGATGCACTGGCACTTCCTTCATTCACCACCAGAACCAATGGATAATCTACTGATTCCTTATTTGACCTTTCTTCTTCTCGAACACCATTTCTATCTTCAGTGTAGACTATTAACTGCTCCCCCAATAGTATATCTGCAATTTCTATACATTGAGATAATAGACCACCTGGATTGTTTCTTAAGTCCAGTATTAAACCCTTGATGTTTTTCTTTTCCAAGGATTCCAGCTCCTTCTTAAAATCTCCTGCTGTCTGTTCGTCGAACATAGATATTCTAATATAACCTATATTATCATCAAGAACTTGGGACTTTACGGTCTTTAATCTTATTTCTTCTCTTACAATGGTTACGTCAATAATCTCAGCTACTCCATCCCTTTTAATCGACAGCTTAACCTCTGTTCCTGGTTCTCCCTTCATTAGCTCAACAGCATAATTAAGCTTGTCACCAGATATTGCTTTACCGTCAACCGATACTATTCTATCTGAAGTCCTTAAGCCTGCTCTTTCACCAGGAGTATCCTCAATAGGTGATACTACAGTTACATAGCCATCTTCACCTGGTGTAACTATAACACCAATACCACCATAGGAGCCTGAGGTACGGGTCATTAGATCACTGAACTCTTTTTCTGTCATATAGCTGGTATAGGGATCACCTATACTATCAAACATACCTTTAATTCCACCTTCAATTAGCTTTTCTTCATCAAGCTTATCATAGTAATTATTCATGAGATAGTCGTTTAGGCTAAATAGTTTACCGTATTTGTTTTTTATATTTGTATAAAATTCATGGGTTTCATCAGAAATAATTACCTTATCTCCTAACCTAATGGCTATTACATTTCCTATTGTTATGTTTAAGGCAGTGGTTAGCACAACTATGATAATTGCTCCAATTAATGCATTACGTTTACTTATCATTTATCTCTCCCCTTTGGCTGTATACACATGATTTACTTCTCTATTATATAGCTTATTAGAATTAATTATAACATATACTTTTTGTATAAAAAAATCTTTTGTTTGAATTTTCAAATACTGGTTATTTCCTATTGCAGCGTATAGGTGAGAAGCTAGAAGTTGGAGGTTAGAAGCTTGAGAAAAACCATACTATAAGCTCTTGCATCCTGCCTCTAGGCTTTATAAGGGTTTTAGCATTTTGAAGCAACAAATAAAATAGGCCTTTTTCATCAGTCTGAGCCAGAAGAATAATCCTCTGGCTCAGATTGCTTAAATCATTTAATTAGTCTCCCCTTACGTATGGTATGGGGTCAACATATTTTCCGTCTTCCCTTACCTCAAAATGGAGATGTGGTCCCGTTGATAAGCCTGTACTCCCTGCCTCAGCAATTTTGTCTCCCTTGTTTACCTCGTCACCCTCTGAAACAGATAGTTTAGAGTTATGGGCGTATAAGGTAGTTATATCTCCACCATGATCTATAATAACGGTTTTTCCAAAGCCTCCAAGATCTCCAGAATATATTACGGTTCCCATGTTAGCTGCAACTATTTCTGTTCCTACAGGAGCAGGAATATCTATTCCAGAGTGAAAGCGTCTACCCCCTAATATTGGATGAATTCTATTACCGTATGGAGATGAAATTCTAGTGTGACCAGGCACTGGCCATTGCATTTCTCCCCCTATATATTCTTCGCTTGAGGAGGATTTTCGAATAAAATCTTGTATCTCCTTAGCTTCTTTTTCTAATTTATTTTCCATATCAATTAATACTTTTTTGTCTGAAGCTAACTGTTTTCTTATTCCATCCTGCTTTCCCCTTGAAACCACCAATAGCTTTTTCTTATCCTCCACATCATTTCTCATTGTATATAGTCGAGCCTTTTCATTTTCTAGCTTGACCTTTCCATCTTCTATTTTGCTTCTTTCTATCTCTAAGAACTTTAGTAGGTCTACATCATACTCCACAATCCGTTGAATCATATCTAAATTGCTTAAAAGCTCAGGAAAGCTTTGTGAGTTTAGTAAAACCTCTACGTAGGCTATATTCCCATTTTTATACATTGCATTTAATCTTGATCCTAGTAGGTCCTGTTTAGTATCAATGTTTTCTTCGGCTTCTATAAGCTCCTCTGTAATTACATCAATTTTATTCTCTGTTGTTGATATATCCTTACCTAACATTGATAGTTCTATTTCTGTTTTTTCAATTATTAAATCATATTCTTTAATCTGTAGTTGTATTTTATCTAATTGGCTATTAATCTTTTTTATTTCTTCTCTTGTTTTTTCAATTTGCTTATTTTTTTCCCCCAATTGGTTATGGAGAGTATCTAGCTGGTTGGAATAAGCAGCCATACTTGATAGTGCTACTGTAATAATAGTTATAAGTAATAGAACTTTTTTCTTCATCAGTACACCCCCATTAAACCTTTAAATGCTTTCTTAAGGACACTATACTACCTATAGCTCCAACTCCTGAACCGAGGACAGCAAACATAACAACTGTTGTATTCATCATTTCACTTACTGGCATCAAGTAGGCACTAAATACTACTGTAAATTTCCTTGCAATAGCATTGTAGGCATAGCTATATCCATAATAGGTTATAGCCAGTGCTATAACAGCACCTAATAAGCCAAGTACAACTCCCTCCAAAATAAAGGGCCATCTTATAAACCAATTAGTTGCACCTACATATTTCATTATGTTTATTTCTTGTTTTCTTGCATTTAAGGCCAGCTTAATTGTGTTTGATATTATAAACATAGCTATCAAGACTAAAATCATTATCAAGGCTAGTCCTATTGTTCTAATAAATGACGCAATTCTCAGCATATTATCTATTATTTCTTTATAGTATTTAATTTCATCTATCCCATCAATTTTACTAAGCTCCACAACAACAAAATCTGCTCTGTCTAAGGAATTTAAATATATAATATAGGAGTTTGGCAGTGGATTTTCCTCTAGGGTGTCAAGGAGATATCCCTTGTCCCCCCATCTCTCCTTCATATTTAATAATGCTTGCTCCTTTGACTCAAACTCAATGTTGCTTACATCGTTAATGCGTAGAATACTATCTCCTATCTCTGCTATTTGCCCTTGGCTAATATCCTCTTTAAGGTACACCTGTATTGTATCAAATTGCATTTGAGCTAAATCTGCAACATTGTTTATATTAAGCACCAGTATAATAACCAAACCTAGAATAACAAGTGCAGCTGCCACAGAACCAATAGAAGCAAGACTCATATTTTTATTTCTCCAAAGGCCTGTAATTCCTTGTCGAAGCATATAGTTTACTGTTCTAATCTTCATAGCCATATGCCCCCCTTTGCTGATCACGTACAACTCTGCCTTTTTCTAGGGCAATTACTCTTTGCTGCATTATATCGACAATATCCTTGGCATGGGTAGCCATTAACACAGTGGTGCCACGTCTATTAATTTGCCTTAAAACCTTCATAATCTCCCAAGCAGTATCGGGGTCAAGGTTGCCGGTGGGCTCATCTGCTATCAGAACAGCAGGATTATTTACAATAGCCCTTGCTATTGAAACTCTTTGTCTTTCACCACCAGAAAGCTGATGGGGATATTGAGAGGCTCTATCACTAAGACCTACCATTCCCAGTATCATTGGTACCTGCCTTCTAATTTCCTTTGAGGAGGCTTCTATAATTTCCATTGCAAATGCTACATTCTCAAAAACTGTTTTATTTGGCAGTAGCCTAAAGTCTTGAAATACAACACCAATGGTTCTTCTTAAGTAAGGTATTTTTCTGTTGGATAGCTTTGTAACGTCTTTATCTCCAACGTATATTGTACCTGTTGTTGGGTCCTCTTCCTTTAAAAGTAGCTTCAAGAAGGTGGATTTTCCTGCTCCACTGGGCCCAACTAAAAAAACAAAATCTCCCTTTTCTATTTTGAAATTTATATTAGTTAGTGCTTGTACCCCTTTAGGGTAAGCCTTGCTTACATTTATCATCTCTATCAAGTTAATCAACTCCTGAACTCACTTATTATTTCGACATAAAAGCATGATATCCTTCCTTGGGTTCTATAAAACTGTGGTAAATTATTACTATTTTTGGCGTATATAATAACAACAAGTTGCTTATACTAATTATTTATACTTTTTGCTTACTTTCTTATTATAACAATAGTCGACTGTTTAATTCAATTGAATTGATTACCAAAATTCTGTTACAATTATATTACAAGAAATGACAGGAGGAATTTTACCATGAAGAATGAACTCAGAAAATCTGTATTAAAGAAAAGGGAAGCCTTAACTAAGGATTTTATTAAAGCTAAAAGTAAAATCATAGCTACTACCCTTATGGAGACTAGCCATTATAAAAATGCCCATAGTATAATGGTGTTTGTGTCCTTTAGAAATGAAGTTGATACCTACGATATTATTCAGCATATACTGTCATCGGGAAAGAGGGTGTTTGTACCATTAGCTAACCCCAAAACCAAAGAACTATCAATCTGTGAGATTAAGGATTTCCATAATGACCTAGAGATAGGTAACTTTGGTGTCCTTGAACCAAAAAAAGAAGCCCTAAGGCTTGTTTCTCCACAAATTCTTGACTTAATTATTGTACCAGGCTTGGTCTTTGATGACAGGGGCTACCGTATTGGATATGGTGGTGGGTTTTATGACAGATTTCTAAGTGAAATCCCCAATATACCCACAGTTTCCTTAGCCTTTGAAATGCAGATGGTGGACTCTGTTCCCTTTGATAATTACGATATACCTGTTAGATATATAATAACCGAGGAAAGATTCATAAAGTGTAAACAGAGTTAAAGGGAAAAAGCGGACAAAATGTCCGCTTTTAGGCTGTTGAACTGAATCACATCTTTTTTTTGTACGCTACAATTGTAATTCCTTTAAACTACACCTAAGCTCCCCAGTATTATTCCTACAACAGTAGCCAAAATAGGAATTACTGTTGCTACTATAAAAATATGAAAATAAGAAGTTTTATGAGTCATCCCTGTTATTGCTAATAATGTAAGTACTGCACCATTATGTGGTAATGAATCTAATCCTCCACAGGATAGAGAAGCTATTCTATGAAATACAGCAGGATCTATACCCGAGGATATAGCTAACTGGTAGTATTTTTCTCCTAAAGCTGCAAGAGCTATTCCCATACCACCAGAGGCTGAACCGGTTGCACCAGCTAATAAATTAACTGCTGTAGCTAAAGATATTAAAGGATTCCCTTCAATTCCCAGAACCATTGCTGTTAAATTGTCGAAGGCTGGCACCGCTCTAACCACTGCTCCAAAACCAACAGCAGCGCTTGTGTTAATTATTGCTATAACTGAGCTTGAAGCTCCTTTGTTTATTGATTCTGTAAATTTAGTGTGCATTTTAATGTTTAATAGCATTAGTAAAAATATCCCTGACAATAATGCTGGTATAACATGCCACTCTAATAGGTTTAGTGTTATAATTACAGTTATTAGAGGTAAAAATGAAACAAATGGATTTGGTAAGCTAGATTCATCTACTTCCTCTAGTTTTTGTTCAGGTTCTGAGAAAACATCACCCTTAGCAGCTAATTTCTTTTCTGCCCATACTAGATAGATGTAACCCCCAACTCCCATAATTAATCCACCAATAATACCAATTATTGGAGCAGCCGTAGGAGTTGTTTTAAAATAATCCATAGGTATCAGATTCTGAATTTGAGGTGTTCCTGGTATACCTGTCATTGCAAAGGTGAAGGAACCTAGTGCTATTGCACCTGGTATAAGCTTTCTAGAAATATTTGCTTCTCTAAATAATGCTACTGCTAAAGGATAGATGGCAAATACAACAACAAATATACTTACACCACCATATGCTAATACACCACAACCAACTACAACACCAAGAATAGCTCTTTTGGGTCCTATCATTTTTGTTATCCATCTAGCAACAGCCTTCGCAGCTCCAGTGTCTTCCATTAGCTTGCCAAATATAGCACCTAACATAAATACTGGGAACCATGACTTTGCAAAGGCAACGAATCCACCCATATAGCTTTCAGTATAGGTAGGTAAAAGCTCAACGCCACCAAAAAGAGCAACAACCATTGCACAAATCGGAGCTATCCATATGATGGACCATCCCCTATACGCGAGAAACATAAGTAATGCTAATCCTAAAATAATACCAAACATCTTTTCTCCCCCTTCTTCTTGTTTTATTAAATATTACTTAATTCTTTTTTTAAACCCATCAATTCATTTTTAAATATCCTTAAATCCATCATTTTAAGGTCTTTTGCAACTAGTGGTTTGAATTCCATTTGTCCATATATATCTCTGTCTAAATCCACCCCTGGAGCAATTTCTACTAGTGTAAGTCCCTCTGATCTATACTCAAACACTGCTCTTTCAGTTACTAAGGTTACCTTTCTACTATTTTTCTCCCTTTCATATATTCCATTAAATGTTATCTGTTCAACCTTATCAATAAACTTCTTTACTTTCCCTTCCTTAATTATTACTAACTTATCATCAATAATCTTTGTTTCGAGTCCTCCTGCAGTAAAAGCACCACAGAAAACAACCTCTTTTGAATTTTGAGAAATATCTATAAATCCTCCACAGCCTGCGATTTTCGGTCCAAATTTTGAAACATTAAGGTTGCCTTCACTATCGCATTGTGCCATTCCAAGGAAAGTAATATCAATTCCTCCCCCATCATAAAAATCAAATTGATATGGCTCATCTATAATTGCTTCTGGTCCTATGGCACTACCGAAGTTTAAACCCCCTAAAGCTACTCCCCCAATCAATCCAGGTTCTACAGAAGCTGTAAAATACTGATTTATTCCCTCTTCCTTTAGTACATCTGCTACTCCTTCTGGTACACCTATACCATAATTTAAAACCCGTTTTGTTAGGTCAATCTGCATTGCAGATCTCCTTGCAATTATCTTCCTTTCATCTAAAGGTAATTCCTTAATTTTTTCTTCAAAAACTACTCTGTTGGAGATAAAATCTTCGTTGAATTGGGTTCCAGCTGTTTGCATATGATTCTTTATGTCATCAACAACTACAACTGCATCAACCATTATACCTGGAATTTTTACATCCTTCGGATTTATAGTACCGTTCTTCACTCTTTTTTGTACCTGAACTATTACTTTCCCTCCATTGTTCTTTGCTGCCGTGGCTACTGCCAAAGATTCTAGAGTTAAAGCTTCATTTCTAAGACTAATATTTCCATTTTCATCTGCCTCTGTACCTCTAATTAAAGCAACATTAATTGCTTGAGCTTTATAAAATAAATATTCTTCACCATCTAGGCTTATTTTTTTAACTATATCTTCTGTTGTAATTTCATTTAATTTACCACCTTCAAAATCTGGATCAACAAAGGTTCCTAAACCTACATGAGTAATAACGCCTGGTTTTTTAGCTGCCATATCTCTAAACATCTGGCATAATACTCCTTGTGGAAAATTATAAGCAACGATTTTATTCTCCACAACCATAGGTATCATCCTCTTTATTAGACCATAATGACCACCTATTGTCTTTTTTAACAACCCTTCGTGGCATAAATGATTTAATCCTCTTACAGTTTCTCCATCACCTACTCCTGATGCCCACATAACACTTAAATTCTTAGGCTCACCAGTTGCTAAGAATCTATTTTCTATTTCTAATAGTATTTCTTCAGTAGCTCCTGTTAATAAGAATCCACAGGTACCAATAGAAGCACCATCTTGTATCATATAAGCAGCATCTTTTGATGTAATAAATTTAGCTCTACCCATAAAATCCTTCCTTCCAAATAGATGTTATTAAATAACTATACCACCACTTACTTCTATTACAGCTCCATTTACATAGCTTGCTTCATCAGATGCTAAGAAAGCATAAACATTGGCAATTTCTTCAGGCTTTCCTAATCTCTTCATTGGAACCTTATCTTCCATTGCTTTTATTACTCTTTCAGGCATGGGGTCTATAATTGAAGTTGCAATAAATCCAGGACATACAGCATTTGTTCTTATGCCTTTTCTACCAAGCTCTTTAGCCCAGGTTTTTGTAAATCCAATTACCCCAAATTTTGTTGCAGCATAGTTTGTTTGACCAAAATTACCGTATATTCCAACAATAGATGATGTATTTAAAATCACTCCATAATTTTGATTTATCATAATATCAACAACTGCTTTAGTACATAAATAAGTTCCCTTAAGGTTTACATCAATTACTTTATCAAACTGATCATCTGTCATATTTTTCAGCTGAGCGTCCATAATGATTCCAGCATTATTTACTAAAACATCAATCCTATTGTACTTTTCCATTATTACTTTTACCATCTCAGCGATCTGCTCTTTTTTAGTTATGTCAACCATGAATCCAAGGGCTTCTCCACCATTTTCAACTATAGAATTAACGGTTTCATCAATTGCATTATCATTCAAGTCAATAACAACAACCCTAGCACCCTCTTGTGCAAACTTAACTGCAGCAGCTCTACCTATTCCATTACCTCCGCCTGTTACAAGACAAACTTTATCCTTAAGTCTCATATTGACTCCTCCTAATTTATAAATTTATATATTGGATTACCACTTTCATCTGTTTTAAATAATTCTACCTCCATACCTATATGGATTTCTTTGTTCTCTTCATATCCTTCTATTCTCGATAAAACTCTAGAATCTTTATCCTCTACTATAGCAATTACATATGGAGTTTGATCTTTGAAATCTTCAGAAGCAGTATAAATAATTGAGTAAGTATAAATGGTAGCTTTTTTATTCATCACTTTACCTCCCCTTGAAAACGTTTACCACGCATGTAGCCGCAGTTCCACCCAAGTTATGATTTAAGCCTATATTTGCATTCTTTATTTGTCTTGCTCCAGCTTCACCCCGTATCTGGGTTACTACTTCATTTATTTGACTTAAACCTGTTGCGCCTATAGGGTGACCCTTTGCTTTTAAACCACCACTTGTATTTATTGGAATTTGCCCGTCTAATGCTGTTTTTCCTTCTGCTAGTGCCTTTGCACCTCTTCCTTTTTCAAAGAAGCCTAGATCTTCAGTATTAATTATTTGTGTTATTGTAAAACAATCGTGTACCTCTGCAAAACCAATGTCCTTTGCTGTAATTCCCGCCATCTTATATGCCTCATTAGCTGCTTTAACGGTTGCTTCTAAAGTTGTTATGCTCTTCTTACCTGCTAGAGTTAATGAATCTCCTGCATGACCAGTACCTATTACCTCTACGACTCTCTTTTTAGCTATTTTTTCTGCAACTTCAGTAGCAGCAAGTACTACAAAAGCAGCTCCATCTGTTACTAATGAACAATCATATACCGTAAGGGGATGAGCAACAGGGAACCCATTGAAAACCTGATCAATAGTTATTTTCTTATGCATCTGTGCATTAGAGTTTAATAGTGCGTTATCGTGATTTTGAACAGCCGCCATTGCCATTTCCTTTCTTACATCCCCATACTCATAAAAGTATCTGTTTGCTATCATCGCAAATAAGGAAGGAAAGGTGGAACCTAGATTAACTTCGTACTCAAAATCTGCTGCACTAGCAAGACCAGTAGTTATTGTTTCAATTGGTTTGTGGGTCATTTTCTCTACACCCCCAATTAATACAACATCATAAATCCCAGCTGCAATTGCATTAAGACCCTGTCTAAATGCCAAACTTCCCGTTGCACATGCTCCTTCTGTTCTGATAGTTGGGATATGTCCAATTTCTAATGTCTCAGAAGCTAAGGCCCCTATATGGCTTTGGATGGACCAATAGGATGCATTATAGTTACCCATATAAAGTGCTTGAATTCTTTCTTTTTCAATTCCAGCATCCTCTATAGCTTTATTGCCAGCTTCTTTAATTAGCATTCTAATTGATTTACTAGTTAACTTTCCCATTCTAGTTTCACCGATTCCAATAACCGAAACACTTCTCAACACAATCACTCCTTTCGTCATTTTTTATAGTTTTAACTATTTAGTAATATATGAGCAATTTTTATGCCAACTTTCATATCTAAGCTTATTCCGCTTACTTTCTAGCTTGGCGGCTCTTATCTACCGCTTAAGAAGCGTGAGTGTTAGTAACGCCGCTGAGATAAAATAATGAAGATAGATACATGCTTTCATTATTCAAGCTTATATAATTTGACTAATAGTATCTGATTGTTAATTTTCAGATAATATGTAGCCATTACACTACACGTTAACATTTATATACACAATACTCTTTTTTTATCTAGTAAACAGATGTTGTTATAGTTATTAAAAATGTACTTAATTATGTTTTCTTTCTCTATTAAGCCTTCTTTAACTCTGTTAAAAAATACAACTTAAAACAAATGTTTGATTATTACATTTTATTAAAGGATATTTCCAATTCTTTATAGAATATTGTTGTATTGAAATTACATATTTCTTAGTGAGGGATAAGTATGAAAAATGGATTAAATAAGGATGATTCCTTAAAGCAATTTGAAGAATTAAAGCGCCAAAGCCTGATATTTGAAAAGATACTAGATATATCGGAGGATGGTTTCTTAATCATTGATGACAATGAGAAAATTATTAATATTAATAAGGCTTATTGTGATTTTCTAGGACTAGACAAGGAAAAAATAATAGGAAAGCCTGTCTTAGATATTATTAAGAACTCTAAACTACCTCAAATACTCTCTACTGGAGAAATCGATATAGATGTAATTCACAAATTAGTAAGAGGTCAAGCTTCTAACAATGAAAAATACGTGTTTGTTGCAAGAGCTCCAGTAAAAAATAAAGATAATAAAATTATCGCGGCTGTTGGTCAAGTAAAGTTTTCCCTCAAAACTGTTGCCTTAGCAAAAAAATTGCAAGACCTTGATATGCAACTTCAATACTATAAAAAAGAACTGACAAGAGTTATAGGAAATCAATACTCCTTTGAAAATATTATTGGCCGAAGTAACAACTTCTTAAGTGTTAAAAAAATAGGAGAGAAGGCAAGCAGAAATGATTTTACTGTTTTGATTAACGGAGAGACTGGTACTGGCAAAGAAGTATTTGCCCATGCAATCCATCTGGCCAGCAATAGGAGAAATAAACCCTTTGTAAAAATTAATTGTGCTGCTATTCCATCTCAACTACTTGAGTCCGAACTCTTTGGATATGAAGAAGGTTCTTTTACAGGTGCAAAACGTGGGGGTAAAAAGGGTAAATTTGAATTTGCTAACGGAGGAACAATTTTTCTTGATGAAATTGGAGATATGCCTTTAGATATGCAAGCTAAGCTCTTAAGAGTCTTACAGGAAAGGGAAATTGAAAAAATAGGAGATTATAAAACTATTCCAGTTGATGTAAGAGTTATAGCTGCTACAAATCAAGACCTTAGTAAAAAAATAAAGGATGGAAGTTTTAGAGAGGACTTGTATTATAGGCTTAATGTCATTCAAATTAATATACCTTCCTTGAAGGAGCGTTCTGATGACATTGAACTTTTTGTAAATTATTTTCTCGATGAGCTTAATGAAAAGTATGAAACGAATGTAGAGATATCCGCAAAAGCAAAAAAGGTACTTGTTTCATATAGTTGGCCAGGAAATGTAAGAGAACTAAGAAATGCAATATATAGAGCCTATGCTTTAGTTGATGAAAACATTATTCTCAAATCTCATCTCCCAACTTCTTTACTTGCTAATTCCAAAATAAATATGAATAATCATTATAAATTTTCTAATAGAAATCTTGAGACTATACTACAGGAGTTTGAAAAGGAGATAATCCTCGAGGTGCTTAAAAAGAATAGCATTAACAGGAAAAAAACAGCTGAAGAGCTTGGTATCCATAGAGTTACTCTATATAAGAAATTAGAAAAGCTGAATATTAATAGTGAGTCTTTTGAATAAAGCAGAGTCACTATCTATCTACAGTTTTTTATCTGTAAAATCCTTGGTGCAAAAGGAAAAAAGCGGACAATATGTCCGCTTTAGCTGTCTTTATCTTCTTCTTCACTTACCTTATTAAGCTTTTTAACAACAAGATAATTTATACTGCCAACTGGATATATTCCCTCTTGATTCTTTTCTCCTGCTGCAATGCCTGTTAGTATTTCTATTCCCTCGTCTACGTGACCTATTGCATATATGTGGAATGTGTTATTTTTAACTGCATCAATAACCTCTTCCTTTAGCATTAGGTTCTTAACATTTTGCTTAGGTATTATTACTCCTTGTGTTCCAGTTAGTCCCTTTATTTTACATACATCGTAGAAGCCTTCAATTTTTTCATTAACTCCACCTATTGGTTGTATTTCTCCTTTTTGATTAACAGAGCCTGTAACTGCTAAATCTTGCCTTAGTGGTACCTCCGCAATGCTAGATAGTATTGCATATAGCTCCGTACTTGAGGCACTATCACCATCTATCAGTGAATAGTTCTGTTCAAAGCTAACACTTACTGATAGGGACATTGGTTTTTCTTGAGCAAATTTACTACCAAGATACCCACTTAGTATTAAAACTCCTTTATCATGTATACTACCACTCTTTTTTACTTCCCTTTCGATGTTAATTATTCCTGGCTTGCCTCTATAGGTGGATACAGTTATTCTGCTGGGCTTACCAAAGCTATGCTCTCCTGTACCCATAACTGCTAAACCGTTAATTTGACCTATCTTTTTACCTGATACATCTATAAGCAGGCTACCCTCTTTAAACATTTCATTAAGCTTCTCTTCGTACTTACTGTTTCGATATATTTTTTGTTGAATAGCCTTTTCAACATCCTTTTTAGTTACATAATCATTATTTTGAATGTTTGCCCATTGATCTGCCTCATAAAGAACCTCTACTATCTGATTAAAGCGGGATGATAGCTTCTCCTGATGGTCGGCAATTCTCGAGCTGTATTCCATAATTCGTGCCACAGCAGCCTTATCGAAATGTCTCATGTTCTCCTTCTGACAATGCTTTGCTATAAACATTGCCATACGGAAAATATTTTCCTTATCCTTTACCATTTCAACATCGAAATCTGCCATAATCTTAAAGAGCTTTCTAAAATCCTCATCCATTTCATATAGCATCCTATAAACATAAGCATCGCCAATTAATATAACCTTTAGGTTTAGTGGTATAGCCTCTGGCTTTAAGCTGGATGTTACTATATAACCCATAGTCTTGTTTAATGACTCTATATTTATTTCACCAGTTTTTAATGCTCTTTTAAGGGAGTCCCACGCAAGGGGCTGGAGTAAAACCTCTCTTATGTTTAAGATTAAAAACCCACCATTGGCAGTATGTAAAGCCCCAGGCTTTATTTGTGTAAAGTCTGTCTTTAAGGCTCCCATTTCATTTCTGTATTCTACTGCTCCAAGTATATTTGTAAAGGTCGGGTTTGTTTCATTAATGATTGGTGCATGCTTCAGCTCAGAATTATTAATGAAAAGATTAACTTTGTATCTATTGAAAAAGCTTTCGTCATTTTTCATTTGTAGCATCAATAGCTTCTGGGGGTTCTCACCACTATCGTCTTTGTTAAACTTAGAGATATTATCAACAATGTCGTGCTCCAGCTGATTAATGTATTCCACTATTTTATCTCTATGACCATATCTTTGAACGAGCTTTTTTATGAAGTAATTAATAACACCATAGCCTACCTTTTCATCTAGCTTCTTAAGGTGTATCCGCATTTCTTCCTCTAGTCCCTTTAACTGATTAAAGATTTCAAGTGTTTCCATGTTTAACTGATTGGATTTATCTCGAAGTTTCTGTATTTCATCCTCTGAAAGATTAGAGTATTCTTCCTGTTTCATTGGTCTACCCTCCAAAAGAGGTACTGTCACAAGCCCCTGCTCTGACTCCTTAAACAAAAACCCATGCTCCCTTGCCTTTTCATTTAATTGATTTACAATATGTTGATTCTTTTGCTGATACTTCATAAAAATTTCATTTTTCTGTGTCTCATAATCTGTTCCCTGAAATAAAGTTGGTATTTCCTCCCTTAGCTTTTCAATTGCTGATTCTATATCCTTTTTAAACTGCATAGCTAATCCGGCTTCCATATTTAATGCCTTTGGTTTATCAGGGTTTTTAAAGTTATAAACATAAACCCAATCATCTGGTATGGGCATTTCCTCAGCTAACTTTTCTGTTATTGAATTTGCATAGCTACTTCTTCCTGTCCCACTTAATCCTGCAATATAGATGTTATAGCCCTTTTTCTGCATTCTAAGACCAAAGGCTAAAGCTTCAACTGCACGATCCTGTCCAATTATTCCCCTAAGTGCCTCCAAATCTGCTGTTGTATTAAACTGAAAATCATCAATATTACATTTGCTTGTCAAGCTTTCTGGTGTAAGGCGTAGCTTATTATCCATAAGATTCCTCCTTTTTCTCTTCTCTTTTTAATATATACCTAATTTAGTATTATTTAAATATAAAATTCAAAACTTTTTGAAATACTTTTTTAGTGTAAAAATGTAAAAACACTCCACATAAGGAGTGTTTTTATAAGACTACTATCTTTTACCCGCAGCAATTTCAACATTAACTTGATGCTTTCCATCGGATTTTCCATCCACATGTCTTGTACTATTACCAAAATATAAATCCGAATGACCTTTGAAGCTGTTATTTTTTATATATTCAATATCATGGGGCATTGAGCTGGCAGATGCCGCAAGCCTTCTACCATCCACCTCTACAATTACTGCTCTTCTGCTCCAGCTATAATAGCCACCCCATACGCTTTTCATTATGGCAGCGTCATTACTTGTTAATGGTTCAACATCTGCATGGTTAGCTCCTATAGTTCTTTTCATGGTCCAGCTTTTACCAGTGTTAAAATCAACTACTTCAAAAACCTTACCTATAGGTACCACATACTGTGCTTCTGTCCACCAGTCTAAATATTCACCATATTGTGGTCCTGGTGTAGGCTTTACTGCAATTTTATATACTGGTACAGTTATTTTATCACCTATGTTTAATATATGATTGTTCTTAAAGCCATTTACCTGTAGTAGCTCATAAAAAGGAATTTCATACTGGATTGATATATTCCATAAATCATCTCCCCTTACTACTGTATGGGTAATAAAGGTTTTTTGATTTGTCTTTGGTAGCTGATTATCAGTAGTTGGCTTATTTGTTTTACTTGGAATAATAAGCTTTTGTCCAACATAGATATAATCCCATTCCTTTAGGTTATTGGCAGCTAAAAGCTCCTTATGTGATACATTAAATTTTTGGCTTATGGTCCAGGGGGTATCATTTTTAATTACAGTATAAGTAGTATTTGCATTTTCACCTTTAGGTGCTGAGGTGGGAATTAATAGCTTTTGCCCTACATAGATTTCATCGCCAGCAGTCAACCCATTAAGCTTTAGTAATTGGTTTAAATCCACCTTATATCCTTTACTTATCTTCCAGGGTGTATCTCCCTTAACAACAGTATGTACTAGTTCATTTGAAATATTTACTTTGTCACCTATGTTTAGTGTTGGGTTTGAACGATATTGTGGATTAAGCTGATAAATCTTACTCATTGAGATATTATACTTTTGGGATATTTTCCATAGTGTATCTCCACTGGAAACATGATGCACTTGATTTCCAAAGGCAGAAATACTTGAAAGGGTAAAAACACTTGTAGCTAATGCTGTGGCTGTAATTATTTTTTTAAGTTTATTGTTCATTTTATGTGCCTCCTCAATCTAATTCTGTAAATAAACTTACTATTAATTATTTCGTTAAAGGCCTTCAATATCCTTGATGTAATTAATGGTTTTACAGGTATGGATAGGGAATGGGGAATAGAGAATAGAGAATAGGTAATAGGGAATATGGAATAGGGAATATGGAAAACAAGAAAACATAATTAAAAGTTAAGAGTTAAGAGTTAAGAATTAAGAATTAAGAGTTAAGAGTTAAGAGTTAAGAGTGAAAAGATAATACAAAATTGAAAATGGAAAATTGAAAATGGAAAATTAAAACACAAAATAGAAATGTTGAATGTTAAATGAAAAGACAAAAGATAAAA
>NZ_WBZC01000005.1 GCF_009017275.1 Alkaliphilus pronyensis | reverse complement strand
TTCCCCTTACCTCTTCAATAGACAATGGCTCCCCAACTGAGGTGGCGTGGGACAGTACAATATTTTTCTGTAATTTAGCCGTTTCCTCCTCTGATATGGTTTTATTGCAAAGAGCACCAAAGCCTGTTGTGATGCCATACATAACTCGACCCTCTTTTGTCCATTTTTCCACAAGGCTACGGGCTTTTAGTACTCTTTTGCAGTATTCATCTGAAAACTCTACCTTTGCGCCAAAACGGGCAATGGCTATAAACTCTTCTAGCTTTAAGTCAACATTCCCTATTATAACTTCATTTATCGTCTCAGCTTTTAAAACTACTGTCACAAATATTGCCTCCTTAATAATAAAAGAGAGAGAAATCTCTCTTTTATTTAACTGTTGTATATAATTAAATTATTCTACAAGCTTATCGATAAAGAACATCTTAATTGCTGATATCACCTGAAGTACAAATACAAATAGTACCATTGTGCCTCCTGCAGCTGCTAGAAACTTAACTCCATCAACACCCTGAACTCCACCGGCGAAGGCTACCATTACAAATGCTATAATACCTATTGATAAGCCCCAAAGTAATTTTTGCCATCTAGGTGGCTCTTGATCATGGGAAATGTTTAATGTGCATAGAGAAGCAATAGTTCTTGTCATTGAATCTGCTGCTGTTGAAAATGATAATATTAGAGTTATCATTACAATAGGTATAAATATAAACCCTAGAGGTAGGTTTCCTAAAAATGTCCAAAGACCAGCAACAGCACCACTTTCATTTATAGTACTAACAAGGTCTAGGGTTCCTTCTTGCTGCCACTTAAGTGCAGTTGCTCCAAATGCACCAAACCAAATGACACTAAATAAAGAGGGAAGTATCCAGTTAATTATCATAAACTGTCGGATAGTTCTTCCATAGGATATTATAGCTAAGAAAATACCCATAAGTGGTGCGTAGGCAATCCAAATAGCCCAGTCATAAAGTGTCCACCACATTACAAGCGCTTCTCCACCAATATCGATTGGATCAAGTCCCCAAATCCAGAAATTCTGTAGCCAATAGGCCATTCCCGCCGTAGAGGTTCTAAAGATATATAGAGTAGGTCCTAATACAAATAGTAATATCAAGAGAACATAAAACACTTTTGAGTTTATATCTGATAACCATCTAATTCCTTTATCTAGTCCTAGAAGTGATGATACCGTAAAGGTTGCTGTTATAATGGCAGCTAATAAAAACCACACTATTATTCCTTGATTTATTCCATAAGCAACTTCTATCCCAGAGCCTACTAATGCCAACCCAGCCCCCAGAGAGGATGCTAGTCCTAAAGCAATAGCTAAAAGTGATAAAGTGTCTATTATATTTGCCCATATACCCGTAGTAACCTTCTCTCCAAACAAAGGTATTAGAGTGGCTGTTACAGATAGTGGTTTTTTTCTATTAAAATACATATATGCTACTATAAGTCCACACAACGAATACATTGCATAGGGTATAAAGGTCCAATTATAAAAACAACGGGCTATTGCAAATATCGCTGCCGTAGCTGTTCCTGGCTCCACCCCAGTTTGAGCCATCTCGCCATAAAT
The DNA here is from genome assembly GCF_009017275.1 of Alkaliphilus pronyensis. GTDB lineage: Bacteria > Bacillota > Clostridia > Peptostreptococcales > Natronincolaceae > Alkaliphilus_C > Alkaliphilus_C pronyensis. The sequence continues at coordinate 23,784 of NZ_WBZC01000005.1, read as the reverse complement.
ATTTCCAAAATAGATTATAGGTTCATTTACTCCATAGGTAACAACTCCTGTTGCAATTCCACCAGTAAGTGCCATAGCAAACCAAGTTAAGAAAGAAAATTTAGGCTTTGCCTCAGGACCACCAAAACGAATGTTTCCAAGCTTAGAAAAAGTAACAATAGTAACAGTAATTAATGCAACTATAGATATTATTTGATATATCCACCCAAAGCTTCTTAGAGACCACATAAAGGTATTCATAGTTACTTCTGTAAGCATTTTATTATTTAAAATTCCCAATAATGCCGAACCACCAACCACAAGAAAAGCTGGCCAAAATACACCCTTACGTAATTGCATTGAATCTTCTTTTTTTGCTATTTCTTTTGACATTTCCTCTCCTCCTTACTTATTTACAATAGTCGAAAGCACATGGATTCTTAAAGCATTCACCTCCATACCTATTAAATAGTTAATTAAGATAATCTTCTGAAAACGTTATCTTATCCATGTAGTGCATATAAATAGAGCAAGTACTATGCCAATTGATCTTCTAAAAAATAAAACCCATTATAACCATTGTAAAGACTAGATTTATATTTCTAATAAGGTAATTTGATGTATATGGCTTCTAATAAATTTTTAAATTTTCTTAATTTTTTGTATATTAATGCAAAAAAATTTTGCTCTATCATCTTATAATCCTCTAATAAACAAGTAAATTGGCGCCAATTTTTTTGGCGCCATAGCAAATTTATTTTGCTCCGCTACTACTAATTTGTAATTTTTTCATTCTATATTGAAGGCTTTGCCTACTCATACCTAGTTTTTTGGCACTTTCTGTTATATTTCCATTATTCTTTAATAATGTATCTCTTATAACTTCTTCTTCAAATTCCTCCATTTTTTCCTTTAATCCCAATTCCTCAGCTTCTAACTTTAATGCCTTAATTTTTTTACAGCTTTTTTCTAGTTTATGCTCTACATGTTGTGATAGCTTTAAGTAATCGGGTAAATAACTTATTTTTAATGTTGTTAAGTTAATTGGCATAAAGTTAAATGAATATTCTACAGCATGTTGTAGCTCTCTTATATTTCCAGGCCAATCATAGCTAAGAAACAAATCAATAACTTCCTTTGAAAATACTAGTTTATCTCTATTATACTGATTAGCTAAGTTATTTAAAAAGTGATTAGCTAAGGCAGGAATGCATTCCTTTCTTTCCTTTAAAGAAGGTAATTCAATTTTAATAGTAGATATTCTATAATAAAAGTCCTTTCTAATTTTATCTTTTTGCATAAGCTCAAAAAGGTCTTGATTTGATGCTGCTATTATCCTAACATTACATTTAAAGTATTTACTTCCACCAATTCTTTGAACTCTTTTCTCTTGTAACACCCTTAATAGCTTCGCCTGCATTTCTAGGCTTATAGAATTTATTTCATCTAAAAAAATAGTTCCTCCATTAGCCATTTCAAAAAAGCCTTGCTTTTTAACACTTCCTGTAAATGCCCCTTTTTCCGTACCAAAAAAGAGACTTTCAAAAAGATTACTTGGTATTGCACTACAGTTAATATCAATAAATGGCTTATGTCTTCGAGAGCTAAAGGCATGAATACTCTGAGCCATAAGCTCTTTTCCAGTTCCAGTTTCTCCATAAATTAAGACACTGGAATCTGAAAGCGCCACCTTTTTTGCAAAATGTATTGTGTCCTTCATGTTTTTTGACAAGTGTACAATATCATCGAACTTATATAAATGCTGATTATTTACTGTATCTTCATTTTCTAAATATGTTGCTAAGTCCGAAACACGGTTTTTCATTTTATCTAATAGGGAAAAATCGCTCTCAAAAACAACAGCACCATATAAATTATCATCTATTATCAATGGATATCCATAGTTAACTGTGGTTAGTGATTTACCATTTGAAGTTTTGAAACGATCACACCTATTTGCAACAGCTTTTTGTGTTCTAAGTACTGTTAATACAGTACTATATTCTTCCTCTAAGTCATATAGGTCTAATAGGTGTTTTCCTTTAAAGTCTTCCTTGTTGTAATTCTCAAGTCTTTCACTGGCAGGATTGCAATCCATAAAATATCCATTACGGTCAAAAATCTGAATTCCCTCAGATACATGGTTAATAGCTTGATTATAGAAGTCAAGAAGGACTGAGCTTTCACTTAAGTATAAAATCACTTCATCTTTTTTCTCTAACCTTTGGTACTTAAAAAACCTGCTGTTTATTTCTAATATTCCTCCTTCAGGCTTAATGGAGGTGTTTAATAGGTGCTGAATGTTTTTGCCCACTGAGTTAAATAAAAGACTATGCTTAAACCATTCCTTCATCTCTCCAACATACTCTATTTCTTTAATTAAGAACTCAGAATCTATTTTTAACACTATGTCAATTATAGCCATTGCAAACCTCCCATCTTAGCTTATTAGTAAATAAAATTATATCATAAACTGAATATTATTTATAATGAAATAATTTTACAGCTTGTCAACTAGTAATTAAATATAATAGCAAGCAATAAACATATTATTAAAAATCAAATCCTTGTTCTTCTGTATTACACTTCACCCTAATCTTTGCTACTACTGGTAGTAATAAGTTTTTTTATGGTTTTTACATGTGCTTTTGATGGGGCCTCATTTATCGCACTATGGAAAAACTCTAATAGCTTGTTATTTAGAGGAAGTCCTGTATCTTCAATTAATCTTATAAATTCCTTTATTAATAGCCATCTATGCTTCGGATTCTTTTCTGGCTCTTTAAATGATTCTATTATACTAAACACAATAAAATCAGATAAATTAGGCTTTGCATTAATAATCCTCATTGAATATGTTATACAATACTTTCTTGTTGATATTTTTTCATCATATAACAGTTTGCAAAATGAAGGAATTATCTTATTAAGAGTTTCATCGTCTACTTCCTTTGCAATAGAAGAAAGCAAATCCATACCATAGTTGCGATGATATGAGTTTTTGTGTTCTAATAATGAAGCAAAGTCCCACAAAAAACAAGCTAAAGTATCTGGCTTGACAGTAGCTACTTCCGATAATATTATATATGAATGATAATACACATTTATTTTTCTGTTGCCTATCATTTCTTTAACCAACATACCTCTAAACTCCTCATCATTTAATGCTATGTCTATATACCTGTTGACATCAGCATTTGTTTCTGAAGCTGCTTCAATGTAATTATCATACATTATCCTTCATCTCCTAATCATTATTCTTTATCTCAGCTGTATTACTAACACTCCCGCTTCTTAAGCAGGAGATAAGTGCCACTGCATATGCTAGACTTAACTACAGGCTGTAGCTACTGTTTTACGTATAATTATTATTTTACCATATGTAATAAGATGGAACTGCCTTTTTCTACACTTCCTGTACCTTTAAGTATACACTTCACAAACACTTTTGCTTCTTCAGTGTAATATACATGACTTCAAGCTTCAAAATAAGTGGAGCTAGTCTTTTTTTATTTGATTATAATTATATACTAGCATATTACTATCTACTATAGCTTATTATCTGTGTTTTCTATCAAGATCCGTAGGGATATTTTCTCAAGCATAGGGCACCCACAATAATTGTCACTAACTCAGTAAAAATCACCGCCATCCAAATACCACTATTACCAAATATAATGGGCATAGTTAATAACCCTATTGTAAGAGCTATAAGACTTCTAAGCACTGCCAATGCTCCAGATAGCACTGGTGCATTTACAGCGGTATAGTAAGTAGCAACAGTTATGTTTACTCCGCTTAATATGAATGATACTGCAAAATAAACTAAAATTTCAGCAGCCATCATAATAGTGGCTTGATTTTTTACAAAAATACTAGCTATCCTCTCACTAAACATAAGGGTTACTATGCATAAAATCACACCAGTAACTAGATTTGCATATATAGAGGCTTTTTTTAATCCTTCAACTCTTGAAAGCTTATTTGCACCTATATTAAAACTAACAGCAGCTTGGTTTGCTTCTGCAAAGCCATAAAATACCGATGTGGAAAATGTAGTTAACTGAAGTGCTACAGCATATGCTGCTACCCCTTGAAATCCAATTCTCTTTATTATTATTACGTTGTATATTAAGGCAGCAACCGATGTGGCTGACATGCTTAAAAACTCCGATGAACCATTAAATAGCATTGTCCATATTTCTTTCATTTTAAAGACAGGAGTTGAGAACCTCCAGGTTGATTTAAACATTATAATGTATATCATTAATATGCAAGGAACTAATTGAGAAACCCCAGTTGCTAGTGCAGCTCCCTTCATGCTCCATCCAAATACTCCAATAAATAGATAGTCTAGTAGTATATTTATTACTGTACCACTTAATACAATCAAAACCATTTCAACAGGCTTTCCATCTAATTTTAAGAAGAACAAAAACGCAAAATTTAACAAAAAAGGTAAAAAGAATAAAGAAAGTGTTTTTGAATACTCTATCATTAGCTCAGCTACTACTCCACTAGCCCCCAATAAACTTGAAAAGCTTCCACTAAAAGCAAGCAAGAAAACTGTAGAAGTAATCGATACTATACTTAATAGTACAACTGTAACATTGAAGTAATTGTTGCTTTTTTCAAAATTCTCTTTTCCCTTAAATATACCAGCTAATGTTGTTCCTCCAACAGCAACCATTGTACCTATTCCTCCAAGAAGCATAAAAACTGGCATTATAAGTGTAATTGCAGATAGACCTTCTGGTCCAATGTATCGTCCAATAAACACTGCATCAACAAACCCCGCTGTATTTTGTGCCAGTACTGCAAGTATAGAAGTAATTGCATAGCTCCAAAATATTTTTGATATGCTGTCATTTCCTAAATCAATATTTTTATTTTTTAATTTTTCCATTTATCTACTTCTCCTCTAAGTTAGAATTTAATATAGTTTGTAATAGTTATACTATTCCTATATAATAAACCTTGAAGTAGGTTTAATGTCAAGGGGAGGTTTTACTTTGCGTAAATACTTAACAATAGGTGAGCTTGCAGATCTAATGAAAACATCTACATCGAAAATTAGATTCTATGAGAAAGAGGGATTATTAGCTCCCTGCAAGATAGATGATAACGGCTACAGACTTTATGATTTTAATGAAATAGATAGATTAGATACAATTTTATTGTTAAGAAAAATGGATATATCGTTAAAAGATATGAAGGCTATTTTCAATAGCAATTCAGTTGACAGCTATCTGGAAGCCTTAAAGTCGTCAATTACATCTATAGATTCTAGGATTGAACAGTTAATAAATAAAAAGCAATATATTGTTAAAAAAATAAACTATATCCAAAACTTTATGACTGATAGTAGTTCTTTTAATGTGACATTATTTGCCGAGAGAATTCTAAATTGTCTTCATACCGGAAATATACTGAAATACTCACTTAAAGACATCTACGATGTATTAAAATCTAAGGGCATTGACTATTCAGATACTTATCAAGACAACTATATAATTCCTTTAAATAATGATAACTATAGTTTTTGCTTAATGAACACACCTGGGATTAAAAATGCTGATAGCTTTGATAGGATAATACTTCCCGAAGGTATGTATTTAAACTATGAAGGTTTTGTACAAGGTTATGATGTTATTGATAATGAAATAGTTAAACTCTATGATCATATGAAAAAAAATGATTTATATCCAATAGGTAATCTTGTAATCATTGAAAGGATTAGGTCTTCAGATTATTATTTTGGAAAAATAAACATAAGTATTCAAATTCCTATAGAAGATAACAAGAAATAAAGTAAATAAACTTGTTTATAAGTGAAAGTTAAGTGTTAAACAGCATTAATACTATTTAGACCTTTGTGTCAAATCCCTATTCAAACTGTAATAGTTTCAGGTTAACTATATATAGTTAGGAGATATATCAAATGAAAAGAGTAAGTTGTAGAAAATATGCCCCTAAAGACTATCATTTCCTTAGAGAGATGTTGTTTGAAGCTGTTTTCTGGAGCAGAGCAAAAAATCTTCCATCACTGGAAGAAGGATTGTCTTATGATTATACAAAGCATATACTCGAAGGTTTTGGTGAACGTAAAGGGGATACTGCTGTAATAGCAGAGGTTGACAGTGTTCCTGCTGGAGCTGCATTTATCAGGTATTGGAACAAAAACACTAACATGAGAGGGTATATTTCAGATGATATTCCCGTACTTGTAATCGGTGTAGCCAAACAATTTAGACGTCGAGGTATTGGTAACTATTTACTAAGATATTTGAAATCAGTTGCTAAAGAGAAGGGCATAAATAAAATTAGTTTATGTGTTACTAAAAGCAATATTGCTTATCATTTATACACTAAGCATAGCTTTAAAATAGTAAAGGATATTGATTCATCATATAATATGATTTGGGAATAGCTCACAACATATCTGGCTGGTTTTCTTTTTTGATAGTGACAGCAAACAATAGCTACTATGTTTTAAATGCTATTGACACATCTTCAAGCTTTTTTCGCCAAATCATGTGGTCAGCTCCACTGAACCAATAATCCTTTAATAGGTAATTAGGCTTGCCAAATTTTTTCTTCCATATCTTTTGAGCATTCTTATATCCACTATCTAAGCAAAACTCTTTAATTCCCCTGCTCTTTAAGGTAATATACATTGAGTTAAGAAGCAAATTACCTACCCCTTGTCCTTGATAATTGGGACTAACGAATAGTGTCCCTATCTCAACTAGCCCTTTATACTCCCCATTAGTACAGTTATAAATTAAGTCACTGGTAAGGCCGTATTCTATGGTTCCAATAATTCTATTAGCAGCTGTCGCTAATAGAAAATACCTTTTCTCTCCATCACTATCTAAATCACTTTTTAAATATTCATTTTTAACTATTATTTCATTTGCTATATCCTCACTTAAGTTGCCTAAACCTTCCTTGTTAAATGTATCCCACACTACCGTCTTAAAAAATAAATCTAGTTCCTCTACATCAATAGTTTTAGGTCTTCTTATTTCAATTTTCATCAATCACCAAGTCTCCCTTATATTTTTTTTCTTTACAGCTTTAAAAGGGTATTAATTTACATATCTACATGGTCTTAATAAAACATGCTTTACATCTTCAAATCGCTATATTAAATAAGCTAGAAGTGAAATTACTTGTTTTGTGAGTTTAGGATTAATTATACTTTTTTAATTGGTCTTCCACTTTACCCGTGAGTGTGTTAGTAATAAATCCCTTCTAAATAGCTTTAAAATTATACTTGTTGATATCACCATTACCAGTATTATACTTATTCCACCAGTAGTATTAGTTAAAATAGTAATTAATCCATGAGAAAAGTTAGCCATAGCATGAAACAATAACGTAGCCCAGATACTTCCTCCTGTTTTTATCATTAACAGAGTAATCATTAATGACAGCATAACTGTATAAAATGTATAACCAATTAATGCTGCAAATACACCATACGTCAAGCCTATGCTATATTGAATAGTATCTGTGATAAAGAATTTTGGAAAATGCCAAAGTGCCCAAACAGCACCAACAATTACACTTGCTTTCAATGGGTTATATGTTTGCAATAGTCTTGGTAGTGCATATCCCCTCCAGCCTAGCTCTTCTCCCAGAGGCCCCTGCATAATGACGAAGTAAGCTATTAAGGGAAATAGAGTCCACACCTGTGGTAATATAACAGAAATTAGTATTGATTCAAATTTAACACCTGACGCAAAATATGAAATAATATAAGCTAGTGTTAGAATGCAGGGCATGAGAAACAAAGTATATATATACCACTTCAAATCATACCTAACTTTTATAATGCCTTTTAACATCTCTATAGTACCTATTTTTCCTAAAGTTATTAAGGTTAGTATTACTGCAATAAGTGATGGTGTAAAATTCCCAAACTTTATTAATAGTTCTTCAGGTAGAAACAGCTGTATTCCATAAGCCTTCAAAAATGCAGGCGTCCAAAATAACCAGGATAAAAAAATTGTTAGTGTAAAAAAACAAATTAGCTCTTTTTCTATATGCCGTTTTTTATGTGTCTCTATTACGCTTTCTATAAAACATGACTCTCTATCATATATACTCATACAGCATTCTCCTATTCTAATCTATTAATTAAAACTATAGCCTTTGTTGAAATTCTTAGGAACTACATATATATATTAAACACTTATAGGTTGTTTTTGGCAAGTGTTTTAAAAATAAAAACGTTTTTTTAAAATCTGCCTCAGTATTTTCATTAATATGAATAGCAATGGCTTTATTAAGTTTAATTGATACATATGATCTAGACAATTCTTTCTTACCCCCTTTTCATTTTTTTTACAATATGATTATAAAAAATCAAATAAAAAGAGCCATAGACTTTAATCTAGGGCCCCTAATGAAAAGATATGACTTATACCAAAATAAAGGACAAAAATCTAGGTATAACAAATAGCTGTTAACTGTCTCTATTGCTTTTACATCTATATAAATGCTTCATAAGATACTACGTACTCTTTAAATCCATTACGCTGGTATAATTCCCTTGCTTTTATATTCCATGAGTATGCGTGTAGCTTTACTCTATTGATACCTTGTCCCTTCATCCAACTCATTGTTTAATCTATTAGCTTTTGTCCCAGTCCAACCCCTCTTGCAATTTCATTAATATACAGTTCGTCAAACAGACCCATTGTGCCTGTTCCGTTTTCTGCTGCTGCATCCTCTTCATATATTCTTCCTAATGCATATCCTACTGGTTTATTATCTAGCTCTGCTATTAGTATTAATGTGTTTTTTCTCTATTGACAAATGTTTTTTCAGCCTTTGCTCTAACCGCTTCTACAACTAAACTATAATTATCATATTTACTTATAATGCTATGATTTTGTCTGCTAAACTCACTCAATTTAATTGCAAAGTTGACAAAGGTATTTTTGTCACTTTCTACTGCTTGTCTAATTTTTACTTTCATATATTCTCCTCCAACATCAACTTATTTTCTTATTATAGCAACAATTATAAAGATATTTTTCGAGCCTAGCATAAATGTCTCCCTCTGTAATCCTATTATAAGCTTTCATCGTAATCATTAAAATTCCTACTTTACTTATAATCATTCTATACCATAAAGCAAAAAGGCCTTATGTTACTGCCAAGGCCTTTTTGCTTATTTTTTATATATTATTTTACGCACTGTTTCATATGCCAATCCATATTCTTGTGATATTTCATGAATGCTAAAACCTTTTTGATACTTTTGCCTTATCTGTTTATTTCTAATTGCATAGTATTGCTTGGAACCACTTTTTTCTCCCCAAGGTGTTTTCTTGTTTTCACTTGGTATATATAAAATTTTACCACTAATATGTTTTTGAACTTCAACTAGCAAATTATTAGGTAATACTTCTGCTGCATTTAAGTATTTCATTACAATCCACTCCTTATTTATTATTCATAAATAAAGTGCAGAGTTCAGCAGATAGTACTCTATTTATCCCATACAGAAATAGTCATACTATCGCTTAATCTGCATGGGATATGTCTTTGCTTTAAATATTATAAGTAGAGCTTTTGCTAGCACTGTATCCTCACCCCTTAATATAGGTTATCTTCTTACGCCCATACCTTCATTTTATTCTACATTTATATTGCTGTCAATTTTGTAAAAGGTCCTTCCCTTACTTGCTAAATAGTACCTTTGATAATTTTAAAACTAGTATTGAGAATAAAATATATCTTAGAGTTGGCTAAATATTCAAACGAAAGGAGCATAACTTAAAAAGTTCATTTCGTGTCTTGACATTGGGGAGCATTATACAGCCTTTTTAGGAGCTTACTCTCTAACCTCTTTATATTCTTTTCTAATATAAATATATCTTGTCTTTCTTCAATTCCTGTCCATACTTTATCTAAAATAATTCGATATATAAAATCAAAGTCTACATTTGCTCCTGCTATTTCAATATAACCATCTAAAACATTATCAAGAACTCCTAATGGTATCATGTAAAAATCTATTGCTGGATCACCCCAACCTGAATCACCCCAATCAATAATAGATAACAATTGATCATTTTCTGTACACAAAAAATTGAACTCATTAGTATCTCCATGGACAAAACATTTTTTATAGGAAAAAATATTATCAGTATACTTTTTTTCTATTAGCTTTAACAAATATAAAGATTCGCCATTATTACTAAGTAAACCCTCAATTACCATGTCTTTTGTGTATTCTCTATCAGGACTATCAAGCCACCCTTTTGGGTCATCACAGCTTTTAATATTAATATGTACTTTCCCAAGTTCAAAACCTATTTCCTTCCATGTATTATAATAATTCAAATAATTATCTATTTCACCAAGAGTTAATCCATGGATCCTTTCCCAAATAGAATATGTTTTGTTTAATATTGAATAAGAGTCATCAAAGCAAACTAATCTTGGTGTTTTTATTCCATGTGACTTAGCCAATGGAGCTGCTACAGATTCTGTCAAGGCATCGGAATTCGCTTCTGGATGATCTGTAGGAATCCTTAAAATAAAATTCGGTGTTGCATATATCTCATTTGCAATACCGTGGGTAGTTAATTTGACAAATGATTCATATATTTTATTCTTGTTTAAAATTTCCTGAATAACATCATTCATATTTTCTCCTCCTATTCTAACTAGGTAGTGTTAAGTTTGACACAATTATTTTTTTACTAAGCAATCAATTTTCAAGGGTTTTACCATACTTTAAAGAAAATAACAATGACCCACTATTTTCGGTTATAGAACAAGTAGGGCAAGTAGGTACGGTCCTTGCTTGTCTAAGCATACTCCCACCCCCCCCATTCCTCCAGTTTATTCCAATTTAGTGCTTCTGTCAATGTGACAAGTAATATTGTCCCTACTTGATAATTAACTGTATTACCTTATTATTAATTTAAGTTAAAAAATTCATAATCTGATGATTAAAGTCCTCTGATTCTTCATATGCTCCGTGTCCAAGACCTTCATATATAACCAATTTACTTTCTTTTATTTTCTCCGCCATCTCTTCAGAAGTAGTTTTGCCTACAACCTCATCGCTGTCTCCACCTATTACTAAGGTTGGGCATTTTATTTTATCTAGTTCATTATAGGCATTATGGTTAATACATGCATGAGCCTGTATAAGAAATCTATCAAAGTCTTTTGGCTTACCTATTCTACTAATAATAGGATACATTAACCTATATCTTTTTAAACGCTTTTCAGTAAAGGTCTTTTCAACTGTATCAATGACCAAGTTTTTGTAATCATTTGATGAAGCCATCTCTATCCATCTTTCAACTACCTTTTGCAATGTTTCAGTCTGCCTTGAAACAGATACTGCAATAATTAGTTTCTCAACTATTTCAGGATAGTCAATGGCAAGGTACTGAGCAATCATCCCTCCCTGAGACACTCCCATAATATATGCATTATAAATCCCTAGTTTTTCCATTGCTATTTTTTGGTCTCTAGCCATATCTCTTGATGAGTAGCCTTTTTCCAATTTATTTTTTCTACTAAATACATATACTCGAAAATTCTTAGCAAACTGCTTATAGTACATAGCTAAGACTTTTTCTTGCTTATGGACTGTTTTTAAACCGTCACTCAAACCCGGTAAAATTACAAAAGGTTTTTTCCCATGACCAAATACTACATAGTTCATATCTGTCTCTCCTAGTTTCACATTACCTCCCTTTGCGTTGTAAAACATCTATACTCTCTCCCCTCTACTTTAACCCTTCTTTTAATATTTCTATATATTCAACAAGGCGCCTTAAATACTCATCTTTTAAGCTATTAATGTTGTCCTCTGACTCCACCTCTTCAATAAATTCTTCATTAAAGCCTTTTAACAACCATTTTAAAATATCAAGTAACTTTTTCTTCTCCCTTTTAAACTGAAACTGCTCCATATTAATATCTTCAAACAATTTATAATAGTATTCCTCACTCATAGAAGCATATTTTGCCTTAGTCTCTTTGTAAATCTCTGTATCATTTTTTACAAATGCCCTTTTAAGAAGCTTATATTCATCAGGATTTTGAATGTACCAAGTAAATTCCAGTTCTGCATACTTTATTGTTCTCACAAATAAGTCTCCTGGTAAATTTGCAATTTCATCTTTTAAATCGACAGCAAGATCGTTTATAATATAGTCCAGTATATAAAAATACATATCTTGTTTGTTTTGAAAGTACTTAAAAAGACTCCCTTTTCCTATTCCTGCATTCTTGACAATTCTATTAGTAGAACTTTCATTATAAGAATACTGCGCAAATTCTCTTAATACAACATTAGTAATCCTTTCTCTCTTTTCTTCATCTAATTCATAAAACAACTTCTTCAGCATAAAACTCTCCCCATTATTATACAATTTTAATATTTTAACCAAATCAGTGACCACGTGGTCATTAATTAAATTTATCAAAGTATTTTTAATTTGTCAAGACTTCTATGGAGGTTTGCTATTTAAAACAGATTTATATAATTTCATGTATGTACTAGCATTAACAATTCAAGGCTGATATATTAATACCAAAATACTAAAGTAAACAAAGAACTTTACCTTCTTTGTTTACTTTTTATGTTTATTTCTATAATTTTCTTAATATTTGAACAAATATAAATGGCATTACTTTATAAATAGGAGTTATATCTGGATTTTTCATTATACCACTAGCAAATAAAATAAAAAATAGAAGCACATATGCAAAAAGACTTATAAAAGTCAACTTATTCATTTTAATCATTCCTCCATATTTATACTATTTCTTGATTCAGTTAGGCAGAAGAAGGTTTTATCTGTCTTGCGTTTTCTCATATGCTTATATTTTTAATGCATACTATTCAATTCTTGTACGTTTCCTTATTAATTTTAATAATATATTTATCCTAAAAACTGTTCTGGCTTTTCAATTAAAATAGGTACTTACCAACAAGACAATCGAAGCGTCCCCACGTCTCTATAATAATCTATATAGAGTTATTAGTAATCCTACAACAAATATTGCAGTAAATATGACTTTATTATTTTTTGCCACCCACTTAGGTAAAAATATATCAAATCCTATTTCACGATTATCTGTATATTTATATCCTAAAACTGTTAGAGGGCATTTCCATTTAAAAGCTAAAAGAACTATTCCCTCCAAAACTACTAAACCTATTGCTATAAATAAGAAAATGTCAATTTTATTGTTAATTCCCGCGTATAAAATATATCCGATAATAAAAACATAAAAAATCCAAATTACTGTATGTATTAACTTTATACAAAATAGTTTTTTACTCATGTTTTCCCCCTTCGTATAAGAATATATCTCGAAGATATATCCCATTAATAATAAGTGTTATACTAAAGATGTGTTGAGAATTCTGGACTTCCTCATCTATGATAAGGTTCACCGTATTATATGCAACGACGGTTTTTTATTAATCTTCCATACAAATGACCACACTTTTTATATTTCCTATCAAAGAACGACCTAGCTTATCTCTATCTTCTTAATATATTGAGTAATTCTTTGCTCCTTACATTTTTTCCAAAATCATCTTAACTAACAATAATAAATTAGAAAACCCTCAATCAATTAATTAGTCGAGGGTCTCACTGGTGAATGCAAGTTTAACTTACCACCATACATTCATCCAGCTTTAATAAAAACCGTACTCACTTATTATACTAGAATCTATGTAGTATAATGAATTAGTATTAGGCTACATTATACATTCCAATATGCTATAATAAGGTGAAATGTAATAATGGTAATAATATCACATATATACTATAAAGATGTATTGTAACTAGATATAATAACGAAGTATATGTATTTGAAAAGGATTTGAGAAGTTTTCATTATATAATATATAAAAATAATGGTGGGTATATGAAAAAATCAGAAAGATTGAATGGACTAATATTTGCATTAAATGAGAGAGGTAGGCTTACTGCAAAAGACCTTGCTGAATTATTTGAAGTTAGTGAAAGGACTATTTATAGAGATATTGATGCGTTATGCCAGCTTAAGGTGCCAATTGTCGCTTATGAAGGATTAAACGGAGGATATGAAATAAATTCAGATTACTTTCTTCCTAGTATAAAGTTAAATAAACAAGAAATCCTAATGCTACTTATTGCTTTAAGGGTTGGTGAGGAACTAAAGTTACCAACTTTATCTGGTGATTACCAACTTTTAAGAGCAAAAATCATAAACACTTTTTCAAAAGACGATCTTGACCAGGTAGAGAATTTGCTTGATAAGATGAGTTTTTATTTTTCAAGAATTGAACCGACTGAGTATGTAGTAGGCGTATTTTCTACCATTATAGAAGGGCTTATAAATAATGTTCAGATTAGTATGGAATACTATGTGCCTAAAAGGAATCAGTTAACTAAAAGAATTTTGTCTCCTACTGAGCTTTTTTTTGACGAAGGTGGATGGTATTTAACTGGTTTTTGTCATATGCGAAATGAAAAAAGAACATTTCGTTTGGATCGTATTCGAGGAATTTCTCTTTTAGAAGAAAAAAATCAAGTTAAGTGTGACCATCTTAACAATATTTCGAATCATTATATTGAAGAAACCTATATATTGGAGCTTTTACCGTCATTCTACCGAGTAATTAAAGATAATTTTTACATGAGCAAAAGTCAAATTCTTTCCGAGAACTCTTTAATTAGGGTTCAGGTAGTAAGCCAATTCAAAGATGAAATAACAAAGATTATCCTTTCAAATCCAAATAAGGTAACAATTATAGAACCAGCTAGCTATAAAAAGGAAATTCAGCAATTAATAGAAGCTCTTTCAAATAAATATTTATAACTCTGACAGGTATATGTCAGAGTTTTTTTGCTATTATACTTAAAAAGAGGAGGGACTATAAATGATTTATACTGTAAAAGGACCTATTAAACAAAAGGAGATGGGAATCACCTTATCTCATGAACATTTTAAATGGGAATGTGATGAAAATTTAGCTCTAAGTATGTACTATGAGAAAAGATATGATGATGAGGCTAATGAAAAATTTTATGAAAGGCTGTTGCCTATAATGATGAGCCTTAAGAAAGCAAAATGTAGAGCAGTCGTAGAGGCTTCACCACCAATTGGAGGACAGAATCTAAGATTGTTGAAGAAATTATCTGAAGCCACAGATATACATATTATTCCTTGTACTGGTATGAATATCACCAAATATGCTATTGAGTTATTTCCAAAGGAATTCTCGGATCAGTTAGCAGATCGCTGGATAAATGATTTCAATCTCGGTCTTGATACAATCGATAATATTTTGATTCGACCAGGATATATTAAGTTGTTATTAGATACTGGAGAACTGTCAGTTATTGATAGAGAAATGCTACGTGCTGCTGTTAAAGCAAGTAATGCTACTGGTATGCCAATTCATTGTCACATCTTTGAATCTGAAATGGTTGAACATGTTATTGAGCTTCTAAAGAAAGAAAACATGGACCTGTCGAAATTCTTATGGGCACATGGAGATTATGAGAGTAATATATCAGCCATTGTAGATGCCATAAAATCAGGAATTTGGGTTGGCATTGATCTAATTAAATCAGAAACCCATCAAGAAAGATGTGACTTAATTAAAGCTCTTATAAATAAAAAAGTGGAAGGACATCTGTTACTTTCTCAAGATTATGATTTTTACGAGATGTCTGCTAATAAAGAAGCTATCAAAAATTCAACGAGTTTATTGAACGAGTTCATTCCATATTGTATTGAACAAGGAATTGAGAGTTCAAAGCTTATCGAAATGTTAAGCAAAAATCCAAGTATATTCTATAATATTGGAGAAAACTAGATATAGTAATGAAAAAGATCAGTCAGCTGGTAATAATCTTTTGACTATTACTAGCTGGTAGCATTAATATATATTCAAATTAAATTTATAAAACATTGATAACTCACATTATGCAAAACCGCCGTTACTTATGATACGGGTCACCGTATCGCTGTAACTATAGTTTGATTTATTAAGTTTAACTTAGCTCGAAGCGTTAGTGCCTATATATTAAGACTATAGATTTAGTACATTACTCTGGATAATATATGACCATGCTTACCCTTGTTAAATCATCTCCTGAATTGTGATATGCATGGGGCTTGTCAGCTCTAAATTTTATTGAATCCCCTTTTTTTACAGTATACTCTTCATCCTCTACTCTAATAGTAATCTCACCATCAAATACTGTAACAAACTCATAAGTTTCTTGACCATGGGGTTCTGCACTTAAGTATCCACCTTTTTCAATTTCTACTTTGTATACTTCAAATCTTCTTCCATCTTCATAAGGGAAGAATGGATATAGTTTATACCTTCCATTATCTTCAATCATTGGCTTAATATCCTCTTTAGTAACTATGACAGTATCTGATTCAGGTTGATTTAAAAGAGTGGTAAATGATACCTTAAGTCCATTGGCAATTTTCCAAACTGTTGTAATAGTTGGATTCGATTCTCCCCTTTCAATTTGTCCCAACATACTTTTGCTAATACCTGTCATTTCTGCTACTTTATCTAGGCTTAACTTCATATCTCCACGAATTTGTTTTAAATTCATAGAGATAACAGAATTTAAATTTTCCATAAATAATTATCTCCTTTCTCTTGTGCGTTATACAGCACATAGTGTATAATATGCTTAACTATGCTTCATACTATACTTTTTGTATATTATAGCATACAAACTTCAAAAGGAGGATATTTTTATGTTTAATTTAGGTGCATTCCTTTCATATGTTTTCGTTGTAACCTTTACCCCTGGCCCTAATAACATTATGTCCATGGCTAATGCGAGTAAGTATGGTTATAAAAAAACTCTTAAGTTTATTCTAGGCGTTTCTACGGGATTCTTTGTGATTATGCTTCTTTGTAGCTATTTTAATCTTCTACTATTTAACTTAATGCCTAAAGTTAAAACATTTATGGGAATAATAGGAGCAGGATATATGATTTATTTAGCTGTTAAAATTATGCAAAGTAAGGAAAAGGTAGTTACACCAAGTGATACATATGAAACGTCTGATGAAGGTAAAGAACAAACATCTAGTAAAGGTAAAGATGAGTTGAATTTATTTTTTACTGGTATGATAATGCAGTTTGTTAACCCAAAGGTCATTCTTTATGGTATCACAGTAATCTCTAACTTTATAACTCCTTTTTATAAATCAAATACTCTTTTAATTCTTTTTTCATTTTTTCTAGCTTCAGTAGGATTTTGGTCAACTTCATGTTGGTCATTATTCGGTTCTTTATTTAATAAGTTTTTATCAAAGTATGAGAAACAATTTAATATAGTTATGGGACTACTTTTAATTTACAGTGCACTTTCTATATTAGGTATCACTCATTTATTTAATAAATAAAACGTAGTATTAAAGGATAGCTCTTAGATTCATTACCTATTTCACAGCTATCCATTCTTTATTTTACTCTATATAATACTTCTATATGTAAAACTATTATATGAATCATTATCTTTGTATTTGTTAAAACTATTGATATTACTAGCTTTCAAGAAAACCGCATTTGTTTATGCTAAGGTTCACCACACATCACTAAACTGCAGTTTTTACTACAGACTCATATTTCAATACTAACTTAAACCTCTCAATTTAAGTACCTATAGAGCCGATTAAGCATTTTTAAAATATCTTCTTTTTTATCAATGCCCATCCCATCTTCAATATTCCAACACACAGCCATTGTCCCCTCAATATACAGTAGTTTGCTTAATACCTGTTTGGGAACATCTAGTTCTTTACTGATTACATTAAAGACTTTTTCAATAGTTGAATCAATCAATAGGTCATCTTCTTGATCGCAAAACTCATTTAAAACATACCTAGGAATATCAAAAATCGGGTCCCCAATAACACCTTTAGGGTCAATAATCATGTAATCATTTTTCCCTTTCAAAATATTATAATAATGGAAATCACCGTGCAACAAAGATTTTGACGAATATACTTTAGATAATTCAATATATAATTCCTTTGCTCTTTTCATATGTAAGGCTACTTCTTTCCATGATGCTTGTTTATCCATATAGTCACAAATTTTAAAAACCCACTCTTTATATGACTTGTACTTGAACTCATGATCATCTGAGTAGTTGGCTTTTTCTAGAGACTTGTCTTTGCTATGTAATTCCTTGAAAAGATTACAAAACACATCTAATCTAACGTCAATGTCTTTTTCAGACTTGAGCATTAATCCAGGTTCAATAGCCTCCTCAATTAGCACCATATTGTTAAAATCGACTTCAAGCAGCTGACAGATAGCTTTACTTTTAAAACTTTTTAATGCTGCAACTTCACTCCTGAATTCACTAGGGTTTCTTCCAAACTTCAGTATAATTGATCCAAAACTATTTGATTTGCCTTTAAAAACTAAATTTGCTGAGAAATGTTCAATTAATCTTAACTCCACTATATCCCATTTTACTATTAAAGGTTCAATTAAAGCCTCTACTCTAGTAAAAAAAGCATTTCCAAAATGCTTAACTATCTTCTCTTTATTTACTGTATCAATACTATCCCCCATTATGTTCACCTTCCATTTTAAATTCGTTAACATAGCAAGCGGCTACGTTCCTTGCTTGCCTACTAATTGGATTTGATTATCACGATCTTTATTACTTTGTAATACTTAAATTTAGTTTATGATATAGTTTTGAAACTCCACCAGAGCCCAGATAAGATCACCTCAGCATACAGCAGCAGGCAGAAGGACGTTTCATCTGTGTTGCGTTTTGTAATATGTTTATATTTTTAATGCATATTATTTAATTCTTATACGTTTCCCCATTAATCTTAGTTATAGATTTATCTTAAAAATTGTCCGGTCTTTTCATTTATTATATGTACTTACCAACAAGACAGGGGAAGCGTCCCTGCGTCTCTTTCTCCCCACGTCTCCTCCTAAAAATGATCATCACGGTGGTGCTTTCCACTTGGTGAAGGAATGTGATTCGTCACTCATGTTAGGATAACCATTGTTACATTTCTTCTTATCTGCCGTGGCACAGACCTAAGAGTCATGCATTGTTAAGCGACGGAACATGTCCCCATAGACCAGACTAGGGCGCTTAACACCAAATACAATAAAGCTATCACTTTACTCAATTTTAAAATTTTCAGATTTTAAGTTGCTGAAACTCCTTCCTGATATAGCAGTAAACTTTAATACACAGTAATCTGGATCGGTAACTCCCAATGGATAAAACTTATCGTCTCCATCTCTCCAAATAAACTCTTTTATTTCTTTTTCTTCTAACACTTCCATTACCCCTTTTAGCATTACTCCTTTAAACAATCTTCTGTCATAAAAATACAAGCATGCTTTTGGATTGCTTCTAAAATGAGCTATCTTTGAAGAAGAAGTATTTGTTGAATAATAAATCCTCCTAATTCCTTCTCGATGCCTTGGTTGTAACATTGCTCTAGTAGTTGGATAACCGTCACTATCAACTGAACTTATAAATGAAGTGCCTTGGCTATCAATTAAATTGGCGATGGTGCTCTCTGGATTTCTCATGTTCACATCTCCTTAAAATTGTTATCTTCATAGATTCCCTCGAGTAAACCCTGGCATAGAAGTCCTTGGTATGAGGCAAACCGCCGTTATTTATGATACGACTCACCGTACCGTTGTATCGGCGGTTTTTATTTTGACAGAGCAAATGACTCAAAACAACAAACGCCTTTGACTCAAGTACATAAAGCAAAAAAATCACATCATCTACTACAAAATCTATTTTTCAATTCTATTAAATCTATCTAATATAATTAATGCTTTTAGATTCCATGTTCCTATCCATTCATTGTATGCCTCTCTTAAATCTCCTTTATAATAACTTTCTCCCCATGGCGGATTAATCTTACCATTAGACTGTAATTGATTAATTAAAAAATCTAAATTTTCATTTAATTTTGATTCAGAAACTTCAAATCTATTGCTGTTTATACTACTTACAAAATCTACTGGTGTTGGTACGTATTCATGCCACTGTTTTGTATCATATACTATTACTTGTTCTATTGCTGATGAAATTACTTTTTCTAATCTCGTTTGCAAATCCCTCGGTAGCACTTCATATAATTTTATATAACAAAAGATTTCATTTTCTGAGTTGATTTCTTCCTTACTTTCTATGTAACTGATTGCATATTCTATCAGTTTTTCTATATCAAGTTTTTTAACATAATCTTTATATCTATATAAGTATGCTAAAACTTCAGCAGAAGGATTCCCCCAGTTTTTATCTATTATTGTCATCTCGTCATCTTCGTTATAATGCCACCAAGGAGCATGTGGAAAATCATTTACTTCCTTAGGAACAGCAAACCATCCATTTCTATCAATATTAAAGGTTGTCTCCAAATATCCTATAGCAGCTGCTATCATTTCTTTGGCTTCTTCTAGACGATCAATTTCGGATAAAAGTCTTATTCCTATAGATGTAGCCATTGGCGAAGAGTGGGGCAATCTAAAATCTGACTCTATTCCATGACCAAAACCACCATCTTCATTTTGATATTTTTTTAATTCATTTACTATTCTATCCTCTGATCCATTAAAGAAATAGTGGTGGAGTATTGCATTTTCTAATGGTCTAGCATACCTTTTAATGGACTGTGAAGCCTTTTCAAAATCCTTAGCTCTTAACACTTTCAATAGTCTCACTCTCTTTCATAAAATTTATTTCAAGCACTTCTACTTTATAGGTGTATAAAAACTGATTACATTTCCATCAATGTCACGTAAATAGAAAGAACGACTTCCCCAAGGTTGTATTGTTGGTTCTTTCACCCAGTCAATATTTATCTTCTTTAGTCGTTCATATTCTTCATCAACATTTTCAACATTGAATTCTAGAATTATACTTTTATTTAATTCAGCTTGAGCTGAACCTGGAGCTATACTTTCGTGGGCTTTCAAATCAAAGACCGATAACATATTATCTCCAACTCTAAATACAGCGTAATCTTCTCCATAAAACTCTGCTTCAATTTGTAAAACCTTTTCATAAAACTCACTTAGCTTCTTTACGTCATTCGTTATAATACAGCTATTTGTTAAATTCATCATGAGTCCTCCTCAATACCTTTTTTTCTATTTTAGTACTAATTATGATTATTGTATTGTAAAAAATGGACATCGTATTTTAGTCTCCCAGGGGTTTTTCCATAAAAAGTCTTAAAATCCTTAATAAAATGAGCTTGGTCATAATATCCGTTTTCAAATACCATATCTTGTAAGTTTATATTCGTAGCTTCATTTAGTTGCTTAATTATATTTTGAAATCGTATAATATTGACAAATGTCTTTGGATTTGTACCTATCCAGTTTTTAAAATTTCTAGATAGTTGCCTTTGACTCATATTCATTTCTTGTGATAGATTTTTAATAGATATTATTCCTCTATGTTTATAGATTTCATATAATGCACATATCATTAATTCATTTGATACACCCGCTTTTAATATTAATCTTACTAATTCATCTTCAATAATCATTAATCTCTCACTTAATGTTTCTGAAAAACATAATCTTTCACTTATCTCAAGAGCAAGTTTGCCTAAAATATCATCCAATGAAACCGACTTATCTGTAAAATCATTTGCTGAAATTTTAAGAAATGGAATGATCCCTCCAGGCCAGAAACGCACTCCTAGAAACTCACTTGTCCCCTTAACTTCTTCTTCAGAAGATTTAGTCATTAGTCCGCATACTGATCCACATTTACCTTTATTTATTTCTCCTATATCAAACACAATATCCATGCATCCATCAGGTATAACTCTGCTTGTAACAACTTCATTTGTAGTATTAATTGTTTTAGAAGTCCAATAACAGGCTATATAGGGTTGAAGCTTCCTAATGGGAGAATATTCTCTATATATTGTACTTTGCTGTTTTATGTTTGACCATAATTTTTCTCCCTGAGTGGGTATAAAGTTATTTAGATATTGTTTTATCATAGTTATATCCAACCTTATCTACAAATAATTTAAAGTATGTTCATAAAGTTTTATACACATGTTCACTTCATTTTTTATTTATTCCTTATCAATTTCATATGATATTAAATTCTTTTTTAAATGTTTAATTCTAAATCAAATAGACTACTAATCATCTGCTATTTCTGCTAAAATTGTTGGTATGACTCAGTTTGATATGAAACCGCAGTCATTTGTCATACGGTTCACCGAACTTTATATCTGCAGTTTTTTATATGTGCTTTATTATAGTATAAAAAGAAGCCCCTATTTAATATTTCATAGATGGTTGTTACTAACCTTCGTTGATATTATGTTAGCTATTTATTCTACCTGTAACATATCCACCTATAAAATAATTATTTTAATTCTTATATAAATGAAACATGCTCTAATTTATATTATAAAATTTTATTGTAAATCTCTTTAATACTTAGGAAATACTTCATTTTTATTCTTTTTACATATTTCTATTGAATCTAACTTGTTTAACGGTAAATTGCCATTAGATTTTTCGTAAACTAAACCATTTATTTTTTGTGCAAAACACTCTATCTTTGGTATACCTACAACCTCATTCATTTCTTTCCATAACTCTTTTATACTTTTAGCTTTTACATTACCAAAATCCATAGGAACAAAATCACAAGGATACAAGCTTCCTGTAGCACTTATATATGAATGCTGCGTTCCAGCTCCACAACCAAACTTCTCTTGGCTTTCGGTATAAGCAAATGTTGTTATCTTAGGAAACTTACTGATTTTATTTGCTTTGTGCTGTATCTCTACTAATTTCTCTCTATCTTTTTTGCTATAAAGGATATTACTTAGATTTTCTCTATTTAGTAAATCACCACTTAATATAGGCTCAAGTATTTTAACTTCATGAGCACCATTTTCACCAGCTAACTTAAACAACTTAAATAAATCTTCTTCACTTAAATTTTCTTTTAATATAACAGTTTGTGCCATAGTATAAAGTCCAGCATTTCTTGAATTTTGTATAGCATTAATTGCATAGTCAAATGCTTTATTATCACTTCTATTCTTATTATGATTTTCCTTGTTATGAGAGTCTAAACTAATCCCTATACTAAATAGTCCATTCTTTTTGAGCTCTTTAGCTTTTTCAAGTGTAAAGTTTACACCGCTAGTAAATAACGTTGATATACTTCTCTCATCAATCGACTTTACAATTTCATATATATCATCTCTAACCATAGGCTCTCCGCCAGTAAGACCTATAATTGGAGTTTTCATATCCTGTAAATCATTTATTACATTTATCCACTCATTAGTAGTTAGCTCTTCTTCATTTAATCTATTCTTAGAGCTACAATAAATACATCTATTAGGACATTTATGAGTTAAACATAAGTATATTGATATAGGAGCACTTCTTTTACCATAAATTTGTTGTGTAAATATATCCTCAGGATTATTCACTGCTTTTGCATTTTGAATAAATGCTTTTGAAGGAAATGGAGGTATAAATGTACTAATTATATATTTATCCTCAAACTTTATTACCTTTTCTCCTTCTAGAAAACTAGATATCATTTTAATGTATTTTTTTACATTAAAATTTTCATCTTCTTTAAATAAGTTATGAACTTCATATAAACTTTTTATTACATTCGTATCTACTGCCATCTTTGATAAAATAGGTAAATTTCTTATATTCACTATTATCCCCCTAATTATTTAACTTGTAGTTGTTTGCAAAATGCTTAA
>NZ_WBZC01000049.1 GCF_009017275.1 Alkaliphilus pronyensis | reverse complement strand
AATTTTAACTCTTTATTTTGATATGTATTTTTTAACTTTTAATTCTTAATTCTTAACTCTTAATTCTTAACTCTTAACTCTTAACTCTTAACTCTTAATTCTTAACTCTTAACTCTTAATTCTTAACTCTTAATTTGTATTTTTTAATTTGTAATTTTCCATTCTCCATTTTCAATTTTCAATTATTATTTTCTTGTTTACATTTTTAACTTTTCATTTTTAATTTTTAACTTTTAATTTATAATACCTCCCTCATCATATATATCCCTTCTCTCCCCTTATAGAAACCTCACCTGTTAATATTTCTGTTTTTTTCCCCTCTTCTGTTAATACTTCTAATAGTCCCTCTTCTGTAATGTCTACAGCTTTTGCCTTTGCTTGATTGGCACCCTGTTGTATTATAACCTCCTTACCTAATATAGCAGAATTATTTCTACAGATATTTAAGGATTCCTTTAGTGTACCTTCTTTAACAAAGCTATCATATAATAGTTCAAAAGCATTAAGTATTTCACAAAGAAGTGCTCTTCTGTTTATTTTTTCTCCCTTTTCTAAGAATAAGGATGTTGCTTTATCTGCTATTGTATTATGAAATGCCTCATTGTTTACATTTATTCCAATTCCTACAATTAAATAATGAAGCTGGTTTAACTCTGCTGACATTTCCGTTAATATACCGCAAACCTTCTTTCCATTAATAACAATATCATTGGGCCATTTAATTAATGATTTTAGGCCTAATACCTTATTAATTCCTTGCCATACAGAAGCTGCTGCTATCTGAGTAAGCTTGCCTCCTTCTGAGGGTGGAAATTTGGGTTTTAATATTAATGTCATCCATATGCCATCACCCTTTGGAGATTCCCACTCTCTCCCCAGCCTTCCTCTACCGGATAGCTGTTCTTCGCTAATAATTAATGTACCTGAGGGTGTCTTATCGGCAATACCTTTAGCATAGCTATTAGTTGAGTCAATGCTGTTAAAGTGAATTATGTTCTTCCCTATTTCTTTTGTTGTTAAATGCTTTTGTATTTCTGCTGGCAAAAGTAAACTGTTATTTTCCAATAGCCTATAGCCCTTTTTATTTGCAGTTTCTATAATATACCCTAATTTTCTTAAATTATTTATATGCTTCCAAATGGCAGTACGGGAGACTTTACATTTTTCGGCTAAGGCTTCACCACTTATGTATTGTCCCTGCTGGTCCATCAGTTCCTGTAATATTTTATTCTTCAAAAGTCATCATCTCCTTATTTAGGAACTATTACTTAACATAGCTATATTTTATCCTATCTTTTATTGTATGACTATGTTTTAGAGGGATAATTAATTTTCTATAGTCTAGGTTTTTAATTATTCCAAAACAAAAGCCCCAAGGAGTAGAGTTTAGTCTACCATCTGGGGCTTATTTTGTCTTTATTTTAGTTGTTAATTAAATAGTGTTAATAATACTCCTGCTGCAACCGCAGAGCCTATTACGCCTGCAACGTTAGGTCCCATTGCGTGCATTAACAGGAAGTTACTAGGATTCTCTTTTTGTCCAACAGTCTGGGATACTCTGGCTGCCATTGGTACAGCAGATACCCCTGCTGAACCTATAAGGGGATTAATTGCATTACCCCCTAAAATCTTATTCATTAGCTTTGCAATAACAACTCCTGAAGCAGTTCCAACTGCAAAGGCAACAACTCCGAGAACAATTATTTGAATTGTATCTAGCTTTAAAAAATGTTCTGCTTTTGCAGTGGCTCCAACACTTATACCAAGAAGAATGGTTACAATATTTATTAGTTCATTTTGAGCTGTTTTTGATAAACGATCTGTCACAAGGCTTTCTTTAAGCAAATTACCAAACATTAATAACCCAATTAAAGCAGAGGCTGGTGGTAATAATAATGATACCACCGCAGTAACAAGAATTGGAAAAATAACTTTTTCAGCCTTTGATACTGGTCTTAATTGCTTCATTTTAATCATACGCTCTTCTTTTGTGGTTAATGCATTCATAATAGGTGGCTGGATAACTGGCACCAGTGCCATATAGGAATAGGCTGCAACAGCAATAGGACCCAGTAGTTCTGGTGCTAATATTGAGGTAAGGAGTATCGCTGTTGGCCCATCGGCACCCCCAATAATTCCTATTGATGAGGCCTCCTGTGGTGTAAATCCCATAAGTATAGCACCAGTAAAGGTAAAGAATATACCAAACTGAGCTGCAGCACCTAAAAACAAACTCTTGGGGTTAGCAATAAGTGGTCCAAAATCTGTCATTGCACCAACACCTAAGAAAATTAGAGGTGGAAAAATTCCTAACTTATTGCCCATATAAAAATAGCTTAGTAATCCTCCTGGGGTTTCAGTATGTACCTGCATAGGTATACCCTCCACCAGCATTTTAGCAGTTGGGTTACTTAGCATTTCTGCCGTTGCACCAGCTGTTTCTGGGTTTAATGCCTTTATTACTGTATCTCCAATATCCATTAGTCCTGAAATAGGTAGGTTTGTTAAAAGCATACCAAAGGCAATGGGAACCAATAAAAGAGGTTCAAACTTTTTTGCAATTGCCAGATAAAGTAATATACAGGAAATAGAAATCATAACTATATGTTGCCAAGTCAAATTAGCGTAACCTGTACTATTCCAAAATTCAATCAACACTTCAAACATCCTGTGCATCTCCTTTCAATTGTTTTAATATGGTGTTTATTTTATAGATACCAAAATATCTCCACCATTTACCGATGCACCTTCTTTAACATGTATTGTTGTTATAACCCCATCGGCTGGAGCCACTATTTCATTCTCCATTTTCATTGCTTCTAAAATAAGCAATACTTGATCTTTCTTAACCTCTTCTCCCTCTGAAACCAACACCTTCCATATGTTACCCGGCATTGGTGCGTCAACATTTACGGCTCCTGCAGAAGCTGTAGCTGGTGCTGCTGGTTTTGAAGTTGGCTTAGGAGCTGGTTTTGCCACAGGCTTAGCTGCTACAGGAGGGGCTGTTGCTACTGCTGACCTTTGAACTGCAGCAGTACCATCCTTTACTTCTTCAACCTCCACCTCATAACTAACACCATTTACGGTTATATTAAATTTCTTCATGAATTATATCCTCCTTATCGCTATTAGATGTTTATTAAAACTAATGCTTTTATGCTTACATATTATTTAACTGTTGTATTCTACCGAGCCTTCCCCAAGCAGGAGTCGGGTCGTTTGTTCTAACTATGTTCTTAACTATTATATTATGGGTAGAGGTATTAAGACTAGCAGCTACTGCAGCTGTTATTACTGCCACCAATTCAGTATCATCCGCTGTTTCTTCAATAAAGTCTACTTCTACCTTTGGTTGTTCTTCAGCTTTTGGAAGCTTTTCTTGAGTTTTGACTGGCTTATTTAATAGCTTTTCCATTATTCTTATAATGAAATATAGCATTATAAGGGCAATAAATACAATACACACCCCCATAATCGTCACTTGTAAACTGGCCATTAAATTTTCTCCCAGTGTCATCTCTGCACCATTTTTCAGTTTATCCAGAACACTCATTTATTTATCACCTCTTCATAATTTCCTAGCCTATAGTGGTACATTACCATGCTTTTTAGGAGGTCTTGTTTCCTGTTTGCTTGCCAGCATATTTAAAGCATCGGCAAGTCTTGGTCTTGTTGCAGAGGGTTCTATAACATCATCAACATAACCTCTTTCTGCAGCTTTATATGGCGTAGCAAACTCTGCCTTGTAATCAGCAATTTTTTCTGCCCTTGTTGCTTGAGGGTCTTCTGAGTTTTTTATATCATTCTTAAAGATTATGTTGGCAGCACCCTCTGGCCCCATAACTGCAATTTCAGCACTTGGCCATGCAAGAACCATATCTGCTCCTAATTCCTTGTTACACATTCCTATATATGCTCCCCCGTAGGCCTTCCTTACAATTAAAGTAATTTTGGGTACCGTAGCTTCGCTATATGCATATAGCATCTTAGCTCCGTGACGAATTATGCCACCATATTCTTGGGTAGTTCCCGGTAGGAATCCAGGTACATCTACAATATTTAAAACTGGTATATTAAAGGCATCACAGGTTCTTATGAATCTACCTGCTTTATCTGAGGCATTAATATCTAAACAACCAGCCAATACCTTTGGTTGGTTAGCAATAACCCCTACTGTTTGACCATTAATTCTAATGAAGCCCGTAATCATATTTTGTGCAAAATACTGCTGTGTTTCCATAAAATCGCCATTATCTGCAATAAGCTGAATTACACTTTTCATGTCATATGGCTTATTTGAGTTTTCTGGTACAATTTCATCTAGCTCATGAATTATTTTACTAATGTCATCATTAGTCTCGTATATTGGGGATGTTTCCATATTGTTTGAGGGTAAAAAGCCAATCAACCTTCTTATTTCTGCTATACAGGCTTCATCATTTGCAGCAACAAAATGAGCAACACCACTGGTTTTATTATGGGTCATAGCACCACCTAGCTCCTCTGCACTTACTTCTTCACCTGTAACTGTTTTTATAACCTGTGGCCCAGTTATGAACATCTGACTGGTTTTATCCACCATAAAGATAAAATCTGTTAGGGCAGGAGAGTATACTGCACCACCAGCACATGGTCCCATAATAGCTGTAATTTGTGGTATTACCCCTGAGGAAATGGTGTTACGATAGAAAATATGACCATATCCCGATAATGCATCAACACCTTCTTGTATTCTTGCTCCACCAGAGTCATTTAGTCCTATTATTGGTGCCCCCATCTTTAAAGCCATATCCTGAACCTTACATATTTTTTTAGCATGCATTTCTCCTAAAGAGCCACCTACAACAGTGAAGTCTTGGGCATAGGCATATACAAGTCTTCCATCAACTTGTCCATAGCCTGTTACAACCCCTTCGCCAGGTGCCTCTACTTTTTCCATACCAAAATTAACACAACGGTGTTTAATAAATCCATCTAACTCAACAAAGGTTCCTTCGTCAAAGAGAAGATTAATTCTCTCCCTTGCTGTCAATTTACCTTTTTGATGTTGACTGGCAATTCTTTTTTCTCCGCCACCCAACTGAATTTTGCTCTTCCGTTGACGTAGCTCTTCCAACTTGTTCATGGTCATCTTAACCCTCCTATTGTGAATTGCTATTAAATATTATTTCAAGTATAGTAAAAATGAATTAGTCTTCTCTTTCACTTAACTCTACCAAAATACCATTTGTACTTTTAGGATGACAAAAAGCAATTTTAGCTC
Organism: Alkaliphilus pronyensis; assembly: GCF_009017275.1. Taxonomy (GTDB): domain Bacteria; phylum Bacillota; class Clostridia; order Peptostreptococcales; family Natronincolaceae; genus Alkaliphilus_C; species Alkaliphilus_C pronyensis. The sequence goes on along the minus strand of NZ_WBZC01000049.1, from coordinate 18,720 downwards.
CACCAGCACCATATCTTGGCTTTTCATCAATCATCCTCATACCCTTTTCCTTCATTTCTTCAATTGCTGCTTCAACATTGTCTACTCTAAAGGCTAAATGCTGAATACCTTCACCCTTCTTATCAATAAACTTTGCTATTGGTCCTTCTGGATCTGTTGATTCTAAAAGCTCAACCTCTGTGTCTCCAACAGGTAAAAAGGCAACTCTAACTTTTTGCTCTTCAACAATCTCTGTGTCTACACATTCTAAGCCTAAGACATCTTGATAAAACTTTAAAGCCTCATCTAAGTTTTTAACAGCAATTCCTACATGATCTAGCTTGTTTACCTTCATTAATAACCCTGCCCTTCTTATTAATAATTAATTATTTTATTAATCAAATCTTCACTGACAGTATAGGGATCTAGCTTACGAAGTGCCACTTCTTTTGCCATTTTTTCTATCTCAGTTCTATTATCCTTTTGAAGCACCCGTTTCATTAAACTATCCTGTACTAAATCAATTATTTCTATTTCGCTATTTTTCCTTCTTCTTTCAATTAGCCTGTTGGAGCTTTGAAGATACTCCCTATGAAACTGTATTTTTTCCAGCAACTCTTTTACTCCCTTATTTTCAGTTGCAACAATTTGTAGCACTGGAGGTCTCCAGTCACTGTGATTATAATCAAGCATCATTTCTATTTCAACCTTTGTTCTATCGGCTCCCTCTCTATCGGATTTATTTATTGCAAACAAGTCACCTATTTCCATAATTCCTGCTTTTATGGCCTGAATATCGTCCCCTAGTCCAGGTACCATTATCATAATAACAGTATCAGCAGCTTTTACAATATCAACCTCCGATTGCCCTACTCCAACTGTTTCTATAAAGATATAATCGAAACCATATATGTCTAGTATCTTTACTGCTCCAAGGGTTGCCTTTGAAAGTCCTCCTAGGTGGCCGCGGGTACCCATACTGCGGATGAACACACCGGCATCAGTATATAGGTCTGCCATTCTAACTCTATCTCCTAAAATAGACCCCCCCGTAAAGGGACTAGTTGGGTCAACTGCTATAATTCCTACTGTTTTTCCTATTTGTCTTAGCTCCTTTGCCAGTTTATCTGTAAGGGTGCTTTTCCCTGCTCCTGGGGGACCGGTTATACCAATTACATGGGCCCCTCCCGTATGCTTATAAAGTCTTGAGAGTGTATTGATTGCTTCTGTGTCATTACTCTCTATCAAAGTAATTAATCTAGCTGCTGCCCTTTTATCTTTATTCATTAACCCTTCAGCAAGGTTCATTTCCTCACCACCTGTCAAAGTTATGATAGAAAAAAGTAAAAATACTATTTTTTAAAGTTCTCTCTTAAGGTTTTCTTTTATGAAATCAATTGTGGCTTGGGTTGGTGTACCAGGTGTGAATATACCTGCTAATCCACTTTCCTTTAAGCCTGGTATATCCTCGTCGGGTATAACTCCTCCACCGATTACCAGCATTTCTTCGTAAACCTTTTCATTTTTTAATAACTCAACCACTTTTGGAAGTAGGTGATTGTGTGCACCTGATAAAATGCTAAGAGCAACAACATCTACGTCCTCTTGAATTGCAGATTGTACTATTTGTTCTGGTGTTTGTCTAAGTCCTGTATAAATAACCTCCATACCTGCATCCCTTAAGGCTCTTGCAATTACCTTAGCGCCACGATCGTGTCCATCTAGACCTGGCTTAGCAACTAATACACGAATTGGTCTGGTCATAAATAATCCTCCCTCACTATTCATATCATATTATTATAAAATAACACTTTGCTGATATTCGCCAAATACTTCCCTTAAGACACCACATACTTCTCCAAGGGTTGCATACTCCTTAACAGCGTCTATTATATAGGGCATTAGGTTAGCATCACTATATGCAGCTTCCTTTAGTTTACTTAGTTTTTCTTCTACTGCCTTATTATTTCTCTCAGCTTTTATTTCGTTAATTTTTTGTTTTTGAAGCTCACCAACTGTAGGGTCTACTCTTAATAACCCCTTTGGTGCCTCCTCCTTTATTTGAAACTTATTCATGCCAACAACAATTCGTTCGTTACTTTCTACTTGCTTTTGATATTCGTAGGAGCTGTCCATTATTTCTTTTTGAATATAACCTTTTTCTATTGCTTGGGCTGCTCCACCTAAATGGTCTATTTTTTTAATATATTCTATTGCCCCCGCTTCTATTGCATCGGTTAAGCTTTCAACATAGTAGGAGCCCCCTAATGGATCTATTGTTTCTGCCACTCCACTTTCATAGGCAACAATTTGTTGGGTTCTTAATGCTACCCTTACAGAGTCCTCTGTTGGTAGAGCCAGAGCTTCATCCTTAGAATTTGTATGTAGGGATTGTGTGCCACCAAGAACTGCTGCTAATGTTTGAATAGCTACCCTTACAATATTATTGTCAGGCTGTTGAGCAGTTAAGGTCGAGCCTCCCGTTTGTGTATGGAACTTTAGCTGCATAGACTTAGGATTTTCTGCATTAAATCTTTCCTTCATTATTCTTGCCCAAAGTCTTCGGGCTGCCCTGAACTTTGCAACTTCTTCAAGCAAATCGTTATGAGCATTAAAGAAGAAGGAAAGTCTTGGAGCGAAGGTGTCTACATCTAGTCCTGCTTTAATTGCAGCCTCTACATATGCAATACCATTGGCTAAAGTAAATGCCACCTCTTGTATAGCTGACGAACCAGCCTCTCTAATGTGGTAGCCCGAGATGCTAATTGTGTTCCAGTTTGGCACATCCTTTGAACAGAACTCAAATATATCAGTTATTAATCGCATAGATGGAGCTGTGGGAAAGATGTATGTACCCCTTGCTATATATTCTTTTAGTATATCATTTTGAATTGTACCTCTTAGCTGATCTGATGATACTCCTTGCTTTTCTGCAACTGCTATATACATAGCTAATAGTACTGAAGCTGGTGCGTTAATTGTCATTGAGGTACTAACCTTATCTAAAGGTATACCCTCAAACAGTATTTCCATATCCTTAAGTGAATCAATAGCTACCCCTACTTTTCCAACTTCCCCTTCTGACAATGAATGATCTGAGTCATATCCAATTTGAGTTGGTAAATCAAAGGCTACTGATAAACCAGTCTGTCCTTGCTCTAGTAGATACTTATATCTTTTGTTAGATTCCTCTGCCGTTGCAAAACCAGCGTATTGTCGCATCGTCCAGAATCTACCGCGATACATTGTAGGCTGAACTCCTCTAGTATAGGGGAACTGCCCTGGAAACCCTAAATCATTTTCATAATCTTGACCTTCTACCTCTGTTGGTGTATACAGTCGTTCTATTTTTTCATTAGAGCCTGTAACAAACTGCTGCTTTCTTTCTGGAAATCTATTAAGGGTTTTTTGTACTTTTTTTTCACTCCAGCTACATTTGCTTTTTCTTAGCTGATCAAGCTTATCTTTTTCCAACATGATACTTCCTCCTTCATAAAATATAATTTTGTTTTGAAGTATACAAAGTGAATCCTTCAGTTTATAAATTGTTACTAATTGACTGCAAGTGGTTTAGTTTATTTAATTCTATAAATACAAGAGATTATCAAGGAACATTTCACATTGCGGGTATATGCAAGTTTCGATTCACAACTTGCAATGATTGAAATTAATGTTGCATACCACTATGGTTATTCTACAGTTTTTTCTTTATTCCTGCAACTATTATTAATAAAAAGGTTGGTATTTTTGTCTATTGTTAAATATTACATATATTTTTTGTTTATTTTCCCCATTAAAAATTGTATCATTCTAATAGCTAAATAAACAATTACAAAATTTAACTATTAATAATGGATAATGCAAAGAACAAAAGTATTTCATGCGTTTAAAATAATGAAGAAATGCTTTTGTTTTCCAGAGAACCCACGGGTTCTCTAGGACGCTTCGCTGTACTCTCCTTATAAACATAAGGGGGAACGCCCCCTTAACAACCCCGTTTTTAATAGGAATTCTGACGAACTTTCCTATTAAAAAATAAAGATATGTCCTTCTAATGAATGACATATCTAACCTTTTTTTATCTATTATTGAAGCAAAATTATTTTTGTTATACTCCATAAACCTTTTTCTTACGATAGCCCGTTATAAAGTAAATAAGCAGCAAAGCAACACAATGTATCAACAAAATAGCAAGATATACGCTTATACTCTGTCTGGATCCATTCACCAAGTCCATCAAGCCATAAAAGGTAGCACTGGATGGAAGTAAGTAAGATAACGTTCTACCGATACTGCCCGCAGGAATCATCAGATAGAAAAAAATTGGAGGAGCAATAAAAAATATCATTATCAGTTTAATATAGACAATACCTACCATTAGTCCGCTTGAAAACAGTCCGATATACATCCCAATCAGCGCAGATATAAAAGCTGATAATATAATTAACAACAATAAAGGAATGAGTTGTTCAAACTCAATTTTAATACATACAAGTGCGGTAGCAATGGTAGATAAAACACCGCCGACAAGCCCTAAAAATATTTTTTGAAACACATAGTCTTTCTGCGTCATTGGTAAGATTTCATTTATAAACAAAATGCCATCCTCTTTTTCTCCAATGATATTCATGGCATTAAAAGTACATCCCATAAACATAGCAGTCACCATGGTTATGACTATAAGTAATGATTTAATCCACAGGCTATCGCTTGGTGCGGGGCTCACCTGAATTGCGACTGCATTGATTGCCTGCCGTTCTTCAAAGAGTAGAGGAATATTATCACCTATGGTTTTGTATAGTTGCAATTCATCCCCAGACAAGATAGTCCTTATAGTATCACCATCCCGAACCGCCCCAATCATTTGTGTTGCTGGGTCAATCACTGCTCTTTGCAATCCCTTCGCATCTTCATATATCATGACGCTGCCCTTCTGCTCCAGCCAGTTGACCATTTCTTCGGTTAAATCATTTTGAACTATACCAAAGGCCGTTTCTCCAAGGGTCGAAAGACTAACACCAGATAGTAGGTTTATAGCAATGCCAGCAATAATGGGTAGCAAAAATGACAAGATACACATTTTGTCACGACGGATGTTTTTAAATTGATAGTAGATCCCTCTCATTCTATCCCTCCTTTGCCATTTCATGTGTTAATGCCTTGTACGCCAACATGAACAGTGACACAATGGATACAACACAAACAATATAATAGATTGGTTCATCAGTAGGCATTCCAAAGTATGCGTTTTTTATTGCCATGAATAGGTGATACATGGGATTATAGTTGACCCAGTTCCATGTAATGCTCGTCTGTCCCACAAGAAAAACAGGGGTTGTAATGAAGATAGCAAGGACAAGATATAATAAGGAAAACTGTTTGAAATCTGGTAAGCGTACAGCACAAAGAAATCCAAGCAATGCCATAATAAGGGAGAGTAGAATGGTCTGCACTAAAACAGCAGGGAGTACCGAAATCCCCTTCTCCAGTCCAAGATTGATAATTGTTAGCAAAAAAGCAAAAGCAAGGTCAGTCAATAGGAACAGAACGAGTTTTGAAAAAATAAACAGACTCTTGCTTACTGGCATTACTCCATGCACCCTTATCACTCCCATATGCTTTTCTTTGAACAGAGCAGAAGCCAGACCCAAGAAACCGACAGCCGCCAACTCGAAAAATAGAAACTCACTTGTGATTTCACGTCGATTTTTCATTTCTTTACTGTTTTGACCAATCACTTCTGCAGGTGTACTTTGTCCTGGCGATAGAAGGGAGTAGGCATAGGCGGTGCGTATGTTGTCCATGCTATCCAGTCCCGATGATACCATAATTATTTCTGGCTCTAATCCTGTTGCGTCAATACCAACAGCGTAGCCGTCGGATGTCCGGGACTGTAATTCCTTAATATTGTCTACACGGATGATTTGACTGGACGCATTTTGAATGCTTTCTTCTGGGTCTAATAGGTAAACAGGATAAATATCCTGATCTATCTTGATATAAACCAAATTGATGTATAGGGAATAAAGGATAAGTGACGCTACAATAAGTAGCAAAAATTTGCTGGACAACATCATCTTGAAGTCTTTTTTTAGCAGGGAAATAAAGCTATATTCCATTTATGACAACCCCCTCCCTGTATACTGAATAAACACATCCTCCAAAGATGGTTCTTGGGAATGGATGCTTACAATTTCATCGTGAGGGAAAAGGATCCCTTGTGTCAATTCACAAGCTTTAATAATCTTTTTCTCCCGCTTGTCCTTCAGCATATAATCAATCACAATCTTCTGGTTGCTGTTTTCTTCTTTTAGATTTTTAGGTGTATCAACTACAGCAATACTACCGTTTACGATAAATGCCACCCGGTCACAAAGCAGGTCTGCATCCAGCATATTGTGGGTTGTGAGAAAAACTGTAGTGCCTTTTTTCCGTTCTTCTTCTATAATGTTACGGAATAACACCGCCCCAGCAGGGTCAAGTCCACTGGTTGGTTCATCTAAAAACAGCAGCTTAGGACTAGTCATAAGTGCCCGTGCCATGCTCACCCGTTGACGCATACCTTTGGAATAAGAGGATACTGGCTTTTTGATATAATCTTTTTTAAATTCTAACCGTTCTAATATTACCTCAATATCCTGTCGCTGCTCCTTTGGGTAGAAGGATATAAAATAGTTGAGATTATCCAACCCACTCAAATTTGCATATAGGTAAGGATATTCGAAGAGAACACCTATATTTTGATAAAACTCCTGATTATAGGATTTGGTAATATCCTTTCCGAATAGCCCCACATCACCACCGTGTCCTTTCAAAATTCCTGTAAGTATTTTTTGTGTTGTAGATTTACCCGAACCATTTGGTCCCAAAAAACCAAAGATTTCTCCTTTTTCCACCGTAAAATCAATGCCATGTAATGTTTGCTTGCTTTTACCATAAGAAAATGTAAGGTCTTTTACTTCGATCATTCTTCGTCACCCCATTTGCCCCTCTGGGTGCTTTGTCTTTCTTTTTGTCGCTGACTCCACCACTTCATAAACTTCAATTTAAAGGGAAGAGATATTGCGAGAAAAACTATTAAAATCATCCACCAAAACCACGAAAGTCCTAAAAACATAAGAGTACACCTCCATATTAATTTAACAATTTGTTTTACATCCTAAAACTACGATATTGGTGTAAAGATTTTGTAAAGATAGATTGAAAATGAAGTAAAGAAAAAATCGTGCCACGCAGCACGATTTTAATAATAAATGAATTTATTGAGTAATAGGAAGCTTAAAATAGAACTCGGCTCCATTCTCTTTGTTAAGCATGCCATATTCGGCTTTGTGCATGGAGAGTATTTGAGCTGATATAGCAAGACCAAGCCCTGAGCCATTTCTATTGATTTCACTTTTATCTCTATGGAACTTTATCCAGACATCATCTGTCAAATAAGGCCCGTCATTATAGATTGAAAATTGCATAAGGCCTTCTAAAATACTCACCTTAATATGGATGTTACCATTTTTAGATACAAATTTTTTCGCATTACCCATAAAGTTATGTAAAACCTGCTGTAACCGAGTTTGGTCAGCCTCCACAAATACTGGCTCATCAGGAAGTGAGTAGCTCAAATGGAATGGGCCTGAGGGAGAATCCACATATTCCCGACCCGCCACTGTTTCCACTAATTCCACAAAATCAAACTTTTCAATTTTCATCATAGTGGTCCCAACTTCAAGTGAGGATAAATCCAGCAGGGCATTTATCATCCCCGCCATTTTTTCTGTTTCCTCAACAATTACCTGGCTGTAAACTATTTGTTTATCCGGCACAGCGTCTTTCAGTCCCTCCGCATAGGCTCTAATAACACCAATAGGGGTTTTAAGCTCATGAGATAGGGTATCAGTAAGTTCTTTTCGCTGTGCTAATGCATATTGTAGATTTGTCGCTGTTGTGTTCAAATTATCCCCCAGGGTTTGCAGCTCATCTTTTGTATTCAACTTGCAGGGCTGAGAAAAGTCAAGATCAGCCATGCGCTGTGCTGCTTTACTGATTTCATGGATGGGACTCGATACCATACGGGCTAACACCATATCCCATGCCAAAATCAAAATAATCAATAGAAACACAAAAATAAATTCGCTTATCCAACCAGAAAAAGCAGATGCTATGATATATGCTAAAATACAAGCTCCAATAATGATTTTAGATAAGAGGAAAATTTTTTTATTGATTGGATAGATATAAAACCAGCTTGAAGACCTTGATTTTTTATTCAAACTCACTCACCTCAAACTTATATCCAGAACGAATTAGAGTAACAATATGGCAACCTTCGCTCCCTAATTTCCGCCGCAGGTTTTTAACATGAACATCTACAGTTCTGCTTGTGCCCTCAAAGTCATATCCCCAAATACGATTTAGCAACTGATCTCTTGAAAATACCTGCTTGGGATTTCTCATAAATAAAAGTAGTATTTCATATTCTGTATGGGTTAAATCAACTGAAATTTCATTCACAAATATTTCCCTCGACATGGGATTGAGAACAATTTTTCCAGCTTGTAAAGTTGACACAATACTTTCAGGATGTCCAGTCCTCTTGAGTAATACTCGTACCTTTGCCATCAACACATTTGGGCTAAAGGGTTTTGTAACATAGTCGTCTGCACCCAACTCATATCCTCTTAATTTGTCAACTTCTTCTTGTTTAGCGGTCAGCATAATAATTGGGAGGTTGCTAATTTCCCGAGCCTGTTTACAAACAGAATATCCGTCCAAGTTCGGCATCATAATATCCAATATCATTAAGTCAACAGGTTTGTTTTTTAGTACTGTCAATGCTTCCATCCCATCATCAGCTAGAATAATGTTGTACCCATCTTTTTTCAAATAATCCGATACAATATCTTGTATTCGCTTTTCATCTTCTACAATTAGAATGAGTGGCATACAATACCTCCTTTAAGGGATAATGAATAATTATATAGTGAAAATATCAAGTTTAATATGAAGGTTTATGTGATTTTTTTGTGTTATAATTGGCAGGCCCTGTTTTATATAGATTTACTCCCTGACTATCTATTGCTACTATTACTGGAAAATCTTTTACCTTTAACCATCTAATAGCCTCAGTTCCTAGCTCTGGGAAAACAATTATCTGAGACTCAATAATTGACTTGCTTATTAAAGCACCTGCACCACCAATAGCAGCAAAATAAACAGCCCCCTTTTTCTTAATTAAGTCTACCACCTTATCACTTCTGTCTCCTTTACCAATCATACCTAATAGGCCTAAATTCATCAGTAAGGGAGTTAAGTCGTCCATTCTTGTACTTGTAGTGGGGCCAGCAGATCCAATTATTTTTCCTGGTGGTGTTGGTGTAGGTCCTACATAGTAAAGTATTGCTCCTTCTATATTAAAGGGCAAGTTGACATTGTCCTTCAGCATTTCCCTTAGCTTTATATGGGCAGCATCCCTTGCGGTATATACATCGCCACTAATTAAAACCCTGTCTCCCGCCTTAAGATTACTTATTTTTTTCTCATTTAATGGTGTGGTAATCCTTATAGTATTCAATGTAACCCCTCCCATAATCTAGAGTATTATTTTCACATGTCTAGATGCATGACAATTTATATTAACGGCAACAGGTAATCCAGCAATGTGTGTAGGATGGGTTTCTATTTTAACTGCCAAAGCTGTTGTTTTGCCTCCAAAGCCTTGTGGTCCAATACCTAGCCTATTTATTTCTTGGATTAGCTCCTCCTCTAGTTCCCTTAAATATGGATCTTTATTCTTATCACTTAAATCTCTAACCAAAGCTTTTTTTGATATTTGGGCAGCCTTATCAAAGGTACCACCTATACCCACCCCTACTACAATTGGTGGACAACAATTTCCCCCTGCATTTTTTATGGTTTCAAGTATAAATTTTTTTACTCCTTCTATACCCTCTGAAGGCTTTAACATTTTTACAGCACTCATATTTTCGCTACCAAAGCCCTTCGCTGCTAATGTTATTGATAGCTGTTCTCCCTCCACAATATCGTAGTATATGATGGCAGGTGTATTATCCTTAGTATTTTTCCTTCTTAGTGGACATTCAACAATAGACTTTCTTAGGTAGCCCTCTTTGTATCCCCTGCTGACACCTTCGTTTATAGCATCGGTAACATTACCACCATATACAGTTAGATCTTGTCCTATATTGACAAATGCAACAACTATTCCTGTATCTTGACATAGTGGTATACCTTCTTTTTGGGCTATTTCTTGATTTAGTAGAATATCCTTCATTATTTCTTTTGCCAAACTTGAATCCTCTTCCTTAATGGATCTTTCCAAAAGTGTTTTTAACTCCTTATCCATATTTATGTTCATTTCAATGGACTTATCTTTTACTCTTTTAACAATTTCTTCATAGTATACTTTTTTCAAGTTTATACCGCCTTTTTATTATGTACTATAATATATAAATCGTTGGAGCTTAACTTCATTTAATAATTAAGCACCTTGATAATTCAAGGTGCTTAACAGCTTATTCCTCCTTAGGAGGCTCTTCTTTTTTATTATCCATATCGTTGGAGTCTACATCAGTTGAACTAGTATCTTCAGTCTTATTCTCCTCTTGCTTTTGACTGTTATTTTCCTTGTTTTTATTAACAAGCATCTTATACTTTTCATCTATTACTTCTATTGTATCTTCATCTTCTATAATAAGCTCTTCATTAAATACTTTTTCAAATTGATCTGCATCAAGGGTCTCCATTTTAAGTAGACCTTTAGCAACTATGTGGAGCTTACCCATGTTTTCACTTAGTAGTCTCTCGGTTACTTCATATGCCTTGTCAATTATTTTTTTAACTTCTCTATCTATTTCTGCAGCTACTTCTTCTGAATAATTTCTTCTTGAGGTTATATCCTTACCTAAAAACACTTCTTCTTCTCCACCTAAGTTCATTGGTCCAAGAACGTCACTCATGCCATACTGGGTAACCATTGCCCTAGCGACTTGTGTAACTCTTTGTATATCGTTAGAGGCTCCTGTACTTATATCGTCCAGCACTAGCTTTTCTGCTACTCTACCTCCAAGAAGGTGTACAATATGTGCTTCCATTTCTGACTTAGTATTATAATACTTATCCTCCTTTGGGAGTATCATTGTAAACCCACCAGCTCTTCCTCTTGGTATAATTGTAACCTGATGTACAGGGTCAATATTAGGAAGTAATGTTGCAACTACTGCGTGACCTGCTTCATGAAAGGCAGTAAGCTTTCTTTCCTTTTCACTAATTACTCGACTTTTCTTTTCAACACCTGCTATAACCTTTGTAATAGCTTCTTCTATGGTTGCCATTTGAATTTTCTTTTCATTCTTTCTAGCTGTTAGTAACGCTGCTTCATTCATAAGGTTTTCTATGTCTGCGGGGGTAAATCCTGGTGTTCTTCTAGCCAGAACCTTTAGGTCAACATCCTCTGACAGTGGTTTACCCTTAGCATGAACCTTTAGTATTGCTTCACGACCTTTTATATCAGGCACTCCAACGGAAACCTGACGGTCAAATCTACCTGGCCTTAGTAGCGCAGGGTCTAGAATATCTGGTCTATTGGTGGCTGCTACTATAATAATTCCTTCATTAATTCCAAATCCGTCCATCTCAACCAGTAGCTGATTTAAAGTTTGCTCCCTTTCATCATGTCCTCCACCTAAACCTGCACCTCTTTTTCTACCAACTGCATCTATCTCATCTATAAATATTATACAGGGTGAGTTCTTTTTTGCCTGTTCAAATAAGTCACGTACTCTTGAAGCACCAACACCCACAAACATTTCTACAAAGTCTGAACCACTTATACTAAAAAACGGTACACCTGCTTCACCAGCAACTGCCTTAGTTAAATAGGTTTTACCTGTTCCTGGTGGTCCCACCATAAGAATTCCTTTGGGAATTCTAGCTCCTAGCTCAATATATTTTCTTGGGTTTCTTAGGAAATCCACAAGCTCTTGTAGCTCTTCCTTTTCCTCATCTAAGCCTGCTACCTCGTCAAAGGTGACTCGTTTTTTCTCATCCTCTTTATGCAGCTTTGCTCTGCTCTTTCCAAAGGACATGACACGGTTGCCCCCACCTTGAGATTGCTGCATAAATACAAACCAAAATACAACAAAAATTAAAACAAGAAAAATTGATGGTAATAAATCAATAAACCATGGAGTACCTGGTGGTTGATCACCCGATACCTGTAGCCCATTCTCTTCCATTGCAATATTTAAAACCTCTGTAAATCTTTCTACGCTATAGACAACGGGAATATAAGATTTAAAGGGTACTTCATCATTGTTTTGAATCATAACTCCTTCTAAATTACGCTCCACATTGTGGAGTTGCTTTACATTGCCATCAACAATCTCTTTATATAGTTGCGAAAACTCTATTTCTACTATTTGTGTTGGTTGCTTTGAAAACTGTTGAACAATAATTAACAAAACAATAAAAATTAATATATAGAAGCTTGCTCCTCGGAAAAATTTCCTCAACAATAGTCCTCCTCTCATAATGCTAAAAAATTGGTTTACTGCATTTTAATATTTTACCACACTATCCAGTTAAAAACAACTTAATATAAGTATGTAAAATTACACATTATTAAGTTGTTCAAATTCTATTATTAATATTCTAGTTGTATCCTTTGTAATTTTATATAAATCGCTTATTCTATGGCCTACAACCCAGATAATTTCTTCATCATCACATATAAGAGGAATTCTATCCCTCTTATGTCGATCAATCTTACAATCTATGAAATAGTCCTTTAGCTTTTTTGTGCCCTTCATCCCTAAAGGCCAAAACCTATCACCTTCTTTACGGTTTCTAACAAGTAAGCCTCCTTTAATTATATCCCAATCAAAGGCTTTTTTAAATGCTTCTTTAGGGAATTGAAAGTCATCCTTTCTATTAATAATATAGTAACGTATCCTGCCATTTATTTCTGATATATTTGTGTAGCTATCCCTTATTAGTGGATAGGAGAAGCTTACTTTTTCTTCTGTTTCTGTAGTAAAGATAAGCTTTTCATAATTGGTGTAAACTGTAATTCCCATAGGTAACTGAATACTTTTTCCAGTTATATCTTTACTAATTAAATGTAGTAAAATTTGTATGTGCTTATACTCTAGTACCTCCCTTTTACCAACTAGATTTTCGGCTACTAGTCTCATTAGCCTTATAAGCAATGAAGGGTGCAGTTTATTGATACCTTGTATTGGTAATGTTAAACGGTTTGCTTTTTCTTTTTTTATTAAAATTTTGTAAATATCTTCTGCCTGAAGGTCAAGATAATCACTATCAACCTTCAATATTTCTGCTGTTTTGGCAAGTGTTTCGACAATATTTGGATTATATTCTTCAAGGGCTGGTATTAGCTGAAGTCTTATTTTATTTCTGTGATATATTGGCTGTAGATTAGTGTGATCTAATCTAGGTTGAAGCAAGTGGAATCTACAGTAGTCTTCAATATCCCTTCTAGTTATATCTAATAATGGTCGAATAATATTGTGACGTCTGTGATGTATTGCTGTTAGACCTTGAATTCCTGTGCCTCTTATAAGACGCATTAAAAGGGTTTCTGCTTGGTCGTTTAAATTATGGGCCACTGCTATTTTTTGGGCTCCAACATTTTCTGATATTTCTTCAAAAAAAAGATACCTTAGTACCCTACCCGCCTCTTCTAGAGATAAGCCATGTTCCTTAGCATATTTAGGGACATTTATACTTTTTATAAAGCACATAACATTAAGCTCATCACAAAGTTTATTAACATATTGGGCATCCTGTTGTGCTTCAATTCCTCTAAAATTATGGTTTAAATGGGCTACATATAACTTTATATTATACTCATTTATTAATTTATGTAGTATATGTAGTAAACATACTGAGTCAGGACCACCTGAAACTGCTACAACTATTTTATCACCTAAGTCAATTAATTGGTGCTTTTCTATAGTATTTTTAACTTTATCTAAATCTATCATAAGCTATCCCTCATTCTTTTACTTACTTTATTTCTCCACTTATTAAATTTATCCTTCGAATAAAAAACTTAACTCCTCTTATTTTGGAGCTTGGAGGCACTTATCTACCCATTAAGTAGCAAGAGTATTAATAATGCCAATGAGATGAATTAAACTGTTAAGCTTTTATTTTACTAGCATTAAGATGGTTATAAGAAAAAATGTGCTAAGCAAAAAAACACTACTGGCTAAAAAGGCTAGGTTAATGACTTTGTTTTTTTTCTTCTCCTTCTCTATCCTAACACGATTTTTCTCAATATTGTATATCTCTTTTATTTTTTCTTTAATATACTTAAGATTGAGGTTTTTTTCCCTGTAGGAGGTAATTAAAAGCTCCTTAAGCTCATGACTAATATCTTTATTTTTTATCTTCAATATAATACTATTTATGTTGTCTTTGTTGGGGTCTATTTTAGCACCAATAATTAAACGTGTTAGCATCATAAGTACCGAAAATACATCGTAGGAGGCCTCTGCTTTTCTTTCACCACAACGCCATGCCCCTCTATCGTATGCTGGTGTGTACTCCTTTATTGCTCCATTAATCTCTACAACACCTCCAAGATCAATTAACCTTATTTTCTTATGGTTATTATCAAGCATTATGTTTTCTAATTTGAGATCACCTAAAACGTAGCCTAAGCCATGAATATTCTCCAGCTCCTCAAGTATAATCATAATTATACCTAATGCAATATCGATTGTGATTGGTGATTTTAAAAGGTAATCCTTTAAATTTACTCCTGGAATGTATTCAATAAGTAAAAAATGCTTCAGATTGTTTTCTATTACAAAATCATCTATATCAAAAACATTTACAACAAAGTCTATAAAATGGAATTTTTTTAGTAATTGATACTCTCTATTTATCGACAGAGTGTCTTGACTAACCTTCATTGCATACTGTTTGTTGTCCTCCATGCTTCTGACAAGGTATACCTTTGCAGTACCACCACTTCCAAGCTTTTTTAAGGGCTTATATTTTTTGTTTTTCCATTTCCCAGTAATTGTGGTTTGCTGTGTCAATAAACAATTCTCCACTGGCATCACCTCATTCTTTAAATTAACAAAGGCAGGAACAAATAATATCCCTGCCATGGTAAATAAGTCTTTTAGTTAGTTACATTTACTACATGTGATCTATAGCTGTTACACTGTAGCCTCCAATTCTAAGGTCTCACCCATATTGTTTCTCATTTTTGCTATAAAGGAAGCCATGTAGTCCACTGTAAAATCTATGGCTGCGGCGGTGGGGGTTCCACCATTAGGTTTCATTTGATAAAGACTTCTTTCTATATCTACTGTATTATCCTCAAAGTCAAATAAAATACTACTGTCAGTGCCCCTTACTCCAGGATAGGCTAAAATGGCTAAAAATAGCTTTCCTCTTCTATTCTTTAGTGAATCCATTAGGTCTAAAATACTGTTACGGGCTGAGTGTATTTTATTCGTCATGCTTCCGCTGCAATCCAATAATACACAGCAACATACTGCAACATCGTCGGAGTACTCATCAATGTAATTCAATATTTTACTTCTAGACTCAGGTGGCATCTGATTTATGTCGTTTCCTATTAACTCCTTCAACTGCTTGTTTACAGCCTCTTGAATAGTGTTGGAAACTGTTTTATAGCTTAGGCTATGAAGGGTTTGTGACAAATCCTCTATATATGTATACTCATAGTACCCTCCTCCTGCTTTGGCTATATTGGCAACCTCTTCAAAGGGCTTTTCTTTTTGACAATTACTATTTAGTATACCTATTGTACTTATAGTTATGTCTTTGCTATGGGCTCTTTTTGCAGCTGCAACAGGATCTCCCCCTAAGTTAGACTCACCGTCGGTAACAACTATTATTTGTTTTACCATGGTTATATTGTTTTCCATTTGTATCACCTCCAGTTTTATTAGTAATTATTAGCATAAAAACCTATTTTATACTTATAAATGTAGTATTTGCCATGTTTCCTATTTAAATATATTCAGACAAGCTGTAATAAATGTCATAAAAAAACTTCCACAATGTTGTATGGAAGTAGTTAATCATGCTATATAATTAATGTTATCAAAGCTATAAAGAACACTTATCTCCCCATAAAAGTGGGAATGGATAGTTTATTCATATCCTAACTCTATATTTTCCTTAACACTTAGCCAATCATCCTTCAGTAAATCCATATACACTACGTGTTGAAAGTCACCACTTCTACTATCAAAGCATCCTTGTCTAATAATACCTATTTCTCTAAATCCTAGACTCTTATATAAACTATGTCCTTTTTTGTTATCTAACATTGTAGTAAGCTCTATTTTATTTAGGTTTAAAAATCTAAATAATTCATTTCTCCATTGTTCCACAATTTATGTAAATAATCTTCATCACCTAATTCTAATTGCCTTATAACTATATTCTTTCCCTCAATCATTAACGTCTCACTTCTTTAATTTTTCTCTACTTCCACTAAATTTTGTTAGGATGATACATAACAGTTTCGTGTTAGTGTGTCTTCAAGCTATACAGGGATTATGGGCAGACGAAGCATATCAATTGATGAGAAAATAATGAGACAAAAATAAATAGTTGTAATAGCCAAGGATAAGTACGAGGTTGAGCTGAATGAATTAACCTATTGATAAAAAAGAAACAAGATTTACAGGATAAGGAGTTGCTAAACCCATATCTTCTTCTATTAAATGAATCCACTTGAGTGGAATAGGGTTTGGTAGCCCCGCAGTATGGGTTAATAATTGTCTTATAGTAACATCTTCTCCGTAGGGGTTTTTAATTATATACTTAGTTATCGAATCATCTATACTCAACTTATTCTGCTCAGCAAGCTGAAGTATAGCTAAAGCTGTAAAAGTCTTAGTAATCGAAAATCCATTAAAGGTAGTTTTTTCTGTAACCTTCGTATTTTTAGAAATGTCGCTGTAACCCCTCTGATATGTAAAAAGTACTTGGTTACCATTCACTGCAGCATACTGTAGACCAGGTGTTGTGCCTTTCTTAATTAAACTGTCAAGATAGCTTGTTACTTTTTCCCTATGTTTCATTTTAACCTTAACCTCCTCATCGTTACTATTTACATGTTTTTAATTATATCTTTAGTCCAGATTAACAAGAAACTAATGCCCCAATACTACCACTTATAATTAACTCCTCGTAATACAATCTTAATGGCCCCCATTTAACCTATGATATGCCCCTTTCATATGACGATTGGTGTTTGTGATGTCACTGGAATGAACGCCAAATGTAGTTGGTCTTCGCAGTGCTTCATTCCAGTTAAAGGGATGCTGGTAGAGAACGGATATATATTGTTATAAGAAGTGGCGATGCCTTTCACAGCTATAATGCTTCATTTTAGAAAACCAATTCTCCTACATTGCTTTATAAAACAATTAGAATTACTTCCTCGAAGTAATCTTTTATTATAGAAATGCAAATATGCTTTTGAATGCCTATAAATGGCCTGAAGCTAATCGTACTTGTTTTATCACAGCTTTTGACTAAAGCCGTAGAGCCCTTCATAAGTAGGCTGTGCCGACACCCATTGAAGAGATATGGGGTCGAAGGTCTATACAATTGCTATGGGATGGTTAATGGGAAACTATAAGTCACTACTCTTGATAGAGCAATTCTATATTATCTCAACATACACTATGTGTATAATATGAGTTACTATATTTTAAACCAGTAATATGGCTTCTTCTTAAATAGTTTAAATCCTGCTTTTTCTACAGTTTTTCTTGATGCAATATTTGAATCAACACAATTCCATTGTGCCACAAGGCTTCTTTGTATACACTCTTTTACAAAGTATTGCGTTAGTATATATGCTAATCCTTTTTTTCTATGTTCTACCCTTGTCTCTATATCAATCAGTATTATATCTTGATATCTTGCTGTTCCAACAATTACTCCTATGATTGATGTTTCAATAGTTGCAACATATGCTACACTCTTAGCAAAGAATTCTTCATAGCTTCCCCATGATTGTAATAATCTTTCTTTTAAAAATTCTGGATTATAATACTTACCATTTTGTAATAGACTTATAAATTCTTGGTCAACCTGAACAATATTAAAATCATTTTTATCTTGTACCACATCAGCATCGTATTTTCTATAAAAATATTCTTCTTCGTGATTCATATTTTCATCTGAAAATTGTTTTAAGATGTAATCTTCTGTACTTTTGCTTTCCACAGAAAACTCAAAATAATTTACTCCTTTACTTTTCAGCTCTGGAAACAACTTTCCTCTCAGAAACTCTATAAAATCATCATAGACTGAAAAATCATTAGGGCTACCCATAATCGAAAAGCCTCCTACTGTAAATGAATAAACCAAAGCTAATGTAGGATTCACTATATTGTCAACCCAGACATCACCTTTACATTCACCTGCAACTATTCCAGAGTAAGGGCTATCACTGTATAAAATATTTGTGTGTTTGCTTAAATCTGTACTATCTACTTTTTTCAGTATTTGTCACTTCCTTCTTTTTCATTAAGAAAATAGTAAATATAATTGTATCATTCCACCTCTTTAAATCAAGTACCAATTTATCAGTACTTTCATATTTTTTAATTTCATAACTCCTAGTAATATATTAATTGAAATTTTAATAATCCAACATTTACCCACACTTAATAAAAGCAACCCTTATTTTACTTT
>NZ_WBZC01000048.1 GCF_009017275.1 Alkaliphilus pronyensis | reverse complement strand
CATTTTTAACTTTTAACTCTTAACTCTTAACTCTTAACTCTTAACTTTTAACTCTTAACTCTTAACTCTTAACTCTTAACTCTTAACTCTTAACTCTTAACTCTTAACTCTTAACTCTTAACTCTTAACTCTTAACTCTTAACTCTTAACTCTTAACTCTTAACTCTTAACTCTTAACTCTTAACTCTTAACTTCCAACCCTGCTTCATTAGAGAAGGATTCATGGGAGGAAATGTAGCTTCCTCTTATAAAGATTATACCATCTTCTAAGTTAAATTGCAATGATTTTTCTAAATTTTCTGTTATTTTATAATTACTTTTTATGATTGCTATGGAAGGTATGTACAACCTTTGAAACAAGAGAAAAATATGCAAAAAGAGTATGGTGAAATATAATAATTCACCATACTCTTATATTGTTTAAAACTACATCATCGGCATTCCGCCGCCCATTCCGCCCATTCCACCAGGCATTGCAGGCTCTTCTTCTTTAATGTCAACAATTGCTGCTTCAGTTGTTAAAAGCATTGCAGATACAGATGCTGCATTTTGTAAAGCTGATCTTGTAACCTTTGTTGGATCAACTATACCTGCTTCTATCATATTAACATATTTTTCATTTAAGGCATCGAAGCCTAAGCCTTTATCAGAAGACATAATCTTTTCAACTATTACAGAACCCTCTAATCCTGCATTTTCTGCAATTTGTCTTAATGGTTCTTCAAGCGCTCTTCTTATAATCTTAATTCCTGTTTTTTCGTCTCCTTCAATTGTTTCTAGTAATGCTTCAACTGCTGTAGCAACGTTGATTAAAGCAGTTCCACCACCAGATACAATTCCTTCCTCTACAGCTGCTCTTGTAGCATTTAGTGCATCTTCAATTCTAAGCTTTCTTTCCTTAAGCTCAGTTTCTGTTGCTGCTCCAACTTGTATAACAGCTACTCCACCAGAAAGCTTTGCTAATCTTTCCATTAGTTTTTCCTTATCAAATTCAGATGTAGTTTCTTCTATTTGTGCCTTAATTTGAGCAACTCTATCCTTAATAGATTTTTGGTCTCCAGCACCTTCTACTATAGTAGTGTTTTCTTTATCTACCTTAACAGTTCTTGCTGTACCTAGCATTTCAATTGTAGCAGATTTCAATTCATAGCCTAACTCTTCTGAAATCACAGTACCACCAGTAAGAATAGCGATGTCCTCTAGCATTGCTTTTCTTCTGTCTCCGAAGCCTGGTGCTTTTACTGCTACACACTCAAAGGTTCCTCTTAATTTATTTACAACTAGTGTTGCTAAAGCTTCACCTTCAACATCTTCAGCTATTATTAATAGCTTTTTGCCCTGTTGAACAATTTGCTCAAGAACAGGCAGTATTTCTTGTACATTTGCAATTTTCTTGTCAGTAATTAAAATATATGGATCATTTAATACAGCTTCCATTTTTTCTGTGTCTGTCACCATGTATGGAGAAGAATATCCTCTGTCAAACTGCATACCTTCAACAACCTCTAAGGTAGTACCCATAGATTTAGATTCTTCTACTGTAATTACACCGTCTTTACCTACTTTTTCCATAGCATTAGCAATAAGCTGACCAATTTCTTCATCACTTGCTGATATAGCTCCAACCTGTGCTATTGCTTCTTTGTTTTCTACAGGAACAGATATTTTTTGTAGTTCTGCTACTGCAACATCTACTGCTTTATGTATACCCTTCTTAAGTATCATTGGGTTTGCTCCAGCAGCTACATTTTTTAATCCTTCTCTAATAATTGCTTGAGCTAATAATGTTGCAGTTGTTGTTCCATCACCTGCTACATCATTGGTTTTTGTGGCAACCTCTTTAACTAATTGAGCACCCATGTTTTCATAGGCATCCTCAAGTTCTATTTCTCTTGCTATAGTAACACCATCATTTGTAATTAAAGGAGAACCAAACTTTTTGTCTATTACTACATTTCTTCCTTTTGGTCCTAATGTTACCTTTACAGTGTTAGCTAATTTATTTACACCTGCTTCTAAAGAACGTCGTGCTTGTTCACTAAACTTAATTTCCTTAGCCATATAAAACCCTCCTTGTATATTTGATATTTTAAGTAATTAATTATTCAACTATCGCTAATATGTCATTTTGTCTTAAAATTGTGTATTCTACATTATCATACTTAACTTCTGTACCAGCATACTTTGAGAAGATTACTTTATCTCCTACCTTTACCTCCATTACAACCTCTTTACCCTCGATCATTCCACCAGGGCCTACTGCCATAACTTCTGCCATTTGTGGTTGCTCCTTTGCACTTCCTGGTAGAACAATACCACTTTTTGTTTTTTCTTCAGCTTCAAGTCTTTTAATTACTACTCTGTCGCCTAAAGGTTTGATATTCATAGTGAACCCTCCTTAAATTTTATATAATTATTATTATTAACTAATTGTTAGCACTCACCACTAACGAGTGCTAATCACATCTATAATGTTATATAAAAGTAAATGTAGTAGCAAACTCTAATTTTGATTATTTTGAACTAAATTTCTTAATTATATGTCATTATCATAAATTACCTTTTATTTTCAATTATTTTCTATTATTTATTAAATATTTATAATTTTTTCTCGATTTTTCTCCTTTGATTATCTGACTAAGCTAAAAATAAAAACTCCTTTATATAGGAGTTTAAAAATTACTCATCTTCTTCACTGTAAATATACTCTAAAATATCACCTGGTTGACATTCAAGTACATTACAAATCCTGTTAAGAGTAGAAAATCTTATTGCTTTAACCTTACCAGTTTTCAAATTAGAAAGATTAACTGTAGTTATGCCAACTTTATTAGCTAATTCATTAAGCTGCATTTTTTTATCAGCCAAGACCCTATCTAGTCGAATTATTATTGCCATCTAATCACCGCCTAAATATTTATAAAATTCATTTATTATTTTAGTAATTTTATTTATTTACTAATTTAGTTTTAAAAAGCAAAGACTATAATGTAGAGTCAAATTCCTGTTGTAGGTATGCACCATAATGAAATACTTCACTTAGTAATATTATTAGTAAACCAGTGAAAAGCAATTCTATGCTAATAGTAAATGTAGTGCTTACATGATCAAAGCTTAGATGATGAATGATCTTATTAATTAATAGAGCCTTTACTACGGGTATAACAAATGAACCTAGAATAAATGTGCATCCAATAATAAATAATTTTTTAGCATTTACTAGATCAAAGGGTTTACCTTTTACTACATTATTAAGTATGTATAGCAGTTGTCTTAATACTATAGCCGTTAAAGTAAGCACTACAAAAATTCCAGTGAAGAATGTAGAGTATAGAGGCTTAAGATTAATCCCTCTAATCATTTCGTTGGGAATACGAAAGGTAATTATGTTATCTGGACTTAATGCGAATGTACCTTTTGAGCTAGTATTAATTAAATTAAAATTATCAGGTAAAAATCTAACTGCTAACCCCATTATTAAACTTATCCCTGCTAATATTATTATTAACCATGAGATAATTCTAACTATTGAGTATACAACCTTAGCCATTTTTTTATACTTTAAAAAGCTGGGTTTATAATTCATATATATCTTCCTCCTATATTTTTATATAGTAATTATAAACCCATTCGTAATATTTGTCAATAATTATTTAATGTTTATCGTTAATTATTTTATCCAAAACAATAATATTGCATTTTGCATAAGGAAGAAATTAAAGAAGGGAAAAAGATTTGGGTTTTTTAATACAAAATAGAATAAAAAAAAGATTTGTATTAAACAAATCTCTCAGATTGTAGACAAAGTCTTCAAGATGGTAGTCTGTAAAGAATTATACAGCTTCAAGCTTCTAAATCATACACGCTACCTTCACCTAATTTACTTAAAATTTACATAAGTATTTCTAAAAACGAAACAATTTTTAGCACAATTGGTTCAAGAAAGGGATAGAAAATAGGTAAAAATACTGCAGGCAGCATATTCCCTACTGAAATCTTTTTTATTTCCAATAAATTAATTGCTATACCCATTATTAGAAGCCCACCTATTGCTGACATTTCTCTAATTACTTCTTCAATAAGAAAGGGCTTTATAAAGGCTGCTGTAATTGTGATAATTCCTTGATACACAAAAACAGCTATAGAAGAAAACACAACGCCAATACCCAGGGTTGAGGCAAATATAACAGCAGTTATCCCATCTATTAAGGATTTTGCATATAAGGTTTCATGATTTCCTGTAAGCCCACTTTCTAAAGCACCTACGATAGCCATAGCTCCAACACAGTAGATTAAGCTGGCTGTTACGAAGCCCTTTGCCATTGACCCTTCTGTACCTTTAGACACATTGCCCTCTAGCCAATCCCCTACTTTTTGAAGCTTGTCCTCTATTGCAAAGGCCTCACCAATTATACTTCCTAGTACTATTGATGAAATAACAAGTAAAACATTTTGACTCTTTAATGCACCTGTTAATCCTATGATAAAAACGCTTAACCCCAATCCCTGCATTATTGTAGTTTTAAAGCTGTCTGGTATTTCCTTACTTAATAGCACACCTGCTAATCCACCAACTATAATTGCAACCGAGTTAACTATTGTACCCAACAACCTTTGCTCCCCCTTTTCCTATTCCTAATTCTCTGCCATAGTAAAACAGATATTGCTGTGCATATCCAGCATACTGGCCATATTGCTTTTTTGCAAAGGCTTCTATTTCCTTAGGCTTCATTTCCTCATTAAAGTAGAAAAACTCCATAAGCCTTTTCACCCATACATCGACGGGAAAGGCATCTAACTTTCCAAAGGCAAAAAAAGCAATGCAATTAGCAACCTTTGGACCTACCCCACTAAGCTCCATAAGACCTTCTCTGCAAATATCTGTATTAATACCTTGTAGTAAATCAATTTGGTTAGGATTAGACAATATTTGCTTTGCAGTTTTAATTATATATGGTCCCCTGTATCCCATATTGCAGGCAGATAAATCCTCTGGTTTTAAATTAGCTAACACTTTTGGCTCAGGAAAGCTATAGTGTTTTTTCCCATTATATATGCCAACCTCATTTCCAAATCTACTGCACATTAGTTCAATTGCCTTCATTATTCTTGGAATATTATTATTGGCAGAAACAATAAAGGAAATAATTGTTTCCCATGGTTCTTGTCTTAAAATTCGAACTCCATCCCCAAAGGAAGTAGCCTTCTCCATAACTTTATCTTCGTTACTAAGTCTTTTTTTAATTAATGAGTAATCTGTGTTTAAATCAAAATAATTAACCCATATATTTAGAAAATCTTGATAATTAGTATTTTTAAAATGTATTTCATTATTAACTTTTTTCACATTTAATAGCCTGTTATATGCAACACCTGTGTAACTGGCGTCATCTTCTTTTTTCCATCTAAAGCACTGTCCACACTCGAATATATCTTTAGGCTCAAAGTCCTTAACATTCTTTAAAATGATTTTATTACTGTCTTGTATTAATTCATGTTTCATTTTAATCACCCATTCTTCTAGCTTGTCCATTAGTTTCATATATAATGACTCTTTATATATAATACCATAAACTAACCTTTATGAGTAGATATAGAGAAGAACAGAACTCCATTATCTATATGGGATTCTTGCTACCCCAGTATTAATGGCAGCATCTCCTACAGCCTTAGCAACCTCCTTTACCACTCGAGGGTCAAAGGAATCTGGTATAATATACTCTGTATTTAGCTCTTCATCCTTTATTATTTCTGCAATTGCATAGGCAGCAGCCACCTTCATTTCCTCATTTATATCACTTGCCATCACATCAAGGGCTCCTCTAAATACCCCTGGAAAGGCCAGTACATTATTAACTTGATTTGGAAAATCCGACCTACCTGTTGCCATAATAAAGGCTCCAGCCTCCTTTGCTAAGTTAGGCATTATTTCAGGTATAGGGTTTGCCATTGCTAATACAATAGGCTTTTCCCTCATTGATGCTATCATATTCTTAGTTACCACATTTGGAACAGAAACTCCAATAAATACATCGCTTTCCTTCATAGCTTCCTTCAACCCACCAACTACTCCTCTAGGGTTTGTTGTATTAGCGATTTTTTCTTGATAGGAATTATTATAGGGGGCCCCTTTATATATAATACCTTTGCTTCCTAGCAATATAATGTCTTTAACTCCTGCCGATTGTAATAATTTACATATAGCTATACCAGCAGAGCCTGCACCATTTATCACCACCCTTATCTTTTGAAAGGACTTGTTTACCAGCTTTAATCCGTTTATTAAGGCGGCTAAAACAACAATAGCTGTTCCATGTTGGTCATCATGAAAAACAGGAATATTAAGCTCTTTTTTTAATCTTTCTTCTATTTCAAAGCATCTAGGTGCTGATATATCCTCTAAATTAATACCACCAAAGGTTGGTGCCATCCATTTAACTGCTTGAACTATCTCATTAGTATCCTTTGTTGCAAGGCAGATAGGAAAGGCATCTACATTTGCAAAGGTCTTAAATAGAATTGCCTTGCCTTCCATTACTGGCATAGCAGCCTCTGGACCAATATCTCCTAAGCCTAAAACGGAGGTGCCATCGGTTACAACTGCCACCAGATTAGCTTTTGAGGTTAATTCATAAGCCTTATTGGTATCTTTATGTATCTCTCTACAAGGCTCTGCAACCCCTGGAGTATAGGCTAAGCTTAAATCATTACGATCCTTAACCTGACACTTACATTCTATTGATATTTTACCCTTTAGCTTACGATGTAGCTCTACACTTTTTTTATAAAAATCCATAACCATCACATCCCTTTAGTAATAAAGACTTTTAACTTAGGTATATTTTACGCTTAATAGTAGAGGCTGTAAAGATAAATGTTATGTAGGAGGGCCTCTAAAACTCCACCTGCTATACATCTTCCCTTCTCGGATATTGTTGAAACATATTGAATATTACCTCTTGGGTCTATATCCCCTATCTTATAGTCTTTAGTAACATATGTACCTGTTTGAATTAAACCTCTAATAACACCATCAATAGATGCCCTTATTTCACTATCCCCAATATATGCTATTATATCTCCTTTTTTTACTATATCACCTATTTTTCTATAGGCTTTTACTACCCCTTCTGTAGCTGATCGAATTACTCTCTCCCTTGTATAGCCTCCTATCTTACCCGGTATTCCCGTATATTCCTCACCTTTGCCCTCATAAATTATTCGTCCCAGATTATGTCCTCTGTTGGTTTCAATAACAATGTCTACATCGATACCTGCAGTAAAGCCTGGACCTAAGCCAATAACGATTGGTGCATCATTTATAGTGGTGCCAGTATTTTTTTTTGCTAATATTGCATCTATAAGGGCAACTGGCTTAATTATATTCTTAATGGAGGCGGTAGCATCAGGAATTACAGGAATTGCTCCCTCGCTTATTATTAAGTTAGCCTCCTCAATATTACATGCTTTTTTAGCTTTTACCCCCTCCACCTGCCATTCTCCTTCATATATACAATTGGCAAAGGATACATATCTTCTAACACAGGTGGGCTTATCTATATCTGTCATTATAATCTTAAAGCCACTTCTGAAAAGCTTGTGTGCCACTGCTGTTGCAATATCTCCAGCACCTTTTATTAGAACTAGTTTTTGTGTCATTTCATCTAACTCCCATCCTATAGCTTTAATATTAGTATATAACAAGCTTTTAATATGATAAACCACAAGATGCTTTCTTCGACATATTTTTTATTCTACATCTGAAAATGTAACGAGTTAAGGATTTTTTTATTATTGTCTTTTGGCAGTATTTGTGATATAAAATAACTAATATTTCATCTGGAGGAGATATTTTATGTTTATTAAGATTATTATACCTTTGATTATAATTAGTATTTTAATATTTTTATGGCTAAAGCATAGACAGCTACATAATTTCAGTAATGAGATCAGCAAGGAATGGTTTGATATCAGGATACTATTTCAAGAAAGAAATGATTGTATTATAAATATGATAAATACTATTAAGGATTTCGCAAAAAACGAAACAATAATATTTGAGGAGGCTATTGGAAGCATCAATAGATTTAGAGCTGCCGTAGCAAGTGCCGATTTAAACAAAGCTAATTTAATAGAAAAACAGTTGCTTAGTTCGATAGAGGCATTAATTAATTTAGAGGCTCTGTATCCAGAAATAGGAGGAAGTGATGTCTTTAAGGATTATAGACAGCAAATAAATAATGTCAATAAGCTTCTTAAAAAAGCAACTGATAGCTATAATAGCTTAGTAGCTAATTATAACAATACTATTAAAGAGTTTCCCTTTATAATTACATCAAAAATTTTTAAGTTAAAGCCTATGAAGTTTTATAGGGTTGAATATAGTATAATGGAGGATTCTATAAAATCCACTTAATTTTTTGTTCTAATTTTTTACATTTTTATTTTTTTGAGGAAGGAAAATAAGAATTACTGTAGAATAAATAAATTATTATATTAAAAAAGTTTTAAGGGGATTGGGGTATGGAGACTAAAAAAATTACTGTAAATGATGTAGAGGGTATATTAAATAGTATTCCAGGTGTGCTTTCTACTAAAATTGTTTTCAATGACAATGAGGATATTGAAGAGCTACATGTTATAGCTACTACTAGCCGTAACCCTAAGCAAATATCAAGAGACATTCAGTCAATTATTTTTACAAAATTCAACTTAGATTTTGACCATAAAAAAATTAGTATTGCACAAATTGATGCATTAGAAAAAATAAAGGCCGATAGAAGAATTGAGATTGACGAGATTTTTTATACAGTTAATGGCAATGAATTAAAGGTTGGAGTTAAGTTAAAAAGAAATGAAACTGTATATACTGGTGTTGATGAGAGCTTAAACACCACCAATAACTCCTATCGGGTAATTGTAAATGCTACCCTAAAGGCAATACAGCAATTGGTTTCTGAGTACTGCTTCTTTACAGCTGAGGATGTTGAGATAATTAATATTGGAAAAAAGGAAGTAGCCATTGTTGCAGTCTGTTGTATTAGTGGATCCCATGAAGAAATGCTTGTGGGTACTGCCACCATAAAAGGTGATTTAAGAACTGCAATAGTAAAATCAACCCTCGATGCTGTTAATAGAAGGTTAATTAATATAGTTTGTGATTAGCTTTAACCTTGTCAGCTTTGTAATTTAGATCGACTAACCAAATATCAAATTTTATCTTGCCCATTACAGCGAAGTGTAGTCGCCTACTGCTTTAGCGTCGCAGTGGAGAACACATGGGGAGGCTATATTTAATGTCAATTTTAACGGCAGTAGTAAGCGTTTTGTTAAGTGCTCTTGCTAAGTTTTCTTGGTTATAAGATTTATTATTATCGGTCGATCTAAATTACATTTAATGGAGGAATCATTATGAATCAGCTACCTAAGAAGGCAAAATATTATATATGTTTTGTTATAATTTCTGCATTAATACTTTGTTTTTTTCTTTTTAAGAATTATACCATTCCCTCATTAAAACTATTATTTATGTTTATATTTTTGTCTTTTTTAGTAGAAACTATGGCTGTACCATTACCCAATGGAGGTGCAGTATCTGTAGGCTATGCCGTGGATTTAGCAACTATGATTATTTTAGGACCATTAGGCTCTGCTGTATGTGCTAGTGTTGGAATAATGTTTCGTATTGCGAGTGTTTCTAGTGAAGATAAGCGTCATATCTTAAATACCCCTTTATATAAAACACTTTTTAATGGTGCCCAATGCTTTTTATCAATTGGACTAGCTTCTGTTATTTATTATAATTTTAGTAATGCACAAATAGCTGACCCTTACTTTTACCTTAATACTATACCTTTACTAATAGCTTTATTAGCGCATTTAGTGATAAATACTTCTATTATGACTAAGCTTTTTTCTATTTTAGATAATCAGTCCTTTAAAGAAATGTTTATAAGTAATATGAAGTGGGCACTTCCAAATTTGTTTATCATATCAACCTTGGGTATCTTTATAAGTATTTTATATCTCCATTACGGAAGCTTAATTATGCTTTTATTCTTTGGGCCCTTAATGCTGGCTCGTCATAGCTTTAAGATGTACCTAGAAACGAAAAATTTATATATGGAGACAGTATATGCTTTTACAAAGGCGGTGGAGGCTAAAGACCCCTACACCAATGGACATTCAAAAAGGGTTGCCAACTTAGCTGTAAGGCTTGGTGAATATATGAAGTTACCAGCTAAAAAGGTTGCTACAATAAAAACTGCTGCTCTATTACATGATATTGGTAAAATAGGCATACAGGATTCTATCCTTAATAAGGGAGATACCTTAAATGAATATGAGCTATCTAAGATAAAAGATCATCCTGCTATAGGAGTTAATATATTAAATGAAGTTGATTTTTTGAAGGATGTTAGGGTTTTGATCTACAGCCACCATGAACGATACGACGGCAAGGGTTATCCAGATTCCCTAAGGGGAGATTCGGTACCATTTGAGGCTTACATATTAGCCATAGCCGATGCCTATGATGCCATGACCAGCGATAGATCCTATAGAAAGGCCATAGATGTAGAAAAGGCATTGTTTATAATCAGTAAAGAGTCAGGACATCAATTTCACCCAGAGGTTGCATCATTTTTTTTGCAAATGATTGAAATGGAAGAGGAAGACAATAGTGGGGCCATTGCTATATAAATGGACTCCTTTTTAATGGTCTAAGGCTTGTTCTTAGGATTATATATAGTAATATTTATTGGTATACTAATAGGTAGATTTAAAAGGAGGTATAATTCCATGGAGTTTTTGCTTTATCTTTTTTTGTTTGGAATATTAATTGCTATAATACCAATAGCCTTTCGATTATCTGTTTCCTTCGGCAAACAAATTGGAAAGAAAGCAGTTGAAAACCACGAGAAAAACAATGATAAAAAATCAAATAAAAAAAAATAATCGAGCCTTTATGGCTCGATTATTTTAATTTTTATATTAGTACCAACCTCTAAGCTTCATAGCTTCTGCAATTCGCTTGATTGACATCATGTAACCAGCTGTTCTCATATCTACCTTATGCTCTTCCTTTAAGGCCCAAATTTCATCGAAGGCCTTAACCATTAAATGCTCTTGCTTTTCTTGAACCTCTTCAAATGTCCATGAATATCTCATTAGGTTTTGTACCCATTCAAAGTAAGAAACTGTTACTCCACCTGCATTGGCTAATATGTCTGGGATAACTATAATATCCTTTGAGAAAAGAACTTTATCTGCTTCTGGAGTTGTTGGTCCGTTTGCACCTTCACTAACAATTTTAGCTTTAATATCATTAACATTTTTTGAAGTAATTTGGTTCTCAAGTGCACATGGCATTAAAATATCAACATCCATTACCAGAACTTCATTTCTATCTACTTCTTTAGTTGCTCCTGGGAATCCTTTTACTTTCTTGTTTTTAGCTGTATACTCGATAAGTGCAGATACATCAAGACCATTTTCATTCATTATACAGCATGAAGAGTCAGAAACCCCAACAATTTTAGATCCCATTTCTACCATATACTTAGCTGCATAGCTTCCAACATTACCGAATCCTTGTATTGCAATAGTTGCACCCTCTAATGGTAATCCAATTCTCTTAGCAGCATCTCTCGCCATAATAGCCACACCAAAGCCAGTTGCCTCTGTTCTTCCTAATGAACCATAGAAGCTAACAGGTTTTCCTGTATATACTCCAGGCTCAAATCTTCCAGTTGCCTTTTCATATTCGTCAACAAACCAAGCCATAACCTGACCGTTTGTGTTTACATCAGGAGCAGGAATATCAATTCTTTCTCCAATTATTGGAGAAATAGCTCTTGAAAAACCTCTGGATAGTCTTTCTAATTCCCCTTGAGATAATGTGGATGGGTCTACAGTGATTCCACCTTTACCTCCACCATATGGAACACCTACAACACCACATTTGAATGTCATCCAAGTTGATAAGGCCTTTACCTCATCTCTTGTAACATCTGGATGGAATCTTACTCCACCTTTAAATGGTCCTACTGCATCATTATGCTGAGATCTGTAGCCAATAAAAGACTTAACACTTCCGTCATCCATCTTTACAGGTATAGAAACCTCTAATACCCTCTTTGGATTCTTTAAGATTTCAAACACCGCTTGGTCTGCGCCTAGTAGGTCACAGGCTGTTTTTACCTGTTGCTGAGCAATTTCAAATGGATTCAAAGTTTTTTCAGACATTTTTGATACCCTCCTATGTATAATTTATAAAATATAAAGCTGTTGGTGTACTAAGTACACTATTTAAGAGGCTGTGCCTTCTTAAAAACGTTTTCATTCTGCCGAACTCTATAATGAACTATTTTATTGTGCTTATGTCTTTTGTCAGAATTTTTAAGAAAAAAACCCTATAACGTAATAAAGCAGGGCAAATGGCCCTCCTTGTTTCAGTCTCATTTGCATTATATCATATAAAATCTCAAATTGTAAATAACATTACTCAGGTATAAATAAATTTTTCACATAAATATTTACTCCGAGGATATTTAGAGAGGTCATTTCTTCAATTTCATATATAACTTGTTTTTGAACTTCTTCTATTATGCTCTTTATAGGGTTGCCATATACTGCTATAACATCAATTTCTATTTTTATTCCGTGTGGGAATGTACTAATATCAATACTACTTATTCTTTTAATGCCTATAGCCTTGTTGGATACAAAAAAGATTAGCTCCCTTATAACCCTATCGGATATGGTATATTTACCCATATAGCTAAAGGTTGGTCTTACAACAGATTTTTCGTGGTACTCCTGGGTTTCGCTTAACCCAAGCTTTCGAAATACCCTAAGGGGATTCAGAAAATATCCTGAAAAGTCCTTTTTAATTTCAAAGGTAGGTACTGGTATAACATGCTTACCTTCCCCAGTTCGAAATCTTCTAGCAGTTTTAATATCCTCCTCTGAAGCATAGCTCTCTATGTATATTTTTTCTGATATCTCGCCTAATTCTAAGGTTCTTACTATAGACTTAACCATTTTATCGGAGGTGCCAAGTATTAGTATGCTTTCAGGCTTTTCTCTATTGATTATTCCTTTTATTTCTTCTCTATGGGATTGATTAATAAATAGAGCTCTCTTAACAGCTGCCATTTTTGATTTTTCCCTTTTAGCGGAGGTTCCCCCTAATACTCTATTTCCTTTTATTAATAGTCCATCATCTATAATGTATTCTATATTTTTATCTCTGGCCAAGGATATTGCTTGATAGCTCTTCCCTGTACCACTTGACCCTACCAAAACAATAATATCCATTTGGTAACCTCCTATTATTTTATATAAATATTTTATCATAGTGTGTGCTGTTACAGAAAAAAAATTAATATACAATGAAAATCATTATAATTGGGCCTTTTTTCTAAAAAATATTACTAAAAACGATGTTTTATTTTTACTTATATTGGTATAATACTCTTGTACACATTTTAGAATATAAAATAAGGAGGAATATACCATGGCCTATGTAATTAATGATGCTTGTATCAGCTGTGGAGCTTGTGAGCCAGAGTGCCCAGTTGATGTTATTACTGCAGGAGACAGCATTTACGTAATAGAAGCTGATGGATGTATCGACTGTGGAGCATGTGCTAACGTATGTCCAGTAGATGCACCAGTACCAGCTGAGTAAGAATATGTATAAAGGGGTAGATTCTCTACCCTCTTTTTATTTCACACTAGGAGGAAAATCGAGGTGCATAAAAATAATCATATATTGTTATTACTTGCTTTAGTATTATTTACTATAACTGGATGCCAACAAAATCAGATTCAAGAAAGCAGTGAAGACATTTTAAAGGCCTCTATAGAGAAAATGCAAGCTGCCAATAGTTATGTTTGTAATACCACTGTTAATTTGATTGATGCTGATGGAGAGACTGATAGAGGTAAGCTTACTGCTACAATTACCTATCATAGGGAACCCTTTTCCTATTCAAATCTACAAGAAATGCAGGCTTCGTCTAATGACATAAGTGGTATGGAGAACTTAGACTTATCACTATATGTTAAGGATGAAGTTGCATATATGTATAACTCTATTACTGGTTTTTGGATAAATGATGACGATAAAGAGTTTGTTGATGGTATTAAAGAATTAGCCAATATTTTAGATAGCTTCTCACCAGATTATTTTGTTGATTTGGAGGATGCTAAAATGGAAGAGGATAAGATAGTAATAGAAGGTAACACCAATGGATCTGGCTTTCTTTTTAATTTAATGCAGGCTATAGAAAAAGATGCTACCGGGACTTTCCAAATGATTATAGATGAGGATACTAATTACATTGAGTCCTTTTTCTATAATGTAACCATTGATTCCGAAGGAGAAACATCAAATTATGAAATAGAGCTAAGGTTTGAGGAAGTAAACAACGGCCCAGAGGTTGTAATACCAGAGTCTGCTCTAAAATAAAGTCGACAGTACTTACCTACTGTCGGTTTTTTTATTTAACATATCAAGCTTTACTAAAAATTTTAAAATTGCCTTTTCTTCATTGAAGGAAAAATCATTAAGTAATGAAAAGAGCATTTCTTTTTCTTTACTTATTATTTCTTCATAGGTTTTTTTACCTTTTTCAGTAAGCTTTAGAACTTGTACTCGTTTATCTGATTCTGATTTTTCCTTAGTTAAATAGTTGCTAATATGCAGTCTATTAATAATAGAGCTTAAGGTATTTCTGTCTACATCAAGCTCCTTTATAATTTCATATATCCTTCTTTCTGATTGATCTTTAAAGGATTTTAGAATATATAGTTCTACAAAGGTAAATACATCTCCATTATGCTTTATCCCCTGTTTATCCAATAGTACAATGCTGTGAATTAATCTCTCCATATACTCATGGATTTGTAAATAATAATTTCTCATTCCATCACCTTTTTTATTCTATCATTTATTTTTTTTTAAAGTGTTCTTTTTCATTAAGTAGATAGGATAGAATAAACAAGCTTTCACTTAAATGTACATTTTCAACTGTTACATTATTAGGAACTTTAATATCTACAGGTGCAAAATTCCAAATTCCATTTATATTGGCTTTAGTCAACTTATCAGCTATGTTTTGAGCAACTTCCTTTGGTGTACAGATTATTCCAATTTCTATTTTGTTTTCTCTTACAAAGTCTTCTAGTAAATCAACATCCATAATATTAATATCTCTAATTTTCATTCCCATAAGCTTTGGATTAACATCAAATAATCCTAATAATTGAAATCCGTATTTTATAAAGCTTGGATAATTAGCTATTGCTTGTCCTAGATTACCAGCACCAATAATAACAGTAGTATAGTTTTTATGTAGCCCTAATATTTTCCCTATTTCATTGTATAGCTCTTCAACATTATATCCATAGCCCTGTTGTCCAAAACCTCCAAAGCAATTTAAATCCTGTCTAATTTGCGAAGCAGTAAAACCTATCAAACGACTTAATTCTCTGGAGGATATTCTATATATCTCCTTCTCCATTAAATCCTTTAAATATCTGTGATACTTTGGTAGCCTTCTGATTACTGCCATTGATACATCTGCATAATCTCTATTCATGGGTATCTTGTCCTCCAATCCCGTTTATTTCTATACAATATTATATTAATTACTTATATTCTATTAGTCTTATATCATATTTAGACTATTGTATTTATCCCACCTTCAATTTTTTTCCTATTTTAGCTAGGTACTATTATAGCAATGAAATCACCTTATGTCAATTTACACATAATAGCATAACTATACAGTGGTAGAAAAGCATCGTAAAGCTTCGAAATAAGTGTAATTAAGTTTTCTTTATTTTAAGTTATAATTACATAAAAATCAATACAATTAAGGGATTTTGTTGGTTTTAAATTATAATACATTATACATAAAGTATTATCATAATTTACTTGAATCTCTTTATAGAAGTAATAATTTTTGTTAAAATGTTTATATTACCTAATATCTTAGGAGGAAAGCTTATGATTATTTTATCCTGCAATAACATTTCAAAATCCTATGGTATTGATACTATACTTGAAAATGTAACCTTTAGTGTAAACAAAGGCGATAAGGTTGGCTTAATAGGTGTTAATGGTGCAGGTAAATCAACTCTCCTAAAAATACTAACAAAGCAAATATCCTATGATACAGGAGACCTTTTTATCGCTAAATCAACTACAATTGGATACCTTGAGCAAAGTGCAGTTTTTCATGAGGATAAAACTATTTTTGAAGAGGCACTTTCTATATATCAATACGTAATAGACCTAGAACAATCCCTTAGACATAAAGAATTAGAGATTGCTACATTGTCAAAGGATAATGAAAGCAAAAAGAATATAGATAGCTTAATGAATGAATACGCTTCATTAATGGAGGATTTTGAAAAGAATAATGGATATGGTTATAGAAGTGAAGTAAGGGGTGTACTAAAGGGACTTGGCTTTTCTGATGATGATTTTGATAAAACTGTAGCCCAATTAAGCGGTGGTGAAAAAACTCGATTAACCCTAGTGAAGCTTCTCTTATCTAAGCCTGACATACTACTTTTAGATGAGCCATCAAATCATTTGGATATTCAAGCGGTAGAGTGGCTTGAAGGCTTTTTAAAGGACTTCTCTGGTACCATTCTTATGATATCCCACGACCGCTTCTTTTTAGATCAATTGGTAACAAGTATACTAGAAGTAGAAGATCAACAGGTAACCAGCTATAAAGGTAACTATTCATTGTATATGGAAAAGAAAAGAGCTATTTTAGAACAGCAAATGAGGGCTTATGAGAATCAGCAGCAAGAAATAAATAAGCAAAAGGATATTATTCGTAGGCTTAAGCAGCATGGTACTGAAAAGCTGATGAATCGTGCAAAAAGTCGTGAAAAGCAATTAAGTAAAGTAGATGTAATTGAAATGCCTCAGCAATTAAAAAAGAAAGCTAGTATAGGTTTTACAGCTGAAATAAAGAGTGGTGAAAATGTACTTTCCATTAAGGAGCTTTGTAAGTCCTTTGATGAAGTTAAGCTGTTTGATAATGTTACCTTTAATATATATCGAGGTGAAAGGGTTGCCCTTATTGGACCAAATGGTATAGGTAAATCTACTCTATTTAAAATTCTATTAAATGAACTACCCTATAATGGTGGTGAATTTTATTTAGGCCATCGTGTTGAAATAGGCTACTATGACCAGGAGCAGCAAAATCTTAGTATGAACAAAACCCTTATAGATGAGATATGGGATGAACATCCCAGTAAAACAGAAACCGAGGTAAGAACCTTATTAGGTAGATTTCTTTTTCATGGTGACGATGTTTTCAGGACTATTTCTACCCTTAGTGGTGGTGAAAAGGCTAGAGCTTCGCTACTAAAGCTAATACTTTCTAATTCTAATTTTTTGCTTTTGGACGAGCCCACCAATCACTTAGATATTGTCTCTAAGGAGGTTTTAGAGGAGGCATTAATTAATTATGATGGTACTGTACTTGTTATTTCCCATGATCGTTATTTTCTAAACCGTATATCAACCAAAACTATTGAGCTTAACTCTCAAGGCATAGAAGCATATTTAGGAAACTACGAATACTATTTATTTAAGAAAAATGAAAGATTAGAGAATAGTTCCCAAGGCTTTATTGAAGAGAAAACAAAGACAAAGCTAAAGGAGGAGCGTCGTAAAGAAAAGGAAGAATTAAATCGTTTAAGGGATATTAAGAAAAACATACAAAGATTAGAGGCAGATATTCTGAAGCAGGAGGAGGAGTTATCTAATTTGGAGGGCTTAATGTGTCAGGAAGATATTTATTCAAGCCCTGAAAAAAGTAAAGAAGTTCAACTGAAAACCCAACAGGTTAAAGCCTACTTACAAAAGCTTTATGATGAATGGGAATCTTTTGTTGACATTTCCACCTAGTCCATATAAACTATTACTGTAAACCATACTTTGTATGTAGGTTAACCAAAGGAGGCACTAGTATGAACTCAACGAAAAACATGATTCTTATAGCTTTTTTTTCTGGTATAACTGCAGTTTTCTCACAGATTGTAATTCCATTGCCAACACCAGTACCCTTTACATTACAAATTATTGCTGTATGTCTATCAGGTGCAATATTAGGCAGTAAACTGGCAGTTATGTCTCAAATTGTCTATTTATTGTTAGGTTCCATAGGAATACCTGTATTTGCAGGCATGAGCGGTGGTATATCTATTTTAGTTGGACCAACTGGGGGTTTTTTGCTTTCATTTCCATTAGCTGCTGGCTTAATTGGGTTAGCTCATGAAAGAAGTCAGGGTGTATTAACATCCTTTATTTCTATGTTTATTTCTCTAGTACTTATTTATTCTTTAGGAGTAGCTCAGCTTAAATTTGCATCTTCACTTAGTTGGAGACTTGCATTTGCATATGGGGCAGCTCCCTTTATATTATTAGATATGCTTAAGGTGGGAATAGCAGTATTTGTAAGTAAAACCATTAACCTTGCACTATTAAAAAATAATTTACACCCCTATAATAGATTTAATAGTTTTTAACACCCTATAATATACAAATTAAATCATTTATCTAATTAAAACGACTGGTATCTTTGTTATGTAAACTCGAAATTTGTAGAAAGCCTCATATATTTGTTGGATAATTCATTGAGTAAAATTAATCCACACTCATCCACAACTTATCCACAGATTCCACATATTTATCCACATTGGATAAGGACAATATATGTTTATTCACCTCTTTTTCCACATTATCCACATTTTTGATGTGTTTTCACTGTGGATATCATAATATAAAAGCAATGCATAAAAATACTCCTCATAAATATATGGAGGAGTATTTTTATTTACATAACTATGTAGTAAAATTATTTTCTTTATTTATTTTTGGTTTACAGTTTCCTTTAAGCTTTTAATATAAACTTCATTTTCTTTGTTCTTTTCAAGTAATGAGTTTATAACTTCGTGCATATTATCAATAATATCTAATAAGTCCATTTTACTCATGTCTGCGTCTACTTTTCTCATCCAGTTTAGCATTTCCAATTATAATCCCCCTTTAATGGTATTTGTTCACCTTGATTATAACATAGTGACAAAACACATTATACCGGCAATATAAAGTATTAGCATCAGTATTTTCCAATTTCTAGCCTTCACCAATTTTTAAGTTAGGTATTGCATTTAAATCTAACTCTGACTTAAAGCCCTTAATGTATTTATAACAGCCTGCACAGCCTATCATTGCAGCATTGTCAGTAGAAAGCTTAATGGATGGGTATTTTAATATTATAGACTCCTCTTGACATCTTTTGCTAAGCATATTTCTCAGCCTACTATTGGCGGCAACTCCACCTGCTAAGCATATTGTATTTATACCCATTTCTTTTCCACAGGCTATAGCCTTTTCTGTTAATACCTCTACTACTGCCTCTTGAAAGCTGGCTGCTATATCCGCCCTATTAATATTTTCTCCCTTCATCCTTTTAGAGTTTAAATGGTTTAATACGGCAGATTTAAGTCCACTAAAGCTAAAGTCGTAGCTTCCCTCCTCAAGATATGCTCTGGGAAAGCTAATGGCATCTTTATTACCTTCCTTTGCAAGTCTATCAATTTCTGGTCCTCCTGGATAGCTTAAGCCCAATGCTCTGGCTATTTTATCAAAGGCTTCACCTGCTGCATCATCCCTTGTTTTACCTATAATTTCATATACACCATAGTCCTTCATCAGTATTAAATGGGTATGTCCTCCAGAAACCACTAAGGATAAAAAGGGAGGCTCTAGGTTAATATCTTCAATAAAATTTGCATAGATATGACCTTCAATATGATTTACTCCATTTAAGGGTATATCAAGGGCATAGGCAATGGCTTTAGCTGCCGACAAGCCCACAAGTAAGGCTCCTACTAAGCCCGGACCGTAGGTGGTAGCAACATGAGTTACTTCATTAAAGGTTACATTGGCTTCTAATAAAGCCTTATTTATTACCTGATTAATGTTTTCTATATGCTTTCGTGAAGCCACTTCAGGAACTACTCCACCAAATATTTTATGCTGTTGAATTTGCGAAGCTATTACATTAGACAATACTTGCCTACCATTTTTTAAAACACTTACGGATGTTTCATCACAGCTTGTCTCTATAGCTAAGGTAATAACATTATCCAAATTTTGTTGCCTCATGATTAATCTCTCCTCTTTACTTCTATTCCTATTATAACATTATAGCCCTTTGATATTAATTTTTATATAAATTTTCCTTTTTTTTGCTGTCTATTTTTTAAATATAGGTAAATACTAACCAAAAGGAGCTGATTTTATGGCTAGAAGAAACATCAAAAAAAGAAATAATAAAACAATATATGAAAGATTAAGCAATGAAAACATAATGTCAGATGGTATGCTGGAGCCAGTTAATTCAACAACAAGAGCAATATTATCTATGGTAAAGGATGCTCCCAATTATCCTAATAATGAAAAACATTAAAGAGAGTCTGCTTTTTAGACTCTCTTATGCTATTTATGGATATTTTTTAATCTTGTTTTTATCTTTTGCTTTAATTTTCAATTATCATTTGTAACTTTTAATTTTTAACTTTTAATTTTATTTTTTGGTTTTTCATTACTAATTACTCATTTGTTTTTTCATTTAACATTCAACATTTCTTTTATGTTCTTAACTCTTAATTCTTAATTCTCAACTCTTAATTCTCAACTTTACATTTTCTTTAAGGTTTATCATTTTCAACTTTCCATTTTCAATTTTCAATTTTGATTTGTAATTTTTAGTTTTCCATTTTCCATTTTCAATTATTGTTTTCTTGTTTTCCCTATTACCTATTACCTATTCCCTATTACCTATTCCATATTCCTTGCCTTTATAATACTCC
This sequence comes from Alkaliphilus pronyensis, assembly GCF_009017275.1. Classification (GTDB taxonomy): domain Bacteria; phylum Bacillota; class Clostridia; order Peptostreptococcales; family Natronincolaceae; genus Alkaliphilus_C; species Alkaliphilus_C pronyensis. Next base: position 18,810 of record NZ_WBZC01000048.1, on the reverse strand, counting down.
TTTATCATTATTAAAGTAGCACCTATTCCTACCACCATAACTGCCTTTGATGCCCACCAACCAACTATAGGAACCAATAGAGTTGCTTGTAACAATAGACTACCAATTAAAAAGGATATAACTGGATGTGGTGATTCTCTATATATTTTATTACCAAGCCATATTTCCACTGGAATTTTTGCTAGATATATTAATATACCATACAGTGCTACAAGAATAACACCAAGAGGTATTCCAATAATCAAAAGCATAAACAGAACTGCTAATATAGGTATTCCTATTAATGCTCCTAGTCCCACCAGTAAATTAACCCATGACTTTTCTTGAACAATGGAAGCAGCTCTAATAAAGGGTTTTTTAAACATCATTATAGAAAAACTACCAATAGCTAAATATGATATTAAAAACACTATCCTTCTAATTATAGAAAAGGCCTTCCATCTATCTATGTGGTTTTCAATCTGCTTTTCAGCACTTAGTGCTGTAGGATATTTATGTTTAATAGTACCCTTTACATATTGCTTATCTATATTCTGTTGATTTTCACTGATATATGTTAAATCACCTTCTATTAAGGCTCCTGGTTCAAATTCTATTCTGTTTGTATAAAGGGTTACATTCCCCTTTATATTACCACTAATAAAGCTACTGGCAACGGCTCCTCTTACGTCTCCTCCAACAAAGCCCTTAATGTTGACAGTATTTGCAAAGGTATGTATGCTTCCATCGATAACAGCATCATCACTTATTAAAATATGATTTGCAAATATAGTGGCATTCCTATTTATTTCACCATCAATAGTTGCCTCAGTAGTAGCTGTTCTTAAATCACCCTTAAGCTTTCCCTTAAGCAACAAACTAGCAGACACTGCGATTATGTCCCCTTCAACCATTCCATGGTTTTCAACTTGGTTACTTGCGGAAATAAAATCACCTATAATAACACCTTTGTTTACTACGTACTCTTCTGCAATTATATAATCTCCCTCTATTACTTCTAATTCATTGATTATGCTATTTACAGTATCCTCTTTTGAGTAGCTAAAGGTAACTACTAAAGAGGCAATTAGCAAGGTTGCTATAATACAAAATATAAGTCCTTTAGAATTATTAATTTTACTCGGCATTTTCGTCATTTCCTTTCTCAAGAAAACCTTCATTCGTGGTATTTATAGGTGGCTTAGGTGGCAGTTTTTTCTCTTCACCAAATCTGCTATCTATAATCTCACCCATACCAATAAATTTTAATGCCATTGTGAACACTTTACCAATAATAGTTATTTCAATTAAGGTGAATATAATAGTACCAACCAGTAATTCCATCATCAAGCTCCAGTTATTATTAAGTCTATTTTTTATATTTCTTCCTATTGCTAACTTAACAGTTGTGTTTCCAGCAAACTCTATTAGACCTATGGCTGGAATCAATAGAACAACTAATGGTATTCCTATTACAATTACTACTAAAATAGCTATCAATACCCATGCCCCAAAATACACTAACAGGCCTATTAATGCTTTTTTACCTATATCAAAGCTAATATCCGATGCCATACGGTCAAACCGTTCATTAAAAAACAGTACAGCTATTACAGAAAGGATATAAGCAAGTATTTGCTTTATTAATATAAAAATTGCCCCCAGTATAAATAGTATACCTATTGGTGGTGCCCCAAATGGCATTATCGACAATACACTAATTCTATCACGATTAATACTTCCATTATTAACTATTCCATGACCTAGAACTGATATTGCATCTCTTCTGATTTCTCCGTTTCGTGAAACATTAATACCACCAAATACTGCCACAACGTCATTATTTGCTTTGCCATTTATTGTGACATTGCCAAAAACCGCTACCACATCACCTCTTGCCTCTCCATTTAAGTTAATGTTTGCAAATATCGAAACAACATCACCTACAGAATCGTTATAGGGTACATTTACAGTTTTAAAGAAGCTAACTATTTCTCCACGATAATTTATAGTACTCCAAGCTAGAGAAGTGGACAATATAATTACTAGGCTGGCAAACAGAATAATATTTTTTGCTTTTAATTTAAAACCTCTCACCTCAAACCCCTCCTCTACTGATTTTTAAGAATTTTATATAGTGTTGTTTGAATCATAACAAGTACTGCAGCTAATACAAGTAAGCTTATGGTGTAAAACACCAGTGTTGATGTTGTGGCCCTTGAGAAAAAACCTAATAAATAAAACATCATTTTTCTAGTATACAAGGAACCCACCATTATATACTCAATTATTCCTTCAATAAAGCCTCCCAGTAAATACAATTGTTGAACAATCTTTGACACACTATTAAGGCTAATTATTGTTGCCTCTGAGCTACTAAAGCTGAATAAAAAACCAAAGTAAATTATAGTACTTATTAATATTTCCTTTATCCCTAGCCACTTTGAAGTTGAGCTTTTGTATATGCTATGGTCAATTGAATCTATAACCCTCATTTCAAAGCCATCGCTAGGCTCTAGCATTGGTAAATCACAAATTGATTCTACCAGCTCATTAAATAGCATAAATTCCTCTCTACAGTTCTTGCAAACAGACATATGATATTGGAGGGCCAGTAGCTCTTTATCGGTTATGTTATTATCAATATAACTCATAATTAAATTTGAACTTGTTTTGCAGTCCATTGGGCTTCCTCCTCCTTTACATCCTTCAGACTATCCTTTAATATGTTACGGGCACGATGTATTCTGTTTTTCACCTTTGACATTGGTAGGTTCGTGCTTTCTGAAATCTCTTTATAGCTTAACCCATGCTGATGAAAAAGTATAATTAATGTTCTGTATTCTATTGGTAAGCCTTCAATTGCACTTTCTATTGCTGTTTTGTTTTGCTGGTGGAAATAAATTACCTCTGCACTTGCTGTTTCGCTTTTTGAAGAGATTTCCTCTTCTAGTGGCATTGTCTCTATTTTCTTTTTTCTCAGGCTATCTATAGTGGTATTGGTGGCTATTTTTAATATCCATGTAGAAAACTTATATTGGGGGTTATATTTTTTTAAATTATTATATGCCTTAATAAATATTTCCTGTGATAAGTCCTCTGCTTCTTCATTATTCTTAACCATTCTATAGCATAAGGAAAAGACTGACTTTTTATATCGGGTTACAATTTCTCCAAAGGACTCACTTTCGCCTTTTATAATCCTTTGAACAATTTCCCAATCCGATTGACTCAAATTAACCACCTCTTTTACTACCTCAATATATTTACGAAATTAAACATCAGAAGTTTATAATTAATGATTTTTTATACTAATTTAATATTTTTGATTAAAGAGGATTTTTCCATATAGTTATAATTTGATGTCAATATAGAAATGTCCTTTTCAATAATGCTATTCTTTATAATATTATTGATATTTACCTCTTCTTTTACATTTATATCTCTTATTAGATCAGTATTCAGCATAATTAGCTTAGGACTACTGGCTATGGCCTTAGCAAGCTTCACCTGTATTATTTCATTGCTTTTAAGATTAGAGCATTTATTTCCCTTTATATGTGAAAGTGCCAGCTCATTAAGTATATTATTTATAATGGCTTTAAACTTAGTGGGATATATTCCACTTGCTTTTAATTGAAGCCTAATGTTTTCTATTACTGTTTTTTCCATATTTAAAAAGGAGTCCTCTGCTAGGTTAAGGGCTTCTCTTTTTCTTAAAGAAGCCCTTTGTAGCTTAGAGAACTCTTTTACCTGTGCTCCATCAAATATATATTCTCCAATTGTAGGAGCTAGCCTTCCCTCCAGCAATTTTAAGAGTATTAGGTATTGATGGCTACTGATATCAGTTATATTTATCCAAGAACCCTTTTCAATTGTTAAATTAATATTTTCTAATAAAACAACACCATTCTGTACTACAGTAATGTTATTTAGTTTAATCAATTGAATTCATTTCCTCTCCAATATTTAATGCATCCTTTATTATTTCCCCATCTTTAAAGGTAACAACCCTTTTAGTTTGCTGTGCTATATCTGCTTCGTGGGTCACCAATATTATGGTAACGCCCTCATTGTTTAATTTCTTAAAAATACCCATAACCTCGTTTCCAGACTTTGTATCGAGATTACCAGTAGGCTCATCTGCCAGTATGATAGATGGATTGTTGACTAGAGCCCTTGCTATAGCTACTCTTTGCTTTTGTCCACCTGACAGCTCATTTGGATTATGATGTACTCTATCTCCTAGCCCTACCCAATCAAGAGCCTCAAGAGCTCTTTTTCTTCTTTCTTTACTACTTAGTTTTGCATAAATCATGGGTAGCTCAACATTTTTCAAGGCACTGGTTCTAGGAAGTAGATTAAAGGACTGAAAAACAAATCCTATTTTTTGATTTCTTACCTCTGCAAGTTCATTATCCGACATCTTTGCAATAGCTTTATCATCTAGTATATATGTACCCGAGGTGGGACGGTCTAGGCAACCAATAATGTTCATAAAGGTTGATTTGCCTGAGCCTGATGGTCCCATTATACCAACAAACTCTCCCTCTTCTATATTAAGATTCACCTCTCTTAAAGCCGTAACTGCAATACTACCATTTTTGTATGTTTTAGTTAGGTTTTTTATTTCAATCATTGGCTTGTCACCTCCATTTTAACTACTCATAACGTAAAGCATCTATAGGATCCAGCTTTGATGCTTTATTGGCTGGATATACTCCAAATACTACCCCTACAACTACAGAAAATATAAAGGCTATTATTATTCCATCTACTGCAATTATAAATGGTAGATTTATAAGCTTAACTATAGTAAAGCCAATGCCACTTCCTATCAGTAAGCCAAGTGTTCCCCCAAGAAAGGAAAGGATAATAGCTTCAAGGAGGAATTGAAGTAGAATTGTTGCTCTATTGGCTCCTATGGCCTTTCGTATTCCAATCTCTCTAGTTCTTTCTGTTACAGAAACCAGCATAATATTCATTATTCCTATACCGCCAACCAGTAGGGAAATAGCAGCGATACCTGATATTGTTGCTGTTAAAAATCCTAGGGTTTGATCCATTTGATTAAATCCAGTTTCTAAGTTATTTATTCGATATATTTCTTTATCTCTGTTTCTTCTTTCAAGAAGTGAAAGTATTTGATTTCCTACACTATTTAACTCTACTGCTTCTATTGCCTGTATAGTTACTCTAGGGTAGCGTTCTAGATTAAACACTCTAGTAGCAAGACTTATAGGTATATAGCCATAATTATAGTTACCCATAGCCATATTTGCGATTACTGAATCTGTCATTTTAGTTACACCCATTATCATCAACTCAGTTGTTTGGTATCTAAATGTCATTGTAAGTGTTTCTCCAACCACTTCCGCTGTACCAAATAACTCATTAGCTGCTTTTTCATCAATTACAATTACATTTCTTCTACCTAATATATCTGTTTCTGTTAGGAATCTACCTTGTATTAAATCTATATGATCTACCAAGTTATAATCATGGTTTACTCCAAAAACTTCCATTGTAAGGTTTTTATCTTCATTCTTTACTGAAAGCCACCTGCTTATATCTGGTGCAGCTGCTACTACATCCTCTATATTTGACATAGAGTTTACATCTGCATCATCAAATAGGTCTCTATAATAAACAGGTCTATCGGCATTATAATCCATATTAACCGTTAGCTTGCCTTTACCATACTCTTGAAATGCTCCTGCCATATCTGCTTGGGCAGCATTTCCTAGGGTGGTTATAATAACAACAGACATAATGCCTATTATTAAGCCCAGCATTGTTAGTGAAGACCTCATCTTATTTACCCATATATTTTGAATTGATACTTTAAATATTTCAAATAGAACCATTTTTTATCATCCTCTTATATGTTTCTTTATTACTCATATCGCAATGCCTCTATTGGGTCTAGCTTTGCTGCCCTGTTGGCAGGGTATACACCAAATAATATACCAATTGATATTGAGAGAACTGCCGACACTAACACTTCTCTAGCACTTATTAAAGGCGGTAATTGCAGGAAGGAAGAAGCTGCAGTTGCCAACAAAAATCCAAATACAATACCTAATAAACCACCTGTAAATGAAATTATTGCCGACTCAGTTAAAAACTGAAATAATATTTCTATTCGTTTTGCTCCAATTGCCTTTTTAACACCAATTTCTCTAATTCTTTCGGTTACGGTAACAAGCATAATATTCATGATGCCTATTCCCCCCACCAATAAAGCAATTCCAGCTATAAATGCAAGTACGGTTGTTATAGTACCTATAACTGAGTTGGCAGCCTCTAATGCCTGCTCTAAATTGAAGGTTCGATATTTGTCTTTGTTATTATGTAGCCTTTCCAGCAAGCTAATTGCCCGCTCTCCTATTCTATCCATTTCATTTCTGTCTTGTATTTTAAGATTTACTCCATAATAAACAGTTTGATTGTATACTCTTAGTATGGTGTTTATTGGAACATAAACCTGAGCAGTTCCACCGCTTATTGCTGAACCAAATGGACTATCCTCCTGCTTATAAACACCTACTACCCTAAAATCCACTGGACCCCGATAGGTGTTTAAGGTTATTGCTTCTCCTATTACTTCCGTTTTACCAAATATATCTTTAGCATCCTTATCAGATAAAACTATGGTATTGGCATAGGATTCATTATCCTGGTTAGTAATATATCTTCCATACAGCATTTCTACGTTATTGATTATTTCTGTATCAGTATTTGCACCAACAAGTAAGACATCTTGATCCTTATCCTCAACCTTAATAGTAGAACGCTCTTCATAAATGGGAGCTACAGCTTCTACTCCTGCTATCTGTCTAATTGCTTCTATATCACGGTCATTAATAAAATCTCGATGTGTAATTGGATCATCGTTGCTCCAGTTCATAAATACCATTAAGCGATTTGTACCAAATTGCTCAAGGCTTTTTTGTATTTGATACTTTCCTCCATTTCCAATAGCTGATATGGCTACTACTGCTGAAATACCAATAATTATACCCAGCATTGTTAGTAATGTTCTCATCTTATTTGTTTTAATAGAGGAAACAGCCATTCTAATATTTTCTAATAGGTTCATTAACACCAATCCCTTTAATTACTTATTGTTTGTAAGATTTACTATAACTGAATCTCCATCCTTCAAATCCATATTTGGTCTTAATACAATTATATCGCCTTCTGCTAGCCCTTTGGTTACTTCAACATGAAAATCTGATTCTATGCCTATTTCAACTTCACGCTTTTCAAGTGTATCATTACTAATTACAAAAACAAATTGCTTATCCTCTTCCATCATTATTGAGTCAAATGGTACTACAACTGTGCTATCCTTTTTTTCACTTACTATTCTAGTTTTAACTGAAAAACCAGGCTTTAGCATTTGATGTTGATCTATAACCTTAATGGTTACTGGTACAACTGTTTCATTTGTTTGTCCTGTTGACATTCGGGAAGCTATTGGTGCAATTTTCTCTATTTCACCACTGAATACAGTGTCTGGCAATGCATCTGTTTCTATCTCAACCTCTTGCCCAAGCTGAATTTTACTAATATCGTATTCACTTACATTAATTATAATTTGAAGATTAGCTGTATCAGCTACTACAAAGGCAGGTACCGATGGATTTGTAAAGGAACCCTTTTCAACATTAACCTGGGTTACTAATCCATCCATTGGACTCGTTATTTCTCCCTGTAGCTTTTCCATTTCCTTTTGTGTATCTTGAATGTTTAGCTGACTAATTGTAATTTGTTTTTCTGTTCTTTTAATATCATAATAAAGGGAATCTTCATTATTTATGTATTGCTGGTGGCTTCTTTGTAAGTCTCTATAGGCCTTTTCGCTTTGATTATATTCTAGCTGAGAAATTCCACCACTTTCAAATAATTCTTTACTTCTTTCATAGGCACTTTTTACCTCTTCTAGTTCTCTAACAATATTATCAATTGCCTCTTGTCTTGAGGTCTTAAGTCTTTGTAGGCTTAATTGCTCCATCTCCAGCTGTGCTTTAGAAATATCTAATCTGTTTCCAAATTCTTCTGAGTCTAGTGTGGCCAATACTTGTCCTTTTTTTACAGGATCTCCAACTTCAACCTCTACAGCCTCTACCTTAGCATTAATATCATGAAACACCGATTCCTTATCAATCTCCTCCAGCATTCCATTAGCAGGAATTTCTACAGAAATTTCACCTAACTCAATAGCTTTCGCATCTACTGTAATTCCTTGCTTACCACCCCTTGAAGCTGATACAACTGCTGCTGATATACCTGCTATTACTAGTAGTGCAACTAAGACTATAACAAGCTTTTTTTTACTTTTCTTCTCCATATATATCCTCCTCTTTCTTCTATATACAATATAAACCTATTAATATTACATCTCTCATCTTCTTTTACGGAATTTATGTGAAAAAGTTTATATAATATAATTCTTTTAAATATATTCTTTATTCTACTCTTTTGTTTTGTGTATTTTTATGTTTTAAACTTGCAGTTTTCGATTTGGTTTTTTGTTTTATACTTGCAATTTTCGATTTTCTATTATGCTTTGTATTTTTCACTTTTAACTCTTAACTCTTAACTTTTAACTCTTAACTTTTGTTTTTAAGGTTTTTCACTTATTCCATATTACTTATTACTTGCTTTTATCGTTCAACATTGCTCTGATATTTGATTATATTTTGTTTTTTAATTTTCAATTTTCCATTTTCCATTTTCAATTTTCAATTGTGCTTTGTAATTTTTCATTTTTAACTTTTAATTTTTAACTATGTCTTCTTGTTTTCATTTTTCACTTTTCATTTTTCACTTTTAAGGTTTTCTATTACTCATTACTCATTGGTTTTTTCTTTTTAATCAGTTCCTTCCACATAATTAAAGCATCTTCTCCGTTATCTGAATAATATCCTGGCCTAACTCCACAGGGTAAAAAGCCTAGACTTTTATATAGATTTTGGGCAACAATATTGCTTTTTCGTACTTCTAAAGTAATTCTTAAAATACCCGACTCTTTAGTTTCCTTAATAACCTCCTTCACAATAGCCTTACCTATACTTAAACCCCTAAATTGTGGATCTACTGCAATATTGGTAATATGAGCTTCATCTATAATAATCCATAGTCCCATGTAAGCAACTATTTTTTTGTCTAACTCTGCAACATAATATCTAGCACATGTATTGCTTTTTAACTCTTTTTCAAAGGAAGCTCTTGACCACGGAACTGAAAATGAGCTTTTTTCAATAATCATTACATCTGCTATATCATTAATTGTCATCTTCCTTGTAATGGTTCCTTCCATAGGCTTTTGTCACCCCTTGAATTTTTCTTCAAATTGCTTTTCTGCCTGAGATTTTCTCATATATATAGGCACTATCTCTTCAGGGCTTACTAATTCTCCAGCCTTGGCTTTTTTGATAGCTAGGGCTGCAACAGAGGAAGCTCTTGGAATTGCTACTGAAGAAGGGGCTATAACTCCTAAAGAACCTAAATTTTCATTTAGCTTATCTTTAAATATGTTTATACCATCACCTAAAAAAATAGTTGTTCTCTGTAGTGTTTTAATTTTTTTAATTAATTCATCGATATGTAGTATAGCATGTTCATTATGCAGCTTAATCCCATTATTATCCCAAATGTATAATGCAGTATAAGCATTGTTCCTTTGGGCATCTATTATTGGACAGATATAGCTGTTACAGAAGGGCAAATTATAGGCTAAGGAATCTAATGTAGAAATACCTACTACTGGTTTATTCATAGCCTGTGCCATTGCCTTAACCGTTGTTATTCCTATTCTAAGTCCTGTAAAGGAGCCTGGACCTAGGGCTGCTGCATAAACATCAATATCTGCTGGGGATAAATTGCTGTTATCTAAAACTTCTTTTATTAATGGCATAAGTCTTTGGGAATGATTTTTTTGATTATTTATTACTGCCTCTGCTATGAGCTTGTCCTCATCCATTACTGCAACAGTTGCTACTATCGAAGAGGTATCTACTGCCAACAGCTTCATTTCATCATCTCCTTAACTAGGCTAATATAACGTTGATTTTGAGCTTCAAAACATATTCTACGACTTACTTGACCTGTAACTTTCATATGTAACCAAAGGCAGTTTTCTGGTAATATATCTTTAATGTTTGAGGCCCACTCAATTATACATACACCATTTCCAAATAGGTATTCATCTATACCTATATCCTCCATGTCCAGTGGGTTATCAATTCTGTATACGTCAAAATGATACATTGGAATTCTTCCTTCATACTCTTGTATTATGGTAAAGGTGGGGCTAGTAACAACCTCCTGTACACCTAAGCCCTTAGCAAAGGATTTTGAAAATACAGTTTTACCTGCTCCAAGGTCTCCAGTTAGACAAATAATATCTCCTTTATCTACAAGCTGACCCAATTTTTCTGCAATAATCTCTGTTTCTCTTTGATTCTTAAGTTCTATATATTTCATTGCTGCACCTACTTATTAAATAAGATTTGTAAATACTACCATGTACTATTTTAACACATATTTTGAGTTTTTTAATAATAATTGTAAATATTCCTCCTTAAGTATTATTAACTAATCCTAGAAATACAAAACCCAACACCACCATATATTAAAATATTGGGTACTGGGTAAAGTTATCTGTTTGAGGATATGCTTTTATTATTTTTTAGTGGTTTTTTAGTATTGGTGAAATTCTTTTATAGATTAGCAATGTAACAATAGTGATTATAGTTCCCTTCATTAAATTAAAGGGTGTAACTCCATATAGCACTAATGTTTTTAAATCAACTATATTAGCATTAACAACGCTTCCCATATTAACAATAGCATCAATTGGCATAAAATTTGAGTAAAAGGGTATTAGAATATAAAGATTAGCCAATGCTCCAACAAAAGCCATTACTACTGTACCTGTAACCGTCCCTATTATAGCATTTCTCTTATCCTTTTTTAAATGATATATTATGGCAGCAGGCAAAACGTATGAAGCACCTATAATGAAATTAGCTAGTTCGCCGACACCACCTGTTTGAGACCTTGTTATAAAGAATAGGAATACCTTTACTAGCTGGATAACAACACCTGCTACAGGTCCAATGGCAAAGCCACCTACCAAAGCAGGTACATCACTTAAATCCACCTTTAAAAAGGCTGGAAACATTGGTACTGGAAACTCCAGCATCATAAGCAAGTAAGCAACAACTGCAAGTACAGATGTTTTTACTAAGGTAGCTGTTGAAAATTTGCTTCTATTACTGCCATAACTTAGTGTTTTGTTCATAATGTAACCTCCAATATATAATAATTTTTATATGGAGAAGATGAAACCATAAATACAAAACACCTGAAGAAAAATCTTCAGGTGTAAAAAAATACATGAAAAACATGATTTCTTCTCCCATCCAGACTTTACTGTCGATACTGGAATTTCACCAGTTCAATCGATTCAATCGACTCGCGGATTTTTACCGCCGGTCGGGAATTTCACCCTGCCCTGAAGAATATTGCTTATATTTTGTTGTATAAATACATTATAACCCTATAGGTCTTGAGTTTCAAGTATATTATTTTAATGTATTATTTAATTTTGTAATAGCCTTTAGCTCCTTCTCTAATGAAAACCTATGCTTTCGGCATAAATATAAAAGCCCTGACATAATCAATAGCTTAGGTGTAAACACAAGCAATCTTAACCAGCTTCTTGATAACACTTCAACTAATGACAGGTTTGCAAGTCCCAGCACTATAACACTATAAAGCCCTTCTACCAAAACGTTAATTACCATACCTATAAAGCTTGAAATCATAGAGGTTATTAATGGTATCTTAACGATGAGCCACGTAAATATTATTATTGTAATATAAAGGTATAATAGATGTTGGCCAAAGGATATATATCTTCTAATAAAGTAAGAGGCTATACCTTGTAGAATAGCTGCTACTATAATTTTTCTCCATATAGGCTTAATACCTAGCATAATTAATCCAAATGCTATTATGAGCATAGATTCTGGAATAGAGCCCAATATGACAACATTCAGAGGCATATTATCCATATTAAATCTCCTTTATTGATATGTATACTTTCAATTGTCTATTGTCTCAGCTGGGTTACTAATGCCCTAGCCTATCTTTTATAAACAATATTTCCATCAATGATGGTATAGCAAACTGATGCTTGTAAATCTAATGGATGTTTATCCCATATTACTATATCTGCATCTTTTCCTACCTCAAGACTTCCAATTCTATCACTAAGACCAAGAATTTCAGCTGCATAAATTGTAATTGCCTTAAGGGCTTCCTCCTCTGGTAGTCCAGATTTCATTGCAAGGGCGGCACACATTGGCAAATGTTGAAGTGGTATTACTGGTGAATCTGTCATTATGGCTATCTTCACACCTGCTTTGCTTAGCACAGCTGGTGTTTCGAAGGTTAAGTTTCTTAGCTCGAACTTTGATCGATGCCCCATTGATGGTCCAACAATTGCAGCATACCCTTCTTCACTAAGATAATCAGCAATTAGATGCCCTTCAGTACAATGCTCTAGGGTCATTTTCAGTCCAAATTCCTTAGCAATTCTAATAGCTGTAAATATATCATCGGCTCTATGGGCATGAGCCTTTAGGTGTACTTTACCTTCTAAAACTGGTAGCATTGCTTCTAATTTAAAGTCATATGTTGGATACTTAGACTTATCTCCATTGGCTTCTTCAATTTTATTTCTATAGTTAATAGCCTTGATTATTGTTTCCCTTAGAATTGCAGCTGTTGCCATTCTTGTCATAGGGGCTTGCTTTTTATCGTTATATACCCTCTTTGGGTTTTCTCCAAAGGCAATCTTCATTGCTATTGGCTCAGCAATTATCATGTCATCAATTCTTTTTCCAAAGGTCTTTATGGCTGCAAACTGTCCACCAATTACGTTGGCACTTCCTGGTCCAGTTGCAACCGATGTAATTCCACCTTGATAAGCTTCTTCAAAGGTTTTATCCATAGGATTTGCAGCGTCTATTGCTCTTATATGCGGTGTTACTGGGTCTGTCATTTCATTACCATCTGCTCCTTCGAATCCTATAGCATCTTCCCATAGGCCTAAATGACAATGGGCATCAATCATTCCTGGAAATACCATTTTACCTTCAGCATCTATTACTGTAGCTGCCTCTGGTGCATTAATACTAGTACCTATTTCTACAATTTTATTATCCTTAACCAGTATACTGCCGTTATTTAAAGTTTTTCCAGCCATTGTATAAATTTGACCATTCTTAATTAGAATCATTTTATCTCTCCTTTAAATAAAAACAATGTTTAATGATTATATTCAACAGTATACAAAAAATTCCTTTATTTTTCGAGTATGAAAATAAATTAGTATTTATTACTCCCATTATTAGACATAAAAACTTTTTAAAAAGTTCCCTTATTTCAACATTTAACATTCAACATTCGTTATTGCTTTAAATATTAAATTTTAACTCTTTATTTTGATATGTATTTTTTAACTTTTAATTCTTAATTCTTAACTCTTAATTCTTAACTCTTAACTCTTAACTCTTAACTCTTAATTCTTAACTCTTAACTCTTAATTCTTAACTCTTAATTCTTAACTCTTAATTACGTCTTCTTGTTTTCCTTTTCCATTTTCAATTTTCCATTTTCCATTTTTAATTATGTCTTCTTGTTTTCAATTTTACATTTTTAATTCTTAATTTTTAATTTTTATACTTTCCTTATCCCAATACTATTCCAGACTCTTCTAAGGTAACCATTTCTTTAACCATATATGTTGCAGCCTCAAGTATATTAAAGGCTAATACTGCTCCTGAGCCCTCTCCCAATCTGAGGCCCAAATCAAGTAGCGGCTTTTTACCTAAATACTCTAGTGCTTTAGCTCCTCCCTTTTCAGCAGTCATATGGGATACTATCATAAAATCCTTAGCTTTAGGCTCTAGCATGGCTGCTATAAAAGCAGAGGCATATGAGATAAAGCCATCAATTACTACTGGTTTGCGTTTGGCTGCAGCTGCCAATATCACACCAGCCATTCCTCCAATTTCAAATCCTCCTACCTTTGCCAGCACATCAATTGCATCCTTAGAATTGGGTAGATTATGATTTATTGCGTCTCTTATAACTTCAGCCTTATACCCTAATTGATGAATAGGTAGTCCAGCACCAACACCTACAACCTCCTGTGGCTTAAAGTTACCTATAACAGCTATAATGGCAGAGCTGGCGGTGGTGTTTGAAATACCCATCTCTCCTATAGCTAGGCAATTAGCTCCCTTATCAATTTCTTCGTTTGCAACCTCTATACCTATTTCTATTGATTTTATTGCTTCTTCCCTTGTCATTGCAGGGCCTTTTCTCATATTACTGGTTCCATAGCGTATTTTATTGTTTCTTATACCAGCTAGATTAATATCCTCCATTACTCCAATATCTACAACAACTACCTTTGCTCCAGCTTGCTTTGCAAAGGCACAAACACCAGTTACTCCTTTAACCATATTCATTGTTTGTATTGCTGTAATAGCCTGTGGATTAGGGGCTACCCCTTCACTGTATACTCCATGATCAGCCGCCATTACAATTACAGCCTTATTATCCACACTAGTAAAAACATCTCCTGTTATCCCTGCTAATTGTATTGCTATGTCTTCAATTCTCCCTAAGCTACCAGGTGGTTTAACTAGCTTATCTACTCTAGCTTTTGCAGCATCCATAGCCTTTTGATCTAACCCTCCGATAGCTTTTAAAGTGTCCTTCATTAATTGCATTCTATACTCCTCCTTAAAATATTATAGCCCATGGATTACTCGATATTACAAATAATCCATGAGCTTTACCATCCTCCAGGCACTTCTTTAATAGGCAGGTCTCCTGGCTCAGATTCATTGTATACCTCGCCTTCCCGAAATCTGTGGCTTATGTTACATTATTAATTTAATAATAAATGATAAACTTTGCAACTCTATTTTATCTCATTATATATGTTTTTGCAGTTTGTTTCTTTTACTAGAAAGGTAAACACAAATCCTATGGCTACAAAGATAAAGCAGTATAAAAAGGCTTTTTGAAACAACACAGTTGCTTCTAGCTGTCCACCATAGGTGTCAAATACCCATCCTAGTATAGGAGGAAGTACAGCTCCTCCCAAAAACCCACCAATATTAACTATTGAGGTTGAGATACCTGCTATTGCAGGGTGGTTAACTTCTTTACCACATGCCCAGCCTAACACAAAGGTTGAGCATGTAAAGCCTAGTATAAAGAACAAAGGATAAAGCATTGCAATAGGTGGTTTTCCTCCATTCACAAATACTATAATACCCCAGCATAAGGTATAAACTCCACCGAACAATATCATTGGAAGCCTTCTACTTTTAATTCTATCAGAGAATCTACCAATTACAATACTACCTATTGCTAACCCCAGCACTGCTACTGTAAAATAATTTGGAGCAGTGCTTGGCTCAATATTGTAAACCTCAACCAGGTAGCTTATGCCCCATGTTCCAGTTAATGCTACATAGGCACCAAAAAAGCCTGTGAAGACAAAGAAGCCTGGCCATGTGTATTTATTTGTTAAGGCCTGATATAAGCTTTTCAACAATGGTGGGTTCTCCATTTTTTTGCTGCTAATATCCTTACCCTCAATTTCTTCAATTGTTGGTAAACCCATATCCTTTGGATTATTTCTTACAACTATATAGGATACAATAGCCAGAAGCACACTTAAAACTCCAATAGCTGTAAAGGTACTTCTCCACGTGAAATACGCAACCATAATTGCTAAAGGAGTTTGGGCCATCGCCCCTCCCATGTTACCCACAAAGGAGGTAATACCTGACATGGTGGCAAATTCACTTTCTTTAAACCACCTTGATTGTACCTTTAGGATAGATATGAAAACAACTGAAACACCAATACCTACCAACAAACGACCTAAAAAAACCATTAGCAAATTGGGGGCTACTCCAAATAAAATTGATCCTATGCCTGCCATTAAAGTTCCTATTGCCACAGTTTTTCTAGCTCCCAATGTGTCTGCTAAAATACCAGATGGAATTTGCATAAGCATATAGGCATAAAAATATGTTGAGCCAATATTTGCAAAGGTAGTTCCTGATATACCAAAGGTTTCAACTAAATCCTCCCTAACTACTCCAATGGCTAATCGGTGAAAAAAAACAATTACGTAGGATAAAACTAATACACCCCAGATTATCCAACGGTATGACATCATTTTTTTAATTTTTTCTTGGCTACTATTCATCATCATACTTCTCCTCAACTGATTTTAGTTATTCTGTTGAATACCCTTCATACTTAAGGATACCCTACCTTTTTTAAAGTCTATTCCAATGACTTTAACATTTACTATATCCCCAATTGAAACAACATCCATTGGATTTTTTATAAATCTATCGCTGAGCTCAGAAATATGAACTAAGCCATCATTTTTTATTCCAATATCAATAAATGCACCAAAATCTATTACATTTCTTACTGTTCCATTAAGCACCATATCTACCTTTAAATCTTCAAGCTTTAAGACATCTGTTCTAAATAATGGCTTAGGCATTTCTTCCCGTGGGTCTCTACCAGGCTTTTTAAGCTCCTTGATTATATCTTTAAGGGTAGGAAGTCCAATTTTAAGGGCTTCTGCCATTGTCTCTACATTAATACTATTAAGCTTTTCCTTTAACTCATTTAAGGTCTTATTGTCTAGCTTCTTTAATGGGAAAGATACTATGTTTAAAAGTGCTTCAGCTGCAGCATATGACTCTGGATGCACTGAGGTATTATCTAGTGGTGTGTCACCATCTGTTATTCTTAAAAAACCAGCACATTGAACAAATGCAGAGGGGCCTAACCGTTTAACCTTTTTTAACTGCTGTCTGTTAGTAAATATGCCCTCTTCTTCCCTAAATCTTACTATATTTTCTGCAACTGTTTTGGTTATCCCTGATACATACTGCAGTAATGATGGTGATGCTGTGTTTAAATCTACACCCACACTGTTAACACAGTCTTCTACTACTCCCGTCAATGCTTCATCTAATCGTTTTTGATTAACATCATGCTGATATTGCCCAACCCCAACATGCTTTGGCTCAATTTTCACTAATTCTGCTAAAGGATCCTGCAGCCGTCTAGCAATAGATATGGCCCCCCTTAAGGAAACATTTATATTTGGATATTCCTTTGCAGCAACCTCAGAGGCTGAGTAAACAGATGCACCTGCTTCACTAACAATCATATAATAAACAGGCTTTTTTAGCTCCTTTATCATCTCTGCAATTATTAATTCTGATTCTCTTGATGCAGTACCATTTCCTATAGCTATAATATCTACATTGTAATTTTCTATCAACTCTTTAAGCTTATTCTTACTACCAATTACATCATTTTGAGGTGCTGTAGGATATATTGTAGTAGTATCTAAAAGCTTACCTGTTCCATCTACAATTGCTATTTTACAGCCTGTTCTATAGGCTGGATCAAAGCCCATTACAACCTTATCCTTTACTGGTGGTTGAAGAAGGAGCTTTTTTAAGTTTTCTCCAAATACCCTTATTGCCTTTTCCTCTGCTTTTTCTGTTAGTATAACTCTAATTTCCCTTTCAATGGATGGTGATATTAATCTTTTGTAAGCATCTTGTATAGCATTTTCAATGTAGCTATTTGATACTGCCTTATTACTTATTATTTTCCTTTTTAAATAGCTTATTATTGCTTCTTCATTAATATCTAATTTAACCTTTAAGTATTCTTCCTTTTCTCCTCTATTAATAGCCAACACCCTATGGTCAGCAATTGTTTTTACAGCCTCTCTAAAGTCATAATACATGTCATATACTGAAGCTACCTCTGCATCGGTAGCCTTTGATATTATAACACCCTCTTTATAGGTTATACTTCTTATTTGCTTTCTATAATCGGCATTATCTGAAACTGTTTCAGCTATAATATCCATTGCTCCGTTAAGGGCATCCTCTAATGTTTGTACTTCCTTCTCATCATTTATGTAATCCGCAGCTCTTACTTGAATTTCATCTGTAGTAAGGGTTTGTCCATATATTAAGTTGGCTAAAGGTTCTAAGCCTTTCTCTTTTGCTATTGTTGCCCTTGTTCTACGCTTAGGACGGAAGGGGCGATAAATATCCTCTACCTCTTGAATGGTTGAAGCCTTATTTACTTTTTCTTCTAACTCTGGTGTTAGCTTTTCCTGTTGGTCTATTAAACGAATTACTTCCTCTTTACGACCTTCAAGATTTCTTAAGTAATTTAGTCGATCGGAAAGGTCACGAAGTACTATATCACTTAGTTCCCCTGTTTGCTCCTTTCTATAACGGGCAATAAAGGGAATAGTGTTTCCTTCGTCAATTAACTTCATGGTATTAACAACCTGAAATTCTTTTAATTGAAATTCTGCAACCAGCTGCTGAACTATATTCATTTTTTTCATTCCTTCCTTAATTTTCATAAGGTTATTATACCATAGTATAAATATTTATATAAATAAAGTAGGGTAACTATTTTCATAGCTACCCCCTTATCAAACCGCACGTGCCCTACTAAGGCATACGGCTTACCAACGTGTTTAAAATGTATCAAGCATAGCTTTTCACAGCATTAATCTTGGAAACTCGGTCAGGAGTATAATACTCTTGGCCTTTTTCTTTTAATTTCTTAATTTGTCTTTCTAATTTCGCTTTGCTTTTGGCTGTTATTTTCTCTAGGTACATTTCTAGGGTATACCCCCACATTTTGTTGAAATATAAC
>NZ_WBZC01000047.1 GCF_009017275.1 Alkaliphilus pronyensis | reverse complement strand
GAATTTAAATTTTCATTTAAGTGTTAAAACAATTATAAAAGCAATGTTGAATGTTTCAAGAACGTATGTTCTGTTATGTTTTTATTATATCACTTTTTTCAAAAAATAGAACCCTTATTTTTTAGGGAAAATAAGGGCTTTTTACAACTATTTTTTATATTAGCTTATCTTGATAAATGTTTAAAAGATTTATACGCTGTAATTTATTTTTAATTACATCAACATCTGTAGTATATAGGTCTAATTCCTTCATTCGTTTAAAATAGTTGGAGCCTGCAAAGGTATATCTTTTCTTTAAACCCTCTTCCTTTAAAATTTCTTCATTAGCATGGGCAATTAAATCTCCTGAAGTCAGTAATCTTGGTAATTCTAGTAATGGCATTCCTAAGCTTAGTCTTACACTATTATGACCTGCTAAGCTTCCGGTAACTATAGCTTCTGTATGACCAACAAATAGTCCTGCCTTTTCGCCTGCACACATTAAATTATCTATATTGTTTACCTTCATTGTATTACTTCTTGGTGCAATAGATAAATATCTAATGGAGTTTCCCATTCCCCCTGCATAGGGATCTTCGTAACGGACATTTTCAAAGCCTTTAAATTTCCTTAGCTTTTCTAAAGGATAAAATGGTGCCATTAGCTTTGCATGACCTGTATCTAAAAGAATTAAATTTTCAGCATACTCCTTCAATGCATATTGTTGACAAACCTTCATGTCTAATTTCTCAAAGGTTATCTCTTCTTTAGGAATTGCAAGTATATAAACACCCTTTTTATTCAGCTCATTTACAATTTCTTTAGACAAAGAATCCTTATTGAGCTTACAGGAGCCACTAAAGGCACCATATGACCCATTTGCCCGTTGCCCCAGTATATCCTCTACTCCTGATTTTTGACTTAAGCTAACCCTAGGACCAAAGGAAGGACATCTTAAAACACACATGGCACACCCATTACCGTACTTTAAGCAATTTCCCATAGGTCCTGTGGAGCCTGTAGTTTCAATAAAAATATCTCCTTCTATAATTTGTTTATTTTGTAGCCTAACACCTGTTATTCTTTGTTCCTTCATTTCAACATCTGTTATTCTATGCTGTAGAAACAAATTAATACCCATAGAAAGAACAAGGCTTTTTACTCTAGGCTCTATTATATTTACATCATATAGGCTAGCGTGCTGATGACCAGGAAAGCTTATATTTTTATGTCTTGAGCATTCATCGGTTATTCTAAATAGCTCATGGGCACCTAACAATATACATTCCTCTGCTGCAGTATATCTTCCATTATTTCTCATAATACCACCAACATTACCTAAGCCTAGTAGCATGTCGGTTCGTTCATAAAGGTAAACATCTGCACCTGCTTTTTTGGCAGTTATAGCTGCAGCACATCCAGCCCAACCCCCACCAATAATTACTACCTTAGTCAAAAGTAATCCTCCTCCTTACTTCTTATAGTTAACTTGAGTTTTACAGGAGCGAATAGGAATTCCTCCAGCGTCATAAACAACACAAGCACCACAAATTCCTTCACCACAGCATAATTCATTGTTGTTTGTTACTACTATTTTCATTTCACTTAAATTTAAATTCTTAAATAGGTTTTTTTGAAGATAGTCTGAACCACCAATAAACACTAAATCGTATTTTTTCATGGATAAGAAAAGATTTATTTTTTCCTGCCCTTCCCTACTATAAAAATTAATATCATCTTCAAGAAGATTAGCCATTGTATATTCACTAATAAGGTTTATATTAGATGAAGCTTTGTCAACAATTACATCAATTATATTATTATTGTGGAGTAGATGCTTTATTGTTAGAATTGCAGGAGCTTGGGCTATACCTCTGGCTATAATAAGACAGCTTTTACCTTTTGCCTTTTTTAAATTTTCTAAGCCAAAAATACCATTCCAATATGGACCCCTTATTAACAGAGAGTCATTTACTTCCTTAATGGCCTGTGTTTTTACTCCCTGGATTTCAACAGCAATCTTTATATAATTACTATGTTCATTTGCATCCATTATTGATATAGGTATATCAAAAAAGCCTTCTAAATCTTTATTACGTATAAAGATGTAAGAACCCGGCTGTTTAAGCTGTCGTGCTAAACTATGGGGTACTTCTAATGTGAAAATAATAATATTTTTTTCTATAATTTCCTTATCAATTATAAGTGTTTCTCTAGCCTCTCTAATGTTTTTTTTCTTTTGATTTAAAAAATGAAACTCTTGGTAAATACAAAGGCCTGGCCAGTTACAATCACAATAATCCTTTCCCCTTAGGCGAGAGCAGGTTATACAGCTATTCATCTCTGCTAAATAGCAGGGACAATATTCACTACCTGCATCAATACATTGATCACCCTCAATATTCATATGAAGCCTCACTCCTTTCCTTCTACACACCTTAATATCAGCATATTTAAATTAGAGCTTAATTGTTACTATGTTTTCTTTATTTGACTTCGGGTTATAAAGTATAATAAAATTAGCTGATAATAACCTGTGAGGTGTATAATGAATAAATTAAAAAGTGAAGTTTTAAGGTATCTTGCTTATAAAAATCAGCCTTTAGATGAAAATATTAATAATTTAATAGATTCCACCCTAAAGGAGGCAATAGAGCTAAAGAATAGAGGCTATAAATATACCTATAGGGCTTTTAATATTTCCTTTGATAAAAAAGGAGTTTTATTAGAAAATAGTGATATATATTTATTTGGGAATGACATTTATAGACATCTAAATAATTCAGAAAAATGTATTCTAATAGCCGCCACCTTAGGTATTGATTTTGAAAGGGCTATTATATATAATTCCAAGATAAACATAACAAAGGCTTTAATATTAGATGCATGTGGCACTGCCTTAATTGAAGGGGTATTAGATGAAATTGAAATGGAGCTTTTAAACTCTTCTATTACAAAAGACCTTCAATTAACAGGTAGATATAGTCCTGGCTATGGTGATTTTCCAATAGAAAGTCAGAGGGATATGGCACTATTATTAAATACAGAGAGATGTATCGGTGTGACAGTTTCCCCAAGTCATATACTTATACCTCGTAAATCTGTTACAGCAGTTATTGGTCTTTATAAGGATAAAGCCATTAGCTGCTTCAAAACAGGCTGTAAAAGCTGTAATATTTCTAATTGTGAATATAAGGAGTGAATTTATGAGTAGCATAGATTATACTGACTGGTTATTATTTGATGGTGCAATGGGAACCATGCTACAGAAAAATGGTTTAAAGCTTGGTGAACTACCAGAGGCTTATAATATTTTATATCCAGAGATTATTGAAAAAATCCATAGGGAATACATTGAAGCCGGCAGCAATATTATTACCACCAATACCTTTGGAGCCAATTCATATAAACTAAAAAATAGTAATTATACCCTTAAGAATATTATATCCAGTGCTGTTAAAATTGCCCGTAGGGCTGCTGGGGGGAAGTTAGTTGCTTTAGGAATTGGACCTATAGGTCAGCTTATGAAGCCCTATGGAACCCTATCCTTTCAAGAGGCCTATAATATTTTTTCTGAGGAAGTTAAAATTGGATATGCTGAAGGGGCAGATATTATACTAATAGAAACTATATCTGATATATATGAAGCAAAGGCAGCTGTATTAGCTGCTAAGGAAAACTCAACACTACCTATATTCTGCACTATGACCCTACAAGAAGATGGAAGAACACTTACAGGAACCGATCCATTAACCATCGTAACAGTTTTACAGGGGCTTGGGGTAAATGTATTGGGAATAAACTGCTCACTAGGCCCAAAGGAAATAATTCCACAGCTTAATGATTTTATTAAATACTCAAAGATACCAATTATGGTACAGCCTAATGCAGGTATGCCAGAGATTAAAGATTGTAGCACCATTTATAAGGTTACACCTTCTAGCTTTGCAGCAAGTATTAGGTCTATTGCTGAAATGGGTGTTTCTATATTTGGTGGCTGTTGTGGTACTACTCCAGAATTTATTAGGGAGGTAAAAGGAGTATTAAATACAATTAAACCAGTTGCCAGAAAAGTTGAAAAAATAACTACAGCAGCATCAGGCTTCAAAACTGAAATAATAGGTAAAGGTATAACAGTAGTTGGTGAAAGAATTAACCCCACAGGAAAAGCTACAATTATGGAGGCATTAAGGAAGGAAGATATAGATTATATTGCTTTAGAGGCTATAAAGCAGAAGGAGGCTGGTGCCAGCATTATAGATGTAAATGCTGGTATGCCGGATATTAATGAAAAGGATATAATGGTAAAGATTATAACGGAAATACAAGCCCTAATCCAAACTCCATTACAAATTGACAGTATGGAGCCAGAGGTTATTGAGGCGGCTGTGAGAATATATAATGGTAAGCCAATTATTAATTCTGTTAATGGTAAAAGAGAAGCTATGGAGACTATTTTTCCAATTGCTAAGAAGTATGGAGCTTTAATAATAGCTTTAACCTTAGATGAAAAAGGTATTCCACTAAAGGCTGAGGAAAGATATGAAATAGCTAAAAAAATAATA
Organism: Alkaliphilus pronyensis; assembly: GCF_009017275.1. Classification (GTDB taxonomy): domain Bacteria; phylum Bacillota; class Clostridia; order Peptostreptococcales; family Natronincolaceae; genus Alkaliphilus_C; species Alkaliphilus_C pronyensis. The sequence goes on along the minus strand of NZ_WBZC01000047.1, from coordinate 18,367 downwards.
GCTACTGGTGAAGCCTATGGAATATCAAGGGAGGACATAATTATTGATACCCTAGCCCTTACTGCCTCAGCTCAGCAGGAGGCTGTTAAGGAGACAATAAAAGCCATTCAACTAATTAAAGAGAAGCTTGGTGTTAAAACTACTTTAGGAATAAGCAATGTATCCTATGGTTTACCCAATAGAGAAATATTAAACTCAACCTTTTTAAAAATGGCACTTACAGCTGGGTTAGATGCTCCAATAGTCGATCCCCTATGTAAAGAAATAAGTAATGCCATTAAAGCCTTTAATGTTTTATGGAACTATGATAAAAAGGCAGCTGCTTATATTGATAGCTTTAATAATAAGCCAGTTAATACCTATGTTGAAGATACTAAAGACCAAAGCTTAAGGGAGACTATAATAAAAGGCTTAAAGGGTGATGCCAAGAAAAAAACTAGGGAGCTTTTAATTACAGAAGGCCCAATGGATATTATTGATAATCACCTTATATCTGCCCTAGAAATAGTAGGTTATGAATATGAAAAGGGAAAAATATTTCTTCCACAATTGATACAGTCGGCTGAAGCAGTAAATCAAGCCTTTTCAGTTATAAAGCAGCAGCTACCAGAAACTTTAATTAAAGGGAAAAGCAATAAAATACTTCTTGCCACCGTTAAAGGAGATATACACGATATTGGTAAAAATATTGTTAAGGTGCTTTTAGAGAACTATGGCTTTCAAGTAATAGATTTAGGTAAAGATGTGGATTCCGAAGAAATATTAAGGTTAGTTAAAAGTGAGGATATAGAGCTAATAGGTTTAAGTGCATTAATGACAACAACAGTAAAGAGTATGGAGGAAACCATAATAAGGCTAAAGGAGCATAATATAAACTGTAGAATTATGGTTGGTGGAGCAGTTTTAAATGAATACTATGCTAAAGGGATAGGTGCTGATTACTATGCAAAGGATGCTAGGGATGGTGTGAAAATTGCACAAAAACACTTTAAGTTACATCCTTTCCATGAATTATAAGGGGATGTGATTATTTAAGAACATCCTTTATAATTCTTTTAATGTTGCCATTACAGATTTTCTCAACCTCCCCTTCTGTAAATCCATTTTTTCTTAATGCATATATAAGCTTATCCATCTGGCTGAAGTCTTTTATTTCAAGACTACAATCAATACCATCAAAATCACTGCCAAGGCCAATAACATCAATACCACCAATGTTATATATATGCTTAATATGCTTTACCATATCCTCTACTCTACTTATATTGCCATTACTAAGAAAATCTACACAAAAGTTAATCCCCATAACTCCCCCCTTTTCAGCTAGCTCTTTAATCATGTGGTCTGTAAGGTTTCTTGAATGATTTTTAATAGCTCTAGCATTAGAATGGGATGCAACAATTGGTTTTTTAGAATATTTTAATACATCATAAAATCCTCCATCTGATAAATGTGATACATCCACCAGCATACCCAGTCTATTCATTTCCTCTACAACCTCTATACCAAAGGGGGTAAGCCCCTTGTCACTAAATTCTTCATAATAATTTGGATAGCCAATTTCATTGGGATAATTCCAGGTTAATGTAATTAATCTTACACCTTCATTATAAAAGTTTCTTAAATATTCTATGCTTCCTTCAATAGCACCACCCTCTTCTATAGTTAAAAATCCAGAAAGTTTGCCCTTCCTTATATTTTCCTCTAGCTCCAAATAATTTTTTGCTATACCTATTACATCTGAATTTTTTTCTACCTCACTACAAAATAGCTTCAACAATTTATTTGCTGCTTCATATGGTCTATGGTTCAGCTCCTTTGCCTTTAGTAGGTCAATATATAAGGCAAAAAACTGTGCAATAGAGTTTCCCTTAATAAGCTTTCCTATGTCAATGTGATAGGGATTTTCCTTTAGTCCATATTTGTTTTTATCCATGTATAATCTATATATTGTATCGCAATGCAAATCAATTACTTCCATACAACCCCTCCTAAGTCTACCATCCATAATACTATATTCTATTTAAAGCTTATATCTCCTGTATTATTATAAGCTTTTAAGTTATATATAAAAAAGAGAACATATTAAGAAACATGCCTAATATAGCATCCTCTTTTGTTCTCTAGGGCGTATCATTATTTATTACTACTTAATTTAAAAAATCTAAGAAGCTTATCCTTAAATGTCAATACTTCTATATTATCATTAGCAACTAAGTCTGTTACATCAAGAAGCTGTTTATTTAAGTAGGTATAAACCTTACCAATTTTTTGCCCCTTAATTATTGGTGCCTCAATTTCATCAGGCACTTCCATAACTGATGATAGCTTTCCTTCCTCATCCGTCAGTAATGGGATAATAACCTTTTTAGAAGCTACTAATTGAATTTCTGATGCTTTACCCTCTATAACCGGTACTGTTTCTAATATAGCCCCCTTTTCATGTTGAACAAAGGCAGTATAATTATTGAAGCATTTGTCTATTAGCTCCTTTGCTGTGTTAAACCAATTGGGATCATTAAGGGTAACGGCAATAAACTGCATTTCCTCTCGTGTGGCTGAGGCTACTAAGCATCTACCAGCTTTTTTTGTGTATCCTATTTTTACTCCGTCCCCTCCCTCACAAAGGCGTAAAAACTTATTTTTATTTGAAAAGTATTGATTAATATCTCTGTCGGCAACGTGTAGCTTAGCTTTAACAATTTCCTTAAAAATAGGTTCATTTAAGGCGGCCTTTGTTATTAGTGCAAGATCATGGGCTGTTGTGTAATGCTGATTATGATGTAATCCATGAGGATTCATAAAGTTTGTATTGGTAGCACCTAGCTCCTTTGCTCTTTTATTCATCAGTTCTGAAAACTTTTCAACAGAGCCCCCAAGCTCAATTGCTATAGCAGTGGCTGCATCATTTCCCGAGCGTAGCATTAATCCATATAGTAGGTCTATCATCTTCATTTCTTCATCACTTTTTAGGTATATAGATGAGCCTTCTATGCCTTGTGCTTCATATGGTACCTTAACCACATAGTCTAAGTGGGAGTTTTCTATAGCCAAAAGAGCTGTCATAATTTTTGTAGTGCTTGCCATAGGCATTTTTTCATTGGCATTGTTTTTGTACAATATACGTCCAGTTGCAGAATCTATTACAATAGACGCTTTTCCACTTGTTGTAATTGTGTCCTCACTTGCATATATAACAGATGTTAACAATAGCATAATAATAAAAATAAATAAAGTTACTTTTTTCATAGCTGCACCTCTTTTAATTGATTATTTGCTTCACTTTATTATTACCATTGAATACCCTTATATATACAAAAAAACAAGTAACCTTAAATTACTTGTTTAAAGCTATATTATTCTTCTCTTGTAAAGGTACAGCCAAATTCCTTAGCTAGCTTCTCTGCTTCTTTAACATCCTCTTTACTCCATATGGACCAGCCACCCTTTAATACACCGTCTACATAAATTTCCACCTTATCATTTTTTAAAATCATAGTTTTATTATTTCTCTTCTTCATCTGTTCAACTTGATTTCTTACAGCCTCCTCAGGATCAACATCTAATACCTTTAATGCTATAAACAAACAAGACATTGCATCCTGTAGCTCTCTTTTGGCTTTGTCTAGGTCATTCTTCATTAGGGCCTTTAAGGATTCTGCAACTTCTTCATTCAAGTGACTAATGGCAGTTTTGGGATCATTGGTACTATATTTTCTATTATTCCATATTAACTCTATAGCATTTTTGATATCCATAATTCACCCCTCCAAATCTGTGTGTATACTTATATATAATATTATACAATTTATACCCATTAAGTACAAACCTAAGCCTTAAATGAATAGTAAAATTTTTGTTATAATATTTTTAAATACTACAGAAGGAAGCTAGGAATCATGAGTTTAGTGCAAAAATAATAGAGGGAGTATGCCCTCTATTCATAAGTAATAGACTCGTTATCTTCATCATGTTTTTTATGCTTTTTACCAGAACCATTTAACATTTTTTGAAGATTGTTTATCATTGTTGGAGTCATATTAATTATACTGTCTATCATATTTGCCCTTTGATCAACTGGCATTAAACGCATTTGACCGTTTCCAACAACCATGAAGGCTACAGGTTGAACTGATACACCAGCACCTGCACCACCTGCAAAGGGAAACTTACCTCCATTAGCTTTTTTGCTACTTCCATCATTTTCACTATTTTGCTGCTGGCCTTTCCCATCTTCCTTTTTCTCCATTGAATAATCGCCACCACCAGATGCAAATCCAAATGATACCTTAGAAATAGGTATAATTACAGTTCCATCAGGAGTTTCTACTGCATCTCCAACAATGGTGTTCACATCTACCATTTCTTTAATACTCTCCATTGTTGTTTTCATTAAGGATTCTATTGGATGTTCGTTCAATTTATCACCATCCTCTATTTTTTAATGTTATTATTATGATTTTAAATCCTACAATAATAATATAGCCTATTTTTAGCTTAATTATACAGTCAAGTGATGTATCTAATTTTTCAATTCCATAGGCAGGGGTGATATTTATATTAAAATCATTTAAAAAAAAATTTCTTTTTAAATAATTAATAGCATTTGCTTTAAAAACCCATGCTAAACCTGTAGCAAAGCCAGTTATGGCAGCATCGTCTGTACCCAATTCAGTTTCCCAATTAAAGTTTACTATTTTTATTCTCTTAAATATATACTTTTTAACTACTATATATTTCTCATATATTTTTTTAGCTTTATTATAAATTAACTTCATTTCATTGTAATTGAAAAAAGACTCAGATGGCTTCTTAACTACATCACTATTAGCAACCTCAAGTTTAGAGTTCAACTCAATAAAGCTATATAGTCTATCACCACTTATTAATTCAACTAATGGAATTTCTATGCGATATTTTAAAAGACCATATAATAGCTTTATGTCTACTACAATTTCTTTTCTTTCATTCTTTTTTAAAAATTGAATTCTAATATTGATATTAGTAAAGGTTATTACAGCTAAGAATAGCATAATAACAATTATTATAAAATAAACATAAGCCAACATAAATCACCCTATCATTATTATATTACTATTCTTTCCAGTTTTTATTAAAATAGACACATGATGCTATAATATAAATTAGTATATAATAAAGGTATTGACATTTTTTTTAATTTGATTATATTTAATATAGGTAAACAATAAGTTTACTGTAAGTAAATTTATATTTGTAAGTGAGGTGATAGATTGGATATTGGCGAAAAAATAAAGAGGCTAAGGATTTTAAATGAATTAACTCAAGAGGAGCTTGCACATCGTTCTGATCTAACTAAGGGCTTTATTTCTAAAATTGAAAGAAATATCACTTCACCCTCTATTGCTACATTGATGGATATTTTAGAAGCATTGGGAACTGATGTTAAGAAATTTTTTAATGAAGAGGTACAGGATAAAATAGTCTTTACTAGAGAGGATATCTATGAGTCCCACAATGAAGAGCTTAAAAACACATTATTCTGGTTAATTCCTAATGCACAAAAAAATGCAATGGAGCCTATTTTGTTGGAGCTAGCCCCCAACGGCTCAAGCAATATTGAAGAGCCCCATAAGGGTGAAGAGTTCGGCTTTGTATTAAAGGGAGTAATTAATCTTTATTTGGGTAAAAAGAGATTAAAAATTAAAAAGGGTGAGAGCTTTTATTTTATGTCAAATCAAAGACATTATATTGAAAATACCAGTAATAAAAAAGCTGAAGTCCTTTGGGTATCTACACCACCCTCCTTTTAGTATTACAATTACATATTAAAAGGATAATTTACTAGTAAAGATACCCTTTTCTTTATAATATTGATTTAAATATGGTAAGACTAATAATATAAGACTAATAATATAAGACTGTTACAGGGAGGAAATATAATGGAGCTTTGGTATTCTGAAGAGCAAACTGCTAATGTAAGACTATCTTTAAAGGTAAAAGAACAGCTTTTTTCTGGAGAAAGTGAATTTCAAAGGGTAGATGTATTTGATACATATGAATATGGTAGATTGATGACCTTAGATGGTCTTGTTATGGTTACAGAAAAGGATGAATTTATTTATCATGACATGATAGTTCATATTCCTATGGCAGTTAACCCATCTATAAAAAAAGCACTAATTATTGGTGGTGGAGATGGAGGTACAGCAAGAGAATTGCTGCGTTATAAAGGTATAGACCATGTTGATATGGTAGAGATAGATAAAATGGTATGTGATGTGGCGAAGGAGTTTTTCCCTACTATCTCTAATGAATTAAATAATCCCAAGCTTTCTCTTTATTATGAGGATGGAGTAGCATACATGAAGGGTAAGTCTAATTTATATGATTTAATTATAATTGACTCCACTGATCCTGTAGGACCCGGCGAAGGACTCTTTACATCAGAATTTTATACAGACTGCTTTAATGCACTTACTGAAAATGGTATATTAGTTAATCAAAATGAAAGCCCTGTATATGAGGAATTTGCTAAGGAAGCTGTTAGGGCCAATGAAAAGCTAAAGAAAATATTTCCTATAGTAGAAGTATACCAGGCCCAAATACCTACCTATCCATCTGGATATTGGTTATTTGGCTTTGCCTCAAAAGCCCTTCATCCCACTAAGGACTTTAAGCCACAAGAATGGAATAGGCTTAATTTAACTACAAGGTACTACAATACAGAGCTGCATTTAGGAGCCTTCGCATTACCAACCTATGTAAAGGAGTATATAGAGAATGGAGCTATTTAATAAGTATCAATTTTTAGGATGTGAGTCAAGCTTTAAGGAATCTGAGGTTGTTTTATTTGGTGCCCCCTACGATGGCACCAGCTCATTTAGACCAGGTTCACGCTTTGCAGCCAGTAGAATTAGGATAGATTCCTATGGCTTAGAAACCTATAGCCCCTATTTAGACAGGGATATTGATGATTATAGGGTTCATGATGCTGGTGATTTAAATCTTGCCTTTGGTAATAGAGACCTAGTCCTTAAAGGAATTAAAGAGTTTACTGTAGATATAGTGAAAAATGATAAAAAACCCTTTATGATTGGTGGGGAGCATTTGGTAACCCTACCTGCTGTAGAAGGGGTATTAGAAAAGTATAATGATCTTGTAGTGCTTCACTTCGATGCCCATACAGATTTACGTGAGGATTACATGGGAGAAAAATATTCTCACGCAACTGTAATAAGAAATATTTGGGATATTGTTGGTGATGGACGAATTTATCAATTTGGAATAAGATCAGGTCTTAAGAAAGAGTTTGAATGGGCAGCTTCAGGTCATACCTTCTTAGAAAAGTTTGGTTTTTCTAAGCTTGAGGCTGTTATAAATAGCATAAAGGATAAACCTGTATATGTAACTATAGATCTAGACATATTAGACCCCTCAATTTTCCCAGGAACAGGAACTCCTGAGCCAGGTGGAATAAGCTTTGTTGATATGATGAAAATTATAAGTCTTATATCATCCTTAAATATAGTGGGTGCAGATGTTGTTGAGCTTTCACCGGATTATGATCCAACTGGTGTTTCAACAGCAGTTGCTTCAAAAATCATAAGAGAGCTATTGTTAGTTTTGTAGTAGGCTTAAAATCCACCTTGCTTTTGTTAGGTGGATTTCTTATTATTTATGCCTATTTATAGTATATATCAATTAAATAGATCCTTAATATCCTCTTCATCTTCAGTAAGTAGTTGAAACTCACTGATAGGAGGTAAATCGTTTAAAGAGTTTAATCCAAAGGTTTTTAAAAATACTAATGTAGTACCATAAATTATTGGCCTGCCTGTTTTTTCTAATCTCCCCTTCTCCTCTATTAACTCCTTTTCTATAAGGGTACTTAATGCCCTATCACATTTAACCCCCCTTATACCCTCTATTTCGCTTTTAGGTATAGGCTGCTTATAGGCTATAATAGCTAAGGTTTCAAGTGTAGCTTGAGTAAGTCCTTTGTTTTGCTTTGGTTCTAATAGCTTTTGGATGTACTGATGATGCTCTGGTTTTGTTGCCAGTTGTACATAATCATTCATTCTTATAATTTGAATTCCTCTTTTTGTAAAATTAAACTCGTCAATCATTGATGCAATAATTCTTTCAGTAGTTTTTAAATCTAGGTCTATAACCTTGCTTATTTCTTTAATTGATATTGGATCAGACCAAGCAAACAAAACAGCTTCGATTATAGCTTTTATATATTCAACATTCATTTTTATGACACCCCATTAATATCAATTACTCTTTATTTCTATTAATATTTCACTAAAGCAGTTGCTCTGCTTTACACCCACCTTTTTCATTCTAATTAACTCAAGCAATGCTAAAAACGTTGTTATAACCTCATTTCTACTACTAAGCTTTAAAAACAAATGATTAAAGGTCACCTTTGCCTTAGTAGATAATGTATTTAATATAGCATTTATTTTTTCCTCTATAGTAAATGTTTCCCTCTCCATTTTGCGAAGATTCACATTAACACTACCTGAACCATGATTTTTCAACACCTTATTAAATGCTAAGATAAGCTTATTCATATCCATTTCCTCCAGTAGATTGCTGCTATCATCTATATCAAAGATGATTTCTTCCCTTGGCTTAAAAAACAGCTTGCTGGATAAGTCCCCTTTACTTTTAAGGGCATCAGCAACATACTTATATTTTTTGTATTCTAAAAGCCTTCTAACTAGTTCATTTCTAGGATCAACCTCTTCAAATTCCAGTTGTTCATCTACCTTCTTCTCAACAGGTAATAGCATTTTAGACTTTATCTCCAATAGGGTTGCCACCATAACTAAAAACTCGCTTGTTACATTTAGATCAATTTCCTGCATTGCTTTAATATACTGTATATACTGGACAGTAATCTCGCTGATTGGAATATCATATATATCTATCTCGTTTTTCTCAATCAAATGAAACAGTAAATCAAAGGGACCCTCAAAGGCTTGTACCTTTATTTTATAAGACATAGCGCCCTCCTTAATAAATTAAGTACAACAATCTTACAACAATATTATTTACAGACCAGTTCATTATAGGTGTTAATATTAAATCAATACCATTAAAGACCAATAGAAGCAGCAATAAAACATGAGAGTATTTTTGATATTGATAGTAATAATTCTCAAATCTATCTGGTAAGAAAGCCAATAGAACCTTTGAACCATCTAATGGAGGTATGGGCAATAAGTTGAAAATTGCCAAACCTATATTAATAAATATAGAGTATTCAATAATACTAATAACTAAGGAATTACCACCATTTCTTAGCTGAAGCCCTAATAATATGGTAAATATTAATGCTAGTAATATATTGGTAGCTGGACCTGCAATTGAAACCAACAAAGTCCCTAACTTCCTTTTTTTAAAGTAATTGGGATTTATAGGTACAGGTTTCGCCCAACCAAAGCCAGCCAGCATTAACATTAAGAACCCAAAAACATCTATATGAGAAATGGGGTTTATGGTTAACCTTCCATAATGCTTAGAGGTTGGATCTCCAAGTAGGTAAGCCGTATAGGCGTGGGCAAATTCATGTAAAGTAATTGCAACTAGAATACCTGGTAATGTTAAAACTATCCTGCTTAAATCAAACATTTTTTTCTCCTTTCAAGGCCTTATAATGTTTTTTTGCTAATGCAAGCTCATCCTCATATGAGTACACTAATCCTTTAATCTTAGCCTCTAAAACATAGTCAAGAATATCCTTATAAATGGGTCCAGGTTTAATATTTAGCTGTTTTAAATCTTCTCCTGTTATACTAATATTTTTATTCTGTAGGTTTAAAGTATAAAACATTAAATAGTGACGTATGTAGGCATTATCACTGTCAATATAATAAAATAATATTGCCTCCCTTGAAAGTGTGTGTAGGCTTTGATACAGGCAATACTTATCTAAATCCTCCTCGACTAAAAGCTCATATACCTTAGACTTAGATATAAGGCCATTATAGATTTTACTTCTAATCTCCTTGTTAACACAGAATAAATCTAAAAGCCCATTAATAGCCTCAGCCTCTACCTCACTTAATAATATCATTACTTTAACTAATACAATATTTATATCTTTAAAAATATCCTTAAATTGGTCTTGATATGATTTAATACTATTAATCTTATCTATTATTTCATTAGATATATTTAAATTATTATTAATTGAACTCAATATTCTTAAGTCCTGCATCAGCCTAAGGCTTTCGCTTAGGCTTTTTTCCTTTAAAATATACACCAATTCTTCCTTAATGCGATCATTACTAAGCTTACTTAGCATATTTTCCCCTAGTGCCTGCTCCATAAAGCTTTTCGTTTCTTCATCTAAAGAAAAATTGTATCTAGCTAAAAATCTAATTGCCCTAAAAATACGAGTAGGATCCTCAATAAAGCTTAGATTATATAAGACTCTAATTCTTTTATTCTTTAAATCTGTAAAGCCTCCAAAATAATCAATTAGCTTTCCTTGATTATCTTTATTAAGCTGAATTGCCATACAGTTAATAGTAAAGTCTCTCCTAAACAGATCACTCCAGATTGTGCTTTTCTCTACTTTGGGCAAGGCTGCAGGATACTCATAGTATTCTCTTCGGGCAGTTACTATATCAATTGTTTTACCATTTTCAAGCTCTAGCATTCCTGTTCCAAATTCCTTATAAAGCTTGGTATTACCCTTTAATTCTTTGTTTAGCTCTATCGCAAAGGCAATGCCATCACCTTCTACAACTAAGTCAATATCCCAGTTTTCTACATTTAAAAATAGATCCCTAACAAATCCCCCTACAACATAAACCTTTTCATTTAGCCTATCTCCTACATCGCCAGCCTTATCTAATATATCATATATTTCCTTCGGAAGCTTCTTCAATAGCTCCTTGCAATCTTTATCCTCAATAACATCATTATAGGTTTTTTTGTACCATTTAGGTACATTTTTTCCGTATAGAACCTTTAGTGCATCTGTTCTAGTTACTATTCCAACTATTTTGCCATTATCAACTACGGGTAAGCGACCAATATTGTGCTTAATTAATAACTCATTAATCTCTGATATGGTGGTATTTAAATCAATAGTTTTTACGTTTCTAGTCATAAAGCCCTTTACTGGTGCGTGGGCTAAGCCATGTATTATAGCCTTGTCGATATCTGTTCTTGATATTATTCCAATTAATTGATTATCCTTAACCACAGGCATACCTGTATGACCATATCTGAACATTATTTTATTTACCTCTTCAACAGTCATTTCTTCAAAAACTGTTTTTACTGGGTGACTCATGATTTCTTTAGCCACCAACTGAGGCTTTATTTTGTCATTTAAAATATTTAACATAGAGCTTTTTATATCATTAATATTTCCACCCTTTATTGTAGCAGAGCCAGCCTTAGGGTGTCCTGCTCCTCCAAAATCCTCAAGTAAATAAGGAATGTTAATTTCATCTGCGGAGCTTCTACCCACAATATAACAACGGTTTTCCATTTCAACTATAAGAAGTACTGCATCTGAGGATTTTATTTCCATTATTTTTTCGCACATTGTCCCTAAGTCACCAATGAAGCTATCTCCCTTAAATACTGCTAAAGAAACTTCATACCCCTTTATATCTAAAGTTTCCAAATTTACTAGAAGTGAAGTAAATAGCTGATCCTGTTCTTCGTCTAAATTAACACTTAAAAACTCATTTACAATCAATAAATTAGCACCATTTTTAAGTAGAAAAGCCACTGCTTCTGCATCTTGATAGATGGTATTGGTAAATGTTAAGCAGTTTGTATCAGAGTAAATGCCTAGTGCAAATAATGTTGCCTCAAATTCTGATATTGTAACATTCTTTTCCTCTATTTCTTTAACAAGTATAGTAGTACAGGCACCATAGGGTAATATTGTTTTTGTAGCCCTATCAATAGAATTAGTATTTATTGTGTGATGATCTATTATTGTAATAGGTACAGATTTATGTATAAGGTCTTTAAACTTTCCAATTCGATTTGATGTATTAACATCTACAATAAACAATTCTTGAACTTCGTCTAAGCTGAGCTTTCCTGCTTGTTTTATAGGTAAAACATTTTTGTATAATGAGACAAACCGCTTAACCTCTTCACTAATTTTACCAGTAAAGAACATGCTGGAGTTAGGATATAATTTTGAACATGCAACCATACTGGCAAGACCATCAAAATCTAAATTTTGATGGCTAATAATAGCCCTCATTAAACCACGTCCTCTATATAAACTTTTAGTTTTTTACCATTCTTCATTATACCATATCAAAAAGAGTAGTACAATTTGCACTACCCTTAATCTAAAAGTTTACTTAAATATCTCCTTCAGTTCCCTGTAAAACCCTTAAACATCCTTACTAAAATATTAAATATAGAAGCTTTTTTAACTTCCTCTGGTGTTACTATATCTACCCTATTGACCTCAGCCCCATCAATAGTTATTATAACCTCACCTATTTTTTCTCCTTTAATTAATGGCGCTTCAAGGTATTTAGGTAATATTACCTCCTTATTAACCTTATCCTCATCACCTTTATTAACCAATACCTTTAAATCCTCTAAAACAACACCATCTATTTCCATAGCCTTACCCTTATGAACTGGTATTTTCCCTACGGAGGTATTCTTTTTAACTATGTCAACAGTATTATAATTTGCAAACCCATAATCCAATAGCTTTGAAGCTTCTTCGAAGCGTATCTGTGAAGAAGGTGATGCCATAACAACAGCTATAAAGGAGTTATTTCCACGGGTGGCAGAGGCAGATAAACAATGCTTTGCATCTGTTGTATAGCCTGTTTTAACTCCAGTTGCTCCATCGTAGAATCTAATTAATCTATTCGTATTAACCAATTGCTGTTGGGATTGTTTTCTACCTACAATTACTGTATCCATCCAGGTTGTTAGCCAACCCTTAACACCATCATGCTTAAGCAGCTCTCTAGACATTAAAGCTATATCATAGGCAGATGTTGCATGACCCTCAGCAGGTAGTCCATTACTGTTTATAAAATTAGTGTTTTCCATGCCTAATTCCTTAGCTCTGTCATTCATCATTTGTACAAACATCTCTTCTGTTCCAGCTATGTGCTCACCAATGGCTACCGAGGCATCATTTGCAGACCTGATAGCTATACCCTTCATTAGCTCTTCTACCGTCTTAATCTCTCCTGGTTCAAGATATAGCTGTGTTCCCCCCATACTTGAAGCATACTCACTTATTACAACCTCATCCTCTAAAGCTATTCTTTCATTATCAATAGCCTCCATAGCCAGTAGCATTGTCATTATTTTTGTTACACTTGCTGGTGGTAGAGCCTCATGAATATTTTTCTCGTAAAGGATTTTACCTGTAGATTGATCCATAAGAATGGCTGATTTAGCATTAATTTCAAAGGGTACTTCTGCGGAAACATTAATTAAAGATAACGAAGCTATTAATGTAAAAATAACAGCAAAGCTAAAAACACATTTTTTCCATTTCATAATCTCTTTTAATTCCTCCTTCATTGCTTTATACTTATGTTTTCCATCAATTAAAGGAGTTATACAAAGCTAATAATACCTAGAAATGGAATAAATTAAACCAGCAAGAAAACAAGTTCCCACTGGTTGTATAAATACTTGATTTAAATTTTCAATTTGGTCTTGGGTTTTTCATTACTCATTCCTTATTCTTTATTCCTTCTTCCTTATTCCTTATTACCTATTCCTTATTACCTATTCCTTATTACTTATTACCTATTCCTTATTACTTATTACTAATTGATTTTAAGGTTCTTAACTCTTCACTCTTCACTCTTAACTCTTAACTTTTAACTCTTCACTCTTAATTCTTAACTTTTAACTTTTCACTTTTCACTTTTAATTTTTAATTATATCTTCTTCTTTTCAACTTCACTTGTTACTATACCATGAATTAAAGGTCTAGCTACAGGTCTATTCTTTTTTATGCTATATGCAGACTTCAGCTTTTCAATAGCATCCTTTAGCCTGTCTTCCTGGTTGTAATGAACCTCTGCCAATGAATCCCCTACCTTCACTTCATCCCCAACCTTATATTTAAAGACTATACCTACTGCTAAGTCAATTATACTTTCCTTTGTTTCTCTGCCTGCTCCTAGAAGCAGAGCACTTAAGCCAACAGTTTCTGCGTGAATATCATGTATATAGCCCTCTTCATTTGCCCTTAGGTAATAAACATGCTTTGCCTTTGGTAAAAGCTCTGGCTTATGGACATAGGTGCCATCTCCACCTTGTCGTTCTATAAAGGTTTTTAGAGTCTCTAAAGCCTTTCCATTTTTAATAACTTTTTGTAGCATTTCTCTACCTTCTTCTACTCCCTTAACAGCTTTAGCCAGTAATAGCATATATGAGCCTAGAGTTAGGCATAGCTCTGTAAAATCAGCTGGTCCATTTCCCTTTAAAGTGTCAATTGCCTCCTTTACCTCTAAGCTATTTCCAACTGCAAAGCCTAGAGGCTGTTCCATATCTGTTATTACAGCTATGGTATCCCTCTTCATTCTGGTGCCTATTTCAACCATTTCCTTTGCTAGGTTAAAGGAATCCTCTGTTTTCTTCATAAAAGCACCATTACCCGTCTTTACGTCTAATACAATAGCATCTGCACCAGCAGCTAATTTTTTAGACATTATACTGCTGGCAATTAAAGATAAATTATCAACCGTTGCTGTTACATCCCTTAGGGCATATAGGGTTTTATCAGCTGGTGCTAAATCATGGGATTGACCCACTACTGCAATTTTTATGTCATTAACGTTATTTATAAAATCTTCTATTGATAGCTCGACAGAAAAGCCTGGGAAGGCTTCAAGTTTATCTATAGTGCCACCTGTATGACCCAATCCTCTACCAGACATTTTGGCAACAGGTACTCCACAGGCAGCTACCATCGCCCCCAAGGCAATGGTGGTTTTATCACCAACACCACCAGTACTATGCTTATCCACCTTAATTCCTTCAATGGCTGATAGATCAATTGCTTTACCTGAATTCATCATTGCTTCTGTTAAATATGCAGTTTCCTCTTGATTCATTTTTTGAAAGTATATTGCCATTAATAGGGCTGATGCTTGATAATCAGGAATATTACCCTTTGTATATCCTTCTACAAAGAAATATATCTCTTCCTTTGTCAGGGCTTCGCCTTGCTTTTTCTTCTTAATTAAATCCACCATTACCATTATAAGGACACCTCGTTAACAATTCCTTTAACTAAGCTAATGAATTTGGGCTTAGTTTTTTTAGCCATTTCCATAACCTGCTGATGGCTGATTGATTCAAGAGAATCTGGAATAGCCATATCTGTTACACAGGATATTCCTAACACCTTTAAATTACTGTGTCTTGCAACGATAACCTCTGGTACAGTTGACATTCCAATAGTATCTGCTCCAAGTGTTATAATCATCCTTAGCTCTGCCTTAGAGAAATAATTAGGTCCACTTATTGCTAGGTAAACACCTTCGTGGGTTGTAATACCCTGATCCTCTCCCACTTTGTGGGCAAGGTCAATTAGACCCTTATCATATGCGGTTGACATATCAGGGAATCTTGGTCCTAATTCGGCTTCATTTTTGCCAATAAGAGGATTAGTACCCATAAAGTTAATATGATCATTTATAATCATTAAGCTACCTGCACTAAGCTTTGGATTCAAACCACCACAAGCATTTGTAACTAAAAGAAGCTTTACCCCTATTGCAGCCATAACCCTTACTGGAAAAGTTACTTCCTTCATACTATAGCCTTCATAGAAATGGAATCTGCCCTTCATTGCCACAACATTTTTCCCTTGAAGCTTACCTACTACAAGCTCACCAGCGTGTCCTTCAACTGTAGATTCAGGAAAATTTGGTATTTCCTTATAATTAATAACTGTTGCATCTTGAATTTCATCTGCTAAATCCCCTAAGCCAGATCCCAGTATTAGTCCAATTTCTGGTGTTATACTTATTCTATTTGATAAAAACTCTTGAGCTTCTTTAATTTTATTTAACATATTATCCATATCCTTATCTCCTTTATAAATTTTTAAGTATTTCCTTAATGTATGTCTTAAACTGTTCTTTAACCCTTTGTGTAGTCTCAATAACCTCTTCATGGCTAAGGGGCTGTGGTAAAATACCAGCTGCCATATTGCTTATGCAGGATATACCCAATACCCTCATTTTTCCATGAACAGCAGCCATAACCTCTGGAACAGTAGACATTCCAACTGCATCTGAGCCTAAAACTTCTGCCATTTTTATCTCTGCTGGTGTTTCATATGTAGGACCAGAAAAAAAGGTATATACACCTTTTTGAACCTTTAAGCCTATATTTGAGGCTACAGCCTCTGCCAGTTTAATTAACTCCTTATCATAGGCGTTGGACATATCGGGAAAACGTACTCCAAGTCTTTCATCATTTCTTCCCATAAGAGGATTATCAAATGCAAAGTTAATATGATCTTCAATTATCATAAGGTCTCCTGGTGTAAAGCTTCTATTAGCTCCTCCTGCTGCATTTGTTACTATAACCGTATTTATACCTAACTCCTTCATTACACGAATAGGAAAGGTTACCTCCTCCATTGAATATCCTTCATAATAATGGAATCTACCCTTCATTGCCAGCACTAATTTACCCTTTAGTCTTCCAAAAACCAATTCTCCTGCATGACCAGCTACAGTAGATATTGGAAAATGAGGTATTTCATTATAAGGGATCGACTGGGGCTCTTGTATATCATCAGCAAGCACCCCTAGCCCAGAGCCTAATACCAAGCCCACCGTTGGTACATCTTTTAACTTTAATTTAAGGTACTTACTGGCTTCATTAATTTTTGTGTACAAATCCATATTTACAACTCCTTTATTTAAGTATCATTTCCTTAAAGCTATTTCCATTTCCTGTACTTTCTATCTCCAATAGATCAGATATTGTTTTAGCAATATCTGCAAAGGATTCTCTAATTCCTATGTTTATATTAGCCCTTACAGCCTTTCCATAAATAACTATAGGTATATACTCCCTAGTATGATCTGTTCCTTTATAGGTTGGATCATTTCCATGATCGGCTGTAAATATAATAATATCATCAGCCTTCATGCTTTCTAGTATTTCTGGAATTCTAGCATCCATTTCTTCCAATGCAGCCCTATAGCCATGTGGATCCCTTCTATGACCATATTTAGCATCAAAGTCAACTAAATTTGTAAATATTATACCCCTATTGTCTCTATTTAAATAATTTATAGTTTGGTCTATCCCATCCATATTATCCTTTGTGTGAATGGCTTCTGTAATTCCCCTTCCATTAAAAATATCTTCGATTTTCCCAATACCAATAACATCTAAGCCATCTTCCTTAGCAATATCCAACACTGTTTTACCAAAGGGATCTAAGGAGTAATCCCTTCTATTGGAGGTTCTCGAAAACCCACCAGGCTGTCCTATAAATGGTCTTGCAATAATTCTTGCAACAGCATTGTCACCCATCATTAATTCTCTAGCTATTTGACACATTTTATATAGCTCATCTAAGGGTATTACATCCTCATGGGCTGCAATTTGGAAAACACTGTCGGCTGAGGTGTATACTATAGGATAGCCTGTTTCCATATGCTCTTTACCCAGTTCCTCAATAATAACTGTTCCAGAGGCTGGCTTATTTCCTAAAGTTTTTCTGCCTATCCTTCTTTCAAATTCATCAATAATCTCTTTAGGGAATCCTTCTGGATAGGTTCTTAATGGTTTTTTCACATGCAGACCAACTAACTCCCAATGACCTATGGTAGTATCCTTTCCATTGGATACCTCCATTGCTTTTCCATAGGCTCCTATAGGCTCAGTAATTTTGTCTACTCCCTTGATATCATCTATATTGCCCAACCCAAGTTTCTGAAGGTTGGGAAGATTTAGTCCACCAGTGGCCTCTGCTATATTCCCTAAGGTGTTAGCACCTACATCACCAAAGGCTTTCGCGTCTGGTAATTCCCCTATTCCAACACTATCCATAATAAATAGAACTACTCTATTAACCATACAATTAACCTCCATTTCATGTATCATCCTTTGACTTTAACTTTTAAATCTTATGCTTTGATTTTACAATTCGCTTTTGGGTTTTCGTTTATCTTTTATTTTTCAATCTTCCATTTTCAATTTTCCATTTTCAATTATGTTTTTAACTCTTAACTCTTAATTTTTATTCTTGATCTTGTTTTATGGTTTTGATTCTTTACTTACTTATTCCTTATTACTTATTCCTTATTACTTATTCCTTATTACTTGCTTTTGTAGTTTTTCATTTTTAACTTTTCACTTTTAGCTCTTA
>NZ_WBZC01000046.1 GCF_009017275.1 Alkaliphilus pronyensis | reverse complement strand
TAGTTCTGACACCTTAATCAAA
Organism: Alkaliphilus pronyensis; assembly: GCF_009017275.1. Taxonomy (GTDB): domain Bacteria; phylum Bacillota; class Clostridia; order Peptostreptococcales; family Natronincolaceae; genus Alkaliphilus_C; species Alkaliphilus_C pronyensis. Next base: position 54,719 of record NZ_WBZC01000046.1, on the reverse strand, counting down.
TATTTTAATTTTACAGTAATGATGTAATATGTACCCTAATGATAATATATAGCTTAATTCACACTATTTAGCGGAACAATATCTAAAAATTGATCCTTTGGTACCTGTATATATGTATTAGGAACCTTACCAACTATAACCGTCTCTGCAATAGGTACATATGTTGTAACTGCGATTCTGTTGGTACTGAAGGGAACTATGACCCTTACATTGGTATTAATGATTAAGTATATCCTATGCCTTGTTTGGTTAATGCCTGATTGCTGAAATTCTGTTCCAAAATTTACATCCACCATACCTACTGGTGTAACAGTCAGTTTTATTTTTGGGCCATATTGTGCCAATAGTTGACTTCCTAGTGCATTACCTAAAGGTATACGATCGGATGTTGCTTTAATTTGATTAAGCTGTTCCTGTATTGTAAGTGCAACATCTGAGGCCACCTTGTTCATTGACATTGTATTGGCCTGCATTAGTGTAATATTTCCTTCTTCGTCCTCCTTTACATATATTAAATCATCATACTTAATTCCACCCTCAAGGACTAAGCTGACTGCTTGGTTTACTGCCCTTGTTGTAACCTCTTGAGCCTTTAACTCTCCAATAGCCTGAACAGTAGGCATTATTTCCCGGTCAATGTATACAAAGGCCATTGTAGATGATATAAAAATAAAAATCAAAATAAAGATAACCTTAAGCTTAAATAGCTTTTTTCGCCTTAGGGCCTTAATATACAAAAAAACACCCCCTTTTATATATTATATGAATAGTAAACGGGAAAGGTGCATAGTTTTATTTAAGCTTTACATTATCTGCATAGAATGGCAGTTGTTGTATAATACTCTATATCAAATAATTATATGTTATAATGTCTTTATTATATCAAGTATTCTTTTGTTTAACATTATCCTTCTTATATGATATAATTATTCTGATTTATGCTTCTTTAAATATTAATAAATAAGCATATTCTTAATGGAGGTATTAATATGTCAGAAAAAAAATCATCTACAGAAAACAATAAAAACAGTAAAAAGAATAGAAATAAAAAATTAAGTATTTTAAGAGTTATAATATTAACTATAATTCTGATAGGTTTTATTGGTGGAGGCACAGTTGCTGGTATAGTTTTAGGGATTATTAAAGATACTGAGCCTATTGACGCCACTAATATTTATCAGCTGTTGGATGAAAGCTCTTTTATATTGGACTCAGATGGTAATGTATTAGAAAAAATTCAGGGTGAAGGACATAGAATTATAATTGATTATGATCAGATGCCTAAAACTCTTGTTGACGCCTTTGTTTCAATAGAGGATGAACGTTTTTGGAGCCATCCTGGCATTGATATTAAACGTATTTTTGGAGCTACCTGGAGAAATTTACGTACAGGCTCACGTCAAGGTGCAAGTACTATAAACCAACAGCTAGCTAAGGTAATCTTTTTATCCTACGAACAAACCTATACCAGAAAAATTCAAGATGCCTATTATGGTATATTAATTAATCGTCAATTATCTAAGGAGCAAATACTTGAGGCCTATTTAAATACGATAAATCTGGGAAGCGGTGCTTATGGAGTGGAGGCTGCTGCTCAAATTTACTTTTCTAAAAGTGTCGACCAGCTTTCAATAGCAGAATCAGCTCTCTTAGCTGGAATAACCCGTAACCCCAGTAGATATAGTCCTTTAATGACTCTCCCTAAGGAAAGTGTTAATGAAGAGCATTTTGTAATTGACGACTCGGATTCAACTTATTCTATTGTGTATAGAGATTCCTATAGAAATAGAATGCATACTGTGTTGGCTAAAATGCTAGAGCATGGCTATATTACTGAGGAAGAATATGAGGAAGCCCTTAATGAAGATATTCAAGCTAATTTAAAGCCTAATAGATTTTATGCCGATGAAATCTCCTCTTATTTTGGAGACTTGGTAAAAAGAGATGTTATTTATGCACTGGAATCAGAAGGCTATACAAAGGATGAAGCAAGAAACCTACTTCTTTCTGGTGGTCTAAGGATTTATAGTACTATGAATGTTGAAATTCAAAGAATTTTAGAGGAAGAATATGATAATCCCGACAACTTTCCAGGCACCCTAAAGGATGAAGAGGGAAATCTATTGAAGGATGCCGAGGGTAACATTCAACCTCAATCTGCAATGGTAATTATTGACCATAGTACAGGTGAAATAAAAGCACTAGTTGGAGGTCGAATGATTACTGGGCAAAAAATATTTAACCGCGCCCTTTCACCAAGACAGCCTGGGTCCTCTATGAAGCCTATTGCAGCCTATACACCAGCAATAGACCAGGGCTATACTGCAGCAACAGTGATAGACGATATACCTGTTTATTTTAATAAGAATGAACCCAATAAGCCGTGGCCTAACAACTGGTATAAGCATAAATATTATGGATTAATTATCTTCCGTAAAGCCATCGAGCAATCAAGTAATGTTGGGGCAGTTATAGTTGCAGATATGCTGGGCCCTAGTGAAGAAGCATCGAAGTCTATAATGCTGGAATATATAGAAAAAATGGGAATTACAACTGTCGTAAGAAGCTCTGACCCTATAATTATTGGCAATAAGAGGTACTCAGATGAAACCTATTCTACTGCATTAGGGGGTATGACTTTAGGTGTTACACCATTAGATATGACAGCTGCTTACGGTGTTTATGCCAACTTAGGTGTTCACATTGAGCCAATTACCTTTACAAAAATTTATGATAGACATGGTAATTTACTATATGAGAAAAAGCCCACTGTTACAAGGGTTTTAACCCCCGAAGTATCTTATATTATGACAGATATGCTAAGAACAGCTGTTTCATATGGTACTGGTTCAAGGGCTAGGTTAGATAGAGGTAATTCACAAATACCTGTTGCTGGTAAAACCGGAACTACAACAGAAAACAAGGATGCTTGGTTTGTTGGTTTTACTCCCTATTACACAGCCTCTGTATGGGTAGGTAATGATTTACCAAAGCCACTGACGGATGGTAGCCGTATATCTACTGAACTATGGCAAAAGGTAATGGCAAGGGTTCATGAAGAGTATAGTCCGAAAAGCTTTGAAAGACCCGATAACATAATTAGTGTAAATGTATGTAAAATATCTGGTAAACGAGTTTCAGAGCTTTGCCATCAGGACCCAAGAGGTAACGTAGTGGGATCAGAGCTTTTTATTAAGGGCACTGAGCCTAAGGAGGTCTGTGGTCATCATGTTCTTGCAGATATTCACATACCTACAGGAAAGCTTGCTACTGAGCATACTCCTCCGTGGGAAGTTGAATCAAAGGTATTTGTTCAAAGACCAATACCTTACATTCCAGAGGAACATGGTGATATAGTTCCTAGTGATTTTATCTATGAGCTTCCTACAGAATATTATGATCCAATTACTGATTGGTTAGAGGATACACCGTGGCCTGGTTTTGATGGGGATGAAGAGGACTTACAAGACTTTTTTGATAATTACGAATCTATTATTGACTCTAATAATGATGAAAATAATGATTCCAATAATGAAAACAGTGAAAATGAAGAAAACCATAATTCAGAGGACTCTGATAATAATATAATTAGAAATATTAGAAGAACAATAAGAAATAATCAAGATGATGAATAAGAAAACTGTAGCCTTTGCTACAGTTTTCTTATTCAGATGCCTACTATACCCTATTGCTGCTTCCCTCCATAATTACTTTTAAGGCTTTAGTTAGTATTGGCGCACCTATCCTTCTATCATCCTTGCCATTCATTTTTCCAATATCACCTAATCCAACTATTATAGGTGGTTTTGGACATTTTTCAATAATATCAACAGTATCACCATATAAAACCTTAAGTGAGGTTGCCACTCCATTCTTATCTACTGCATTTTCTATTAGACTTCCGTTTTCATCTATAGAAAAATCAACATGTACACCTTCAACCTCCTCGGTGTTTGATGCTACAGCAATTATTCCCATCACTTCAATTTCATCATCTGTTAATAGCTTTTGTAAAGCCCTTTCACCTATTCCCGTATTCTCATTTCCTTCATCATCTGTCATGACAACAACTGGATCATTTTTTGCCTCCTTAACTAAGTTAACAATCTCAGCTCCAGATAAGGGAGTTGGATTGCCTCCCGATTTTGAAATGCATCTACCACCTATCTGTCCAACTGCCATTTCAATTGTTTTTTGTGCACATCTATCACCATCGGTGATAATTATCACTTTTCTTTTATTTTTCAATGGTTTCTCACCTACCCTATGATTTTGTTTTTGGACTAAATAAAATTGCCATAGTATATCCAAAAACCACTGCTGCTGTAATTCCTCCAGATGTAGCCTCTACCCCTCCTGTAAAAATACCAAGTAAACCATTTTCATTAATTCCCTTAAAAACTCCCTTTGCAAGGGCATATCCAAAGCCAGGCAATGGAACTGTTGCGCCTGCACCTCCTATTTTAACTAGAGGCTCATATATTCCCAATGCTGTTAAAATGACACCAGAGGTTACAAATAAAACTAATACCTGTGGAGGATTTAATTTTGTGGCATCCATCAGTAGCTGACCAATTACACATATTAACCCGCCAATAATAAAGGCATATACATATGACATTTTTACCCTCCTAGTTGCCTTTCATTTCTACTGCTATTGCATGGGCAATTCCAGGTATTGATTCTCCCTGTTGAAAGCTTGTTGGGGAAAACAAAGCACCTGTTGAAACCAAAAGTAGTTTCTTAATTTTTTTTAGAATTAATTGCCTATATAAAAAGCCACAAAAAACTACTGCAGAACAACCACAACCACTACCACCGGCATGTGTATCTTGCTTTTTATCATCAAATATCTCTATTCCGCAATCAGTAAAATTCTTTACTATTCTAAAGCCCTCCTTCTTCATTAGCTCTACAGCAATATCTCTTCCATACTTACCAAGATCACCTGTTATTATTAAATCATAATCCTCTGGCCCTCGACCAGTATCAGTCAAATGGGTTGCTATTGTGTTGGCGGCTGCTGGTGCCATTGCAGCCCCCATGTTGTTGACATCAGTAATGCCTAAGTCAACTACCTTTCCTATTGTTGAATAGGTAACTACAGGTCCATTTCCACTAGAGGTTAATAGGGCTGCACCGGAACCTGTAACTGTCCATTGAGATGTGAGGGACCTTTGATTACCTAGTTCAAGTGGATACCTAAACTGTCTTTCGGCTGTAGAAAAGTGACTTGATGTTGTTGCTATTACTTTATCAGCAAATCCTCCGTCCAATAGAACTGCCCCTATACTAATGGCTTCAGTAAAGGTGGAGCAGGCACCATATAAGCCATATAGAGGGAGCTCTAAGTCTCGAGCTGCAAATGTAGTTGAAATCAGTTGGTTTAAAAGATCCCCACCAATCATAAAATCAATATCTGGTATTTTTAGCTTCCCCTTTGAAATAGCTATTGTTACTGCCTCCTTCAATAGCTTGCTTTCTGCCATTTCCCAACTATCCTCACCAAACAAATCATCTTCAAGAACCTCATCATAGTAATCTGCCAGAGGACCTTGTCCCTCCTTAGGCCCAACTATAGAAGCAGTTGTTAAAATTGAAGGAGGGGAAGAAAATTTTATTGTTTGCCTGCCTATTTTTTTTACTGCCACCTCCACTCACCCTACCTTATGAAATAATAAACTATACCTACTATAACAGATGTTGTAATTCCGTATACCAGTACAGGACCTGCTATAGAAAACATTTTTGCTGCAACTCCAAAAATAAAACCCTCTCGTTTAAACTCCATAGCTGGAGAAACCACTGAATTTGCAAAACCCGTAATTGGTACAATCGAGCCTGCACCTGCTACTTTACCTATTTTATCGTAAACTCCAATACCAGTTAAAAATGCCCCTATAAATATCATTATCAATGTTGTAACATTTGTGGACTCTAAATGTGATAGTTTAAACACAGATTCTATAGTATTGTGAAGGAATTGCCCAACAATACAAATTAATCCACCTACACTAAAGGCCCAAAAACAATTTAATAGCAGATTTGGCTTAGGGTTATTACTATCAACCAGCTTCTGAAACTCTTTTTTTTCTTGTGTTTTCATTCGTCTAGCCATAATAATACCTCACTTAACGTAGCTCATTTACAGTAGTCTTTCTTTTTAAATTTTCAAGAGGAAGATTTAAGCTGCTTGCTTCTAGCTGATGGATTTTATTCTTATCCTCTGAATTTTCTAAGGTAACAGGATTAAATCTTCCTTGAGGATAGTAGCATTTTTTTTTCACTTAAACACCTCTATTATTTTATTAGTAGAAAGTCCAACAATGATCCTAAAACCTTACCACATATCAGTGAATACAATATATATATAACATACCCCTGTAGCCTAAATCTTCTTATTAATACTGGAATAACATTCATTACCTCTGCCAACGCAGATGCCAGCAAGCCAACAAAGGTACCCATGAAAAGTCCTATTATAATAATTAGTGGTTTATTAATGCTTATTGCTAAGCTTGTTAATGAAGTAATTGCTGCTAAAACTGAGCCTATAATTATTACATTTTCATATAACTCAACATACTTATATGTGTTGGTTAGCTGTGCCAGCCTAGGTATTATATCTAACAATGTTAATAATGCTACTATACCGCTTCCAACAACTATTCCATTAGAAAACCCAGTTATAATAACTAGAAGATTTATCATTTTTTATTCTTCTCTTTCATTTCAGTATAGTTTTCATTATTCTTAATATAATTATCCATATTTTGCTGATAAAGATACATTTCTACTTCAAGGGGGCTTGGCTCAGTATTTATTTTTTTCTTAAAAATGTGATTAAAAAAAACAGACATACCAACTCCAATTCCTAAACTATAAGGTATTTGCAGTAGCAATGGCGACTCTATTACTTCACCTGTTATAACTCGATAAATGGTTTGATGGGCCAGCTTCATATCAACATCAGAATGAAAGTTGACTATAGCTGTTATTGAGCCTATAAAAAGTAAAAAAGAAACTAAGGCTAACCTGAAAAGCTTTAGTCTGTCCTTCTTATCTATATCTTCTTTAAAGGCCAAAAGAATTTCTGGTTCCCCCAGCACCCGAATGGATGCATTAGGAATTTCCTTCCTTATAAGCTTAATAACTGTCAGTACTGAAATGACATTGGCTTTGTCTTTAGATAATTGCTTATTGCTGTATACTATATTATCTATTTTTTTTTCAATCTCTTTTTGACAGTAAACCTCAACTAGCTCCTTTAAAAAAACAGGCTTATTTTTATTCAATATCACCTTACCCTTTGCTTGAATGTAGATTTCATTATTTGAATCCATTATTTCACTCCTCTAGCAATGTCAGAAAGCTTGGTTTCAATTAATTGGCAGCTCAGGGCCACTTTACTCTCACTTAAGTAGCATAGTATTAATAACTACACCTAGATAAAACAAGATCAGCCTTCTCAGGTACAGGGTCCTCCTGCATGCTACTATATAGTAACCAACTTGAGGCGACAATTATTGAAATGATTAAAATTAAAACTATGTTTTTTTTGTTTTTTAATAACTTCATAGTTGTATCACCATCCTTAATTTTATTATTAACGAAAATCAATATTTAATTCTTTACTAAATGTCTGCAAAAAAAAAGAAATTGATAGTTATCAAATTCTTTTATAAGTAAATTTAAATTGTTAAGCCATCTTCATATATTCCTTCATTGATTTTAAAATCTTCTTTTCAATTCTAGAAACTTGAACCTGTGAAATACCTAATACCTCAGCAATTTCTGTTTGGGTTTTATCTTTAAAGTATCTTAGTATTATTATTTGTCTTTCTCTTGGTTGCAGCTTAGCAATAACATCCTTAAGTATAATTCTGTCAATTACCTCACTATCCTCCAGTGAATCTGTTTCTCCAACCTTATCCATTAAGTGAATTGGTGCTCCATCATCGTGATGTATCACATCATAAAGGTATTCTGGATAGCTACTGGAATCAATTGCCATTACGATTTCTTCCTTAGAAATGTTTAAGTCATCAGAAATCTCTTGAAGTGTTGCTTCTCTCCCCAGCTCTTTTGTAAGCCTTTCCTTTGAATACTTTACCTTAGCAGCAGTTTGCTTTAATGACCTAGATACTTTAATAATGCCATCGTCCCTTAAAAACCTTTTTATTTCTCCTATAATCATAGGTACAGCATAAGTAGAAAAACGAACATCAAAGCTTACATCAAATTTTTTAATAGCTTTAATTAAACCAATGCTGCCTAGCTGAAAAAGATCCTCCTTTTCATAGCCCCTATTTGAAAACTTTTTTATAACACTCCGTACTAAGCCTAAGTTATTACTAACTAGAATCTCTTGAGCCTTAACATCTCCTTTTTGTGCCAGTGCTATTAATCTCATCGTTTCTTCGTGCTGTAATATTTCTCTTTGTTCCCCTGATATCGCCATATGATTCATTTTATCTACCCCTTATTTTACATCCTTGCTCCTATTGAGGCTATTAAATTTTTTTACCATCTTTATTCTTGTTCCCTTTCCTGCCTCAGAATATACATCAACCTTATCCATAAATGTTTCCATTACTGTGAAACCCATACCAGATCTCTCCAGCTCTGGTTTTGATGTATAAAGGGGTTCCATTGCTTTTTCAACATCTACAATACCTTGTCCATCATCTTCGATGATTACTTCAAGCTCATTATCCCTTATTGTACAAATAACCCTAACCATACCCGTAGCCTTTTCATAGCCATGTATTATTGCATTGGTTACAGCTTCTGATACAGCAGTTTTTACATCAGTAATCTCTTCTATAGTAGGGTCAAGCTGAGATGCAAAGGCAGCTACAACTACTCTTGCAAATGCCTCATTCTGAGATTTACTTTCAAACTCTAACTTCATATAGTTCTTATATTCCATTATTTACACTCCTTTACATACTATCCAAGGCATCCTTCAAATTTTCATGTTTATCAACAATACGATACAGTCCTGATAAATTAAATATTTTATCAATTTTATCAGATACTTTAATTACACATACTTTGCCGCCATTCTTTGATATGCTCTTATATCTACCCATTATTACACCAATACCTGAGCTATCCATGAAATGTAGACCACTTAAATCAAATATTAATAGCTTACATCTCTTCTTTTCGATAAGTTCATCTAACTCCTGACGAATCTCCTCAGACACATGATGATCTAACTCTCCCTCCAGCTTAACTACTAATTTATTATCCAGAACTTCATAATTCAATAGCAATACATATACCTCCTCCTATGGATAACTTTATTTCCAGTATATGTTCTATTCTTTATTGTCTATATCCTTCATCAAAAAAACACTTGTTTTGTTTAATTTTAGCTTATTTTGACATTTCTACAATTTTTAAAAGCCTACTTCTTTATTCCAATCATTCCACTTAGTATCATGTTAGTTATGCTTATTAAAATAGAACCTATAACAGCATCCCATAGTGTTGAGACATAAAAGCCATCTACTACTGCCGCAGTAGCATATAGAACTATTCCATTTATAAAAAATGTAAATAAGCCTAAGGTCATAATGTTTAGTGGCAGTGTAAAAAAAACAATTAACGGCTTAACAAAAGTATTAACTAATCCTAATATAAATGCAGCCATTAAAGTAGCTTCAATGGTAGTTACCATTATCCCTCCCATAAAATAAGAAATAATATAAATAGATGCAGCACTTACTAATAAACGAGCTATGAACTTCACAGTATTACCCCCTTGTCTTTCTTAATGATGTATTCAATTATGCTTCTATGCTATACTAATATTATATCTTTCCTATGAATTTTTTTCCAGCAAATTAATGTGACTATTCTTTAACATTTATTACATAATTAGGAGGTAAAACAATGTTTACTGTTGGAGTTATAACAGCAAGTGATAAAGGATTTAAGGGAGAAAGGGTTGACAACAGTGGCCCTTTAATTGGTGAAATACTGAAGGATATTGGTGGTAATGTAGTTGAATATGCTATTGTACCTGACGAAAAAGAAAAGCTAATTGAAAAAATGATTTACATGTGTGACATATTGAATTTAGATTTAATAATAACAACTGGAGGTACTGGTCTCTCACCTAGAGATATAACACCTGAAGCAACACTAGAGGTAATTGATCGCAATGTTCCAGGTATACCAGAGGCAATACGGATGAAAAGTCTTTCTATTACACCAAAGGCAATGCTTTCAAGGGCAGTTGCTGGTATCAGGAAGCAAACTTTAATCATTAACCTACCTGGTAGTCCAAAGGGAGTGCGAGAAGGGCTAGAGGTTATAGTTCCAGCCCTTTCACATGGAATTGGTATATTAAAAGGCAGTGAGACAGAATGCGGTAACGAAAAAAATAGCTAAAAGCAAAATTACCCCTGTATTAAGCAGTAAATTTTTCTGCTTGGTATAGGGTTTTTTACTTCAAATATCTGTTATTTATTTAGAATACAAAAAAATCAATCGGTAATAATAGTATTGAAACCAACCTTTAGAGCCATAAAGTAAAAAAAACATAAAAACTTTTAAAGAAGGTGAACCTATGTCTAGTAAGAAAAAAAAGAAGCTTACTCCTACTCAACAGAAATATCAAGCATTTGCTAAAACAAGAGAGCCTAAAAGACCAGTTGTCACCAATGCAATTAAAGCATTTTTGGTTGGAGGCATTATATGTACATTTGGTCAAGGGTTACAATGGTTTTTTATAAGATATTTTAATTTTACAGAAGTAACTGCAGGTAATCCCACAGTGGCTATTTTAATAATTATCTCTGTTTTACTAACGGGCTTTGGTGTATATGATCATATAGCCCAGTGGGCTGGTGCTGGTACTGCTGTTCCTGTTACAGGCTTTGCCAATACAGTAGCATCAGCCTCTATAGAGCATAGGAGCGAAGGCTACGTATTAGGTGTTGGAGGAAACATGTTTAAGCTTGCAGGACCTGTAATTGCCTTTGGTGTATTTTCTGGATTTGCTGTGGCTTTAACTAAAATAATTATTGAAAAGTTAGGTGGAATATAAATGATAAAGGGACATCAATCCTGGCTATTTAAATCAAAACCTGTCTTAATCTCCTCCTCTGCTGTAGGAGGTCCCTTTGAGGCTAAAGGTCCCTTGGCCGATGATTTTGATGTATTACACCAAGATATTTGGGTAGGTCAAGATAGCTTTGAAAAGGCTGAAAAAAAACTTTTAGAGGATGCATGTGAGACTGCAATTAGAAAGGCAAAGCTTAAAAAGGAGGATATTCATTTTTTACTTAGTGGAGATTTAATGAATCAAATAATATCAAGCAGCTTTACAGCTAGAACTTTAGGTGTACCATATCTTGGTATATTTGGTGCCTGCTCAAGTGCTATGGAGGGATTAGCTTTAGCATCTTTACTTGTTGATAGTCAGAATGCTGAATATACATTAGCTGCTGCAAGCAGCCATAATCTTTCTGCGGAAAAGCAGTATCGGTACCCTACTGAATATGGTGCTCAAAAGCCCCCTACAGCCCAATGGACAGTTACTGGTGCAGGTGCTGCAGTAGTTTCTAAGGCTGGTGATGGACCCTATATTACCTCTGCCACCATAGGCCGTGTTGTTGATATGGGATTGTCTGACCCCTTTAACATGGGGGCAGCTATGGCACCGGCAGCAGTAGCCACTATTGAAGCCCATTTTAAAGATCTGGCTGTTGAACCTGACTATTATGACTTAATTGCTACTGGAGATTTAGGTAAGGTAGGACATAGAATTGCTACAGATCTACTAACAGAACATGGATTAAAAATACCCTCCGATAAATTTACAGATTGTGGCTTACTAATATATGGTGATAATAAGCAGGTTTTTGCAGGTGGTAGTGGTTGTGGATGCTCAGCTACTGTAACCTATGGGCATCTTGTAAATCGAATGAAAAAAGGAGAAATAAATAGAATGTTGATTATAGCCACAGGTGCTCTATTATCTCCTATGTCCTATCAACAGAAGGAAAGTATCCCCTGCATAGCTCATGCTGTATCCTTTGAAATGTAAGGAGGTTTAATATAATGGAAAAATTTATTTGGGCTTTTGTCATAGGAGGAGGTATTTGTGTAATAGGACAGCTTATGATGGATGTTTTTAGATTAACTCCTGCCCACACTATGAGTACACTGGTGGTGGCAGGTGCAGTTCTAGGAGGACTAGGTCTTTATGACCCATTAATAAAGCTTGCAGGTGCTGGAGCAACTGTACCCATAAGTAGCTTTGGTAATGCCCTCGTAAAGGGTGCCCTTTCAGAGGCTCAGCGAAGTGGCATTATAGGGGTTTTAACTGGAATATTTGAAGTAACCAGCGCTGGTGTTTCCTCAGCAATAATTTTTGGATTTATATCATCCTTGATATTTAAACCTAAAGGTTAAAGCTTTACGAAGAAAGGAGGTGTTTTTTTGACGGTAGGTACTCAAATGCAGCAAGTAATAGCAACTCTGCAAAGTGCTTCAGCTACTCTTAAAGGCTTTGCTTTAGAAACTGAAGACCAAAATGCCAAAACACAATTCCAGCAAATAGCAGAATCTCTTGATAATAACCTACAAACCTTAAAGGATAGACAAGCTTATATTAATGAGCAAGAGCCTCAATTTAAGCAGTAGATATATTATCAAAATAAAGAAAGCTTAGTTACAATTATTAGAAGCATGGCGACACTAATCTCCCGCCTAAGAGGCGGGAGTATTAGTAACGCCGTTGTAGTAATTGCGTATTTTAGTTTCTTATGTTTTAAGGTGTGGCTCTAGCTTATCAGTAATCTCCTTGATTTTTAAAGCCATTTGATTATATTCTTTCTTCCACCTTTTATTTTGTGTTTGTAATGAAAAAGTTATAAAATCAGCTTCAATTTTATTTAACGTAGCCATTAAAAGCTCCTTAGTAGTTGGTACTGGCAATTGTATGCTATCATTAAATAAATCAATATATAACTCCCCCATAGAATCTACTTGTGCTATAAAAATATTATCTAATGTTACTCCAGCCTTATCTATCTCTGCCTTTAACCAGCTTCTATTCACACCAATAGTATTTAATGGTTCATCTAGTATATTTCCGTCCAATACTACAGTTTGAGGCTCCCGTATTGTACTAACCTGCATCCTCATATCCTTAGGTGTTAATGGCTGCATTTCTCGTTTTGGCAGTATAGATATATCCCCATTAGCCTCCATTACTGCAAACTCTACATCTGCCAGCTGAAAAATACTTTTCCGTCGTAGCTGTGATAGAAGCTCTTCACCAGTAATTCCTGTTGAATGTAAGTTTTCCTCCAGCACCTTTCCCTCTTTTATAATAACAATTTCTGTACCATAAAAATGATCATGTACCCACTTTGACTTCTGTATTAAGTACCTAACAATGCCAATTGCCAATAGCCAAAATCCTAAGGCTACTATACCCAAAATAACATTTTCTACAACATTTGTTATTATTAAGGCTATTAATACTGCAATTACAAAGCCTGATATGAAATCAAAAGAAGTCATGGCAGATATAGGTTTTCTTCCTATTATTGGTAGAATTATAGCTAAAAAAATAAATAATCCTACTACCTTAAGAATAACTTGTATCCATTCTTCCACTAATATCCCTCCAATACTTAAAAGCCTTTAAACTGTTGTTCTTCTTGTTCTATCTCTTTAATTCTTATGGAAAGGGCATCAATTATAGCTTGTAAATCAGTGTTACATTCCTCCATCAGCCTTTTAGTTTCTGGATTTGGATGATGTAGCTGATATGTTTGAATTGTTGCTAAAGCTCCCTTTAAATTTCCATATGTTTGCTTAACCTGCGTTGCCACCGTCATATATAACCCTACCTCCTTTTGTCTATTAAATATATTATGTTCAATTTTCCGCTATTTAATAAGGCATTAAGAAGGAGTTTATGGATAAATTATGAACTAAAAAGCCTTAGGCTTATACCTTAAGGCATTTATATTTATTATCTAACAATAGGCTTATTAGATAGCTTTAATTCTATCATTTTATCCAGCTCTTCTTCTGTAATATCTCTAAAGGTTCTAAAGGTGTAGCCATTATCCCTATAGTATTCTATTACTTGTGGAAGTATTGATACCATTTCCTTGTTTTTTTCTGTATCATGAAACAGTATTACGATAAAATCCTTACCCTCAGATGCCTTTTTTATGTTTTCAAGCATTTTTTCTCCGTCATTGAAATCAATACCTGTATCACCTGAATTAACATTCCAATCAATATAGTAATATCCTTTTTTCTTAATATCTTCAGTCAACAATGGCATAAATTCCCTTCCACCATAATCAAAGGAGCTATGATTAGATGAACCACCTGGAAAGCGAAGGATTGGTGGAGCTTTAAATCCCATAACCTCTTCATACAGCTTTTCGATGGCATAAAAGTCCTCATAGAAGGTTTCAAGGGTGCTATAGATAGAATAGTCATGGGTATAGGTATGGGGTAAAATCATATTCCCCTCTTCATATGCCTTAAGTGCAATATCTGTATTCTTAATCAATAGCTTACCTATTACAAAAAAACTTGCATTTACTTGATTTTCCTTTAATATCTCCAATATTTCAGTTGTTATTTTTGTAGGTCCATCATCAAAGGTTAAAAATACCTTTTTACCACCATTGGCAAGGGGATTTTCCTCATTTATATTATTTGGTTCTTTATTCCTTATTGCTTCTTCTATAGCTTCCTGAGCCTCATCTTCTATAGCTGTCACTTCTTCTCCCTTTACTTCTTCCTTTGGTAACTTATTTTCATCAATATGGTTGTTATCTGAGTTATTAACGGTTTTTGAGTTTCCTCCAAAAAATCCCTGTGCAATAGTTCCTATTGCAAAAAAGCTAACCATAAAGGTTAATGAGAGAAAAACAATTAAAATTATTTTAAAAAATCTCTTCATAAAATCACTCCAGTCAATTTCAAAAACGTCTATCATAAACCCAGTAAAGTCAGCCGACTATGAATCCTATTAACTGAGTTATTACTGGGCTTATATTCTTTATTCTTTTGTGTAAATAAAATCCTTCATAATTAGCTTAACTCTTTCTAATTCTTCTTGAGGTATTTTCTCATACCAACCTCCGTTAATATAATAGCCTTCCCCTTGTATTGAGGTTTTTTCTAAATCCTCTGTACTAAAGGCTGCGAAGGCCTTTATAAGGTCTTGTATTTCCTTTGGTGTAAGGGTTGTTTTAACATTATTACCCATAATATCCATCATGCTATTTAGTTTTGTTAGTGATTTAAAGGAGGAGACTTTATCAACCAAACCACCAAGTGCCTCCTGCTGTCTTTTCATTCTGTCATAATCACTTGCATGGTTTCCATCATTACTATGCCTAAAACGAACATAATCTAAGGCTTTTTTACCTTCTAGTGTTTGTCTACCTGGCGATAGTCTAATATTTGTCCCATCTGTTGGGTCATCATATTCCATATATCTGGTTACTTCAACTTCAATGCCACCAATTAAATCTACTAGCTTTATAAATCCATCAAAGTCAATAGATACAAACCCATGAATATCTATAGCCAACCAGTTTTCAAGGGTTTCCTCTAGTAGCTTAGAGCCACCTATTGGATAAGCAGCATTAATCTTTTTCATTCCATATTCAGGTATCTCTACATAGGAATCCCTAGGTATAGATATAAGTGTTACTTTTTTCTGGGGGGCATCTATTAAGGCCAGCATAATAGTATCCGAACGCCCTCCATCATCTAGCTGTTTACGGGCACTTATGCCATTTAACAACAAGATAAAGGGCATATCGGTTATTGCTTCATCATGTTGGTTTTCATTGTTAGAATTAGTATTACTATTAACATCTTCTGTAATAGAGATTGCCCTTAATGTAGCCTTGTATTTATGATAAAGGCTAACCCCATACATTAATGATGAGAGCAGCAGTAGGCATACGAAAGCAATGAGGCTTATTTGCCATTTCTTCATCATAAATACCTCCTCTTTAATTACAAATTAATATATGTTTATATCATAATTAATGAAATATCTATTGTCAAATTATATACTAGATAATTACAAGTTATCATTTTCAAAATGTATCAATTTGTGGTAATCTAGCCTCTAGGTCATTTAATACTTTTATAGAGATGAAGTACCTTTTCTGGTGTGGCAGGTAAATCTCTGATTCTTACTCCACATGCATTATAAATTGCATCTGTAATGGCAGGTGCTACTGTATTAATAACCACCTCACCAATTGATTTTGCTCCATAGGGTCCGGTCTCCTCAAAGCCCTCAGCCAGTTCTACATGAATGTTGCCTATATCCATTCTGGTGGGTATCTTATACTCCATAAAGGTATCTGTAATAAGGCGACCCTCTTTAGTATATTTTACCTCTTCATATAGGGCAAGACCTATTCCCTGTACAATTCCTCCCTCTGCCTGTATTCTAGCAAGCTTAGGATTTATTGCTGTTCCACAATCCACTACACCCACAAAATCTATTACATCTACTTTACCAGTTTCTAAATCCACCTCTACTTCTGCAAATCCTGCCATATAAGGTGGAGCTGCTTTTTTAGGAACAAAGGAGCCAGTTGCAGTAAGCTGTACATGAAGCATATTGTAGGTTATTTTTTTAGAAAATTCCTCTAAGGTTATTGATTGCCCATCATTTCTTGAGTATATCCTTTTGCCATCAAAAATAGTATTTTCCTCTATAGTATCAAAATATTTAGCACCATAGGTTACTATAAGGCTTTTCATTTTTTCAGCAGCAGCTATAACAGCATTACCTGTAGTATAGGTTGTGCTTGATGCATATGCTCCACTGTCGAAGGGGGTAACATCTGTATCAGAGGCATAAACGATTAACTTATCTATATCTACACCTAATGCTTCAGCAGCTATTTGACTTAATATTGTATCACTGCCGGTTCCAATATCAGTAGCCCCTAGCATAAGAGTAAAAAAGCCATCATCATTAAGCTTTAGGGTAGCAGAAGCCATATCTATGTTTGGAAGTCCTGACCCCTGTTGTGAAATTGCCATTCCCATACCCCTTACCCTTGTGGAGCTTATAACCTGGTTAGGGTATTTTTTATCCCATGATATTAGCTCTTTCCCTCTATTTACACAGTATTCCAACATACAGCTATCCATATACATTGGCTCTTTACCTGCACCCTTTGTTATAATGTTGTATAGGGGGGTGGTTTCACCTTTTTTAATCATATTTTTCTCCCTAATAGCCACAGGATTTATGTTAAGCTCCTTAGCCAGTTCATTTATGGCTGATTCTAAAACGAAGGTACCTTGTGTAACTCCAAATCCCCTAAATGCTCCCCCTGGAACACGATTTGTATATACAGCCTTTCCATTGAATCTACATGCTTCCACCTTATTATATAGGGTTAAAACCTTTTTACCAGCTGCGGCTAAGGTTGTTTGGGCGTGTTCTCCATAAGCACCTGTGTCCCATAAGCCCTCCATATCTATTGCTCTAATAAGTCCTTTTTTGTCTGCTCCAATGGTTATATCAAATGTCATGGCATGTCTTGAGGTGGTACCTGTGAATACTTCCTTACGGCTATAAACTATTTTAGCAGGTCTACCAGTTTTTAAAGTAACTAAAGCTGGATAAAACTCTGATTGAACCGTCTGCTTTGAACCAAAGCCACCACCTATACGGGGCTTCATTACTCTAATTTTACTGACGGGAATGTCTAGGGCATTGGATAATATCCTTCTTACATGGAAGGGTATTTGGGTTGATGTAACCACTACTAATCTGTCGTAGTTATCTAAGTAAGTATAGGTTCTTTGGGATTCCATCATTGCCTGTGATTGTGACTGTGTAGTATAGCTTCTTTTTATTATAATTTTACTATCCTTTAGAGCCTTTTCCATATCTCCTAAGCTAAAATCAACTTTAGCTACAATATTTTTTACTCTATTATAGCCTACTTCTATATTTGTAAATACATCCTCCTCTGGATGAACTGGAATACTGTCCTCTGCCTCCTTAATATTTAGTACTGGCTTTAGCACTTCATATTCAACCTTTATCAGCTTCATAGCCCTTGTAGCAGTTTTTTCATCTATTGCAGCAATAATTGCTACATCATCCCCAATATGCCTTACATATTCATCCAGTAAAAATTTGTCATAGGGGGACAGCTCTGGATAACACTGTCCAGCCCTAGTAAAGGGTTTTCTTATTACATTTTTGTAGGTAAAAATACAGACTACCCCTGGTACCCTTTCAGCCACGGTGGTATCAATATTTTTAATTCTTGCAAAGGCATGGGGGCTCCTTAAAACCTTTACTAGAAGGGCATCCTTTGGTGCAATATCATCGGTATAGGCAGCTTTACCTGTTACTAGACTCATACCATCTAATTTTGATATGCTGCTATTTACTATCTTCATTGTACTTTACCTCCAAATATTTCTTTATGGCCCTTAGTTGCCCTATGTAGCCTGTACATCTACATAAATTACCATTTAAGTAATGTAATATCTCTTCTTCACAGGGATTTTTAATGCTTTTTTCTAAATAAAGAATACTCATTATGGTACCGCTACTGCAATAGCCGCATTGATCAACACCTTCATCAACTAAATATTTACCAATCACCTTTGCCTCCTCCTATACACCTTCAATGGTGGTGATTTCTCCACCCTCCGCCTTTGCACATAAAAGAACACAGGATAAAACAGCTTTTCCATTTAAATGAATCGTACATACTCCACAGCTGCCTGTATCACAGCCCTGTTTAACCCCAATATACCCATACCTTCTTAATGTCTCCACAAGAAATTCATCAGGTCTAATCTCCAAGGACAGCTTTGACCCGTTAATTATTGTATTAAGCCTCAAGGTAACCCACCTCCAATAAAGCCTTTTTCAGTAAAACCTTACATATTGCTTGTCGATATTGACTGCTTCCTCTACTGTTGCTACCAAAAACTATTTCATTTGATATTATGTCATATATGTCCTTAAGATTTTTATTATTGACGCCGTAATTACTTATATACTCCATTGTGTTATAGGCTAAAACCGCCCTCCCTGGTCTTGCTCCTACAGCTATTTTGATGGTTGGATTTTTGGAAACAGCAATGTTTAAGATAGCATAGTCTCCCCTAGAGTTTCTCATTGACTTAAAGCTTACATTTTTATATTTGCTTTTTATAATGATACTTTGTAAAATATCTTTACTTGCTACTTTTTCTGCCATAAAGGCTTCTAAGGGTATAATACCACCCTTGTAGAGCTTTACCTTTGTATCTAGCACCATTAATGCCGTGTTAAAATCAGAAAAACCATATTTAGAGTATACTGTGGCACCTACTGTAGCAATATTTCTTAATTGCACCCCAACAATTTCCTTAACGGAGTTAGAAAGCATATTGTTAAAGTTTTTGTTTAATATAGGTGATGCTTCAATCTCACCTAATGTAACCATAGCACCTATTTCTATAGATTCCTTAAGCTCGTTAATGCTGTTTAAGCCACACTTTGATAAATCTATAGCTGTAGAAATATTCTTGCTACCCATTCTAATAAATGCACCACCACCTATGAGGGTAGCATTTTTATTTGATATTAAATGCCCATAGGCCTCTTCCAGCGTCGATGGAAAAATATAGTTTTTTATAGTAATCAAATTCATCACCCCTTCGATTCCATTTCTTCCCTCTCTCTTTTTTCATCCCCTAAGGTCTTTTGTGGCAGAATTAAATTCAAAGTAAACACAACTACTGTTGCAATTACAACAGCTGAACTACCAAAAACCATCATCACCCAACTGGGAAACAATTGTAATGATTGGGGAACCTGAGTAATTCCCATACCAAGGGCTACAGCCAAGCCTACTATAGTAATATTTCTACCAGACAACTCATCTTGAATAATTAACTTAATTCCTGTCATTGTTATCATTGCAAATACTGTAATAGTGGCTCCACCCAGTACACTTTGCGGAATTGTAGTCATTACAGCTCCAAACTTCGGTATAAAACCTCCTAAAAGTATAAAGCCAGCTGCAAGAGCTAATACAAATCTACTTACAACCTTAGTCATAGCAACTATCCCTACATTTTGACTATAGGTTGCAGTTGGAAGTCCTCCAAATAAGGAAGCAATTACACTTGAGAATCCGTTCCCAATAATTCCTCCCGAAAGCTCGTTATCGGTAACTTCTCTTCCCATTCCTCCTACTGTTGTGGCTGATAAATCTCCAACTGCTTGAACAGAATTAACTATGTACATTATTACCATTGTTATAATTGCAGATGGGTAGAACTCAATTCCGAAATGCAAAGGCTTAGGTACTGCAAACCATGCAGCCTCCTTTACTGGTGTGAAATCTACTAATCCCATTACAATAGCTATAACATAACCTACTATTATACCAACTAAAATTGAAGCAAGCTTTGTATAGCCCTTAGTAAACTGATTGCAAAACAATACTACTGCAAGGGTAATTAAAGCTATGCCCCAGTTTATAAAGGCTCCATAGGTTGGTGAGCCTACACCGCCAGCAATATAGTTTATTGCTATTGGATAAAGGGACAATCCAATTGTAAATACAACTGTTCCCGCAACCAGTGGTGGAAAATATTTTCTTATTGGCTTTATAAATATACCCACTACAATTGCAGCCACTCCACCTATTAACTGTGCTCCAAAGATACCTGCAATTCCATAGCTAGAGCCAATGGCAATTAGTGAAGGAACATATGCAAAGCTTACACCCATTATTATTGGTAAGCCTGAACCAACCTTACCAAGTGGATAAAGCTGTAGTAGAGTTGCAATACCTGCTATAAACATTGCACATTGAACAAGTAGAGTTCTATCTGCTGAGTTTAGTCCTACCACTCCAGCAACTATGATAGCTGGGGTAACGTTACCAACAATCATTGCTAAAACATGCTGTAATCCTAAGGGTATAGCCTTTCCTAATACTGGAATTCCGTTTAAATCAAATACCGACCTGCTTTTTGTGGTTTCTTTTAACATTGTAATCCCTCCATTTTAGTTTACTTTAAACTTAGTTTTTAGCAGGAATAATTTGCTCCTCCCTTCTTCTTTATTTGAGAATAATTAAATAAACATTCCTAGGAAAACTACATAAAAAAGGTCAGCACAAAAGAAGATTAACTTCTCTAGTGCTGACCCTCTAGAACCTAACAATATACTGCTATTTCTAAAAATTGCCAACTATGCTATTACATTTTAATTTAGCTATACTACTAATGGAGCCTTTTATTTTCTCCTTTAGCTATACATAATTTGCTAAAAAAATCTTTGTCAATATGTTAACATACTAATCTAACAATTGCAACTATAATATTGAAAACGTTAACCTATCTATATCTCTTCTACAATCAATTATTATATCAATTACTTTTACTTGATTCTTTAATATTTCCTTAACTCTTTCTTCTAGTCCATTAATACCCTCTAGGTAAAACAGTCTTCTATTATATTCAACCATACTATGGTTTCTATTATTTGATATTAGGTGTTGCTCTAAGTTGGTAAGAGTATTAAAGGCTTTAATCTCTAAAACATCGCCTTCTATAAAGACTTGAACATCCTTTGGACCTTTACCGCTGTGGACTTTTATAAAATGTGCAACTTCACTTTTTATCTTTTTTTCAATAATTAATTTCTCCTCTTTGCTTAATAAAATATTATCTTCAATTACAGTTTCCTTCATTTTGTTTTTAAAAATCTCTCTTCCTACCTTTTCCATAGTATGAATAAGCTCCATTGGATTAATTGGTTTAACTACATATTTTACAATACCTACCTCCACAGCCTCTATTATTGTCTCTGTATCCGATAGAGCTGAGGTTATTATAATTGATGATGTATATCCCATTTTTCTTATGTTTCTAATCATCTCTAGTCCATCCATTATTGGCATTTTCAAGTCAGTTATAACTATATGGGGATTGTTTTCTTTAAATGCTTCAATTCCTTCTACTCCATTTTCCGCAGTATATAGCTTCCCTATTCTACGCTTTAGAAGCTTGATCATTTCGTATTTGGTGGCTTCTTCATCCTCTACATAAAGCACCCTTAGGTTGCTTAATACATTGTTTTTGTTAGTCATTGCCACAATCATCCACCCCTTTACATGGTACTTCCACTACCATTTTAACTCCATCCTTTGTGTTTTGCCAGTCTATCCTGCCATTTAAATTGTTTTCAATTATTATCCTTGTCATATACAGGCCTAAGCCTGTCCCTTTAGATTTTTCCTTTGTTGTAAAGTAAATATCAAAAATATAATCCTTTATATCATCATCTATGCCGCCACCATTGTCTACTATCTCAGTTATAATGTAATTGTTTTTTTCTAGTATACTTATATTAATTTCTTTATTATCTACCCCAGAAGCTATAAGGGCATCTATTGCGTTTATGATTATGTTAAACATAGCCTGTGAATATTGATTGCTATAGCCATAAGCCTTTTTTGATGTTATGCAATTAAAATAAACCTTAATGTTATTAAGCTTCAATTTTTCCTCCACTAATTCCAACACTGCAATTATACTATCATAAACAGAAAAGGACTCTTTATCAGTTTTCGGATTAGAAAAGTACCTAAAGTCGTCTATTGTATCTGACATTTTATGTATTAGCCTTCTTGATCTTTCAACTGCATCTGTAAGGGAATCCTCAGTTAACTCCCTATGATAATATTCATCTTGTATATTTGCAATAATTAACCCTAAGTTATTTAAGGGCTGTCTCCATTGGTGGGCTATGTTTGCTATCATTTCACCCATGGCGGCCATTCTTGCCTGATATATTATTATTCCTTCCTTCTTTTTGTTTTCCGCCATTTCCTTCTGAAACAGCTCCTCTAACTGTCTCTTTGTTTTCTTCTCTGTAATATGAATTATTAGTATAACCAGTAATAATATTAATGCAGAAAAGAATAGCACCCTTAAAACCTTCTCCTGTACTTTAGCTTCCTCCATTTTTATTGCTTCATAATCAAAAATTAAGGTGTTTATATCAAAGTCCTTAGAAACTAAATTCAATTTATGCAGAGTTTCATGGGTTTTTTCCCATCTATATGGATTTATGTTTCCAACTTCCACAACTGGGTGATAGGTTAATTCTAAAACCTTCTCAGCTTGAAATCTATTATATGCAATAGTAGATTCATTTTTGCTTGTATCTGCTTCAACAAGTAAGGCAATTTTTTCTGCTATCTCCCCAGGATTTTCAAGGGCATATTCCCAGCCTTTTATAGTAGCTCTTTTAAACCCTTCAACCATTTCAGGCTTCTCTTTGGTTAGATTTCGTCTAGTGAATAGGCTATCTCCATAGAAGTCAATACCATAGTCAATTGGTTTTATTGACTTTAATTGAATGTCCTTTTCTTCCGAATAATAAAGAATGCTACTCAAGTAAATTGGAACTACATCATAGGTATCATTAATTAAATCTTCTATAGTGAAGCTACCTGTATGCTGATAAATCTCCAGTCGGCTTGGGTTTATACCCTCTGCTATCAACATTGCCTGTAGCTCTATATCCAATAGATCCTTCTCTCTTCTAGCAGTTTTTAAATCAACTAAATCTACTAATGAAGTAAAGGCAGTATCCTCCTTCATGAAGAACTCAACAGCACTTCTTTGAAAAATTGAGGCTATAATCGATAGGTCATAGCCATTATCATTTGCAATAATAATATCTACAGCCCCAATTCCAAAATCAGCCCTTCCTTCAGCTACTTCATCTGTAGCCTGAAGCACTCCACCATCTTCTGTGAAGCCAGACCTTATCTCAACTTCAAGCCCCTCCTCTTCATAATAGCCCTGCCATAGGGCTGCATAATATCCTGCAAATTGGAATTGATGATGCCACCTCAATTGTAGTACTACTTTTTCTAAAGCCTCAGCTCCATATGTAGTAGTACTCATTAAACTGAATATAGCTAATAATAAAAGAATTTTGAATGTCTTGTTCATTTACTTTACTCCTAATTCCGCTGACTTACCTGTTATTTGCTACACACGGATAATATTTTTTTTACTGCACAATCCACATGATATTGTAAGGATTCATCAACTACTCCTGTAATGTAAATATTGCATTTATTATAGGGTATAAGAATTTTTAGAGCATTGCTTTCTCCAATAGCCTTAGCCATTAGTGGTGTTAACTCACCTAGAATTGAATTAGGTGAAATAATGCCTACTGCACCTACTATAACATCAACCTTATCTGAATTATATACAATAGGATTTTCACCTGTGGCTCCTTCATCTGCCCCTGCCTTCAACATGTTAGTAGTAGCCATAGTATTTGTTCCTAAAGCTAAAACAGAAATATCTTTATTCTTTTGAGCCTTTATCTTCTCTATAATAGCTTTACCAATTCCCCCACCCTGTCCATCTATAACAGCTATACGCATTTTTTTACCTCCATACATTAATTAAAATAATATTATGCTAAGTAAATTATACCAAACCCTACTGTTTATTGACAATCCATCTATTTACTGCTATAATTTTTGTAATTACAGTTATCTGAAGATAATTTTAACCAACAAGAATGTTGTAAATCAAGTAAAGTAATCTAATGCTAATTATAAGAATCATGAAGATTCAATGTTTCTAAGAATAGAAGCACTTCTTCGTGTTTTTTTATGTAGAAATTTAAAAAGGATAGATACTAATGTTTAATGAAAACGCAATAGAATTAAATAATGCTTTTGTAGGTTATGGAGATGTTACTATATTAAAAAACCTTGACTTTAAGGTTAAAATAGGAGAATTTGTATCAATTCTAGGTGAAAACGGTGCTGGAAAAACCACCCTGTTTAAAAGTATCCTTTTAATTCTACCTCTAACAAAGGGAACTATAAGGGTTTTTGACAAGGAAGTAGCTTGGGGAAGGGATAATACATGGTTACGTTCACAAATTGGTTATGTACCCCAAAATCATAATAAAGGTAATTTTCCTATTTCTGTTTTTGATGCAACCCTTTTGGGTCGTTGGGGCTCATCCTTTTCTTATTTTAAGAGACCCTCATTAAGGGATAAGGAAATAACAAGGGAAATCTTAAGGGTAGTAAACCTAGAAGATATGATGCATCATGATTGTAAAGCTCTATCGGGAGGTCAAACCCAAAGACTAAACATTGCAAGGGCATTGGTGAGAAAGCCTAGAATTCTTTTATTGGATGAACCCACCACCCACTTAGATGTAGATTCTCAGAGAAAACTAGATGCAACAATATCCAATATTAGGAATCAATATGAATTGTCGGTAATTATGATTAGCCATGACAAAGCCCATGCAATTAGCTTAAGTGATCGTATAGTATATCTTAGAAATGGAAAAATCTATAATGATATAGGGGTGCCATTATGAACATTATTGAGTTTTTAAAGGTGCCTATTTTCCAAAGAGCTTTAATTGCATCAATTCTAGCTGGCGGAACAATGTCATTGCTAGGTATTGTTATTGTTGTATTTAATATGACTACTATACGATTTGCATTAATGCACTTCGGCTTATTAGGTGGAGCAATTGGCCTTGCACTTGGAGCTAATCCACTTACCGTAGCAATTGCTGCTATTGCCTTAGCCTCGCTGCTATTTGGTCCTCTATCTGATAGGTTAAAGCTAGATACAGGTCTTATTGGAGCCTTCTTTATGACTGGCAGTATTGCAATTGCATTTTTGCTTTTTTATAAAGCAGGAGTCCCGGCCCTTGATGTTTTTAGCCTGTTTACTGGTAGTATATTAACCTTAACCTCCAATGATTTATTATTTATTTGTGTTCTAGCGTTAATTATTGTTTTATTTTACGTTATTTTTTATAAAGAAATTCAATTAATATTCTATGATTCAGATCAGGCAGAATGGTTAGGGGTTCCTACAAAAAAAATACGAAATGCCCTTTTGTTTTTAACCGGTTTATCAATCGGGGTTGCAATGAAGATTGTTGGTGCTTTACTCATTGATGCACTAATACTTTTGTCTGCAATGTCAGCTATGAGATTAGCAAAAAACTTCAAGCAGCTTATTTTACTAACTTCCCTATTTGGAATCCTTACAACCACTGGAGGCTTGTTGTTCTCAATGGTTTTTGATTTTCCATCTGGTGCAACTATAACCTTAACAGGTGTGTTGATTTTATTAATTAGCTTGCTTACCCAAAAATAACTATGTTATGGAGGAGAAAAAATGAAATTTAAAAAAGCTTTTATGATATTATTAATTATATGCTTGTTAACATTAGCTGTAATAGGATGCAGTAATAATACTGATGAGATTACTGGAGCAGATGAGACTTTAAAGGATTTAGAGGAAGCAAGCATTGTGGCCTCAACAAGCTGGACTGCATTAATGGCAGAGGCAGCTGGAGCAAAAAATGTAACCATTATCGCCCCTGTAGAGCTAAAGCATCCCCCTGAATATGATTTTAAACCAAGTGATATTAAAAAAATTCAAGAGGCTGATTGGGTTATTATGGCTGGCTACGAAGCCTTTATGAATAAAATAATTGAGGCTAATAATATAGATCAAGAAAAAATAATAAGAGTAAAAACCACAAATACCTATGATAATTTAGTTGAGCAAACTAAAATAATTGCTGAAAAAATAAATACTGTTAACCTACAGCAGGAATGGGTATCTGAGTTTTCTAATACAATGGATGTAATAATGGAAAAGTCTAAAGAAGGCAATGTCAGCGATATAAGAGTATTAGTCCATACCCATTTAGCAGCCTATACAAAATCCTTAGGCTATGATGTAGTAGAGGTCTATGGTGCAGAAGAGCTAAGCCCTGCTAAAATAGGAGAGCTAGCTAAGCTACAGCCAGATTTAATTATAGATAATTACCACAACCCACAGGGTATAGCAATAGAAGAGCTTAGTGGAGCTAAAAGAGTTGAGTTAAGGAATTTTCCAGGGGTTGAACAGGAAAGTCTTGTAGACCTTATGATTTATAATGCTAAGCTGTTAAATATATATTAAATCTATATTTTAACTGGAGATATGTGTGCCACAAGTGGAATTAAGCCTTTGTTATAATAGTAGCAATTACAATAGGTATTATACATTTTATGTATATATACCTATTTTTTATTGAAAGTGTTTCACATTTCCCTCTAATAGATTATAATTGACTTAGATAAAGCTTATAACCACACAGCAAAACTAATAATGCATAGGGTTTCAAATATCTTGCATTTAGAAACATACCCATTAGTTTAAGCTATAACCATGATATAAGGGGGATTAAAATTGAGTAAACAAGATGAACTTTTTGATTTAATGACTAAGATGTATGCCGACTTAAAAGACGGTCAAAGCAAAATACAGGATGATATTTTCGATATTAAAGGTAAATTGAGTGAAGTTGATACACGACTTGAAAAAGTTGAAATGGAATTTGAAAAAGCAGAGTTTAAGTTAGAACATAAAATTGAAGCTAAAATTGATGCCTTATTCGACGGCTACATACAGAACTCTGAAAAATTAAGTCGTATTGAAAAAGAGGTAACAAAGCACGATGAAATAATCCTAAGAAAGGTAAAACCATGATTAAAAACCCACCCTCCGAAACCTTTCGAAAAGTGGGCTTTATCAACGTTTTAATGGAGCTGATGAGCGGACTCGAACCGCCGAACCTCTTCCTTACCAAGGAAGTGCTCTACCTGCTGAGCTACATCAGCATATTTACTTATACATGCCATCTTTAGGACACTAAAATATTATATATTATATTTTTGCTTATGTAAAGATATATATGCAAAATTATTATATCAAAATTCGCCATCCATAATTTGCCATAAAAGCAATAATACTATCTTAACCTATATTATACTTATCAGTAGCTTAAAATATAACTAAATATGTTTTTACTTATGGACTCTTATGTTTTTCACTCTATTCTTCTCAACTGTTTCTACCTTAAAGCTTATATCCTTCACTTTAATTGCTTCTCCTGTCTTTGGCAATCTACCCAGCTCTCCAATAATAAACCCACCTATGGAATCAAATTCCTCTGTCTCTATATTTATATTCAGCAATTCATTTATATCATTAATTCTTGTAGCACCATCCAATAAATATTCATTATCATTTAGTGCATTAATCTCAACTTCATTCTCATCATATTCATCCTGTATCTCTCCAACAATTTCTTCTATCATGTCTTCCATAGTAACTATTCCTGCTGTCCCTCCATACTCATCTAAAACAACCGATATATGAATACGATTTTTTTTCATCTCCTTGAAAACATCACTAATTTTCTTAAACTCAAAGGTATAGATAGGTTTTCTGATATAATTTGTAATGGTAAATTCTACATTATTGTTTTCAACAAAAAACAAGTCCTTTACATATAGCATGCCTGTAATATTATCTATGCTTTCTTCATAAACGGGGTATCTTGAAAACTGTTGCTGCTTAAATATTTCTATTATCTCTTGAAAGGATGCATTTATATTGATTGCCACTATATCTGTTCTTTGAATCATTACATCCCTAATGCTCATATCTCCAAACTCGAAAACATTATGGATCATTTGCTTTTCGTCAACCTCCAAAACGCCCTCTTCATGGCTTACATTAACCAATGTTTTTAATTCATCTTCTGTAATAAATGGACGATCTTTATCTATTTTTAAACCTAATAGGCTGGCTATACCATTGGTTACATAAGTTAAAATAGAAACTATTGGCTTTAGGGCTACAATAACTAAATTCATTGGCCCTACCACCTTAAGTGAAACTGCCTCAGCTTTTTTTGCAGCATATGACTTTGGTGTTATTTCTGCAAAGATTAAAACTAAAATAGTCATAGCTACTGTAGCAATAGCAACACCATTATTGGGGAATAGGTCTATTGCCAAAGAAGTAGCCAATGCTGATGCTCCAATATTTACGGCATTATTACCAACTAAGATGGTGCTTAACAGCTTTCCTGGCTTTTCCAATAGCTTGCTTATCATGTCAGCCCCTTTAACTTTCTCATCAAGCATGTGTCTAACTCTTATCTTGCTTATAGACATTAAGGCAGTCTCTGAAGCAGAAAAAAAACCAGATAGAATAAGCAATAAAAATAAAACTAGTATTCTAAACATATAGTTCAAAGGATTCACCTACCATCAAATTATCTCATTACATTTAGTATAGCATTTATTAAAAAATATTAAACCCTATATTGTCATGTCTAGTATGCTGTTTTTTCCATAGATTGAAGTCTGCTTTTGTGGGTAAATACTTAAAAAGTAATATAAAGTGGGGAGTGCTTAATATGAGCTTCAAGGTACCTGAATCAACGAGAATATCTAATGTGCATCTTCAAGTTTCAAACTTGGAATCATCCCTCAGATTTTATAGTAAATTACTAGGCTTTAAAATCATTGAAATTAACAGCAATATAGTATATTTATCAGCAACAGGCCATTACCCTTGTCAAATTATTATGTCTGTTATCGATAATTCAACTGAAAGACCCTATAGGACAACTGGATTATATCATATAGGCATAAGGGTGCCTAATCGAATTGAACTGGCTACTATACTAAAACGATTACTTGATTCTAATTGGCATTTGTGTGGATTATCTAATCATACAGTTTCTGAATCAATTTACTTAACAGATCCTGATGATAATGGAGTAGAAATATATGCAGATAGTCCTAAAAAGAATTGGATAAATAACCTTCACATGTCTACTACTTCTTTGAATCCACGGAGTCTCTTAGATGAACTATCAAGCAATAATAGCATCACTTGGAAGGATATTGATCCTCAAACCGATATTGGTCACATACATTTACAGGTCTCTAACCTAAAAAAGACAGCAGATTTTTATCAGCATGTAATAGGCTTTAATGTTACATGGCGTAGTTCGCCTGGTGCAATTTTTTTAGCCGCAGGCTCTTATCATCATCATATAGCTTTAAATACTTGGAGCAGTAAAGATGCTATAGCACCACCAACTAATAGTGTTGGATTAATTTCATTCTCCCTAGAAATAGATAACCTACAATCATTAAACTCACTTAATAAGCATCTTTTGGAATACAATTACACCTTTAAATCCTTCTCTAATAATGGTAATGATGGTGTTTTACTGCATGATCCCGATGGAGTAAAAATACAAATTGTAACCAATAAAAAGCAAATAAGTTCGCCTTAATAGCCGGAGAACTTATTTGCTTTTACTTGTTATTCATTACCGCAGTGAAGTTAAAACTCCATCTGAACTAAGTTTTCTTTATAAGCTTAACTGCTGTACCATAAGCTAGTATTTCGGCAGCCCCTTGCATAACAGCAGATGTTGAAAATCTAACATTTATTATGGCATCTGCTCCTAATTCTGTAGCTTCTTTAGTCATCATGTCTATTGCAGTCTCTCTAGCTTCTACAAGCATTTGTGTATACTCCTTAAGTTCACCACCCACTATATGTCTTAAGCCCGCCATAATGTCTTTTCCTATATGCTTAGCTCTAATTGTACTTCCCTTCACTAGACCCAACACCTCGGCAACTTCTTTGCCAGGCACCTCAGAGGTAGTAATTACTAACATGTTATATCCTCCCTTTCTTATTTATACTTAAATCAAATGTAAAGTCTATAATATATATAAGCTCCAGCAATAATAGTTACAAATCCACCTAAAATAGTTAGTACTTCTTTATACATTGGTCTTCCTTTATTTTTTTCATTTATAAACTCAACTAAATCGTAGGTTATTTCATCAAAATATGGAATGGCATGTGTTTTCTTAAATGTTACATTAATGTTACTGCCAACAAACGAACTATTAACAGATATTAATGACTTTGAATTATGTAGAATATATTTTACATCAGAAAACTCCTCAACCTTATTATATTCTATTCTGTAGCCCTTTAAAGCCGATTCAATAAATTCTACTATGTAGCTTTTTTGTATTCCAGGAACACTTATTTTTTTTGTAGATAAAATTTTATAAAAACCATACATATTAAGTAATATGAGGGCTATAGCTAATAAAGATAAGATAGAGAATACATTAAATTCATTAAAAATATTTTTCATGAATGTTTGGTTTAAAAATAAATAAAATGCTACTATAGAACATAATACATTAACGGTTCTGGACTCACTAAATGGGTTACTTGATAGTAGTTTATTAATACCATCAAAAATTAAAGCAGCTCCAAAAAATAATATAGCCATTACAATGTCAATTTCAATTACCCCCTTCCCCCAAAAACATTTTCTATTTTTATCGTCTTTTAATTTTCAACTATCTCTTCTTGTTTTCAATTTCAATTTTTCATTTTCCATTTTCAATTTTCCATTTTCAGTTTTCCATTTTTAATTTTATGTTTGTCTTTCAACTTTTCACTTTTCACTTTTCACTTTTAACTTTTAACTTTTAACTTTTAACTCTTAACTTTTCACTTTTTCCTCCTCTACAACCACTCTATATTCTATACCTTTAACACGTATATTATATACCCTAGTGGTGTTTTTTTCCATTATTTTCTCCTTTAGGCTTGAAAATTTTTTTTCTACATCATCCAACATTTTCTCTTCATCAATCAGTAGCTGCTGTGCTTCTTCTACTGCTATCCTCTGAAACCTAATTTTATCACCAGGCTTCATTTGAGCAAGTAAAGAAATATCAGTTGAAATAACATTGGCAATTTTAGCATAGCCACCTGTTGACTGTCTATCAGCCATCATAATTATTGGCTTACCATCTCCTGGAACTTGAATTGCTCCTAGGTTTATTCCCCCAGAAATAACATCCGAACCACTTACATGCTTTAGTCCAGGTCCCTCAAGCCTATAGCCCATTCTATCGCATTGATTAGTCAGTTGATACTCCTCACTTAAAAAGACATCAATAGTATCCTTTTTAAACATATGTAACTCTGTTCCTAATATTACTCGAACTACTCTATTATTATAATTTTTAATATAATTAAGTTTAATTTTTCTATCCTCTAGTAATATACCAGGCTTTTTAAGAGGGATAAAATCCTCTTCTTTTAATTTCCTTCCTTTAAAGCCTCCAAATTGCCCCCTCATATATGTTGATTTACTTCCCATAACTGGCTTTATACTAAAGCCACCTGAAACAGCCATATACCCTCTACAGCCATTTTTAAGACCCTTAAACTTTAATTTATCTCCAGGTTTTACTACATAGGTACGATACATATCTATGTCAACATCATTGATGGTAGGAGTTAGATTTCCTCCAGTAATTGCTATTGTTGTTCCGCAGTTAAATAGTATTTCTGGACCCAGCATAGTTATTTCTAATGCACCTTCACCTCTATCATTACCCACCAGTATATTTGCTAATTTGAGGGAGTACTTGTCCATTGCCCCCGAAACAGGAATTCCATATTGCTGAAATCCTACTCTTCCTAAATCTTGAATTGTGGTAAGAAGGCCAGCCCTGAGTATTCTTATTGAAGACATATTATACACTTCCCTTCAAACTGTACTTGACCTTATAAGTTCCCTCATTTACTTCATTTTGCATGTTTACAAAGGTGTTTTTATCAATGGCTTCAAATCTTATATATTGTCCAGCCTTTAATAAAACATATGGCTCCTCTTCAGGATTAAATAATTTCAATGGCGTTCTTCCAATTATTTGCCATCCGCCTGGGCTTTCTATAGGATAAATACCCGTTTGATTGCCTGCAATACCCACAGAACCAGCTTCTATTTTTTCACGTGGCACCTTAAGTCTTGGGGTAGAGATTTTCTCCTTCATACCCCCTAGATAAGGAAATCCAGGAGTAAAGCCAATCATATAGATAAGATAATCAACTGATGAATGTAATTCTATAACTTCATCAATTGAGATTCCATTATGATTTGAGACATTTATTAAGTCTGGTCCAAACTCACCACCATAGGCAACTGGAATATGTACAACTTCAGAGGGTGGTAGATTAATGCTATGGACTATTTCTTCTATACACCTCAGTTTTTCTACCATTTTTTTAAAGGTTATTTTCGTGGCATCATAAATTACCAATAATGAAGTGTAGGCAGGAATCACTTCTATAATTTCATTGTGCATATTAAGGTTTTCTGCAATGGCCTGCTGGAAGCCTCTTACCTTAATATTTATATCCTCGCTTATTTGGTTACTAAAAACTATAAGAATCCCATTATCTCCTGATGGTTTGTAATCAGCTTTAATATTCATTTTTCCTTATATGATATAGTCCTAGACTAAAATCATACTCTCCTTCCCTTATTTATGGATTTAATACTGATTCCCTCTTCCTTTAATTTTATATTTATATTTTTGGCAAATTCTAAAGCCATCTCATTATCACCATGAATACAAATGGTATCGGCTTTAACTACTATATCTTTTCCATACATGGATTTAATCTTGCCTTCTTTAACCATTCCTAAAACCCTATTATAGCACTGATTCACATCATGGATAACTGAGCCAGCAATACTTCTACTTACTAAAGTACCATCGCAGCTGTGGGCACGATCAGCAAAAACTTCATTTAAGCCTTTAATACCTACCTCTGCTGCCGCCTCTATTAATTTTGAGTTAGCTAATCCAATTAAAGACAAACTGGAGTCAATATCATAAATAGCCTCTGCTATTGCCCTAGCAAGTTTATAGTCACTGGCAGCCATATTATAAAGGGCACCGTGGGGCTTTACGTGGTTGAGCTCACCTCCATTAGCTTCAACAAAGGCCTTTAGGGCTCCCACCTGATATATTACGTATGCCTTTGCTTCGTCTGATGATACTATCATATTTCTTCTTCCAAAGCCCAATAGATCAGGAAAGGCTGGATGTGCTCCAATGGCTACACCCTTTTCCAGTGCTAATTTAACAGTTTTATCCATTATAACAGGGTCACCTGCATGGAAGCCACATGCTATATTTACCGACGAAACGTAATTTATAATATCCCTGTCGTTTCCAATAGAATAATTACCAAATCCCTCTCCCATATCACAATTTAAATCAACTGAAAGCATGTAGCAACTCCTTCCTTTACTTAATTTAGTAGCGTTACAAAGGATTCTAGCATATCTCCTTTTTTTCTCTTTGTAATGCATTTACAACAACATTTCTAATCTTTTCAAACATATGTAGATTTATCTCAAGGCTTAATCCATCTACTGTCATCTCATTTTTTTTACTACAGCCATCTACTCCTCCTGCTGAAACCATACCCTTAAGCATAGCTATCTCTTCAGTAGCTTCATGTAAAAGCATTTCCTCAGACATTATTGACAGACCTGCCCCTAAACCATGGCCTCCCCAGTTGGAAACACCAGCAACTATCAAATAGTCAGTTGATGTAATAGCACATATATCATGGCCATTTGATATGTTTTCCTTTAGTTGTGTTGCAATTTTACCCATTCCCATCTCATTTCCACCGTCACCAATTGCAATTCTAGTAATGCCAAGCTCTAGGGCTAAATGAAAAAAAGTATCGGTATTTGGTACAAAACCAGTTATATCCTCACCCCTCATTGAATAGCATCTTCCATCAGAAGCCCTACCGGGTCTTTCTATTGCAACTATATGGGTTGGATTAAAGCCATTAATTATTCCCCTGCAATAATCATCAGTATTATTGAATGGAACAACCTCAATCTCTAGGTTAATATTTAACCCTTTACAGCAGCCTGCCACAAGGCCTTTAGAATACTCATCAGTTACTACAAGCACCTCTTTTCCTATCTGCATTAAACAATTGGCTAAGGATACTGCTCCTATTGGCCCATCGGTTTCACCAGTCATTGTATCCTTTATACAAAAGCCTGTAATAATTATTACCCTTTTACTATTATACAGTTCATCTACAGCCGATTGTAAATCCCCATACTGAAGCATTTCACTTAAACCCCTATTGCCGATATCTAATCCAACTATTGCCTCTATCTCCTTTAAATATTCATCCTTCATAGTTTTTTCAGCTCCTCATCCTTAAGGTCAGTAATAAACATATGGCCTGGAGAATGGGTAATTACTAGCTCAAGTTTCGCCCTCATTATTGCCACCTGCGGTGTTACTCCACAAGCCCAAAATACTGGTACCTCATCCCCTTTAAATGTAACTCTATCTCCATAATCTGGTGAATTAATATCTACAATACCTATCTCTTCCGGACTCCCCACATGAATAGGGGCACCATGAACCTTTGGAAATTGAGACGTTATCTCCTTTGCCTTATCAACCATATTTCTAGGTATTGGTCTCATGCTGACAACCATATTACCACTAAAAATACCAGCAGGTAAACAGTTGATATTAGTTATATACATTGGTACATTTTTATTTTCTTCAATGTGTCTAATAGGAATACCAGCAGTCATTAGGGCATTTTCAAATGTAAAGCTACAGCCCAATAAGAAGGATACAAAGTCATTGTTCCAGAGGTTTACTATATTGCTTACCTCCTCTGTTAATAGTCCATTTTTGTATATTCTATATTTAGGTAAGTCCTTCCTTAAATCACCAGTGGCAGCAGTAAGAATTGGTGTATATTCCCCTCTCTCACATACATCTAACACTGGACATGGTTTTGGATTTCTTTGACAAAATAAAAAAAAGTCAAAGGCGTATTTATAGGGTACTATTACTAAATTTGCTTGAGTAAAGCCTGGTGCTAAGGAAGGTGTAGGCCCCATCCATTTATTTTCTCTGATGAGTTTTCTTGCAGCCTTCCCGTTATAGATCTCCATTTCCATTCCCTCCTTTGTCATACAATTTTATTATACAACAATTTTTGCTGATGTCCTCTAAATTTTCAAAATAATATTACTCTTTGCATATTACATCTTGCAAATGTATATTTTCACATGGGTTTATAGACTATAATTGCATTGTAATAATTTAAATGTTCTGTTAATTGTAATTCTTTTAGTATTAATTTGTAGTTTTCTGTGGGCAAGCAGTATAATTATATTAGTATTGTAACTTGTATTTTTAATTTGGATGTTGTATTTTCAACATTTATACATAACGCTTTATTTTATTGTTAATTTATTATATAATAGTGTAAATGATATTTTAGTTGTTCTTACTTTCATTTTTAAAATTTATTTATATTTTTATATACTTCTCGTCTGTATAGATGTATATTTTTTATGTCAACTAAAGGATAGTTTACTATCTTTTAATAAAAAACATTAAGGGGGAAAAAAAATGAGAAAATTTAAAGCACTTTCTTTTCTTTTAATCTGCATTCTTATGATTGCTACTTTTACAGTAGGCTGTGGAGCTAAAGAAGAGCGACTTGCAGTGGCTACAGGTGGTACTTCTGGAGTATATTATCCACTAGGTGGAGCATTTGCGAACATCATTACTGAAAAGGTTGATGGAGTAACCGCCAATGCTGAATCTACTGGTGCTTCAGTTGAAAATGTAAATCTACTTAACAATGGTGATGTAGATTTTGCAATGGTTCAAAATGATATTTCATATTACGCCTTTAACGGTATAGAAATGTTCCAGGATAAAGAGGCAATGACTAACTTAAGGGGATTAGCCACACTTTATCCAGAAACAATTCAAATTGTTGCTGCAGGTTCAGCAAATATAAAATCAGTTGAAGACTTAAAAGGCAAGCGTGTTGCAGTAGGGGCTCCTGGTAGTGGTACAGAAGCCAACGCTAGACAAATATTAGCTGCATACGGTTTAACCTATGACGATATCGAGGCTGACTATCTTTCCTTTGGAGAGGCTGCAGACAACCTTAAGGATGGTCACATTCAAGCAGCATTCGTAACAGCTGGAACACCTACTGCTGCAATAACAGACTTATCTACTACACATAATGTTAACTTGGTTCCTATTCCATCCAATAAAGCTCAGGAATTAATTTCTGATTATCCATATTATGCTGAGGTTACCATTCCTGCAGGAACCTATAAAAACCAAGATGAAGATGTAAGTGCAGTGGCGGTTATGGCTATGCTTACTGTTAGAGCAGACCTTGAAGATGATGTAGTCTATGAGATTACCAAAGCTCTATTCGAAAACCTTGATTCTTTATCTGCTGCCCATGCAAGAGGTGGCGATGTAAATATTGATAAAGCATTAAATGGAATGTCTTTAGAAGTTCACCCTGGGGCTCAACGCTACTATAATGAAGCTAAGTAATAAAAGTAATAGAAAAGGGTGTCGATTAAATCGATGCCCTCAACTATTAATTGTATTACTCTTAACCCTTATTATTTTTATAATTCATTTGACTTTACCAGTTTATTCTGCTGTAAAGATTTTTAGTGATTTTAATACAACTAAATATTTTATTGTTAAAGAAAATAGTGAACTATACATTGACTATATCCACTCGGTTATGAAAACTCCTGTACGGGATGTTTTTGAAGTGAAAAAGAATAATACTTTACTTCTAGTTAGAACTGAGTATAGTTCCTTTGGAGCTGGATTACCTACTGAAAATTATGGCACCATTCAGTTAGTAGATGGTGTTTATATAAATAGAGGAATCAATAAAGAGCTGACAATCATTCCCCTAAGAGTAGGAGCAATTGCAAACCATAAAGTCCAATTAGAAGATGGAAGATTTATATTTTTAAAGGATTTCATAAATGTTGGTAGCTTAGTCAAAATAAAAGCTGTTAAAATTAGTAGATTGCAGGCTTTCTTTATTGAAGGGAGGAATCGCATTGGAGGATAAGCAAAAACGTATTCAAGATGCCGTTGAAGAAAAGATAAATGTTGATGAGAAGCTAGCTGAGTTTGATACTTCATCAAACACCCGTAAGCTTGTGGGTGTTCTGGCTAAGGCTATAACTATTATAGCAATTGTAATGTCTTTATTTCATCTTTATACTGCAGGTGCAGGTACTCTTTTAGCTATGAAGCAAAGAGCATTTCATTTATTGTTTGTATTTGTACTGGGCTTTTTAATGTATCCAATCAGTAAAAAATCTAATAAGACAAAAGTTCCTATTTATGATTGGATTTTTACAATAGCAGGTATTGTAGTTACAACTTATATTATTTTTAACTTTGAAGCCCTAGTAAAGAGAGGTGGAATACCTAATAATTTAGATATTTTTCTAGGTATTTTAGCTATTTTACTTGTGTTGGAGGTAACCCGTAGAAGTATTGGTCCAGAACTTCCCACAATTGCTATAATTTTTATAGCATATGTATTTTTAGGTCCCTATTTACCAGGCGTACTAGGACATAGAGGCTATGCCTTAGACAGAATAGTAAATCAGCTGTACATGACAACAGAAGGTATCTTTGGTACCCCCTTAGGAGTATCATCTACTTTTGTTTTTATGTTTATACTTTTTGGTTCATTCTTAGAAATTACGGGAGTGGGACAATTCTTCATCGATGTAGCCTTTGCTGCAGCTGGACACAAAAAAGGTGGACCTGCTAAGGCAGCTGTTTTAGCCAGTGGATTTATGGGTTCAATATCTGGTAGCTCTATAGCTAACACTGTAACAACTGGAGCCTTTACTATTCCACTAATGAAAAAGGTTGGCTATAAAAGTGATTTTGCTGGTGCAGTAGAAGCAGCCGCTTCAACAGGTGGACAAATATTACCTCCTGTAATGGGTGCTGCCGCATTTATCATGTCGGAGTTCACTAATATACCATATATAAGAATTGTTATAAGTGCAGTTGTACCTGCTTTACTATACTATTTAGGTGTTACCATAATGGTTCATCTACAAGCTTCAAAGCAGGGCTTAGAGGGTATACCTAAGGAAGAATTACCTGAATTCAAAAGTACATTTAAAAAGGGGTTTCATCTTCTACTTCCCCTTTTATCTGTAGTAGTATTTTTGATTAGATTCTCTCCCTTAAAGGCTGCTTTCTTTAGTATTTTAGTAGCTTTAGCCGTAAGCTTTATAAGATCCCATACTAGAATTAATTTTAAGGATTTATTATATGCTTTGGAGGATGGAGCTAAAAAGGCAGTTAGTGTTGCAGCAGCATGTGCTTGTGCTGGAATTATAGTTGGTATAGTAACCCTTACTGGTCTGGGTCTAACCTTTGCAAACCTAATTGTTAGTCTAGCGGGAGGAATGCTTATACCTACTTTATTCTTAACAATGATAGCATCAATAATTTTAGGTATGGGTTTACCTACTACTGCAAAGTACATTGTACTTGCAACTATGGCTGCACCTGCACTAGTAGAGCTGGGGGTGCCATTAATTGCAGCCCATCTATTTATTCTATACTTCGGAGTTATCGCTGATGTTACACCACCAGTTGCATTAGCAGCCTATGCTGGGGCAGGAATAGCAGGAGGAGATTCCTTTAAGACTGGTCTTAATGCATTAAAGCTTGGATCAGCAGGGTTCTTAATTCCTTTTATATTTGCAATTAGCCCTAAACTATTATTAATAGATGTAACATTTGTAGAGGCAATTATGGCAATCACAACAGCTTGTTTAGGAATAGTTGCTTTTGCCAGTGGAGTTCAAGGTTATTTTTTAACTACTACTAAGATTTATGAAAGAGTAATGTTTATTATAGCTGCTTTACTCTTAATTCATCCAAACGTAACCATAGACTTTGTTGGATTTGTATTATTAATAGCGTCAGCAGCTATGCAATATCATAGATATAAAAAATCAAAGCCATTAGCCACTAATAGCTAAAAAGCTGATATAATGCTTATAAAAAAAGAAACCATTGATGGTTTTTTTTTTTTATTATCTTCTTGTTATATTGATATTTGCTACACCTGCATCTATATCAATAATTGCTTTACTTGATGCTTCTTCATAGCCAGGTGAGATATAATATCCATTAGACTTGATCCAACCTAGATTAGATAAGTTAGTTTTATTTAAGCCTCCATCTACTCGTGCTTTAATTCCTAACCCTTTACTGGCAATAATATCTAAATTAGATGCCCCACCATTAATAGATATATCTGTTAGTTGTCCTTTATCTCCAAGTATTAACTCTACATCACCTGCTCCTACTTTTAAATGTAAATCCCTTATTATTAATTTCCTTAAATCTATTTCACCTGAAACAGCTCCTACATCTGCATCTATGCTCCAGGGGATTTCATTGTTTAATTTAAAGACATAATATGGAGTTTCTCCATCAAAAAAGCTAACTGTGTTGGACTTTGATTCAAACTCTACAATAGCCCTCTTATGACTATTTTTGTGTTGAATACCATGGCTCACATATCTGTTATCAATTGATGCTTCAACTAAATTATCAGCAGTTCCTCCAACATTAAACATTAACCCACCCAGCTTCAGCTTTAACTCCGCTGCTTCAACTGCATCATGTTTTTCAATTGTTATATGATCTAATATAGCTGAATTGGTAGGATAATTAGAATTATAATAAACTCCATAGCTTATGATTGCTATAATAAATAGAATCCAAGTTGTTGCTGATATAACAGTATTCTTTTTGAAGAT
Source organism: Alkaliphilus pronyensis (assembly GCF_009017275.1). Lineage (GTDB taxonomy): Bacteria > Bacillota > Clostridia > Peptostreptococcales > Natronincolaceae > Alkaliphilus_C > Alkaliphilus_C pronyensis. Next base: position 14,236 of record NZ_WBZC01000046.1, on the reverse strand, counting down.
TGTATTTACGCCTACTACCACCAGCAGTAAAGGCCAAAGCTTAAAAAGACTATTGAAAACTGACCAGCTAATAAACCCTAGATTTATTAACAGAAACATGATTCCAATGGATATTAACATGATTCCCCCAATTATTCTATCTCGGTTCATCATCTTCACTTCCTTCCATTAACTAAAACATAAAGGCCTATAGCGATTAAAACAGCAGGCCAAAAGACTTTAAGGTTTATCCAGTGAAAGCCGAAAATATTTCTACTGAACATTATTCCACCAGCAATAATTAAACCTAAGCCAATTATAAAATTATTGTTATCACTTCTTGACTTCTCATCTTTTAAGGGTTCATTAGCTCCTTCATTATCATTATAGCTATTAGTGGTATCTACCTCCTCATATTCAACATCAATGCTATTACTATTGGATTTAGGCCTCTCTGACATAATAATTGCTGCTATAATATATACTATTAATCCTACTCCACCTGTTAATGTGAATATAACCCAAAGTAATCTTACAATTGTGGGGTCAACATTAATATATTCAGCTATTCCACCACATACACCTGCTAATTGCTTATCTCTTGATAGATATAGTCTTTTCCCCATAACCATATCCCTCCCTTCTGTTTTCACCTTAATAGATTATTATTAAGTGTTATCTATTATTAATTACGTTATAAACTGTAATTTGTTTATGGTTTTAAGCAAAATTAATTAACTTTAGAACTAATAACCTTAAACTACTTGAGAAACTATATCGTCTATTCTTTCTTCAAGTAAAAGACCTTTTAAGGTATTGCTATCTTTATTGCTAGGGTCAAGCCATATGTCTGTATTTTCCATAGTAAGAATGACCGGCATACGATGATGAATTTTTTTAATGGCTGGCATTGCCTCCTTAGTAATAATAGTAAATCCAGTATATGCCTCATCATTTTTATAAAACCTTCCATACAAACCTGCCATATAAAATAGCTTATGTTTGTTTAAGAAAATTTTGAATTTAATCTTTTTATTACCCTCATTTAACCATTCAAAATAGCAGTTGGCGGGTATTAAGCATCTTTTTTCAGTTAGAAGATTTTTAAACATAGGCTTACTATCAACAGTTTCTCCCCTAGCATTTATTATTAAGCTTTTAATATAGGGTACTGAAAACCCCCATTTAAAAATATCAATTTTATTACCATTGTTATTATGAATAACTGGATAGTCATAGGATGGGAAAATTTCTCCCCTATTTAAGCTTTGTTGCCTATTTATTTCAATATTAAATCTTTTTATGACTTCATCTAAATCCCCTTCAAAGAAAAATCTTCCACACATAAGTATCATCTCCTAGAAGTTTATAGCTCATCTACAGACGGCTTCAATACTTTTAAACCAAAGGTAAAGAATACAATACCAAATAATACAAGTATAGCTAGATCATTAAATATACCTTCTATACCTATACCCATAACAAGCTTATCATAAGCCTCCATCAACCACTTTTGAGGTAAAAACTGTGCAATGTTTTGCAATTTTTTTGGCATAAAAGCTATAGGGAAAAAACTCCCCCCCACTAGACATGTAGGCACTACCACCAAAGTACTTATGGCATTATATTTTTCTATATCAGAAATGAATGATGCTAAGGCTAAGGCTAAGGCTGTAGCTGCTATAAGAAAAAATATCATTATAATAAAAATACTGCCAATAAAGGCTTGATAATTTATATTTAAAATAGTACAGGTTAATAGTAAAAACATAAGTATTTGTACTGTTCCTATTGCTACAGAGCCTAAAAGTGTTCCCATAGTTATATCATATTCACTTAAAGGAGCAGAAAACATTCTCATAAGTGTTTTACCTCTTTTATCCTCTAAAAATAAAGCAATTGTTGAAGCCATAAACATTAGAACAAACATTGATAAAAAGCCAATAACGATTCTACCTTCTCCAAAAGTATTGGATTGTGCTTCCTCTGTTGCTTCTACTACACCACCATTTACTATATAGTTTTCTACCTTCCCCTTAAAGGTCTGTAGATCTTGACTATCCTTCAAAGCATATATTTTTATACCATTAGGGTTAGTAGTATCTAGTGATTTAATGTCTATGGCAAATTGAACGACTTTGCTTTTTATTGCTTCTTCGACTGAAATATCTGGTAGTTCTATAATTTTATATTGATTATCTTGTTGAAGTACTTGAATTAAACCATCCCCTATAATTTTATTTAAAACGCCAACCTCTATTTCCTTTTGCTGTGTCATGGAAGAGGCTAATATGCCTGCTAATATTGGAAATACAAGAAAATACAATAAAGTACTTTTTTCCTTCAATACTCTCTTTATGAAATTGATGGCAATTAATATACTATTCATATATATTGTTCCTCCCATACAGATATATTCCAAACAGGGTTAATATTAATGCAATAGCTGTAAGAACTATTATCGAGAAGCCACTTTCAATAAGTGAGCCACCCTCTATTACCCTCATATAAATGTCATAGCCCCACCAGTTAATAGTAAATCTACTGGCTAAGCCAAAGCCACCATTTTGAGTTAATCCTCCACTTAAAAAAGTCATAACAACAATTGTAAAGGACATAATACCTGATGCAATTTTACTGCTTTTAAATAAACCACCTGAAACAAAAGCAATAGATAGTGATACAGAGCCTAGAAGAAATGTTGCCAAAAAAAGCCCCCAATATGATGTTCCCCAATCAATATTAAATAGTAAATATGAAAGATATATAATAGTAAAGGAGGTTAAAAGCAATAAAAATGAATATCCTATTAAGCTCCCTATAAGATAATGGGATTTCTTCACTGGAGCGGTAAAGACCCTCATTAACGTACGCTCCTCCTTTTCTGCTATTATTGTAGTTGCAGCAATTATTCCCGATATCAATACATACATTACCAGTATAGATACAGCAAATTGTTGTACCATAGAGATGGATTTAGCACCACCAATAATAATTACCTCTACTATTGAACTACTATTATTGAAAAATTCTTCATCTAACCTATTATATAATGTGTCCATAATAAATATCTGAAAAATAGGCACACCGATTAATATAGGTAGCATTATTAAATTATTAAAAAAAGATTTTATTATAAGCTTTGCTATTCTAAATATATTCAACTAAAATCGCCTCCTAATCTCTTAAGCTTTTTCCAGTCAATTGAAGGAATACATTTTCTAGATTAACATCTGACAAAACTATATTTTTTATCCTTACTTGATTATTTGCCAGTATAAATAGTATATCTTGAAGACTTTCCTGTGGGCTTTTTGAGATTACCTCTATTTGATTATCTAATGTATGAATTGATATGATGCCTGGTAGCTTCTTCAATTGATCTATTGAAGCTATATCTTCATCTACCACATCTATTACTATTTTTTCACCTTTTGATATTTCTTTCTTTAAGCTTTCTTTATCTCCTAAGGCTATTAGCTTTCCATTATCCATAATTCCAACCCTATTACATATGGCCTCAACCTCTTCCATGTAGTGACTTGTATAAATAATAGTGGTGCCATTTTTATTTAGCTCTAAAATTGAGCTTAATATATGATTTCTCGATTGTGGATCTATCCCAACTGTTGGCTCATCCATAATTATGATGTCAGGCTTATGAGCTATTGCACAGGCAATATTTAATCTTCTCTTCATTCCACCTGAGAATTTTTTAGGCTTTTCTTTTCTTCTTTCTATTAACCCAGTAATGTTTAATGCCTCATCTATTTTATTCTTTAAATCCTTTCCCTTTAAACCATAAAGACTACAAAAAAATCTAATATTGTCTTCAGCTGACAAGTTGCTATAAATAGCTAGTTCCTGTGGAACTAAACCTAGTTTTCTTTTTACAACTAGGGGGTTTTTTTTAACATCAACACTATCAATTATAATGCTCCCATTATCAGGGGCTAAAAGACCCACCATCATCTTTATAGTTGTACTTTTACCAGCACCATTTGGACCTAATAAGCCAAATATCTCTCCTTTATCTATAGAAAGGCTTATTTGATCTACTGCAATTTTGTTTGAGTACCTTTTAATTACATTGTTTAAAGAAATATACGACATCTATATCACTCCTAAATAAATTTATCTTTATCTTTATATTTATATTTTATAATATTAAGTGGTTTCCCTCTATTACTTTAGGTCATTATAAGTAATGACAAAAGTCATTAAATAAATCCATAAAAAACCTAGCATTGTATTGCTTCAATGCTAGGTTTTTAAAGCTGTTTTTTGCCTCCCTTAAGATAAAAAATAGCAATTTGTGTTCTATCTCTTAAGTTTAACTTGTCTAAAATATCAGATATCTTGTTTTTCACTGTACCTTCACTTAAAAATATCTTTTCTGCAATCTCTTTATTAGCATAACCCTCTGAAATTAACTTCATAATACTAACTTCAGAATCAGTTAAGGAGTATTCTTGCCAATCAGTTGATTTTTCCATATGAAGCATTGACTTAAGCTTTGTAGTAACATCTGGATGAAGCAGTAAACTTCCTTGATTAACAATTTTTATAGCTTCAATAATTTTATCTGGTGATACATTTTTAAGTAGAAAGCCCTTAGCACCATTCTTTAGTGCCTCAAATATATAGTCATCATCATCAAAGGTTGTAAGAATTATAATTTTCTTATTAGGATACTGATTTATAATTTTTTTTGTTGCAATTACACCATTACATATTGGCATTCTTATATCCATAAGTATTACATCTACATCGATATTTTGTAGGTTATTATATGCTTCATCTCCATTACTGCTGGTGTTAACTACTTCAATTGCTGTATCCGTTGCTAATATGTATTTTAAGCTACTACGAATCAATTCATCATCGTCAACTATCATTACTTTAATATTCATTTTATCCCCCTTCTTTTTGGCAAAACAGTTATTACAGTAAATCCATTTCTTGAAGTCTTAATTTCAAGTTTTCCTCCTAATAAATTAGCCCTTTCCTCCATTCCCCTTATACCCATACCCTTGTTTATAGTAGTTGCTCCTTTACCGTTATCAGAAACCTCCAATACTACCTCATTAGCATTATAATTCAAAGTCACATTAATCTTACTCCCTTTTCCATGCCTTAAGGAGTTAGTAGTAGCCTCCTGTAGATTTTTATAAAAAGCTGTTATATCACCAGGTAGCAGATCATAAGGCTGTCCTTCAATATTAAAGGAGGTATTAAGCCCTGTTTGCTTTGAGAAGTTATCTAAAAAGTCCTTAAGAGTTAGAATTCCTCCTCTATACTTGATTGGCTTCATGTTCTTAACTGTGGTTCTAAGAAGGTCAACACAATCCCTTAAATAATCCCTAGCTGATTCAAGCATTGAATTAATGTTTTTTCCATTAGAGCTATTATATAAAATTATAGCTTCAAGTTGCATAAGTAATGCTGTTAATCTATGTCCTATAGTATCGTGTATTTCAACAGATATTCTGTTTCTTTCCTCTAACTGGGACATTGCTTCAACCCTTTCAGTATAATCCTCAAGGATATTTTTTGTATTTTCAAGCTGTATGCTATATCTTCTATTTTTATCATATAGCATTTCAATTTCTTGAATCTTACTTTCCATTTTCCTAACTTGACCAGCGAAAACATAAATCAAGAAGAATATAATGCTATTCATTAATATTAACTGATAAGATAAATCATTCATATTAGCAACATAAATAAATAAGGCAAAAAACAATATGCTATAATATTTTTTTAACATAGTCAATGAGTCTAATAGGGTTATAAATATTAGAATATAATTAATTCCTATATAATTGTAATTGATGAATATTATCATTGGAATATCTATAAAAATTGATAAGTTAATGCTATTTAATTTAGATAAATAATTTACCCGTAATTGTGAATTTAACATAAAAACAAGTAATGATATAACATATATAAAATCTACATTATTCTCTACTATCACCATTCCTATAATTGCTATTAATATTATAAAGAGTCTTATTATCTGCTTTAACTCTAAAAGCTTTGAAGACATAATGGTGCCCCCTTACCTTTAAAAAGTATCCCACTCCCTCATGAAAGGTCATCATTTACTTAACTCAGCTTTCTCCATCAGACTTCTTCCATGTTCTCTACATTCTATAAGTATTTTTTCGTCGGAAGATACGGGCTTTTCATCTAAGTTTGAAACGAAGTAGTTACCTATATATTCTGTATTAATAGATTTAAAAAATAAATCCATTATTGGTGTTATAGCAGAGAGCCCATAGGGTTGCTCTTTAGCACCTGCTGTGCATATCACAAATCCTAATCTCTTTTTATCTCTATCTATCATGGAATTATTTAAGGCATATTTACTTGACCATATAGCTTGATTTCTATCAATTAGGGCCTTTAATTGTGCACTTACACTATTAAAATATAATGGTGATGTAACTATTATTATATCTGAATTGTTGTATTTTTCATATATTTCATTTGTAGAATCCTTCAAAATACACCCTAGTTTTTTTGTACAGGCATCACAGGCAATACAGGGTAGGGCCTTAACCTCTGCTGCATATATCTTTTCAACCTCTATATTTGTGTCTATGTCTTTCATACCCTTTATAAAATTTTCTAGTAAAATATCATTGTTCATACCTTTTCTAGGACTACCTACTATAGCTAATACTTTAATCATAATAACATCCTTTCAATATATAATACTTTTTTGTTTAGACTATAAAAGCCTAAATTTACCGTTATATATAATATTATATATTATTTGTTTTAAAGTTTACATATCTGGTTACAAAGAATACTTAGTTCAGATGGAGTTTTAGCTCCATCTGAACTCTAGTTGCCCTTATTTCGAAGCATGGCGGCACTTATCTCCCACTTAAGAAGTGAGTGTTAGTAACACCGCTGAGATAAAATGTTATATTTTTATATTTATAAGTGATACTAAAACATATAATACAAAGGATGTGATGTTGTTGTCAAAATTAATCTTTTGGGAATTGGTAGGAGTATTCATTATTTTTGTTTTGGGAACGATATTCCACTTCGCCTATGATTGGTTGGGTAATATTAAGGCATTAGGATTCATATTTCCTGTTAATGAAAGTGTATGGGAACACTTAAAGATGGTGTTTGGGCCCTTCATTATTTTTTCAGTGTTTGAGTATTGTTTTATTAATAAATCATTTAATAAAATGATAGTTGCCAAGACTTTAGCAATATTTTCAGCATGTATAGCAATTATTTTACTTCACAATGGTTATAGATTAATACTAGGTCATCATGTAGTTATAATTGATATTGTAATATTTCTCTTATCAATAGTATTTGGTCAGTTTTTAAGCTATAAGATTCTTTCTGGTTCTCATCCTAGAATGTTTACTATTGATTTATCATACCTATGTATTTTTCTCCTATTTGTTGCATTTATTTTTCTTACTTATAATCCTCCAAATATTTTTCTATTCAAATAGCTCTAGTCGATATATTTAATTAAATGAAGCCATTAAAATAAAGAAAACTTAGTTCAGATGGAGTTTTAACTCCACCTGAACTCTAGTTGCCCTTATTTCGAAGCTTGGCGGCACTTATCTCCCACTTAAGAAGTGGGAGTGTTAGTAAGTCGCTGAGATAAATAATGGCTTCAAACTGAAGACAAAGCATATAATTTTAACAAACCCGATTTTTAAAACTTAAGTAAACGATTGGCGAAGTTAGAATAAAAAAGAGCGAAAAGATAATCAGATTAGGATTTTCAACTGTTTGAGCTTAAGCGAGTTTTGAAAATTCCTGATTATCTTAAGCTCATTCCCGTTTGGTTCTGAGCGGGTTTACGTAGTTTTGAAAATATCAAGAGTTTGTCTACAATCTAAAGCCATTAAAATAAAGAATGGCTTCATTTAAATATAATGTTTCCATCCTTCATTTCTTCAATAATAGCTAAGGATTTTACATTAATGCCTTTATCTCTTATTAATTTTCCGCCCTTTTGAAATCCCTTTTCTATTACTATACCTACACCCTTTAGATTACAATTTGCGCTATCAATTATTTGCTTTAACCCCAGTAAAGCTTGTCCGTTTGCTAGAAAATCATCTACTATTAAAATATTGTCCTTTTTATCTAAATAACGTTTAGAAACTCTTATTTTATAGGTAATATCCTTTGTATAAGAATATACCTCGCCTTCATAGGTATCCTTATCAAGATTTTTTGATTGTGTCTTTTTTGCAAAAACTACTGGAACTTTAAAGTATTGGGCAGTTATTGCTGCTATAGCAATTCCTGACACCTCTGCAGTTAATATTTTTGTTATATTATAATCCTTAAATAATCTATAAAATTCCTTACCTATTTCATTCAAAAGCTCTACATCCAACTGATGGTTTAAAAAGCTATCTACTTTTAAAATGCCATCTCCTTCAACCCGCCCTACTTCTAGTATTTTTTTCTTCAATAGTTCCATACTACACCTCCATAGATTTAAAGCATTTTATTGGTTTTTAATAGAAGGATAAAATGCTTTGTTTTTTATGTCTTACATAATAAAATCCCTGTTAACATTCTACAGGGATATACATTAATAGTAATAATAACAAAATCAAAAGACATTGTTTTTTCTATTTCTGCTACCCGTAGTCAAGCCATTTACGGTGGCTTGGTAGAAACTTATGGACCATATTTCCATTATTATACGAGAAAAAAATAAATTTAATATTAATTATATCTAACTTTCAAAAGCTTATCAATATTAATAGCATTTTTTCTTTATATTAAACGTACAGCACCTCTGAATTTCCTCCAGTGACGTTTAAGGGAATCTATTGATAGCCCTCTACTTGGGGACATGTGTATAAAATCAGTATCACTTATCATGATGCCTGAGTGGGTAATAATATTTCTTTTCACAGCAAAATACACCAAATCTAAGGGTTGTAGCTCTTTAATGTCTACAGCCTTCCATCCCAATGATTTTATTCCCCTAATATAACGATCGGGATCTTCTAAATACCAACGGTAGTTTATTGGTTCACCATCACTATCGGGTAGCTTTATTCCAAATTTCTCATAAAACAATATAATAAAGCCAAGACAGTCGATTCCCTCATCAAGACTTCTACCATTATGCTTGAATCGTGCATTTTTAAAGCCTTCAATTACCTCTTTAACCTTCTCTTGAAAATTATCTATTTCCATAATGTCCCTCCAGTTTAAATGTAATACTTAAGTCTTATGATAATATTTTATGTATAATCATTAAACTGGTGAGGGGTAATAGTAAAAGAGCTGGAAAATTCCAGCCCTTTAATTATGCTTTACTCTTTGGTTTTTTATTAATAAATATGCCTATTATTAGCAGCAGAGTTCCTAGTCCGTAGAAGAAGGTAGGTGTAAGCTCTCCTGTCTTAGGTAACGTACCTATTCCAAGTGGAATCTCCTCTTCCTCTAGCTCCTCTTCTATAATTTCTGGCTCTTCAACTTCTGGTTCACCTTCTGGAATATCTTCTTCTTCTATTTCTTCAATTTCTTCAGTTTCTATTATTGTAGGAGGATTAGGTCTTGGTCTTGGTCTTGGTCTTGGTGGATCACTAGGTGGTGTATAGCTTGTTGAAACTATCCATTTTACTGTTATAGATGCTGCTTGATATTCATTTGTGGTATCTTCATCCGGTAGCTCTACTTTAAAATCTAACTTAATATTATTGTTAGGTTGTATTTCGCCTATATACTGTGGAGTTTCTAATCCTTTAACTGAACCTGAATAAACAACTTCATCATTCTGATTTGTTATTATAAGCTTCAACTTGTCATTTAGGTTTCCTCCACCTTTTCCTTGAATCTCTCGTACAGTTCTATTATTTAGATATACAGGTAGAGGGTGTTCTCCATCGTTTGATACGGTCATGTAAGATTCCTTTTCATCTCCTGGGTTTAAGTTGTTTGTTGCTACGTTTTCTTGAGATAGCTCTACCCTCAATCCGTATTCACCACCGATAACCTCAAGAGCGAAGGTGTCCTGCAATCTTGTAGCAAGGGTAAAACACATAATGACAAGAAGTGTTAATACAATGTTGGCTATGGATTTAAGAATTTTACGTTTCATGGTAACACCCTCTCTTTTAATACATATATGGAAGCTTCTAATAAAAAACTTTTATCTATATATTACTCTTCATCAGATACTTCTAAACCCCACATTGCTTCAGCAGCACCGTTGCTTGCTTGAACTGCTTCTGCATTTAGACTAAATATATACTTTGCTCCTTGATACTCATTTCCAGTTTCTTCACCCTTTAAGTAAACATTAAAGCTAAGTGTTCTTGTTCTTTCATCCTCATCTGCCTCATCTCCGTAGGTACCTGCTATTCTTCCAAGAACATTTTCTTCATTTTCTTCTACTACATAGTAATAATAACCTGTTTCAAAGCCTTCTAAATTAAGTATCCAATTATCGTTACCAATTACATTCCAATCTACATTTTCAGGTGATAATAATGGTTCAGTTGAATTACCTAATTCTATTTGATATGTTAAATGAGAACGACTTGGTCTGTTTCCTTCCCAATCCATTGTTGATTCTCCAGTAAGAACAAAGCCTTCACCAAGATTTTCTCTTCTAATAATTAAATAGCTCCATCCATTTTCTTCAATAAAGTTTTCTGCCCCTAACTCAATGCCATCAAGCATAAGATTATTAACTAATACACTATATGCTTCACTGGTTGATCTGGTGGTTATAACTATATCATTGAAATCTTCTTCGTCAACAGCATATGTCATTGTAATGGCATCATCTCCACTACCTACTATATATGTAACAACCTCACCATCAAAGGTTAGCTTAAATGGAACAGCTGTAGCCTTAGGCCATGTAAAATGATTCTGAGTTCCTTGAGCTGGGCTATGGCTTCCCTCTTGAATAATTCCTAGTTCCCAGTCTCCTGATCCCTCTACACCTATTCTTGCCATTGCTCTTAATACACTATTGAATGTCTCTAAATCCTCTAAGCTTTGAATCCCAATCCAACCCTTATCTAGTTTTGCTCTAAGGTTAATTGCCTTTGTACCTTCATTAATAAAACCCCACTCAACAGTCCCTTCGTCTCCAGGATTCCAGTTATCCCAAGTTACAGTTTCGCCAAGCACAGCTTCGTCTGCTTCAAGAATTACTGTACCAGCTGTAAAAGTAGTCTCCCCCGCGTCAGCCTCATCAGTAAACCAAGCCATGGTTCCACCTGCTACCATTGCGATAGCCATTGTTAATGCCATCATAGTAAAAATTATTTTTTTTCTCATTTCCATTCCTCCAATTATTTTGTTTTTATATAATTGGCGGCCAGGCTACCACCCAGCAAAAGCTGAAAGGCCCTATGGCTTTGCGTCCCTATTTTTCAATAGGTTTGCCTTTTCATTTGAAACTACATTATCTTTTGAAAAAGTCCACACCCCAAGTTGTGTCCTCTGCTGCTGCATTATTTGATGCTTGAATAGCCTCAAACACAGTTGAAATAACATATCTTTTTCCTTGATATTGATTGTCAGTATCTTCACCATCTACTTTTATTTCTACACATAGCTCAGATTCATAAACCTCATTATCTTCTCTTTGGTATGTTCCTCCTAAATAACCATCATAATAGTAATAATCAGTTGCCTCATCATAAAACCAATCGGAATCATCGCAAACTGTAATGGTAATTACATCTATTTCCTTATCTCCGTGGTCTGGTGTAAATTCTTCCCACTGATAAGTTTCTTCGTTATACTGATACCAATTCCCTATTAATTTAGCCCTTACATGAATATCCTTTGTTCCAGTATTCTCTACATTATACTTTTTTGTAGAAGTATCACCAGGATTCCAGTTATGGTCTTTATCCTTATATCCACCTTTAACATAAATGGCATTTACATCATAGCCATCGGCTGCGTTTCTATCATTATCAGAAATATCTTGATCATTTTTAAAATCTTCTCTCTCAGAAACATCAATCAGCTTAATGAACTTAGCATAATCTACTGTTTCGGGTAGAGTAAAGGTACTGGTAATCTGATTACCCTGACTTGATGGTTGATTAGTAGCTGTACCAATAAGTATCCAATCTTCTCTGTTTTTACTAACATATACATCAGCCTTTTCCTCTGGATAATGGTTTCTCCCCCATGTATCCTCAACTACAGTAACAACTGAGAATTCTTCACCAGCTAATATAATGTGGCTAAACTCAACCTCTATTTCACCACCAAAGCCTAGACTAAAGAAATTTTTTTCATTTCTGCCACTTTCTAAAGATAACACTGCATTGGGATCTGACCGTAGAGATACAACATCTTCACCGTCATATCTTTGACCCTGCTGAGCTTCTACCACCCACTTAGGAAATATGTTATCATTTGTCCATTCGTGAACTTCTTCCTCTGGAATATTAACTACTTGATCTGCCTCAATCTTAACAGTACCAGCTGTAAATGTGGTTTCTCCTGCGTCAGCAGTTGAAGTAAACCAAGCCATAGTTCCTCCAGCTATCATTGCTGCTGCAATAACAATAGTTAGTACACTAAATATAATTTTATTCTTCACATACACACCTCCATTTTTAGGATTTGCGGCTAGGCTGCCACTCAAATGAAAGGCCCATTAGCTTTGCGTCCCTACTTTTCAATAGGTTTGCCTAAAATATATTATTGAGTTGGTACACCATAGATACTAGTTCCCCACTCATAATATGCTGCATTATTAGAGGCTTGTATTGCCTCTGCTTCAATATCTATCTTATACTCTGCCCCCAAGAAGCCTTCAATAGTATCAATAGAAACCTCAAATGTTAAATAGATTACTTCTTTTGGATCTACAACACCTGTATAATAATACCACCCTTGATTTTCTTCCCATTCAGTACTAATTAATATCCAGTTTGTGTTGGTTTCTCCATTTATACTACTAACCTCATTATCTGCTGCTAATACCCACTCATGATTTATCTTAGCCCTTAAAAATACCTCATTACTTCCATTGTTTTTGAATTTCCAGGAAACTGTTTTTGAGTTAGAATCTTCTCCATCAACAGGTAACCAATCAGAATCTTCTTCGGAATTTTTCGAGACATCTATATCTATTGTTCCAAAGGTAAACTTCGTATCTTCCACTGGAGCCCCATCAGTAAAGTAGGCAGTAGTAGCACCTATTATTAATGTAATAGAAATCAAAAACACCGAGAAAGACATTACTATTTTTTTAATCAAAGCATTCACCTCCCACCAGCTTTATCATATTTATGTTAGGATTCCTTTGCTTCTTTAATATACTTAAAAAGATTAAATAGCTGTGTTACTATTATAATTGCTCCTGGAACTATCATAAGAAGTAAGAAGCCCTCTTTAGTTCGTGCAAAGGAGAACACATAACCAACTAAGGGTATGCTGTATTTTACAACACCAACAACATTTTTTGCTGGAACTGGTAATGGATCATCCATATTATTGGCATCACCCCTTGTCTGAAATAGGATGGTGCCTTCATTATGTATTCCAACGACCCTATGGGTAGTAGCAGAGCCACCATCATTACCAGTATAGGTTATAATATCATTTACCTTTATATCCTCTGGATTTGCTTCCTTCACAAATATTATGCTTCCAGTTTTAAAGGTAGGACTCATACTACCACTTAGTACTATATACATTTGATGTCCTGCTATTGATGGTGGCCCCTGTGTTTGCTTGCTTTGGAACAGCATTATTAGCATACCAATTATAATAACACCCATTATACCTATAAAAATGTTTGAAGCTATTATCTTAAACTTATTCATTTTATTATTGTTTTTATTATTATCTTGAATTTCAAGAGAATGATTTTCCATTTGTTTCAATCCCTTCAAGCTAAGTTTTCCTATTCTTCTTTTTCTAACTCATCCTCTTCTTTTAAAAACGAGTCGTTATCTATTCCTTCTTCTATTTCTTCATCTTCTTCTTCGTCCTCTTGGCCTTCTTCTACTTCTTCATCTTCTTCTTCGTCCACTTGGCCTTCTTCTATTTCTTCATCTTCTTCTTCCTCTTGACCTTCTTCTATTTCTTCATCTTCTTCTTCCTCTTGACCTTCTTCTATTTCTTCATCTTCTTCTTCCTCTTGACCTTCTTCTATTTCTTCATCTTCTTCTTCGTCCTCTTGACCTTCTTCTATTTCTTCATCTTCTTCTTCGTCCTCTTGACCTTCTTCTATTTCTTCATCTTCTTC
>NZ_WBZC01000045.1 GCF_009017275.1 Alkaliphilus pronyensis | reverse complement strand
TTTTCATTGATAAATGCCTCCTATTAATTTGCATAATAATTTTGGTTTTCTGGGGCTACAACATACCTCTGTAGATTAATTTTTTAATGTTCTAATAAAATGTAACAAAACAACAAAGAATCCTTTTACTTATTTGTTAATTTTTGGTTTTTGTCCTTAACTATTATAGCATTATATTTTTTTATATACAACTGTGAAAAACCATAAAAGCAAGTAATAAGTAATAGGGAATAAGTAATAGGGAAAATTAAAAGTTAAAAGTGAAAAGTTAAAAGTGAAAAGTTAAAAATGAAAAATGTAAACAACAAAACCAAGTTGAAAATTGAAAATTGAAAATTGAAAAAGGAAAACAGGAGGACATAATTAAAAATTAAAAGTTAAAAGTGAAAAATTAAGAACATAAAACCGAATTAAAAATAAAGGCAAAGATAAAAGAAATGTTAAATGTTGAATGTTGAATGTTGAATGTAAAATGTTGAACCTTAAAGGAAAGTAATATGTAATAAGTAATAGGGAATAAGGATTCAGACACTAATTAAAAGCTAAAAATGAAAAATCTAAACAACAAAACCAAGTTGAAAATGGAAAATGGAAAATGGAAAACAAGAAGACATAATTAAAAAATAAAAATTAAAAGTTAAAAGTTGAAGGTTGGAAAGGCAAAAAAGATAAACCAATCAAAAATAAAAACTAAAAAATGTAAAAGCTGAAAAGTGAAAATTAAGAAGGATTTTTTTATAGTAATTACGAATTAATATAGGTATGTGTTAAAATAAAAAAACAAGTAAGTTTAGGAGGCTAGGTATGAAGGATACTAATTATGATGATACGATTATTGAACTTGAGAAGGAAATCAGACATCTTTGTACTGTAATTAAGCAAAAAGGGAGAGAAATATTAACGGATTTTGAAATTACACCTCCTCAATTTGAAGCCCTACAGTATTTAATAAATAAAGAAAACCTAACTATTGGTGAATTAAGCAACCACATGTTCTTAGCATGCAGTACTATCACAGACTTAGTCGATAGAATGGAAAAAAATATGCTTGTTAGAAGAACTAGGGATGAAAAAGACCGTAGAGTTGTAAGAATTGTTGTTTTGGACAAGGGACATCAGCTTATTAACGAAGTGCTTCATGCTAGAAGGAGCTATATAGCCGAGCTATTACAAGATCTGTCAAATGAGCAAAAAGACCAGATACTATTGGGTGTAGCTATGTTCTACGGAAAGACAGTTTAAAGAAGCATTGATTCTACATTCGGGGAAGTGGAAAGATGGAGTTAATAAACAATCGTTATAGAGTTGAAGAAATAAAAGAGCAAGAAAACCTTTATAGTAAGTATGTTGTATTAGATTTATTACAAAAAAACAAAAGGCTTTTACTATATGTAATTAACAACACTCAATATTCAAGTGAATTTTTGAGTTTTTGTAATGAGGAATTTTATCAAATAACCTCCATGCAGCACCCTAATTTACTTCAGGTTTATAATTATGGAATTATTGAAACTATTGATGATAAGCAAATAAATGAATTAAGATTCTATTACACCACCGAGTACATAGATGTAGATTTTTTAATAGATGAAAATTACCAATTGTCAGAGGAAGAATTTTTAAACATATACACTCAGGGTGCTTTAGTTTTAGACTACCTACATTTCCATGGACATATATACAAATTCATAGGACTTGATACTGTTTTTGTTTATCGTGAAGAAAACAAATTAAGGATTAAACTCCTTGATTTAGTATCAATAAAGAAGTATGAGATACATAAAAGGTATATAGATGAAATGACTGTAAGCTGTAGAGCACCAGAGCTCACCTATGGTATTGAGGTTGGAAGCTATACAGACATATATTCACTAGGGGCATTTTTGTTTTATCTATACACCAATCAAGAATTTCAATACCATAAACTACTTAATAAAGTAAATCGTTTTGAGAATTCAGAATTTAATAGTAGAGAATATAAGATATTTGATACAATTAAAAGAATGACCTATTTAGATTTTTTCGAACGGTTTCAATCAATACACCAGTTAAATAGACACATGCAAAAAATATTCGCTTTAGAGGAGGTAATTGAAGATAAAAGCCTCCTTGAAAAGTTAAATTTCAAGACACCTATAATAGGAAGGGATATTGAGTTAAAAGAAATACTTTCATTAAATAGCAAGTCAAACAAAAACCTCGTTCTTGTTCATGGAGATAAGGGGATTGGAAAAACTAGATTCATTAGGGAAATAATGAATCAAATGAAATGGAAGGGCTTCAAAATATTTGGGACTACAACAGCCTCCAACAATGAACATTTTTATAAAATATCGGCTAGTCTTATTAAAAACATGCTAAAGATAATACCCACAAATATTGTTAATAAATATGCCTGTGAGCTTATTAAAATAATACCTGAAATTGGAGTAAATAAAAGTATTATACCAACCCGGCCATTAACAGAGGACAAAGAAATTCTTAAGCTATATGATAGAGTGTCGAACTTTATAATTGAAGGTACCCAAAACAAACCCACCCTACTAATAATAGATGATTTTCACTTTGTAGACCACACGGTGGCAGAATTCATTGATTACTTTTTAAAAATATCCAGGCTAAAAAAGGCTCCAATTATAGTAATATTAAGCTATATTGAAGATGAACTAGTCAATGATTCCAATAAAAGCTATATAGGAAAATGGCAGGCTGATAATAGCACCTTAGTAACAAAGCTATCTCGTCTTACTGTAGAAGAAACTGCTAAAATTATAAGGTATATATTAGGCTGGAATCAAGAGCCACTGAACTTCGCTACAAGGGTAATGAAGGAATCCGATGGTATACCTGCTTACATAGAAGAGGCCATGAGAGAGCTATTTGCACAAAAGCTAATAATTGTTGATTATAGCACAAAATATGATGGATATGCATGGCATAAAACTACAGATGATTATGCACAAATAAAAATTGCAGATAATATTGATGAAGCTGCCGTTAAGCAGTTTGAGACCTTTGATTCAGCAACAAAAGATATTTTAAAAATTATCTCATTATTTAACACCTCAGTTTCTTTGGAAATTATAACAGAAATTTATGGGGAAAAAGAGGATTTAGCAGCTTATTTGCGTCGTTTAACCCAGCTTAGAATACTAAACGAAAAGCTTGAGGATTGGGGTTATACCTATGGCTTTTTTAGAAAACAGTTAAAGTCTTATATATACAACACAATAGAAAATAAAATGAGAATAGATTTGCATTTACATGTAAGTACTATTTTGGAGGAGCTATATATAAGAGAGGGTAGAGAAAATAAAGATGAATTGATATTTCATCTTCTACAGTCAAACCAAAGAAACAAAGCAATAGATTATTGTATAGACGCTGGAGACAGAATGTTTAATTTAAAGGTTTTCTCACAGGCATCGGTCTTTTACATGCGTGCCCATTCCTTAATTGAGGAAGATACTGATAAAAGAAAATTAAGTGTATTTATAAAAATTGGAGATGTGTATCAAAATCAAGGTAATATTAAAGAGGCAATTAAATATTTTAAAAAGGTAATAAAGCTTGCAAATCATGAGGATCAATTGCAGTTAACAATTGAAGCAGGAAGCAGAATAGGATATATATATCTTTATCGTAACGAACTTGATATTGCAGAGCAATTTTTCTTAAAGGCCGTTGAAAATGCAGAAGCCATAGACTACCAGGAAGGACTATTAAAATCCGCTTATTTGCTTTCAAGAGTATATATGTTTAATCGTAAGCTAGACAAACTGGAGGCAATATCAAGAAAGTATC
The DNA here is from genome assembly GCF_009017275.1 of Alkaliphilus pronyensis. Classification (GTDB taxonomy): domain Bacteria; phylum Bacillota; class Clostridia; order Peptostreptococcales; family Natronincolaceae; genus Alkaliphilus_C; species Alkaliphilus_C pronyensis. The sequence goes on along the minus strand of NZ_WBZC01000045.1, from coordinate 15,175 downwards.
TTGAGGTTGCACAGCAGTTGAAAAGAATCGACTACGTAGGAATGTTTTTAAGTCAAATAGGGGTTAATTACTTCTATAGAGCAAAAGAAGTAAAAGCCTTAAGCCTATTTAAAGAAAGTGTAGTTTATTTAGAGAAGGCAAATAATATTGAAGATACCTGTCGCCCCATAAATAATATTGGAGTTATTCTTCAAGACCATTTTCAAGATAGTAAGCAGGCAAGAGAGTATTTTGAAAAGTCCTTGAAAATTGCACAGCAATATAATAGGGTGGAGGATATTATTGTAGCATATAATAATATTGCCGATTCCCTTATGATAGACCATAAAGCCAATGAGGCCATAGAGATATTAAATAAAAATGTTTTATTGGCTCAAGAGTATGAGGAAGAGAACATAAAAATAATTAGCTATATTAACCTAATTGAGTGCTTTATTGATATAAGTGACTATAAAAACGCCTACAATTATTTAATAAAAACACAAAATGAGGAATTGGCAGGGGAAGGTGGAGCATATAGAGGAAACCTTTTATATGTAATGTGTCGTTTTTATATGGAACTGGGTCAATACAATAAAGCTAAAGAAATGACAGAAAAATTCTTTAAAGAATATGAGCATAATGAATCGAGACACTTTTATTTAATGAAGAAGCTTCAATTTATGGTTCTTAACTATAATAAGGAACCTATGGAGGACAGCTGCTTATTACAATTAATTGATGAGTACTCAAAGTCAAGCTTTACTAGAGATTATAGACTAATATTGTTAGAGGATACCATCTATTTCAGTGAAAAAGGCCAGCTGGAAATAGCTAAGGAACTATTGGCTAAGGATGAAGAGCTAATAAATCAATACAATAATGATTATTTTAACAGCTTAAGGCTATACATTAATGGAATACTATATCATCAATCAGACTTTATTGAGTATGTTGAAGAAACATTAATTCCGTCCATATCAAACAGCTCAAAGGACTTAAAATGTAAAATATATAAAAAATTAGCAGAAGCATATCTTGAAGTAAAGGATTATTATAGAGCTGCAACCCACTACTTCAATGGACTTGAGCTAATACAACTGATTCTAAATAGAACACCTGATGAGTTTAAGCATTCATATTTTTCAAGAGAGGATAAATATAAAATAACTCATCAGCTTTTAAAAATGAAGAAGGTAATTCTTAATGAAAAATCGGAGGATAATTATAATTATCAAGAGCCAACAGAAGAAAATATTAGCTTAGATGATATTTTTGATATTAGCAGATATCAAGAACTATTTAATAATCCTGCCTTTTATCAGCTTGCTTTAGAGCAATATAAGAATTTATTTCCAATAGACTTAGATAATATTCAACAGCTAATTGAGAGCTTAACAAACGATATTGACTATAACCTTGATATATCTATGAAGTATGCAGGCAAGCTTACCTTAGCCACTAGGGGAATGCTTGTAGGTATTTACGAAGATGATTATGATGTTATAGCTTCATTTGGAGAAGAAATTGATGTTAAATCTAAGGGCTATATATTTGAAAAATCAGCCACAATGAAAAAGGGGATAATAATTGAAAATAGCTTTGTACACTCTTTGGATGCAGTAAACGATGATTTCTACAAGGATTTTCGTGAATTGATGGTGTTGCCAATAATCAATAAAGCTAAAGCGATAGAACCAGTAGAAAAGGATCAACGATACTCTATAGGACATGAAAAGGAAAAGATTATCGGGTATTTGTATTTAGAAACTAACAAAATATTTAATAATTTTTCAACTGATACCCTCAAGGAATGTGAAAAGCTCATACCATTATTGAGTCTTATGTTTAATAACTATTATTTAAAAATATCATCATCTATAGATAAGCTTACGGGCACATATATTAGAAAATATTTTGAAAAGGTTCTTGCAGAGGAAATTAAGCATGCTAAAGAATCAAACGAAGGCTTCTCTATAATAATGTGCGATATAGATCATTTTAAGAATGTAAACGACACCTATGGTCATCAAAGGGGAGATATGGTTTTATCGGAGGCAGGGAGTATTATTAGAGATAGTATCCGTAGTAGCGATTATGCTGGTAGATATGGTGGAGAAGAATTCATTATTTTACTTCCAAGAGCATTAAAAATGGATGCACTGTTGGTGGCAGAAAAAATAAGAACCAAATTTAAAGATGAAAAGCTACTGGGTGAAGGGGTTGAATTAACCATCAGCTGTGGCATTGCCTGTTATCCCATAGACGGCGAAAACAAAGAAACTATTATTGAAAGGGCAGACCAAGCTCTGTATACTGCCAAAGAGCAGGGTAGGAATCAATCGGTAATTTGGGAAGAGGGTATAAGATTTGTAGATAAGCGTGTTGACAAGCTGGCGGGAATCGTAACCGGAAATATTGTACAGGATCAACGGAATGTACTGGTTTTAGCAGAAGCCATAGAAATAATTACAGAAGAGGGTTCAAGAGAAGAAAAGATATATACACTTTTAGGAAGACTTATTGAAATATTAGAGGCAGAAGATGGCATTCTATTTATAGTAAAGGATAATCAAGTAACAACTCAGTACGCCAGAAAAAGGTTTTTAGATGATTGGATTAGAAACTATACCTTTAATAATAAGCTAATAGAAAAGGTTATGCAAACCAAACAAGGAGAATACCTAATTGATTGGGAGGATGTTAGTCATATAGATTTATTTACAGGGACCCCCAATTGGAAATCTGTTATTATAACACCAATTATTTTTGATGGCGAGCTGAGGGGAATAATATACTTATCTGTTGCAGTCAAAGAAAAGGAATTTGATTTTAGTGGATATAACCTAGCTAAGCTAACCAGCAATATACTTGGAGCTGTTATTGCTGAAATATAGAATATTATTTACTTAAACACCAAATAATATAATGTGTAATTTAATTAGGAGGTGTTTATGTGAAAAACAGGATAGCAGTTGAGGATTCGTTAACAGATGTTAGAGATTATTTGCAGCAGAAGGGCTATCAAGTTGAAAGCTTAAGCCGTAGTAAAGAGTTAGAAGGGTTTGATGCTATAGTTGTGACAGGTCAGGATTCAAATATTCTGGGCATGGAAAATGCTAATACTAAATCACCTGTAATTACAGCTAGAGGTCAATCAGCACAGCTAATTTATGATGAAATACAAAAGAGATTAAGGTAAAGCTGAGACAATTCAGCCTCAGTTTAGATTGATGAGAGTACCTTATCTATTCGGTTATTTCAAAATCCTAGCATTCTAACGTAACTTAGAGGCACCATTCAAGAGGCTAGTGGTAAGAGCTTTTAGCTTTTTCAAGCTTTAACCTCTAGCTTCTAAAGTATACGCTGCAATGGCTAGTTTTTTTGTGCCTATAGACGGGGACACTTTCATTAGCCTACTATAGAGGTGCTTAACCTCTAAACTATGTAATCCACTAATACCAAAATAATTTTAACAATTAAAATAAAATTATAGAAACAGAAGGAGATACAATAGCCCTTATAGAATTCTAAGTTATAAGCACTTATATAATCTACTATGTTTAAGGAGTGATTTTTTTTGAGTAAAGTAATTATTGATGGATATAGTTTAACCTTAGAAGCTGTTGTACAGGTTGCAAGGGACTTTTATACTGTAGAGTTAAGCAATGAAGCTATTGAAAAAATCAATGCTAGCAGAAGGCTGGTTGATAGATTTGTTGATGAAGAAAAAGTTGTTTATGGTATTACAACGGGCTTTGGAAAGTTCAGTGATGTAGCAATATCTAAGGATGAAACAGAAGAACTACAAAGAAACCTTATAGTCAGTCATTCCTGTGGTGTAGGAAATCCATTGCCTGAAGACGTTGTAAGAGGAATTATGCTTTTAAGGGCCAATGCTTTAGCAAAGGGATTTTCAGGAATAAGGTATACCACTGTTGAAACACTGTTAGAGATGCTAAACAAAGGAGTACATCCAATAGTGCCTGAAAAAGGTTCGTTGGGTGCAAGTGGTGATTTAGCCCCCTTATCCCATATGGTGCTGGTAATGATAGGTGAAGGTGAAGCAATATTCAAGGGGCAAAGGATGTCGGGAAAAGAAGCTATGGATAAGGCTAAAATTCCAACCATATCCCTTACATCGAAGGAGGGTCTTGCCCTAATAAATGGTACACAGGTGATGACTGCAATAGGAGCATTGAATCTTTATGACTGTAAAAAGCTTTTAAAGCTGGCTGATATAGCAGGGGCACTAACAATTGAAGCACTAAGGGGTATTATTGATGCTTTTGATTCAAAGGTTCACGAGGTAAGACCTCATCCTGGACAGATAAAGGCAGCAGAAAATCTACGGGCTTTACTGACTGACAGCAGCTTTGTAACTAGACAAGGAGAAATACGTGTACAGGATCCATATACCTTGAGGTGCATTCCTCAGATTCATGGAGGTAGTCGTGATGCAATTCAATACGTTGAAGAAAAACTAATGATAGAAATGAATGCTGCAACCGACAATCCATTGATCTTTAATAGAGAGGAAGAGGTTATTTCTGGTGGCAACTTCCATGGACAGCCTATGGCATTAGCCTTTGACTTTTTAGGAATTGCAATAGCTGAACTAGCAAATGTATCTGAAAGAAGAATTGAGAGACTTGTTAACCCACAGCTAAGTGGATTACCTGCTTTTCTAACTACAAAGGGGGGATTAAACTCAGGCTTCATGATAATGCAATACTCAGCAGCAGCCCTAGTATCAGAAAACAAGGTGCTGGCTCATCCAGCAAGTGTTGATTCTATACCCTCCTCAGCAAATCAAGAGGATCATGTTTCAATGGGTACAATAGCTGCCAGAAAGGCTAGAGAAATATATAAAAATGCTATTAACGTATTGGCAATTGAGTTATTGGCTGCTACTCAAGCAATAGAGTTTTATGAAGGACATAAACTAGGTAAAGGCACCAGCATTGCATATGATGTAGTAAGACAAGAGATTTCACCCCTTAAGGAAGACCGTACAATGTATATAGATATTAATAAATGTACAGAACTTATAGCTAATCAAAAAATTGTTGACAAGGTTGAAGAAGCAGTTAAATTATATTAAACCAAAATAAATAAAAATTAGCCTTAACTCAAAAACACAGTTAAGGCTAATTTTTTATTCTTCTAAATAGTCTAATACTCTTCTTAGCTTCTCCTTCTGTTCAGCATTTAAAAAGGGCTTAAGCTTACTAATAATTTCATCCTTATTTGGAACATTATCCTTTATTCTTGATAGCTCCATCAGAATTTCATCTTCAGACTTGTGACCATATTGGTTGAAAAGTTTTAATGCTTTTTGATAATCCTCTTCAGAAATAAATTCCTTAACTTCCTCTAATCTAGAATAATCACCTGATTTTGCAGCCTCCATCAGCTGGTTTAATTTTTTTCTGTCCACAATATCCCTCCTATAGACAATTAGTAAATATTAAAATCTCATCTATCTATAATTATGCCTGTAAAGTTAAATTTGCCACAAAAATGTATTCTTTTTTTAAAAATATAATTGTTAATTAATATAAAGTTTAATAATTGGGTGTTATATGCAATATATATTACTTAGAAAGACAAAAAGTAAAAGGGGGATATTAATGGATAGCAATAAAACAAGTGATCAAAGAGATCCTATAATAAATAATAGCTTTATCCAAAAGAACTGGCTTTTATTAGTGCCTGCAATTATGATGGCCTCAAAAAAAATTCCAGAAGCCTTTAACCTTAACGATGTTGATACAGGAAAGCTAGAAAAAAAGATTAGACTATTAAATAGAATAAAGGGCTATATGAGTCCAGAGGAGCAAATTGTACTACATAGATCGGAGGTAATATTACATATCATTGTTAAGGTTAAGAGCTTAATGGATATTTCTCGAATGCAAAACCATGAGACAAAGTATCACTCTTTGTCGGTAGAGGATAGAAAACGATATATGCTTATGGATATAGCTGAGTTTGTAGAGGATGAAAAAAGAGATGTAATACATAGGGCAATAGAATTAAACCTAAAGGCAAACATGATGGGTACTAAGGTCAAGGAAATTCAAGGGCTTTCTAATGAAATAACGATAGAAAACCTAGAAAGGTATATTCAGGTATTTGAACCATTATTAGAGGGAGATTTAAAGAATAAAACGAGAGAGGTTAAGGTATTACTAGGCTTTCTAAAGCTAATGAAGGCTGTATCTAATAAAGAAACAATAGATGAAATGGATATGCTGAATATCATTAAGCCAATGGTGAACGAAGAGCAAGGGGAGTCACTTATTAAAATGATTCAAATAGTAAAGGCATTAAGTGAAATCGGAAACGAGGAAAGCAAAGGCCAAAATAATAAAGAGCTACCCAACCCTTTAGACAATAGTGATGACCTTGAAGTGAAGGATAAACCCACTAATGATTAGTAAGCTAAAGATAATCCTTTATAAATCCACAAAAATATGATATATTTTATTATGATTAAGGATATTAAGGAGTGTTTTAAATGGTAACAAAAGAAAAATTAGCACGTATAAATTATCTAGCGAAAGTATCAAAAAGTAGAGAATTGACGGATGAAGAAAAAAGTGAGCAAAAAGCCTTAAGAGATGAATATATTAAAGCCTTTAGAAAAACATTTAAAAAGCAGCTGGATAGCATAGAGTTTGTAGACTAGTATTGTATTAGTATAAGGAGAACTGAATTATTTCAGTTCTTTCGCATTTTTTGACATTAATCAACCCCATTATAGAGGAATTATAAAAATAACAGCGAACTTATATAATAAACATCACTATATTATATTGAGGAGGGTTACATAATGGCTGAGAGAAAATACGTAATATTTAAGCTAGATAAAGAAGAATACGGTGTTGATATTATGCATGTTAAAGAAATAAGCGAGTTTAAGGAAAGTGTTAAAATTCCTAATTCACCAAAATTTGTAGATGGAATAATTAATTATCGAGGAGTTATTACACCAATCATTAACCTTCGCAGAAAATTTAATTTAGAGCTAAAGGAAACCACAGCTGACATTCGTATAATAATAATAAATTTGAAAGAAAAGCAGGTGGGCTTTGTTGTAGATGATGCTTCACAGGTTTTAACCATTGATGAGAAGGATACTGATCCAGCACCTGACATAATAACTAATATAGATGAAAGGTTTATTAGTGGTATTGCAAAGGTGGATGAAAGAATGATTATTATTTTAGATTTAGAAAAGGTATTAAGTGAAGAAGAAAAGAAAAATATTGAAATGCTAGAAACTGAATAGACATAATTTATTAAGAGAAAAATGACATCTTCTGTTGCCTATTAATCTAATGCTGTCACCAAAAAAAGGCAAATTTCTTTCCTCCTATTGTTTATAATGGACATACACTTAAAGCTCAGATAAACAAGGGGGAGAAATATGAAGAAGCTGGTTGTTTTAGTATTACTTATAGGTCTATTTTTAGCTCACCACCATAACATATTTGCAGCTCTTAATGAACATGATAAAAGCCAGTATGAGGATGAGTTAAAGGATAAGTTTCAAGAGATTTTTTACAAAAGAACAAAGCTATTTAATGAATTACTTGTTAATGAAGATATTAGCATAGCCTATATAGAAGGAGAATTAGAAAGGCTAGAGGTGGATCCGCTGCTAACAGAAGACATAAAGGTTTTTAGGGCTTTAAAGGAAAACCCTTCATGTCATGAACTCATAGAAGGATTCAACATTGAGGAGTTTAAAATTGTAGCCCTTAAAAATAATGTAATACATCTTGATGTTAAGTTATTATGGAGGCTAGCTGGACTAGCTGATATATCAACTGAGGAGCTGTCATATCAAGTTAAAATGGTGAAAGCTAAAGATGAATGGCTTTTAATGGACTATGAAGCTGTTGAATAAAGGTTCTTACTTACTATTGAATAACTCGGTACCCTTATGGATGCCGAGTTTTTTATGTGGGAATAAAATAGGAAAAAAGTCCTAATCATAATATTGCTTAATATTAACATTCTAAAAATAAAGGAAATTTATTACTAAATGAAGAAATATGGAATCTATAAGATTATTAAGAGGTGGAACCTATGGCAAAAAAGTCTGTAGGCATTGAACAGATGAACAGTATACTAAATAAAACTATCTCAGCAATTGAAGAGAGCCAAGAGGCTATTTTTGATATTGCAGAAAATGCCAGAAAAGAATGTAATGCATTAAAAGGAAAAATAGAAGAAGTAAATAGTAAAATGCAGAGGTTAATACAGGAAGTTGAAGAAATAGAGTTATTAGAAAAGAAGAGTAGAAAAAGATTATTGGAGGTAAGTAAAGACTTTAAAAAATATAAAGAAGATGATATTAGACAGGCCTATGAAAGGGCAAATCAACTTCAAATACGGCTTTTACTAAAAAGACAAGAGGAAAATGATCTTTTTAGAATGAGAAACGAAATTGAAATGCGATTTAGAAGCTCTGAAGAGATATTAAAAAAGGCAGAAGACCTAATATCAAAAATTGGTGTAGCAATGGAATTCTTATCTGGCAAGCTACAGGATATTAGTAGTACATTAGAGGATATGCAGCAAAGACAGGACTTTGGAAAGAAAATTATAAGGGCCCAAGAGGAAGAACGACAAAGGGTGGCTAGAGATATTCATGACGGTCCAGCTCAAACCTTAGCTAATGTTACTATTAAGGCTGAGGTATGTGAGAAGCTTATTGATATTGATAAAGAAAGAGCTAAAGCTGAGCTACAGGAGTTAAGAACTGTTCTACGGGATAGCATTAAGGATATACGAAAAATTATATATAATTTACGTCCTATGTCTTTAGATGATTTAGGATTTATACCAACAATACAAAGATACATTGAGAGCTTTCAAAAGGATTATAACATTACTGTGGATTTTATAATTCTATCTCAGATAGACGTAGAAGATCCTGTAAAAAACCTATCAATTTTTAGAATAATACAAGAGGCACTAAATAATGTAAGAAAACACTCTAAGGCAGACCAAGTAAAAATAAGGCTAGAAATGTCAGTTAAAAATATTAAGCTTTCTATTGCCGATAATGGAGTGGGCTTTAATACTGAGGAAGGTGCCTTTAAGTTGAGATGTGATGGTGGATTTGGTTTGTTTAATATTCGAGAAAGGGTAGAGCTTTTAAATGGTACACTTGAAATAAAAAGTGAGCTAAATAAAGGGACTAGAGTTACTGCTATAATACCAAATGAATAATAAGGAGGCATAATAATGGAGAAGATTAAATTATTGTTAGTAGACGATCATTCACTAGTTAGACAGGGGTTAAAGCAAATATTAGAGCTGGAGGAGGATTTAGAAATCATAGGTCAGGCTGGAGATGGAGAAGAGGCAATAGCTAAGGTTCAAACCTTAAAGCCCGATGTAGTATTATTAGACATTAACATGCCTAGACTAAACGGAATACAAGCCTTAAGAAGATTAAAGGACATGAATAAAACAATTAAAATAATAATGCTAACATTCCATGAGGATCAAGAGTATTTATTTGAAACATTAAATTTGGGAGCCAACGGGTATGTATTAAAGGATGCCGAAAGTGAAAGCTTAATAAAAGCAATAAGGGATGTACACAAAGGCTCCTCATATATTCATCCATCATTGGCAACTATTTTAGCTTCAGAGATAAGCAAAAGAGATTTTTCATATAGTAAGTTAAACAGTAGTGTAAAACTGACAAGAAGAGAATATGAAGTTCTAACCCTCATTGCAGATGGATTAAACAATAAAGAAATAGCCAGTAGCTTATTCATAAGTGAAAAAACAGTGAAAAACCATGTTTCTAACATATTTAAGAAAATAAATGTTAATGACCGTACACAGGCAGCAATTTATGCATATAAGCAAAACATAAAAAAAATATGACTAACCTACTATTAATTTACTTGTAATAAGTTGACAAAACATTCGAACAAATATAATATAAATATAACATATAAAATAAATTTTATGATCAAAATAGGGGGAATAGCCAATCATGACAATTGAAGAACAGGGAAAAAAGCTACAGGAAAAGCTAACAAAAGAGTTTAAAAACGCTTGGGAGCAAATTAAGGATGGTGAAATAGAAGAAGTATTTTCATTTGGTGAAGCCTATAAAGGTTTTATGAACAATGGAAAAACTGAACGTGAATGTGTAGATGAAATTGTTAGGTTAGCTAAGGAAAACGGATTTATTAACCTTGAAGATGCCATAGCTATGGGAGAAGTAAAAGCTGGTGACAAAATCTATTCAGTTAACAGAAATAAGTCAGTAGCCCTTTTTATATTAGGACAGCAGGATATAGAGAATGGTGGCATGCTAATAGTGGGCTCCCATTTGGACGCACCAAGACTTGATTTAAAAGGAAATCCATTATATGAGGAGGAAGGTCTTGCCCTATTAAAGACCCATTATTATGGCGGAATTAAAAAATATCAGTGGGTAGCAACACCATTGGCACTTCATGGTGTTATATTTAAGAATGATGGAGAAAAGGTCAGTATAAAAATTGGTGAAGATGAAAATGATCCAGTGTTTTATATTACAGATTTATTACCCCACTTAGCTTCGGATCAAATGAAAAAGACTATGGCAGACGGTGTTACAGGTGAAGGATTAAACATATTAATTGGCAATATCCCTTATTCTGGAAAAGACCTAGGAGAAAAGGTTAAATTAAATATATTAAATATTCTCCATGAGAAATATGGTATTGTTGAGGAGGATTTTACTGTAGCAGAAATTGAAGCCGTTCCTGCTGGGAAGGCAAGGGATGTTGGCTTAGATCGTAGTATGATTGCAGCCCACGGTCACGATGATCGAGTATGCTCATATGCAGCTTTAAAGGCTGTTCTGGAGATAGAAAACCCTACTAAAACTGTTGTAGGTCTGTTTGTTGACAAAGAAGAAGTAGGTAGTATGGGTAATACTGGTATGGAATCAATGTTCTTTGAGAATGTGGTGGCAGAGCTATTAGAGCTACAAGGAAGAAGTAGTCATTTATCCATCAGAAGAGCCTTTAAAAACACAAAGGTATTGTCTGGAGATGTAACTGCTGCCTATGATCCAACTTACCCAGAGGTTTTAGATAGAAGAAATGCATCTTTTCTTGGAAAGGGTGTAACAATCACTAAATATACTGGAGTAAGAGGTAAGGGGGGCTGTAACGATGCTAATGCAGAGTTCCTTGCAGAGGTTAGAAAAATATTCAACGACCATGAAGTTGTTTGGCAGGTGGGAGAGCTAGGTAAGGTAGACCAAGGCGGCGGTGGTACAATTGCCTACATACTAGCAAATTATGGCGCAGAAGTAGTAGATTGCGGAACACCAATGTTGAGTATGCATGCCCCATTAGAGTTAATCAGTAAAATAGATTTATACATGACATATAAAGCATATAAAGCATTTTATCTCAGCGGATCTACAAATACTTCTGACTAAGAAGCCCAAGATAGTGTCTTTAAGCTTTAAAGCAATTAATAATAGAGCTGTGGTAGAGTAAAAATTCCATTTCAACTAAGTTTTTATAAATAAAAATTAAAAAAGCTTCCAAAATAATAAAGGAAGCTTTTTTAATTATTTTTAAATATATGCAGGGAATAGGCCATTAATGTAGAAAAATACTATAAAGAAAACTTAGATCGGATGGAGTTTTTACTCCACCTGAACTCTAGTTGCCCTTATTTCGAAGCTTTGCGGCACTTATCTCCCGCTTAAGAAGCGGGAGTGTTAGTAACGCCGCTGATATAAACTATTTTAAGGAGGTTATCTAATGCAAATAATAACTGATAGCTCTTGTGATTTACCAAAAAGCTATATTGATAAATACAATATCATAATTGTTCCATTGAATATTGAAATAAATGGAAAGAATTATATTGATGGTATTAATCTTACCCACCAGGAATTTTATAATAAAATGGCTGAATCACCTACATTACCAAAAACCTCACAGCCTTCACCACAAAGCTATATTGATGCCTTTAAAGAGGGAGCCAAAAGGGCTAAGGAAATGCTAAGTATACATCTTTCATCAAAGCTGAGTGGTACATTTGAAGGAGCATTATCAACAAGAAAAATGAATGGAGATAAGGTTGAGGTCTTTGACACCCTAAGTGGTTCTTTAGGAGTAGGACTTCAGGTATTAAAGGCTTGTCAAATGGTAGAGGAAGGATTTGACTTAAATAATATTATAGAAAAATTAAAGGAATACCGTGAGCAAATGAAGGTATATGTATATTTAGAAACACTAGAAAATGCAGTTAAGGGTGGTAGAGTTAGTAAAACTAAAGAAATGATGGCCAGTGTGTTAAATCTTAAATTTGTAGTACATGTGGAAAAAGGCTATGTAAAGCTTTTAAAGACCCTAAGAGGCAAGAAAAGGGCTATAAGCTTTATGCTAGAAAAGCTGGCTGATGAAAACACAGATTTTAACGATAGGATAATTGGAATTACCCATTGTGATTGCTTAGAGGATGCAATAAAACTAAAAAATGAAATTGTAAAAAGATTTAATCCCAGCGATGTAATTATCACTACTATGGGTCCAGTTATTGGAACCCATGCTGGGCATGGTGGATTGTTGGTTTGCTTCTAAAACTTTAAAGCTGTTAAAAAGACTCAATGCTATTTAAATAGGCGATTGAGTCTTTTAATTATTTGGAAAAGCTAGCCTTCCTTTGAAAAATATTTTAAAACAAAGCTCTGAAATTCTGTTTCTAGTGGAGATGGGTTTCTATGTTTATGATATACAAAATAAAACTTTCGTTTTAAAGATAAATTATTTATTTTGAAGGCCTTCAACACTCCTAACTGTAACTCATCAACTATTGATTTCTTTGATAAAAAGGATATTCCTAAACCTCTTCTAATACATTGCTTTATGGATTCGGTATTTTCTATATAGGCAACCACATTTAGTGAGTTAATATCTACATTATGCTGTTGAAGATTTTGTTCCACTAATTTACGGGTACCAGAACCCTTTTCCCTAAAGATAAAGCTCTTATCCATTAAATGCTCCAATGAAATGCTACTTTCAAAGGAGTCGTAGGGGGGAGCAGAAGGGGTTACCACAACTAGCTCATCACTCAATAGCTCAACATAGTTCAATTGAGAGTGGGGTAGCTCTGCACCAACTATTCCAAAATCTATTTCATTCTGAATAATACCCTCAACCACCTGCTGTGAATCATAATGCAGCATTTTAAAGGTTACATCTGGGAATTTTTTATTAAATCCACTAAACAATTCAGGGAGTATATATTGCTCTGGAATAGTACTGGAAGCAATTTCTATATTACCTACAATTTTTCCTTTATACTCACTTAACTTAAAAACAGCACCATCCTTTAAATTAATAATATTAAGTGCATAATCATATAAAATGTCTCCAGCCTTTGTTAAAGAAATATTCCTATTGGTTCTATTAATTAATATTGTGTTAAGCTCCTTTTCTAAATTAGAAATATGACTACTAACTGTTGGCTGAGTTAAAAAAAGCTGTTCTGCTGCCTTTGAAAAGCTTTTAAACTTGGCCACAGCTACAAAGGTTTCTAATTGTCTAAAATCCATATTATTATACCCCCTTAGTTGACTAGTCTTATGTATTGTTGTTTTTGCTATACTCACATGTTTTACAATGCTCTTTTTCCTTATTTTTTAAACAAGGATTAACATGAATTAAAACATCCTTAACATCTTCATTTTCCTTTATTACATTGACCTTAGCTCTTGCAGCTGCACCATGACCTTCTTCAACAGTTATTTTAGGGTCTACACAAATTTTCATATCGACAAAGTATTTTGGTCCATATTGACGTACTTTAACATCCTGAACAGATTGTACTCCTTCTGCACTTAATGCCGCTTTTTCAATAGCCTCCAAAACTTCTTTTTTTGGTGCCGTATCCATTAGTCCCTTTACAGCATTAATGTATATTGTTGCAGCAGTTTTCATTATTAAAATCGATACCGCTATCCCAGCAAGAGGATCCATAAAGGTATACCCCAATAAAGCACTTCCTATACCAATTAAGGCAGCTATAGAAGAAAAAGCATCAGATCTATTATGCCATGCATCAGCTATTAATGCGTCACTTTTAACTCTTTTGCCTACTGCCACTCCGTATTGATACATTCCCTCTTTAACAATTATAGAAGCAATTGCTGCATATATAGCAATAACCTTTGGTGGAGAAGTTTCGCCTACTCTAATAAGTTCTATTGCTTCATATCCAATCCCCAATGCAGTAACAAATAAAATAAGTGCTAATATTTTTGATGTTATTGGCTCTGCCCTATGATGTCCATAGGGGTGAGACTCATCAGGGGGAAGATGTGCTATTTTTAAACCTTGAAGTAAAATAACAGTACCTATTAGGTCAGATGCAGAATGGATTGCATCCGCCACTAATGCCGTGCTTCCAGCAAACATACCTATAATACCCTTAGCTATAGTAAGAAGAATATTACCTATAATACCGATTATAGATACCTTTTTTATTTCTCTATAACGACTTTTATCTTCCATAAATAAACACATCCTTTTGCTTATTATTAGCTTTCAACTACAATAATTATTATCTGAATACGATGGCTATCATATGCAAATACTTATAAAAGAAGAATAGTAGGAGGATATATTATGACTAAGGTTATTGACTTAAACGATTATAAGGAGCTAAAGCGAAGAAAATTCTTTATAAAGTGCTATCATTTCCTTAATAAAAACCTACAGGGTAAATTGGATGAACTACTTTTAAATACAAATCAAATATTTGTAAATCTACTTATTAGAAACGGATATGACCCAGGTTATGTAAGCTATTTTCAAATACCTATTATAACATTTATGGTAATTATCTTCATTAGAAATAGTGACTTAATTGAGTATTTTCCGGAAGTTTTGAAAATAGATAACAGCTTAAATAAAACTATGCTTAAAAACACCCTTATAAAAGCACTGGAAACCTTTAATGATGAATGTGATTACAAAGAAGTAAATAGCTCCTTCGAGATTGAGCTTGAAACTTCATTAGATTATGTATTTGAGAATGTTATGGAGATTATACCACAAAAAATAGTTTTTGTTTAAAACACAAGAACCGTCAGACTGCGTAATAAAGGTCTGCCTTTTAGAAATTTTTAGGCACAATTAAT
>NZ_WBZC01000044.1 GCF_009017275.1 Alkaliphilus pronyensis | reverse complement strand
TTTGAGTTGTACCATTGTGTATAATCATATCTGGTGCATGTACTAAAACATATCCTGCACCCTTTACTACTGCATTTGACATTATTTGCACCTCCTATTTTAATAAAGCAATTATATTTAATTAAATAAATGGGCACACAGGGTGCCCATCTATTTCATATAAAGGTAGCCAGTAGTTGAAGAGTTGGCACTTAAAGCTTACTCTTCAAATACAGTTTGTCCCTCTACTTCTGTTGTTAAAGCCTTTAATGAATTCATTACAATCTTTCTTCTAAGGCTCTTTTCTTCACTGGCATCCAGTGCTGGATTCCCTAGTGGATGTGGAATAGCAATAGCTGGAACTATTCTATTGGCACCTACTGTTAATGAAATTGGAACAACTGTACAAATGTGTACTACAGGTATACCTGCTCTTTCTATTTCCTTTACCATTGTTGCACCGCAACGTGTACAGGTGCCTCATGTAGAGGTTAATATAACAGCATCTACACCATCAGCCTTTAATTCTTTTGCAAACTCTGTTGCAAAGGCTTTAGAGTTGCCAACAGATGTACCATTTCCTACTGTAGTATAGAAGTATTTGTGTAATTCACCAATTACTCCTTCTTTTTCAAGATCTCTTAATACATCAACAGGTAATACACGATCTGGATCAATATTAGCATAAACAGGGTCATATCCACCGTGTGCAGTTTCATGATCTGCCTCTGCTAAATCGTTGAATCCTGATATATCATATTTACCATACTTCGATGCACTGGAGGACTCAATTCTATCTGGATTCTTTTTAGGTACAATACCTCCAGAAGTAACAAGAGCAATTTTGGCCTTTGTTAGATCCTTCACAGCTGGATTTGGTTCAACCCTATCAAAATCAGGCATTGGATATTCTGTTTTGAATTCTTCTCCCTTAAGCTTTTTCATTAACATATCTACGGCACGTTTAGAACCTCTTTCTTTAGCAAAGTAGTTCTTTCTAATACCTCTAGCTATATATTTATCTTCTTCAGGAGATCCAATAGCTTCACCCTTTAATATTTTTAATGCAAGGTTTGCCATTGCTGGTACTGCTGTTCTCATTGCAGCTGCTGAGTTGCCAGTTTCTACGATATATAAGCTTTTCTTAAACATATCTGCCCCTGGATTCTCAATATACATACCGGTTAATACAGGAATATCTAACTCCTCCTGAACGGCATTAGCTATAGTACCACACGCAACACCATATCGACCTGCATTAAAAGCTGGTCCTGCTATGAATAAATCTGGATTATATTTCTTTATCATCTCTAAAATGGTTGCCTTAGCCTCTTCAACATTTTCATTGAAATATGAGTCACCACAGATGATGGTTGCTACGATTTCACCTTCGCCTTTTAATGCAGTGTTTAGAGCCATTCCTGGTCCAATAACACCTTCCTTAAGCTCAGGCTTAATATCAGCCTTTTCTTCTCCACCTACACCAGCGAAGAATTGATTAATATAATGGACAATTTTTTTACTCATAGTTTCCCCCCTCTCGGAATTTTTTGGGAAGTAATATTTTTAAAATTACTATTCTTAGTATTTTGTAAATTCGTTTCTAATATTTGTCATTTCTTCAACAATAGAATCAACATCAAGAACCATTTCCATCATACCTATTTGGTCATCAAAAACTGTTGCATCTACTGCATTCTTGAAATCTGGCTCTACTGCATGATATACTCTAAGTCCTAACTGGACTCCTGCTAATGAACCTGCGAAAGTTGGGTCACCATTGGTTACAGTTTCTGCAGCTAAACCTGCTGCTTCTGCTTCTGCTGCTCCTAGAACAACAACAACATTTTCTGCTCCATGCTCCTCTGTAAGACCCTTAACTCTATTTTGGTTTTCTAGGTCCATCGCTCCTGCAGCCGTTCAGACAAAGCATTCAGTTGCTGAGAAAACTACTTCAGCACCTGTAGTCTTTAGGCATTCTTCGATGGCTGGACCTGGAATTCCGTCTCTATCGCCTATAACGATTATTTTTTTACCGTCAAATAAAGACATATCCTACCACCCTTTCATAGTTTTTTTCTATTAGATTAATAACCTTTAGATGACAAGGTTACATAACCAGTTTCGTTTGTTGCACCTGTAATAGCTTGAATTTCAACTTCAATGCTTCCATCTGGTCTTAAGCTACCATCAAAGCCCCCTGCAATTACATCTACAAACTCTGTAGTTCCAATAACACGCTTCATAGGTGGTAACACGATTGTTTCGTTTGCATTACCATTTGTAACAACAGCATCTGCTTTAGGATCTGCATCTGCCAGTGATTGTGATGCACCATCACGTCCTGCGTATTCATCGGTTACTATAACAGTTTTAACTCCTTCGTTTTCAATCTTCTTGCAGTTCATAATTAAGTCTGTATCTGGGTTACCAAACCCTTCCTGTGATACAATAACTCCATCTAGGCTTAAATATTTGCAAAGCTTAGCTGTCCAGTTAGAGGATCTCTCTTTGTCAGCAAGGTAAACATTTTCGTTTGTAATTATAACACCTACAAAGTTGATTTCTTTACCATGCTTTTCAAATAGATCTTCAATAATACCATTGTTTAAATGAACATAGGTTGGGTTTTTGTCGCATGCAGAAACACAGTTTCCACTTACTATAGCCCCATCCATAATTTCAGTTGGGTATAAAATAGTAGGTACTATTTTCTTTGCATCTACTCCATAAACATAGGTATCATGTAATAATCCTTGAGTTTGTAGCATATATACATACCCTACCTTTGGTAGGTCTGGATATTTTTTCACTGATTCAAATAGTGGTTCAGTTTCATAAACCTTTACCTCATCAGGAGTTAAATCCTTAGCCACCTTACCAAGGTATGCTGCTGCTTTAAAACCAATCATACGTAATGCTGCCTCATGCTCATGCTGCTTTAACCCTTCAACTGGCTCAATTAAAACTACAACGTTGTGGGTTTTTGAGAAAGGTGTGTAATCTGCTCCAGGACCTGTCATATCAATGATGCCCTCCTGGAAACCAACAATCTTTCCTGCAGTAACCACTGCAACATTTTTTAATGCATGTGTGCGACCTGATCCTACAGTATCAACCTTACTTAATACTCCAGGAAAAATTCCTCCTGGACCTTCAACTTTAACTCTTGGCTCGATTACATCCTTAACTGGTGTAATTCTAACCTCTTCACCAGGATGAGCTAGTTCAAGATCAATGCTCTTTATATGCTCATCTCCACCAATTTCTTTAAGCATTTCCTCTTTATTAACGTAAAGCACTCCATTTTCAACCTTAGTTGTATCAGAAAGCTTAACATCGTTAATATAAATATTACCTAATTCTAATCGCACAAACTTCACCTCCCTTTTTTTATAGAAGGCCTATATTTAATATTATAGGCCAATTACAACTACACATGCTTTTTAATCATTGCCTCAATATTATCTCTTGTAGCTTCTTCTTTTGTAACCTCATCAATTTTATTTCCATCCTTATAAATAGAAATAGTAGGTAGTCCAAGAACCTTTTCTTTAATAGCTAATCTTCTAGCTTGAGTTGTGTTTAGTTTTACAAATTTAATTTGATTTCCAAATTGCTTTTCAAGCTCCTCTACATCTGGCATTAAAGCTTTGCATGGCTCGCATCCATCGCTCCAAAAATCAACCAGTACATAGCCATCAGCATTAAGTACTTCAGCTTCAAAGGTCTCTTTATCAACTGCTATCATTCCTTTCACCTCCTTACAAAGATTAGTGATATTTCTATTCATGAAAATTATTTTCTATATACTTCTCTGCTTGTACAGAAGCAATAGCACCATCTGAAACAGCTGTTACTACCTGTCTTAGTGATTTAACACGACAATCTCCTGCTGCAAACACACCTGGGATATTGGTTTTCATGTTATCATCTGTAATAAAGTAGCCAGCTTCATCCATATCTAGTATTCCCTTAAATATCTGGGTTTGTGGAATGTAACCAACGAACACAAATATACCAAAGGTTCCATCTTCTTCATTAGCCATGTATTCTTGAGTTTCTCCTGTTTGAAGGTTTTTAAATACAACTCCCTCAACAAGGCCTTCACCTTTAATCTCTTGTATTGTAGTATTCCACATGAAATCTATTTTACTATTCTTGAAGGCTTTTTCTTGAATTGATTTAGCCGCCTTAAGCTCGTCTCTTCTATGTACAATAGTTACCTTTCTAGCAAATCTCGTTAAGAAAATAGCTTCTTCTACAGCTGAATCTCCACCGCCTATTACAAACACTTCGAAATCTGTAAAGAAATCAGCATCACAGGTTGCACAATAGGATACACCTTTACCTGTCATCTCCTTTTCACCTGGTACATCTAATAATCTTGGGCTTGCACCTGGTGCTACAATTACACTTCTAGCCTTATATGTGTTTTTCTCTCCAACTAAAACCTTAATTTTTTCATCTAGCTTCACTTCTTTAATTGTGTCCTTTTCAATAGTTGCCCCGAATTCCTTGCATTGGTCAACCATTCTAGCAACAAGTGAGGGCCCAGATGCATGTTCTATAGAGCCAGGATAATTAGCCACTTCTTCAGTGGTGGCTATTTGACCGCCTGTCTTACTTTTTTCAAGTATTAATGTAGACATTTTACCTCTTGCAGAGTAAAGACCTGCAGAAAGACCAGCTGGACCTGCTCCGATAATGACAACATCATAGATATTTTCCATCCATTTCACTCCTTAGCATTTTGATAATATATATAAATTAATTTGAGTAAAGCAGCATAGTTACTTGAATTGAGTCATGCTTTCAATTCCACTGGTAATCAAGGTGTAATCGATTTCCTGAAAATCTACTAGGGTTTTGTTGCTCCATGTAGGAGGCTTTTTTGTATTTATAAATTTTCTTGCAGTTTCGATGCTGGACTCAATTATATAAAGAGAATCCATATCTAGTTTCCCCTTATCTTTTGAAAAAATAACACTTTTATATATAGTTTCATTAGGTTTAACACTGCCAGATAGAGGATGACTTAAAAGAAGATGCCCCTCATGTATTTTATCTCTGGTTTTTAAAAGAACAGCCATTAACGAATCCTCTATAAAATCAACCTCATAAATGCTATTATATTCTTCTAAAACCATTGGATTATTTGTAATAATAATTGCCTTCAAAATAACACCTCTTTTATATGTAAAGGAACTAAACCTTTCGATAGATATACCCATTATTAAACTAAAATATGCAAAACAAAAACAGAGAAAACTTATGTCAACGCCTTATGTTGCCATCAGTTAACTCTGTTTATTAACCTGAGAGATTCTTCCTGTTTAGGAATTGCTCCTTCGGTGCAAATACGCTTTCCAGAGTACTGTCCAAATACGGTCCTTTTGCCTGAGATATTCACTAGGTAATGGCGAATCACCAAGCTTCTTCCTTCGGCGCTCAATAACGCTTATTGAGTCTCTCCCGCATTTATCTTCCAGTAGCTTTTCAGTTCTTTGTTTAAAAATTATCAATGATAACTTTTTCATTCCTTGCTTCATAGATATTATAATACATAAAACCATCTAAAGGCAACCACTTTATTTAGAAAAAGATAAATATTTTTTGATAAAAGTTTTTCAAAATTATCTAAATATTTGTTAAAAATACCACTATCTATAATAAAACATCCCCAAGGTGCCTGGTCCACCGTGGGTACCAATAGTGCATCCCACCTCTGTTAAGACAACTTCTTTGGGCTTAAGCTCTTTCTCCACCTGGTCTTTAAGCTTATTAAAGGCTTCAATATTGTTGGCATGGGCTATTGCCACTGTCTTATCTGAAAAATCACCACCTCTATTCTTTGCCAGCTCTATCATTTTTGCAAATACCTTTTTACTGCCCCTAACCTTGTCTAAAGGTTCAACCAATCCATCATTTACTGTTAATATAGGCTTTATATTTAGTAGTCCACCAATAACAGCCTTCATAGGGTTTAGTCTTCCTCCTCTTTTCAAAAACTCAAGGGTGTCTACTGTAAAAACATGATCAATTAGCGGCTTTAATTCAGCTAATCGAGACATTATATCTCTTCTATTGCCTCCAGCCACAGCCAATTTAGCTGCCTCATAGACTAGTAGCCCTCCTCCAAAGGACAGGCCTAAGGAATCAAACACTTCAACCTTATCTGTTTCTAAATCTTCCTTTGCTATTAAGGCAGATTGGTAGGTTCCACTGGCATTACCTGAGCCATTGATACATATTACTTCTTTTCCTTCATCAATTATACCCTTGAAAACATCATAAAATTTTTTAGGCGGTACCTGTGAGGTTTTTGGTAGCTCCTTAGTTTTCATGAGCCTTTCATAAAATTCTTGGTTGGTCAAATCTATCCCGTCTCTATATTCTGTATCTCCGAAATGTATCGTTAAAGGCACTACTATAATATTATACTTATCTACTATCTCTTTAGGTACATCTGTCATACTGTCTGTAACTATTTGGATTTTATTCATTCAACAACCTCCCTCTATTAGTATCTTTTATGTTGCAAATATAGTTAATACATACAATTTATTCCTACTATTCTTATAATATATAATTCAATAAATTTATAATGAATCCTGCCTGTTATTAATATTATTATAGAATTAATTTATGGTTAAATTCAACTTTTTAACCTTAAAAAAACTAAAACATAAAACACTCCATCTGCTAATCCTTTGGAAGCATCCTATGTTAAGCTCTAGATATTTTTAATTAAATGTATATTTTTACTTATCTCATACTAGGGTAGTTTAACTGTCTTAGGGCCTCATATAAAACTATAGCTACAGAATTAGACAGGTTTAGGGATCTAGCCTCTTTTATGTTTAACATAGGTATTCTTACACAGTTTTCCTTATTAGCCTCTAATATTTCCCTTGGAATACCTGCTGTCTCCTTTCCAAACATAATATATGCATTATCCTTGTACTCAACATCCGAATGAGCCTTTGTAGCCTTTGTTGTGGCATAATAAATTAGGGAATTTGGGTTCTTTTCGACAAACTGGGTATAGCTATCGTAATAATAAAATTCTAAAAGATTCCAATAGTCTAAGCCAGCTCGTTTTAGATGCTTTTCATCCATAGAAAACCCCGTAGGTCCAATTACATGTAAAACAGTGTTGGTAATTACACATGTTCTTGCAATATTACCTGTATTTTGTGGAATCTCTGGTTCATGTAAAACTATATTTAGCATCCCTTCACCTCAAGTTAATTATTTTTTCATTTCTCTTATGGCAACCTCCACTTCAATCTTTCCTATATCACCCTTCATTATGGTAGATATTATTGGAACGTCCTTTGAATGTTGGATAGCTACGTTTTCTATTAGCTGTGGGGTTGTAATATCAACTTTAAAACCATCATTATATAGTAAACTGGCGGCATTACCTAGAATCATATTGCCTAGCTCCGTAACAGCACTTTTTGATATTTCATCTAAGGATGAAACTGGCATTCCACCCATCATTATAGAGGCCATTTTCATTGCCAGTGGTTCCTCCATACTTATGGCTGTTATACCTTCAAGCTCTCCCTTTAAACCAATAACAATAGCTATATTGTTATTATCAGAAGGCTTTTTTATATAGGTTTTTTCAATTTCCATGTTAATACCAGTCATTTGCTTAATTACATCTTGACCAGCCTTTAGAAAAGAATTAATAAGCTCTGCCCTCATCTTATGCCCTCCTGTAAATAATCATAGTGTGATTATACCATAAATGTTTGTCGAAAGTAGATATTTTTATTGTTTTTATGACTAAATCTTAAATGTAATGGTTACTATTACTATATAGTTTGTTTATTGATAAATAATATTTACTTATTTATAATGTAATTTAACTTTTATTATATTGTTAACTATGCTTTTACTTGATATATTACATAAGTAGGTTTATAATTGTAATCGCAGAAGCTAATTGATTAATTACTAGTGTATTCTTAGTAGTTAATACCAAAGGAGGAAGATAATATAAGATGGAGATAAAAGGTATAAGAAAGCTTAAACTATACGGCTTTAATAACTTAACTAAAACCTTAAGCTTTAATATGTATGATATTTGCTATGCAAAAACTCTTGAAGATCGTAAGGGATATATTGAATATATTGATGAGCAATATAATGCAGATAGACTCACTAAAATATTAACAGATGTTTCAAATATTATTGGTGCTAATATACTTAATATTGCAAAGCAAGATTACGAGCCACAAGGTGCAAGTGTAACTATGCTGGTTTCAGAAGGCTTAGTTACACAGGAGGCCCATGATGATGCTGCTTCTGAAACTCCTGGACCATTACCTGATGCTGTTGTAGGTCATTTAGACAAAAGTCACATTACTGTTCACACATATCCTGAGAGTCACCCAGACGAGGGTATCAGTACCTTTAGAGCAGATATTGACGTTTCTACCTGTGGTCATATATCCCCTTTAAAGGCACTAAATTATCTAATTCACAGTTTTGATTCAGATATTATGACTATAGACTACCGTGTTCGTGGCTTCACAAGAGATGTAAACGGTAAAAAATACTTTATTGACCATAAGATAAATTCTATCCAAAACTATATTTCTAGTGATACACGAAATCGCTATCAGATGATAGATGTTAATGTATATCAAGAAAATATATTTCACACCAAAATGCTATTGAAGGAATTTGATTTAGATAATTACCTTTTCGGTATTCAGAAATCTGAATTAAGGCCTGGTGAAAGGAAAAAAATAAAGCTACGTCTTAAAAAGGAAATGTCTGAAATCTTTTATGGAAGAAATATACCAAAGGTTAAATAAGTATTTAAAAGGACTTTTATATTTTCTTAATAAGTCCTTTTTTTCTTGGTTTCTTTACCTGCCCCTTTGATATAATATGTAGTATGGGTATAAATATGGTAATATATAGTTATAAGGATTAGGAGGGATATAAATGAATAAGGGAGTAAAAATAAAACACCTGCATCATAGTAGTGTAACTGTCGAGACCGACAAGCATTTTCTTATATTTGATTATTTCAATAATAATATTGAGGGTTCTACTACAAAAAGCATTAAGGATGGAATACTATCTGAGTCTGATATTCCAAGTGATAAGAAGATTTTAGTTTTTGCCAGTCATAGTCATAGGGATCATTTTGACCCTGTTATTTTTCAATGGGAAAAATATCTATCAAATATTCAATATATATTAGGTAATGATATTGAAATCTTAAATTATAAGAAGAACTATCATCAAGTTAATCCATATGAATCCTTGAAGCTGTATGATATTACAATTAACACATATGGATCTACTGATAGGGGGGTATCTTTCTTAATATACATTGATGACTTTATAATTTTTCATGCAGGAGATCTTAACTGGTGGCATTGGAAAGAATTTAGTGAAGAGCAGCTTCTTAAGGAAGAAATTGATTTTAAGACAGAAATCAACAAATTAGTTGGAACTTCAATTGATATAGCCTTTGTACCAGTGGACCCTAGATTAGATGAATTTTATTACTTAGCTGGAGAATATTTCTTAAATGTGATAAACCCAAAGCTATTTGTACCAATACATTTTGCTGATAATTTTAGTATTACTAACAAGTTCGCCGAAAAGGTTAAGAGCATACACAAAAAAGTAGCAGTTATCGAAGGGCATGGCCAAGAAATAGAGTTCCCTACACTAGGCTAGCTTATTGCATATTAAAAGTCTTTGTAATTGGAAATAGCTGATACTCTACCTATATACAGCTGATCAATAATAATATTACCATATTTTTCTCCGTCCCCATTTTTAATATTAAAGTATTCCTCTCTATAGTTTATTCCATTTGTAGAATCTTGACTTGACCAGTATCTTAACCCAATAATCTTGTCATTTTCTTTAATCCAATTAAGAAAGACTACAGTATGTCCAGTATTATTATCTCTTGAGAAGTCAATAAAATCTCCTGCTTTAGCATCCTCCATATTATATATGCGTTGTCCAACCCCATATTTTTCTAGTGCTATTGCTAGGTTATGGGTTCTTTTATTACCACCTGCCACATACCATGTTAAGACAAAGTCATAAAGCTGTTTCCAATTCATTCCATTAAAATCATTTGGAGACAGTCCTACAGCTTTATTTCTTTTTTGCATAGCTTTAAAAAAGACTTCAAAGGTGATTCCAACGCAATGACTAGCCTTATCTCCGCTGGGATTAGCCCTTAACAGTAATTTATCCTTATAATATAAGTTTGTTGTAACTCCATTATAGCTATCATAATTTGTATTTAATAGGTAAGGTGTTCCAAGTTTGTAGGTTTTTATAATCTCCAACACATACCTATTTAAGTCTTCACTTACCAGTTCCCCTAGTTTTATCGATTCCTTTGAGTTATTATTAACATCATCTGAGTTATCAGGTTTATTTAGCTCCTCTTGCTTGTTATCTATCTTCTCAACATTCTGTTGCTGATCTTTATCACTTCTATTTATCTCATTTTCTATATTTTTGTCATCAATCTGAATATTTTCATCAGTTTCATCGGTTATAGTTTTTTCCTGGGGTGATTTATCCTCACCTTGATTATCGGCTGAAATTAAATCAGCTTCGCCATCATTATTATGGTTTTTTAACTCTTCTTCAATAGCAATTTTTTCTCCTTCAGCCTTTAGGTTAACTTCCATTTGGTTATGGGCCAATATGTAGTGTGAAGCTAATGCCAATGTAGTTAATATAGTAATAATTAATAAAGTATATGTAAGTTTTTTTTGCTTCTTTATAATCATAATCTTTAATGTCCCCTTTATTTTTATTTGCATAATATCATTTTACTATGGATGCCTGTGGGATTACATTGGTAATAGTTGTAATGATTAGCTTTATCCATAATAGACATACTATTAGTTAAGGTATAGCATATTCTTTAAATGATTTTTTTAATAATTTTTCAGTATTTTACTTGTAATTATTGGATTTTTTTGATAAAATGATTCAAATTAGATGAGTAATAGGCTATGAAGGATTAAATTAGTCTACCATGGTTACAAATTTAGAGAGTAGGTTGGCAGCTGAAAAGCCTACAGTACATGGAGGGATGAATTACACTCTGGAGCTTTGGAGAATACTCCACGACATCACACGTTAAGTGATTTGAGGCATGAATGTGTTTTATTCATGTAAATAAAGGTGGTACCACGGGTTTTCTCGTCCTTTTGGATGATGAAGGCCCTTTTATTTTTCAATTTATTAGATAGGAGGTAAAATAACATGACAAATGTATTTGATGTATTAAAGGAAAGGGGCTTTATTAAGCAAGCAACCCATGAAGATGAGATTAGAGAGCTTTTAGGTAAGAAAAAGGTGGCTTTTTATATCGGCTTTGACCCAACAGCCGATAGCTTGCATATTGGTCATTTCCTTCAAGTAATAGCAATGTCCCACCTACAAAGGGCAGGACATAAGCCGATCTTCCTCATTGGTGGAGGTACTGCTATGATTGGTGACCCCTCTGGAAAAACCGACATGAGGAAAATGCTTACACCTGAAGAAATAAATCGAAATGGTGAAGGATTTTTACAACAGACTAAGGGGCTTTTGGATTTTAATGAAGGTAAAGGAATATTAGCAAATAATGCCGATTGGTTAATGAAGCTGGAGTATATACCTTTTTTAAGGGAGGTAGGCAAGCACTTTTCTGTAAACAGAATGCTAACGGCTGAATGCTATAAAAACAGAATGGAGAAGGGGTTATCCTTCTTAGAGTTTAATTATATGATAATGCAGGCCTATGACTTTTTAGAGCTATACAGAAGACATGGCTGTAGACTACAGCTTGGAGGGGATGATCAATGGTCTAATATTATTGCTGGTGCTGACTTGATTCGTCGTATTGAAGGTGAATCTGCCTACGGCATGACCTTTACCCTATTAACAACTAGCGAAGGTAAAAAAATGGGAAAAACAGAATCCGGTGCAATTTGGCTTGATCCAGAAAAAACCGCACCCTTCGAGTTCTACCAATACTGGAGAAATGTAGATGACAAGGATGTTGAAAATTGCTTATCTCTACTAACCTTCCTACCGATGGAGGAGGTAAGAAGACTAGGTTCTTTAGAGGGTGCAGAAATTAATAGAGCAAAGGAAGTATTGGCATTTGAAGTTACAAAGCTAGCCCACGGTGAGATTGAGGCAGAGAAGGCTGAGGAGGCTGCTAAGGCATTGTTTGGCAAGGCTTCTATGGGGGGGTCGGTTCCTACAACTGAGGTAACTAAAAAGGAGCTGATAGAGATGGATATACTTGCTTTACTAGTAACCACTGAATTAGCCTCTTCTCGTGGAGAAGGTAGACGTCTTGTACAGCAGGGTGGAGTTTCTATAAATGACGAGAAGATAACTGACTTTAATTTTAACATAACAGAGTCATTGTTCTTAGATGGTTCTCTAATGATTAGAAAGGGAAAAAAGGTATATCATCAGGTTAGGCTTGTATAATTCTCATTAAAAAAGAATAGCTTACGTAGCTATTCTTTTTTTCCATTTATTAATTTTACAAACCAGTTGCTTTTACTTTGACTTTCTATTTTGTAGGTGTTATCCATTTCAATTTGATTGCTTAAACAGATTTTTAGAATCTCCTCCTTCTTTTCACAAGGAAACTCTGCCGCTGTACCACAACTGGAGCTAACCTGCCTGGGAACAGGCATAAGTCTTACTTCGTAATTTAAATCCTTTAATACTTTTTCGAAATTCAGTGCATGATATGTGGAATGGAATGTCATCACACAGTAAAAATTATTCAAGTTATCACCCTATTTTCTGATTAGTAGCCTATAGTCATTGTTACTTTCTTCTACTTCTACTATGAAGCCAAGATTTCCTGCATAGCGTTTAATATTTTCTACCGCCACCATAGCATCAACCTTAACCTCTACTGTCTCACCTTTATATATATCTAGGGCTTCCTTTGTCATAATCACTGGCTCTGGGCATGATCTGCCCCTTGCATCAACAATATTATATGCCAACTTCAACCTCTCCCTCTTTATTAATTTTATCTGTTTTCCTTTTAACAGCTGTAACAACGCTATAGCCAATAGCAATTGCTATTACTATTCCAATAATGACAGCAATCTTACCATTTGTTGTTACCCCAGCAGGACTTGCAGCTAAGCCAAAGTTATGGGCAAAGGCTGCACCAGTAATCAGTCCAAGTATAGTAATTGCTGCATCACCATCTCCTTCACCTGCAAGAATGGTTTGTCTTAATGGACAACCTCCCAATAAAACTGCTGTAATACCTGTAAGTGTCATGCCTAAAAAGTTCCATAAATGATTATTATGGGCAATAGGTTGACCTACAAAGCCAATGTTAATGGCTTCAAAGTTAAATATCACATTTCCAATTAGTGCGAAAGCAAAGATACCAATTAGGCCATACATATAGTGGAAATCCTTTATTAATATAACATCACGAAATCCACCAGCTGTACATAGTCTTGTTCTCTGTAGAATGGCTCCTATAACTAAACCAGCACCTAAAGCTAGTACAATAGGAGCAGCCATAGAACCAGGTCCACTTTCACTGAAGATTATAAAGGTTGGTGCTGCAATTAATAAAAGAAGTATTATGACAGCAAATACTGGCATAGTGTACCCTGTAGCGTTGGCATTTATCGTGCTTTTACCTAAAGTAAAGCCCTTTTTAAGGAATTGTATACCTACCCATATACCAGCTGTATAGCCTAATATACCTGTAATAGCATTTAAATCACCATTTGCTAGTCTTAATATCATACGTAGGGGACAACCAAGAAAAACCAATGCTCCAATCATTAGAAAGAAACCTAAAACAAACCTAATCATTGGGGATGATCCACCTCTAGGCTTAAACTCACCCTTTACCTTAGCTATAAGAAAAGCACCTAAGATAAAGCCTGAAATTTCTGGTCTTATGTATTGAACCACCGCAGCCCTATGTAAGCCTAAGCTACCTGCAATATCTCTAAAGAAGCATGCTACACATACTCCCATGTTTACGGGATTACCAAATTTAACTAATAGGGCACTTAATATACCAATAATTCCACCTGTTGCTATAATTTTACCTTTACTGCTAAACATTTTCATCCTCCTTATGTAATAGTTTTCAATACCATATACATTATATTTGATAAAAGATAAAATTAATAATTGGTAATTTCAATTCAATAGTAGTAAAGTATTTAAAAATTCTATATCAAATTCTAATGATTGGTTGTAAATTTTTTAAAATAAACCTTATCACAAATACAAAAGAAATAATATAATAGTAATGTAGATGTTCTAGGGGTTTTAAAGAATTTACCCTTATTAATGGAAGCTATTTCTTTATATTTCTTTTATTTTACATTTGAAATTTTTCCTATTTTAGGTATTATTATTACTAGAGGTATTTTTATAGGGGAGGCATTTAAAGTGGCAAATATTAAAATTATTACCGACAGTACCTGTGATCTTTCTTCTGCTATAGTTAAGGAGCTGAATATTGCCATTGTTCCATTGTATGTTGTTTTTAAGGATGTAAGCTATAGGGATGGTGTAGACATAACAGCAGCAGAGCTTTATTCTAAGGTGAATAAGCTTAAAGAATTACCCAAAACCTCTGCACCCTCACCTAAGGACTTCCATGAAGTATTTAAGCCCTATATCGATAATGGAGACGATATATTATATATTGGCTTATCCTCAAGGCTGTCATCAACTATACAAAATGCAAAAATAGCAGCTAACGAATTTCCAGAAGGACGAATAAAGATAATTGACTCCTTTAACCTATCAACAGGAATAGGTTTGTTGGTTTTGATGGCAGCAGATTTTGTTAAGGAGGGATTAACCCTTAAAGAGATTTTTGCTAGAATTCAAGAAAGCCTTCCAAAGGTAAAAACCTCCTTCGTAATTAACACGTTGGAGTACTTGCATAAGGGGGGTAGATGCTCTGCAATACAAAGCTTTGTAGGTGGAATGCTTAAAATTAAACCCATTGTGCAGGTAGTAGATGGCAGAATGATTTTAGGCCATAAAACTAGAGGGAAAATTGAAAAGTCCTTAAGGTCATTAATTGAGCTTACTATGAAGGATAAGGATAGGATTGATTTAAAGAGAATAATTATTACCCATTCAGAAGCAGATGAAGAGGCTAAATTATTAAAAAAGGGATTAGAAGAGGCTTTATCACCTAAAAGCATAATAATAACCTCTGCAGGCTGTGTAATTTCAAGTCACTGTGGACCTAAAACCGTTGGTATTATTTATCTAACAAAATAATTGTCAATTTCTTGATAATTAAGGTTATAAAACATCATAACTATTGATTACCATGTATATTTTTTATTTGGTTATTTTTATCTAAAACCACCTCTTGATTATAGGCGGCAATGGAAAAAATCTTTTCAGCTTCTTCTAAGGATAAGCCTTTAATTATCATATTTTTAGGATCGGCTTCTCCAAACCCTTCTTTATAAAGGCTGTATATATAGCTTATTGCCTGTGGAAGAAATCCCAATAATCTACCACCAATTGCATCTGCTGCCACAGCATCAGTTGAGGCTATAATTAACCCCTCTGTATTAACTGCTTTACCATCGGAGGGGCCTGTACCAATCATGGCTTTATCAACGCTTAATATTGCAATATCTGTAGCTATTTTCTTTGATATTGCCCTTATAAATCCATGCAAATCCTCATGGATGCCTAGATTTTTCTTTGGATATCCATGTACCTCTGCTGGAGGCCATCCTAATGCAATATTTTTAACAGTTCCACTTATTGTAGCTTCTTCGTGAAGCTTTAGCTGACTAAAGCTAACAAGCACATCCATATCTTCAATTATTCTGTTTATTTTTGTTGATTTAATAATATCATGATCAAGGCTTAAGTCTATGAAGGGGCCAAAATTCAAATCTATAAATTCTACCTCTTCTTCATCAATTACCTTCTTATAGCCAACCTTATAAAAAACATCAAGAGTTTTATCCCCACCAGAGCCACATGCTATAGTTATTTTTTTAGGCTTCATACCCTTTATACACTTAATTAATTCTTGTAGAGTTTGGGGCCCAACTACAGTAGCGGTATTTGCTGGCTTTGCCTTAACCCAATTGGGGGTAATTACAACATGGTCCCCCTCTTTAACAAGCTTTTTTATAGGTAACCCATTTAATGCACTGGAAATAGCCTCTCTTTTAATTGGACTTTTTGATATGTAGACGTAGGGCTCATTTACTCTTCTGCTCTTCACTAACATACTCCTTTCTTTAACGCAAGTACTTCATTAAATATCAGCTAATTACATTCTTAAAATACGATTAATGAGCTTTCTTCGTTTTATAGCCACAGCCTTTTTAGGACAAAGCTCCTGACAGCAGAAGCATCTAATACATTTTTTCAAATCAACATATGGCTTATTATCCTTCATAATAATTGCATCAGGAGGGCAGCTAACTTGACAGTCTTTACAGCCTATACAGTCTTGGTGAAGAAATAGTGGTTTTGGCTGAAGGGCATTCATTAGTATTTTTTCTAAAAATGCAGGAACTCTTCCTTTAATAAAGTGTATACTATTCATACTTGGCACGTTAAACTCTTTTACATTGCACTCCTCCAGTGATAGGCCCTTTACTAAGCAATCCTCTAAGTTTTCCTTTATTAAACCCCTCTCAATACTATTTTTTATAGTGGGTACTTTAGATGCTGCTAATCCAATTATTTTTGCCGCAATTGCATCTAAATGATAGGGACTTTCTGAGGCTAGAACTAGCCCTACTTTTCTTGGGTCTCCTGCTGATGGTCCTTCACCCTCCATTCCTATTATGCCATCCATAAAGGAAAGGGTTGGTTTTACATAGCTACATACATCAACCAGCATATTGCAAAATTGATACACATCTGGCATTTTAAAATGATAGTCAATTTTTTGTAAACCCGGTATTACCCCAAACATATTTTTGACAGCCCCAGTAAATACAGCCATACCATGGGTTTTCAACTTAGAAACAGATATGACCACATCTACATCCTCAACAATTTTAATTAAGTTTATTTTCTTTATTGCCATACCATCTGGAAAATCTCTTTCAACCACTTCAACATCTTTATTTAGAATAAAGCCCCCTTCAATAGCTATTTCTTCAATGCCACAGGCCCTATAAACACCCTCCAGCTGTCTTATAGTATAGGGACCAGCAGGGCTATCTCCTAATATAACCTCACAGCCATATTCTACTAATATATCCCCCAGTGCTTTTACAAATACAGGATGGGTAGTAACAGCTTCTTCAGGCCTTTTTTTCATAAGTAAATTAAGCTTTAGCAAAACCCTTTGTCCCTTTTTTATGTATTTACTTAATCCACCAAGGTGATCTATGGAATCTTCAATGGCAGCCCTCACGTTTTCATACTTATAATCATTAGCTTTAGATATGGCAACCGTCTTCATTTTATAACATTCCCCCTATTATAAAAAAATTTATTAAAGTGTAACTATTTGTAACTCTGCTAAGATAAAAGGTACTTCTTAATACCTATAGCCACACCATGATTATCATTTGTTTCTGTAACATAGTGGGCTTTGTTTTTAACTTCAGCCTCACTGTTTCCCATAGCAACAAAGGTACCTACATAATCCTTCATAGAAAGATCATTATAATTATCACCAAAGGCTATTATTTCATCCTTTTTTATGTTCATTAGCTGACTTAGCTTTAAAATAGCTTTTCCCTTTGAAACCCCTTTATTCATTATCTCTAAATTATTATACCACGACTTATCTACTTCAACATTATGAATGCTGTTGAATTCCTTTCTTATATCTTCTAATCTATCTCTATCTTCATTAACAATAACAAACTTTAACAATTCTGGCCTGTAATTATAAATATATTCTATGCTGTTACCAATAGACTCAATATGGATACCATCATTTATTCTCTTTCTTCCCCTCCAGTAATAGTCCTTTAGGTAGTCAATATTTTTATCTATCACACATAATTTTTCTTGATCATAAAAATGATAATACAAATCATAATTATCACAGATTTCTATTACTTTTATTGCATCTTCTACTTTTAATGGGTCTGAGTAAATAACCCTATTATCATGAAAGTTACGTATTAAAGCTCCATTACAAGCTATTATCGGGGTATTAATTCCTAAAATCTCAGCATAAAATCTAGCAGATGTAAAAATTCTTCCAGTAGCTATAGCAATGTTAACTCCTGCATCTTTAGCTTTTTTTAACATGGTTTTGTTTTCTTTGCTAATCTCACTATTACTGTTCAGCAGTGTTCCATCCATATCTAATACAATAAGCCTATACATCTTTTTTTCCTCCTAACAGACATGTTTGTGGACAATTATTAAACTTTATTAACAAGGATTGACAATTTTTTAGTGTTAACTTATAATTAGGATGAATAATGGATAATATATTATTTTTTAGGGGGTGTTTAAATGGAAGCCTTGGTGAAAGTATTAAAAAATCACAAGTGCAAAATAACACCACAACGACTAGCTGTATATCATGTTTTAAGGAATAATAAGGATCATCCTAATGCTGAAGCAATATTTAAAATGCTAGAGCCTAACTACCCTACAATTAGTTTGGCTACGGTATATAAATCACTAGAGCTTTTCGCAGAGCTTGGTCTTATTCAGGCTATTAATTTAGGAGAGAATAGCTTTAGATACGATCCTAACCCAAAGGTTCATCCCCACGTTATATGTTCAAAATGTAATAAGGTGGAGGACTTACCTGAAGAATACTTTGATGACTTGAAAGCAGTTGTAGCAAAATTAGTGAACTATAAGGTAACTAAGCAGCACTTAACCTTTTATGGAATTTGTTCAGATTGTAATACAAACTAACACTTGGTAATCCAGGTGTTTTTTTATTTTAAAGCATTGGTTAAATCACTTAAAAGCCTTTCATTTGAAGCTTTATCTTTAATGGCTAATCTAAAATATTGTTTATTTAACCCAATAAAATCTGAACAGTCTCTAATTAGTATTCCTTTTCTTAACAGCCTTTGCTGCAATTGCTTTGCTGTTAACTGCTTTGTTAGAATTTTTATTAAAATAAAATTTACCCTCGTAGGAAAAACCTTTATATCCTTTATAGCAATTAACTTGTCAGTAAACCATTCTTGCTGCTTACTAAGCCACTCTCTAGTGTTTAAAACATACTTTTTTTCAGACAGAATAACTTCACCAAAATAACCTCCAAAGGTATTAATGTTCCAGGGAGGCAATAGGGCTTCTACCTTCCTTTTGACTTTTTCATTACTGGTAATTCCAAAGCCTAATCTTAATCCCGGAACACCATAAAACTTAGTAAAGGCCCTTACAAGCATGAGGTTATCATAATCTTTATAGTATTCCATCAATGTATAGGTGGCTTCATTGGCCACAAAATCCATGAATGCCTCATCAACCATTAAAAATATTTTATTAAGTCTACAATACTGAATTATATCCAGCATTTCTTTTGGCTCAACTAGGCCTCCTGTTGGGTTGTTTGGATTGCATATAACTAGCATATCTATAGTTTTATTATTTTCCATATAATTTATTAGTTTATTAGCCTTTAATTGAAAAAAGTCTTTTTCTTTAAGCAAGTAATTTTGTACTGCATCTTCTTTGCTCTTTAATGATCTTCTATATTCATTAAATGTAGGCTCAACTATTAAAGGTCTTTTAGGATTTATTGCCCTAATAAAATTAAAAATTATTTCAGAGGCACCATTTCCAACTATAATATCAGCTTTATCCAATGAATAGTATTGACCTATGGCTTTTTTTAAATCATTATATTTAATATCAGGGTATTTAACCAAATCCTCCACTGAATTCAAAATAATTCTCTTTAGGCTATCTGGCACCCCCAGAGGGTTAATGTTTGAGCTGAAATCCAGTATATCATTTCTCGGAATACCCATCTTTTCTTCAATTTCATATATATTTCCACCATGTATCATCTATATCCCACCTATTAACATTTTAAAAGCCATAAAAAATAATAAACCTACAAAGGAGGCAATATACATTAATTTAGTAGTTTGTAATATAACCTTTGGCTTTAAGGGGTTTTTATTTACTCCTATTGTAGGCTTATGTATAACCTCACCAAAATATCTACTTGCCCCACCCAGCTGAATCATTAGGGCCCCTGCAACAGCTGCTTCAGGAAAGCCAGAGTTAGGACTACTATGGTTTCTACCCTGTAATATTGCCAGCTTCATAGCTTTAGTAAAGCCATACCCCATTAGAAAGCTACCTATTGAAATAAAAACAACACTTAATCTTGCTGGTATATAATTAACTATATCATCTAATTTTGCCGATGCTCTTCCAAAATATATGTACCTTTTGTTTTTATAGCCCACCATAGAATCTAAGGTATTTATAGCTTTATATGCCATTGCCAAAGGTGGACCTCCTATTGCTAAATAAAAGATAGGGGCAATAATTCCATCTGAAATGTTCTCTGAAATTGTTTCAACTGTTCCTCTAACTATTTCTTCTTGAGATAAATCGTGGGTATCTCTACTGACAATGTAGGATAATTGCTTCCTAGCTTTTGTAATATCCCCAGTATTTAAAGTTGTGTATATTTTCTTGCCCTCCTGCCCAAGGCTTTTGGTTGCTAGGGTGGTATAGGCTATTACTATTGATATTAAAGTACCCCAGCCTTCGTGGACTAGGTAGGAAGCATACACAACAAAGAAGGTAATTATATAGCTTATGGCTACAACAAGTATTGTGGTAATCATTCCCATTAAAAGCTGCTTTTCTTTATTGTCCTCACTATACAAAAAGTACTCTATTTTAGCTATTAGCTTACCTATTAATCTAACGGGATGGGGGAAGTCTTCAGGATCACCGGCAAAAATGTCTATAATATATGCCCCTAGTAGCACTAGCATAGGGTGTCCTCCAAAATAGCATAGATAGCCTTCATGTCAATGTTTTCTCTAAAAAGCTTGGCAAGCTTATTATACTCATTCTCTTTATAGCCCCTTAAGTCAATAGCCTTATCAACCCTATCCATTCCTCGCTTCTCTAGTAAATAGTTTATAACCTCTAGGGTAAATTCTCCATCATCAAATATACCATGAAGGTATGTACCAAAAACATTACCGGTTTCATTTACTGCACCATCAAAATAATTTGCTTCATCCTTAAACCTTTTTGTAATGTGTATTAGGGGCATTGCATTTTTACCCAGCAATGTACGACCCATGTGTATTTCATAGCCAGCTACCTTTATAGGTTTAATTGAGCTATTAAATATAGTACCTGTTGCTTCTACAAAGCCTTCAACCTGTGTAGTAACCTTACTGCCTTCAAATTTTGTTTCTATATCAAGTAATCCTAAGCCATCCATTTCCTTTATATTACCCTCAACTGAGTATGGATCAGCTAGGCTTTTACCAAGCATTTGATAGCCTCCACATATACCAAATATTACTGCTCCCCTTTTATGACTATTTATGATTTCCTTATCTAAGCCTGTATCCTTTAAATATTTTAAATCTGATATTGTATTTTTTGAGCCTGGTATAATTACCAAATCTGAATCTACTATTTTATCGGTAGAGGAAACATATCGTAGCTCCACCTGTGGCAATGTTTCAATAATATGAAAGTCTGTAAAGTTTGAAATATAGGGTAAACGAATTACATCTACTTTTATGGCATTTTCCTTCTTTGCTGATTTTTTAAATCTGTCTGTAACACTGTCTTCATCCTCAATGTTTAAGTCACCGTAGGGCATTACACCTAATACTGGTACATTAACTAGCTCCTCTAGCATTTTTAACCCTGGCTCAAGTATTTTTCTATCCCCTCTAAACTTATTAATAATTATGCCTTTAATTCTTTTTCTTTCATTTTCCTCTAGCAGCATTATAGTTCCATAGATGGATGCAAAAACACCACCCCTATCAATATCACCTATTAAAATAACAGGACTATCTGCTATTTCTGCCATACCCATGTTTACTATATCATTTTCCTTTAGGTTTATTTCTGCTGGGCTACCTGCCCCTTCAATTACCACGATATCGAAGCTATTACTTAGCTCTTCATATATTTCTTTAATCATAGTCTTAAGCTGTGGCTTAAATTCATGATATTGGCTGGCGGTCATGTTTTTATATACCTTACCCTTAATAATTACCTGTGCTGCCTTTTCTGCTGTAGGCTTAAGCAGTATAGGGTTCATTTTTGCTGATGGAGCTATGTTTGAGGCCTCAGCCTGTATAACCTGAGCCCTCCCCATTTCCAGTCCCTCCTCTGTAATAAAGGAATTTAGTGCCATGTTTTGTGATTTAAAGGGTGTAACCCTATAGCCGTCTTGAAAAAAAATTCTACATAATGCGGCAGTTAACAGGCTTTTTCCTACTGAGGATGCTGTTCCTTGCAGCATTATACCTTTTCTCCTTTTCATACTGAAGCCTCCAATACATGAAGCATATGCTCCTTATCTTCTATAAAAATTAAACCACTTTCTTTTAACAGCTGTAATTTCTTTAAGGCTTTTCCACCAGTATAGTCAAATTTATTTTTATTGTTAAAGGCATACACTTTTTTTCCTTTTTTAAGCTGTTTATAAAGAATATCTAGGTTTTTTAGGTTTCCCCACCCTATTGGTAAATCCGTCATAATAATTATATCGGCAGCATCTGCCAGCCGATGGGCCTTTTCAATGGTGCCTTCTCCTATTTCACTAAAGGGTAATTCTTCTGCCATTTGAAGCTTATAAATGGAAGCCATCTCCCAGTCACCATCTCCTCTATTAACTACTCCAATAGTTACTACATAACCCCCCTCAACTAGGCTTTGTATTAATCCCTTTCCTGTTCCGCCACCACATACTAAATGAATCCTTTTGTTTTGGGGTTGATTGGATTTCTTAATTAATGAAATTGGGTTTATTTGAATACTGCCGGTATAGGGGTTTCTATCAATTATCATCTCCATAGCATAGGCCTTTTTTAATGCTTCTACCGTCAAAACCTCTTCAGTTTTTCCCATAGTCACTAGGCAACCCTTATGCAGTAGAATTATCTCTTCACTATATCTAGCAGCTAGGTTAATATCGTGTAATACTGCTATGATTGTAACACCCTGTTTTTTATTTATTGATTTTAAAAGCTCCAGCACTTCTAATTGATGATGTATGTCAAGGGATGAGGTGGGCTCATCCAATAGAATAACCTTAGATTCTTGTGCAATTGCCTTAGCAATAATCGCTCTTTGCCTTTCTCCTCCACTAATTTCATTAATGCTTCTGTCACGAAGATGCCAGGTATTAGTGGCAACCATTGCATCCTTCACTTTTTCTAAGTCATGGTGGGTCTCTTTACTAAATCTTTTTATGTGGGGGTTTCTTCCCATTAAAACAATATCCATTACATTAAAGTCATAGGATATAGCTGTATCCTGTGGAACAACTGCCATTTCCATGGCTAAGCCCTTAGTTGAGTACTGGGTAAGACTAATATCATTTAAGACTATTGTTCCTCCCTGTGGCTTTAAATTTGAAGCCAATAGCTTTAATAGGGTAGATTTTCCAGAGCCATTAGGTCCAATGATAGTAATAAAGGAGTTTTTTTCTATTTGAAATGTAATATTGTTGATTATTGTAGCTTCGTCATACTTAAATGTAATGTTACTTGCCTTTATAGATTTTTGCATAACATCCTCCATGCTAAATCACTTTTTTTGTTCTTCTCAGTAAATATATAAAAAAGGGCCCACCGGATAATGCAGTTATAATTCCAACAGGAACTTCAGTAGGGGCTATAATGGTTCTTGCTAGGGTATCTGCTGCAATTAAAAATATTCCCCCCATAAGACCGCTGGCGGGTATTAAAACCCTGTGGTCTGGCCCCACCAGCATCCTCATTATATGGGGGATAATTAAGCCAACAAAGCCTATAATTCCACTAACTGAAACAGCAAAGGCAGTAATAAATGCACTTGTAACTAAAATAATTCTTTTCACCCACTCAACGTTAACACCAGTGTTTTGTGCTGTAGCTTCACCCAGTAACAATACATTTAAATCTTTTGAAAAAATATAGATTATTATTGAAGCAATAATTATTGGTAATATGGCAATTTGCACATGATTCCATCCTCTTGAGGAAAAGCTACCTAAGGTCCAAAAAACTATACTGGTTACATCCTTAGATGATATAACCATTATAAAGGACATAATAGCAGTATAAAATTGACCTGTAGCTATACCTGCCAGTAGAAGGGTGGTGACGGGTACCTTTGATTTAACCCTTGCCAGCTGATAAACTATAAAGGTTGCCAATAAAGCCCCAATAAAGGCGAAAATCGATACAGCCCCAACCCCCAGTATTGTTTTATTGAGCTTTAATAATATCGCAATTGCAGCACCTAGAGCTGCACCAGAAGATGTTCCAATAACATAGGGATCTGCCATTGGGTTCTTTAATAGCCCTTGAAAGGAAACCCCAACTATTGATAATCCGTAGCCAACTAATAGGGCGAGTATTATTCTAGGTAGCCGAATATTTAATATAATAAAGATGTGGGAGTCTGGTATTCCTGATAAATCAATTAATCCATCAATAATTGGAATTTGACTTGCAATTATTTTAATTCCATTAAGTATAGAAATATTTGCGGCACCCACTACCGATGCTATGCTGACTACCCCAAACAGAATAAAAAGCAATAATAAAATTTTATTTACAGACTTAATTCTTATTTTCATTTGTCCTCCATTAATTTTAAGCCCGCCCTTTTTGGGGGCGGGAATAATAAATTTAAAATGCATCTGGATGAATTGCCTTAGCAATAAGCTCTAATGCTTCTATAATTCTTGCACCTGGTCTTGAGACTACATTGGGTTCTAATAACTCAATTTTATCGTTTTTTATAGCAGCTATATTGGAATAGCCTGGCCTTGCTTTTATGTTATTTTTAAGCTGAAGCTCCTCCTCCTCTGTTAAAAGGCTTTTTTCAGAGGTATGGGCTGGAGCAATGTATATTTCAGGGTTCCTCTCAACTAAAACTTCTACACTGAATTGAGGATATGCACCCTCTGCATCAGAAGCAATGTTTTCTCCTCCAGCTAATACAATTAATTCATCTATAAAGGATCCTGGTCCTGCTGTCATTAAAGGCTCATCCCATACTTGGTAAAAAACCTTCTTCTTTGGCTTATCCTTAACCTTAGCAATAATTTCATCCCTCTTGTTTTCCATCTCTTCTATTAGCTTCTGTGCCCTTTCTTCCTCATCTGCTATTTCTCCAATTACTGCAATTGTTTCAAGTATTTCTTCAATTGTCTCAGGCATATACTTAACTATTGTTATACCGGCAGCTTCAAGCTGTTGAATAGCTTCAGGTTGTCCTTCACCATAAACAAATACAATATCAGGATTAAGCTCTATTATTCTTTCACTATTGGTGGTCCATGAGCTTCCCACCTTTTCCATATCCTGTGCCTCGGCAGGGTAATCACAATAATCTGATACTGCCACTAGCTTATCTCCTAAGCCTAATGCATATAAAATTTCTGTTTGACTTGGTGCAATAGAAATAAACTTTTCTGGTTTGCTATTAATAGTTACTTGGTTTCCTAAGCCATCTGTTATAACTAATGGATACTTAGGCTCCTCCACCTGTGTTTCTTCTTGTGAATCCAATTCCTCTGGCTTATCAATTGTCCCTTCTTCTCCGCCACATCCCGCTAATAATCCAACTGTTAAAAGCATTATAATAAAAAACATAATAAGACTTTTCTTCATTATTTACTCCTCCTATAGCTTGTAAATTATTTAACTTCATTAAGCTTAACCAATATATTGAAATTTTCTGTAGCTTCTATAATTGAAAGACTACAGTGATCAATTTTAAAGTTCCAATGCTTATTAATATCTCCAGTTATTAAGTGGGCTATTATGTTTCTAATCACACCACTATGGGAAACAAGGAGTATATTTTTT
The DNA here is from genome assembly GCF_009017275.1 of Alkaliphilus pronyensis. Taxonomy (GTDB): domain Bacteria; phylum Bacillota; class Clostridia; order Peptostreptococcales; family Natronincolaceae; genus Alkaliphilus_C; species Alkaliphilus_C pronyensis. Next base: position 4,584 of record NZ_WBZC01000044.1, on the reverse strand, counting down.
TTATCATTGGTTTTAAGTAACTCTTCAATCCCTGATGCTACTCTGTTATACATGTCCCTAAGACTTTCTCCTTCTGGAAAGCAAAAGCCCACGTAGTCTTTTTGAAGCTGCTTAAATATTTGAGGGTGCTTTTCTTTAATCTCATTCATACAAAAGCCTTCAAATCTTCCAAAGTGAATCTCCTTTAAAAAGTCTAAGGAATATATTACGGACTTATTGTTTTCCATAATAATTTCAGTTGTTTCTACCGCCCTCTTTAAGCCACTATTATAGATTACATCAAACTCTAAATTTTGAAGGGCTTTTGATAAGCTTAAAGCCTGTTCTCTTCCCCTGTCATTTAAGCCAGGGTCTGACCAACCGCATAGTTTTTTATTAAGGTTGTAATCGGTTTCTCCATGTCTTACAAGATACAGCTTTGTCATTACTTCACTCCTAGAATATATTTATAATCAGTAATAGGTATAACAGGTATAGAGTCTCCACCATTTCACACAGGGCACCCAAGGTATCTCCTGTCATTCCACCTATTTTTTTATCACAATACCTTTGAAAGCAATAGGTGAAGACCCACAATATAGGAATGAAAAAAATGCTTACTGGTTGAAATATAGTGGCTATAGCTGTAAATATAATGCTTATAAGTACTTGCTTTTTTTCAACCCTACCGATAAATATGTTTCCAAGTCCGGTTTCTCTTGCATACTTGGCATTAAAGCTGCCTAGCACAAGGGAAAGCCTGCCAAAAACTGGCATTATAACTAAGGCACCATATACATTCCAAATACCTATACTAGATAGGCTTGTAATTTTAATTAACAGTACAAATATAATTGCCAATACTCCATTTGTTCCTAAGCAACTATCCTTCATTATTTCCAACATTCTTGCCCTAGACTTATTGCTGTATAATCCGTCAAAGGTGTCTCCTAGTCCATCCATGTGAAGCCCACCAGTTAAGACCACAAAACTGCCTATGGTAAGAATAATAGCCAGTTGATGGGGAAAAAACACATTAGCCACTCTAAAAACAAACAATAGTAGTAATCCTATGGTTGCTCCAACAATAGGAAAATAGATTATTCCCTTGTCAAAATCTTCTTGGTGGGGCATGTCCCTAATTATTGTTAAACGGGTTAAGAATTGTAATACACCAATGAATCTTATCATTAGCTTTCTATTCCCTTTCGAGCATATATTCCTTTTTCAAAGGGATGCTTTATCATTTTCATTTCAGTAACATAATCAGCTAGGTCCATTAGCTCTTTTGGAGCATTTCTTCCAGTTAGTATTAGCTCAACAAGTGGAGGCTTTTTCTCAATCAGCTTAATTATATCCTCCACAGATAATATCTCATTAAATAGTACTGCCATAATCTCATCTAATATAATAAGATTAAACTCATCACCTTCTAAATAGCTTATTACTTCCTGCAATCCTTGTTGAACCTCTCTTTTTACAGCTTCCTTCTCTTCTTCCTTTAAAAACTTGTAAAAGCTGTTTAAGGGGGCATATCTAATCAGCTTAAAGTTTGGAGCCATTCTTTCAATGCTATGTAACTCTCCTGTGTCATCTCCCTTTAAAAACTGAACCATTAATACCTTGTAGCCTCCTCCTGCAGTTCTGGTGCCTTGTCCAATTGCCGCTGTGGTTTTACCTTTTCCATCTCCTGTATAAATGTGAATTAATCCCTTTTCTAGCTTTTTAATAGCCATATAATCACCCCTATTTTAGTTTCCATGGTATACCACTAACTACGAAATATACCTCATTTCCTTCCTTTGCAAGATATTGATTTATTCTTCCTGCAATATCCCTAAAGGCTCTAGCTAACTTATTATGTGGAACTATTCCTAGACCAACCTCATTAGTAACCAATACTGTCTTTACAGGTGCCTTCTTACACACATTAACCAGTCTGACAATTTCTTCAAACACTGATGCTTCTATACTGCTGATTTCCTCTGGAGTGATACATTCCCAATTTAGTTCCTGCTTTAGCATCAAATTAGTTATTAATAGTGTAATACAATCTAATAGTATAGCATCAACTTGGTTTTGGTATGCACCTATTACATCGTATAGCTTTTCATATCCTTCATGGGTAATCCAATTTGTAGCTCTTCTTTCCCTATGCTTCTTTATTCTGTCTCTCATTTCATCATCATATGCTTCTGCTGTTGCAATATACAGTACTTTACCTTCTAATTCCTTAAGTATTTCTTCTGCAAAGGTGCTTTTTCCACTTCTAGCCCCTCCTGTTATTAAAACTAATGGTTTGTTATCCATACATCACCCCACATATGTTAAAGCCCCTACCGAAAAAGGTAAGGGCTATTCTGCATTTAAGCATAAAACAACCCCTTCCCTCCGAAGGTTTGCCTCTAAATGTATTGGTAGGTCTCCTGACTTACAAGTCCTCCTACTAACAGCTCCTTCCCGGTAACCCAGTGGATATGCTGCCATAGTCCTTGCTTACAGTAGCGGGGGCTGTAGTGGCTTTTCACCACTTTCCCTATTAAGCTTATAAGCACCATTACACTTTTTATTTTTAACTAACCTTATCATATCAAAATAAATTTTTTTTAGCAATATACTTTTATTACTCCTCATATATTACCTGTAGCTTAAATACCTGTTTTTCATTTACTTGTAAATCATTTAGTTGAACCTCTTCATCTATATCCCTACTAATTCCGTCCCCCATTATTAAAATATTAAATTTTTCTTGCTTTAAGCTATTGGTAATTACATCATATTCTCCCATCGGAGTATCCTTCATAATAATCCAAGTAAGGCTTTCATGGTGTACCTGCTGTATAAACTGGTGTCGGCTAAATACATTGCCATTTCTTAAGTCCAGCAGTTTAAACCCTCCAGCAGCCTCTATTGTAAGATTAATATCCCCACTAATTATAATATGTAGGGTTTTGAATTCTTCATAAGAATCCTCTAAGGCTTCTCCATATATTTCACCAATTTCCTTTAGGGCTCCTTTTAAAAGTCCTTGATGATTTTTCTTTAACACTATATTATTTAAAGAGTTCAGTTCTGCACTCTTTAATATTACTGTACCATCTCCCTGTAGGGTTTTTATTGTACCCATTATGTATTCTTCATTATTTTTAATTAACTCTTCTCCCTTTAGTATCAGCTTTTCATGGGTAGAAAAACCTGTTCCTATTATACTGTAACCCTGTTTTATTCTTGATTGTATAATTTTTTGATTATAATTTAACCTATCTAGCAAAAAGTTATCATATCTAATTAAATGTCTGGATATATCGTTTATTTTTCGGTTTACTGTCTCATAGCATAAAAAATCACCGTATTCATTGGAGGGTATCAAATTACCAATAGAAGGCAGCTGATTATGTATAGCCTCCACATCCCCAGAGCCAAGTGATATTTTTAGTAATTTAGCTAATACCCATAGATAACCCTTGTACAAATAGTCATTTATACTCTTTTTTTCACCCTCTAGTAGCTTACCAGTAGACCATAAATAATATGCTTCTACAGTTCCACAGTTTGGAGTACCCATCAATAGTACCCGATCAACATCATAGTTGTAATTATCACCTTGTATATAGCACCTTGTAACAATTCCACCATAACTATGGGCCATTATATCAATGCTTTTAGTTGGATGCTTTTCTCTTACTGTTTGTAGCAATGGTCTTAGATATTCTTTTTCTACATCTTTAGCAGTCTTTCTCCAATCATAATGGCATATAAAGAGGTTTTCCTCTTTTCTATAGCCTAACTCCTCTAGCCCCTTAATGAAGGGCTGATATATCCAGCTGGCAACCCCAAACTTCCATTTTCCAGTTCCCCTTATCATCTCCTCACCTATTGAACCCATTAAGCCAGGTATAAAAACTATTGGATTTTTAACTAACTCCTTCAAAAATAAACACCTCACCATAAGTAGACTTTATACAAATTATGCATAATGTGAGGTATTCATTACTATAATAAGCTTAGTTTATATGGAGCTTTTCAATTCAAATGTGGTTTATACTGAAGTCTATATAACCTTATCATCTTTTACATTTATTCCTTCAAGCTTAAGTAGCTCTTCTTTAATGTGCAATCCACCACCATAGCCTATAAGCCTATTGTTTACACCAATTACACGGTGACATGGAATAACTATAGGAAGCTTATTTTTGTTATTAGCCATCCCCACCGCCCTCATTGCCTTGGGGTTATCTATTCTCTCTGCAATATCCCTATAGGAGGCTGTCTTTCCATAGGGTATATTGGCTAACTCTTTCCAAACCTTAGTTTGAAAGGCTGTACCTGTTAAGGATATTGGAAAGGTAAATTCTTTTCTTTTTCCCTGAAAATATTCGGTTAGCTGATTAATGTATTGTAGATTTTTTTCTCTGTCTTTAATTGGCTCTAAACTTGGAAAATGATCCTTTAACAGTTCCACAAACTCCTCTTGTTCCTTATTAAACTCTATAAGCAGTAAACCTTTTGATGATGAAGCAATCAATAGCTTCATAGTTGAAAAATTAAGGCTAGTGTAGTAAACAGCTTCTATCATTTTATATCACCCTCGTATAATATGTTTAG
>NZ_WBZC01000043.1 GCF_009017275.1 Alkaliphilus pronyensis | reverse complement strand
ACTGCCTGTCGCACAAAAATGAGTCAAGTTTATGTTACTTGGCTCATTATAAAAATTCTTCTATAAGTTTGTTAATATCTCATTAATAATTCTCTAATCTATGTGCTAAACTCATTTCAGCTTCTTTATCAATATAGGTTCACTCTTATATAACATTTCAATATGAGTTCCATTTACCGTATATTTATCTCCATCTAGGAAAAATACACTTCTTAAAGTAGCATTTCCATCACCATTTATAGTTTTTTTTAAATCAATAACTTTACCATCAACCCATTTTTCATTTGAAAGTGATGGAATTATCTGTAATGCTTCTACTGTTTCTTCTCCTATTCCTGCAATTACAGTTACATCTATATTCCTCTGTTTTATAATATTAATATTTTCATTTAATTCATTCAAGAAAGTATTTTGTGTACTCATATGGCATTGAAGTTTATATTGTGTTATATCAACTCCTTCTTTAGTGAATAAATAGTCGCCATATTGTTTGCTTGGTATTATATCATTTAATCCAGGAAATTCTTCATGTATTCCTTCTATTGGGTCATTTCTAAATATCTCACTCAATATCGCAAGATACCCAGTCATGTAAGCTCTAACCATATCAAATTCTTTTCCTGTGTCACTAGGCAACTTCCCACCTGTCCAATAACTAAAATTCGGGGGGGAACCTGTATTTGGTGTAGCCATTACAATCATTTTATTAACATCATCATTATAATAATTACTTTGTACATACGCTCTCGTTACAAGTCCACCCATGCTATGACATATTATATTAACTTTTTTTGAATGTGTTTTTGCTTTTACCCTCTGTATAGTTTTATATAGATAATTTCTTGCTGAATCTGAACAGTTTTTTCGCCAGTCATAAAATGATATAAATAAATCTTTGTTTAACTTAAATCCCATAAGTTCTAGCATTTCTATAAATTGTCCATATGCAACTTTTGCTATACCAAAACTCCAATCTCCTGTTCCTGGAATGATTTCATTACTCATAGATCCAAATAGTCCTGGTACAAATATTATAGGTGTATTAGTTAATGTCATATCTTCACTTCCCATTATTACTTTTATACCTTTAACAAACTAAAGGCTTATTTTATAATATGGAAATATTTCAATTATGTTAAACGAATCTAAGAGAAACTCCAAATATTTTAAAAAATATCTAAATGCAATCATTTATTTGTTATACACAGGTCGGAATGGTTCTTATTTTTTTGCAGATGTATATAGCTTCGATTTAGATAAAGCACTAATATACAAAAATCACTTCCAAACAATTAATCTGAAAACACCCATAACCTTATAGGCAAATCACCCTTATTTATTGTCACCAGCGTACCACATAATAATTCTATATAATCATTGATATAGCTGAATTTATCATGAACCGCAGTCACCTGTGGTACGGCTCACCATATCAATGTAACTGCTGTTTTCTTGTATAACATGGTAGTCGAAAATCGTCCCTTTGACTCCTTTCAGCTCCTAAACTCGTTAGCTATTTTAATTATTTGATACTGGAGTCATTATATTAAAGTCTAAATTAATTATATCTTGTACCCATAAAAATAACTGCCACTTACAAATATCTCCTTCTACAATTATTTTTGAACTATCTGGTCTAATATTTGTTGTTGCAATCTCATATAATATATCTTTTGACATCGTAACCGTTACCGCTGCATCTTCTGCAAGCTTATTATCTAAATATCTAAATATACCACGTTTCACCTCAGCTGAGGCTACTTCTTCTTTATCTGGGATTATAAAATTTATTTTATAATCAAAATCTCCAGCCTTGCGTCCATCTATTCTTATACTAAACAAGTATAGCACATTCTCAAGAGGAATTGCATTTAACACATCTTCAGTTATGACAGAACGCTTTACTTGAATAACCCCATGACGTAATTCTTGTGCTCCTGTTAAATATACATTTCTCCATGGTCCTGATTCTGCAATATATGCTAATTGTTCTAATGCATCTGCACAAAGGAGTTTTGCATTTTTATTTTCAGGGTTAGCATAAATAAGTTGTTTAGTAACCTCTGCCACCCATTGATACTCTCCATCTTCATAAGATCTCTTTGCTCTTTCTAAGACTTCATCCTCTCCACCCATATATTCTATATATTTCTTTGCTGATTGTTCTGTAGGTAGTTTATTTAGATCCACAGGGTTTCCATTATACCAACCCATATATTTCTGATAAACTGCTTTTGAATTATGATTTACCGTTCCATAAAATGAGCTATTATACCATTCATCGCACAAACTTTCTGGAAGTTTAACCATCCTTCCAACATCTTCTAATGTATATCCTTTATTTATTAATCTTAGAGTCTGATCATTAATATACTGATATAAATCTCTTTGTTTCTCCATGTATTCTATACAATACTTATTACCAAATCTTGGCCAAGTATGAACTTCAAATATAGATGTTAAACTGTCTCCCCACAAGTCTATAGCTTTTTGTATATCCTTAGCCCACGCAATAGGATCTCTCACCTCTGCTCCTCTTAAAGTATATATATTGTGGAGGGTTGCACTACAATTTTCTGCAATACATAAAGATTTTTCACTTGGAATATATATGTCCATTTCTGAAGGCGCTTCAGTATCCTCAGTTAATAAAAATTGCATAACAACTCCATCTATCTCTTTTTCTACATATTCTTGATTAGCAATTGGAGATATTTCATGAACATTGTTTATAAAGGTTGTTGTTCCTGTAGAAACATACTTTCCGATTCCACAATCTATTTGACCTTTTTTGTCACGAGGTAGTACTTCGCCATACATATATATCCCACGCCTTGACATTGCAACTCCTGCGTTTACATTTTCTTCTATAACTGCATTTGTAAATCCTTTAGGAGCATATACCTTAATGTCTCTTTCTGTATTACTACTTAAAACCCCTAAAATTCCTCCGTAATGATCTACATGACTGTGGGTAAATATTACTGTACTTATAGGTATATCTTCAAAGTATTCATTAGCTAAATTTATTGCAGCTTCTGCTGTTTCTTTTGATGTTAAACAGTCAATTACAATCCAACCAGTCTCACCTTTTACAAGACTTAAGTTAGCAAGGTCTAATCCTCTAACTTGATATATTTTATCAGTAACTTTAAATAAGCCTGCATTTAGATTCATTTTACCCTGCTCCCAAAGCTTTGGATTAACAGTATGTGGCATTTTTTCCTCTAGTAAAAAAGCATATCTTTTTAAATCCCAAACAGGTAATAATGATTCATTGCTCCTAATAACAGGTAATTGCTCTTTAACAACTACGCTCTTTTTAGATAACTCTTCTTCTATTTTTAATTTATCCCAGTTTATATTATCATAAATTCCTTCATTTATTAGACGTGTTTTAAGTGTTGCATCTTTTCTTAAAGTGTTTAATTTATTCTTGCTTTTTTTATTACTCATATTGACACCTCCCTTATTATATTATATTTATGTTGTCTATATGTTTATTGTGTTAGTAATTGATCTATACAACTTTTAAATAATTAAATAGTTATTATATTGCTTTTACTTCAGTCTATATTTTATTGTATGTATTGATATCACTAAATTGCAAAGAAAACCGCCGTTACTTGTGGTACGGTTCGCCGTATCGATGTAACTGCGGTTTTTCTAAATTAGACTACTATTGTTAGAGTTATTCCACAATATAACATCAGAACGATCCGTGGGATAGATATATTTTTATCTTCCAGAACTCACTATTGCAGACATTTCTTGATTACTTATATTAAAGCTCGTATTTTGAGTAACTGTTTCTGCTATTTGCAATATGTATGTGAATGAGTTATTACAGCTATCACCTAAATAATCACAAAAATTAACTACTAATGGTTCAATAGTATTAAACTCCTGAACTGTAGTAGGTATAACTTCAGATGCCCTATAATTCCAGCATTCTAATACTTTTATATCACCTGTATAGTTAGACCTGAGAATTAATCTATACACTATACTAATCACAGGATTGAAACCTCCAAACTCAAACTCTAAATTTTGAGAGTAGTTGATAAGAACATAGGGATTTTTTATATTTCTTGTATTCACCTGTACTGAAGCTAAATTTATAGGCAAATTATTTTTTATCAACTTACTTGAAAAACTATTTTTATATATCTTGCCACAATTTAGTAGTGGTTCACCAAAACAAATTTTCATTACTGCCCCTCCTTGCTAACATAATCCTTGCTGGTCTTTTCCTAAATAAACTTTAGCAGTCATACTTTTTTGACTGATGTTATAGAATGATTTTTCAGACAACTCAGCCTCAACTAATGCGAAGGTGTAAGTACAATGTCTATCAAATTTAGAATTTAAACATTCACAGTAGTCATATACAAGGGGCTCCTTAATATTGGTATTGTTTACAAATACCCTTCTAAAAGGCCATTCCCTAAGAACTTCGGTAGTGAAATCACTACAGCTTTTTACTAATCTAAAAGTTAAGTTGTTAAAGTGATCCTCTTTTAAAATTGAGGTAACGAAACTAGAATAATTGATTAGAATACATAGATCATTATTTCTTTCTGTATTAATTATTAATTGAGTGAGTATAACAGGTGGATCTTCTTTACTTAATTTAATAGGTAATACAGGATTAAATACTTTTCCACATTTTACATAGGGTATAAAACCTAGATTACGATCTAGAAAATAAGAGTTGTGCCTTTTTCCCTCTTCCTTTAATCCATTTATAACTGTGGCTGTAAAGCTTTTATTCGTTAAACCATAGCTTGTAACATTATTTGTTTCAATTTGAACAATTTCTAGCCTATAGGTTATTCTGCCACTAGTATATATATCCAAGCAATCACAATAATCAAGAACAGTTGGTTGATTTGTATCTACATTAGCAATTTCTAGCATCTCAGAAGATTCAAATTCAAATTCCCACTCTTTAAGAATTTGTGGATAACTTGAATATCTATCTTCTCTAACTAACCGGTAAATAATAATAAATTTTGGATTCAATCCTAATAAGGTAAAATTAATAAATTCAGAGAATTTGACTAATATACATGGCATTGGTATGTCCTTTGTGTTCACATTGACTTCTGCTAGTACAATTGGCGGTTCACTTTCATCTAATCTATTAGGTAAATCAACTTGGTACACTTTACCACACTTTACATATGGTAAATAATTTACTCTTCTCATTTTTACATCCCCCACATTACAATTTCTAATTATTACAGTTAAGGTAGTATCCAGTATTTATTACATAGTATGTAGCCCTAATACTTATTGTTAACTACTACATTTAATATTATCTATTATATAGTCGAGTAGATAACCAGATGTTCAAACACTGTGAAGATAAAATTTTAAGACCATAATTCTTTTGAAAAGAGAATTTATAATACAAATTATATTTATCCAAATAACCACAAATATATGGATTATTATATAAATTTTAGAACCACAAAAAAATCTTGAGGGATTCTCCCCAAGACTATCTAAATAAATGTGTAAATTTAAAATGAGTCAAGTGTATTTCACTTGGCTCATCATAAAAGTTTTGTATTAGTTTACACATATTGAACTAATAACGCTATAGTCTTTGTACTAAATTCCTTTCAGTTTCTTTCTCAGTATAGGTACTCTTATATATATTTCTATTTAAATTCCATTTACCTTATATTTATTCCCATTTAGGAAAATACACTTCTTAAGGTCGCATTTCCATCTCCATTTTTACATTTTTTTAAATCAGTAACCTTACCATCAATCCTTTTTTCATTTGAATGTGATGAAATTGTCTGTAATGCTTCAACCGTTTCTTCTCCTGTTCCTGCAATTACCGTTACATCTATATTTATCTGATTTATAATACTAATATTACCATTTAGTTCTAAATTATAATTCTTATGGTTAATGTAATCTGCTCCTACGCTATCGCATATAATATGTTCATGTTTATTCCAATTTCATTAGTATTCAATGTTCCATTAGCTTAGTATATAATTTAAATGTACCTCCAAGTTACCCTAGTTATTAACTTAATAAGGATAGGCTTGTTCTGCTTTGCTAGTGTGTATATATTGAAACTACTCACATCTGAAAAAGCGCAGTTATTTATGGTAAGGTTCACCGTATCTTTATAGCTGCGGTTTTAATCCCAAAAAGAGTCAAAAGAATATTCCTTTTGACTCTTTTTATACTATTTAAATCACACATCATCCTCTGGGAAAGGGTAAAGTAATATTTTACTTTCCTTATTCTTACTATTGCCTAATTGGTATGTATATGTCTAACTCTGAATCTTCATTTCCTGAATTAAATCTTTCATCATAATACTCAAAATCATGGGAGTTTGCTGGTTCATAACCAGACTTAGGTAACTAGGTACCATATATATATTCGTAGGTATCCCCTAATCTTTCAACAGACCCTTTGTGAGTAAACACAGCATATTTATTATTTTCTACTGTCAATCCTTCCATTCCTTCAGGTATATTTCTAAAAGAATTCACTTCTTGACAAGCAAAGTATGTAAATTTACTCTCTTCAGTAAAGCTTTCTACAAACTCGCATACTCCCATAGCTACATTACTATTTATCACATTTTTTATTTCTTTCATTCTAGAGTTAAACTTGTTCCATAACTCGGGAATTTCATTATTTTGATTATTTCCATAGTATTTTATTCCTACTATCATAAATTTATCTTTTTCTATTATTTTAGGTTCCACGTTAATTCCCCCATTCAAATGTTTTAATTGTATATCTGTTAACTTCTTTTTCTGAAATAAAACTAAATTTGTACCATTTTTTCTATACTGGTGTGGTGTCATCCCATACATTTTTTTAAATGAACGGGTAAAGGCAGCTTGAGATCCAAATTGATATTTTAAGGCTATATCAATTATTCTATCATTAGTCACAATTAAGTCATTTCTAGCCTCAGTTAATCTTCTCTTTCTTATAAATTCTTTCATGTTATCTCCAACTATAGCTCCAAATATTCTATGAAAATGGTACAGTGAAAAATATGCTTTATTTGCAATCTCTTTAAGTTCAGTCTCTTCTGTAAGATTCTCTTCAACATAATCTAAAGCGTTTTTTATCCTAATAATATAATCCACTTTTCTTTCCCTCCCGGAAGGCTTATAACTATATAATAGCAGTTTTCATATCTTGAGTTTTGATGTTTTTTGCTATATATGTATTTATTCTTTTAATTCAATACTACTTGTAGGTAAAATTATAAGTCAGGGGATAATCTCCTGACTCCATTAGGCTACATATTGAAAATACTTAATCTTAGAAAAAATCGCAATTATTTATGGTAAGGTTCACCGTACCAGTGAACTAGCGGTTTTTAAACAAAAAGATTGTAAACAAAGTCTGTCTACAATCTCATAACTTAATCAGTAACAAATACGCTTCCTTTTTCTGCTAAATTTTTTGATCTTTCAATAATATAATCGATTATTTTAGTAGCATCACTCCATTTATAGACATAGCCTCTTGCATCGGGAGTATATTGTCTAGCTATATCCTTTAAAACAGCAATATCAAAGTTATTAAGGATATCTTTCAAAGCAATTTCACCTTTTTCCCTATATAATTCTATTGGATTTATCTTGATATCCATACTATCCTTAAAATTATTATTATCTACTTTTTCTGTTTTTACATTCGATTCATTATCTGAAATCGCAATATTTACATTAAGATTGATATGATTAAGAAGCGGCTCATTTTCCATAATAAAATTTAGTATTTTCAATGTATCTTCTAATTGCTTTTTCTTTATTTCTAGCTTATTATCTAAGTGACTTCCTTTGGTATATACACTATTTTGACTAATCAGTAGTTTCTTAATTTCATTTATATCTTTTTGCATTTGAGCTATATCTTCATCTCCTAAAGTTTTGCTATTATCTTGATTCTTAGCTTTTATATCATTTTCATCTCTGCTTAATTCTGGTTTTTTCAAGCCTCTTATAACTTCCTTGACATATTTTTTATTAAAGCCTAATTGAACAATCTCTTCAACACTTTTTCCAGAATTAATCATCTCCAGTATTTCTTCTTTTTTTGTAGGCATTGAATTCACCTCCACATTCTATTTACTTCACTCTTGCAATAAATTCATTGGTAATGCTTTCAAAAGCATCATATATTTCTTGATTATAACCATATTTCTGTTTTAAAGTACTAATCTGCACATCGATATCAGTTGCTTCGGAAATTCTTGTAGTCTCTTTAACATAATCCCTAAATACATCTGGCACATGTCTTTTATCTGTTTCAGACAACTTGCTTCGTAATATTAAGTCATCCCTAGTCTCTCTATGCATTCTACTTTGAGTTCTATATTTAGTAATTACTATTCCCAACGGTTTAATATCATATGCCCTGTTTATTGCTTTAATATTATCAGAGACTTTATTTATTCTATCTTTTATCTGCGGTATTCCATAAGTAGATAATATGTCTGCGACAACAGGTATAAGGTAATAATCACTCAAGTAAATTCCATTTAAGGTAATAGCACCTAGGTTTGGAGGACAATCAATTAAAATATAATCATATTTATCAATAATTTGTTGAGTTAAATAAGTTGCTAACACAGTTATAGGACTTTGTGCAAAATTATTCAATTGGTTAATCATTGGGATTCTATCTTGTACATCAAGTAAATCAATGCTTGATGGTAACAAATCTAAATTTAGAATTCCAATACCAACACTTGAAACACCTTTAATTATAGATTTATGTATGTCGAAGTCTTGAGTGTTATTTATTTTATCTAAGAACATTTGATGAATAGTTCTTTTGTTGTCATTAGCTTCCTTCCATACTTCTTGATTTATCAACATTACAGTTGCATTTGTTTGTGGATCTAAATCAATTACTAAAACTTTCTTTTTCTTTTCAAAAGTTAAAAATTCAGCTAATGCAACAGTGGTAGTAGTTTTACCAACTCCACCTTTCAAGTTTATTAAACTTACAATCTTTCCCATATAATTCCCTCCCCTTTTAGTTAATTATAGCATACAATATTTTAAGTTAGTATAGTTATATAGCAATTGCAAAAACAAAAGAAAGGGAAGAATCTTCATTGTCCGAAGATTCTTTCCCTAAAAAGGATTTTATTAAGTTTTTTAATGTTTCGTTGAAATGTATTTCAATTGTATCAATCTTTCTATTATCTCCCACTGTAATTTTATTAACGATTAGCTGTAGGAACATTTTCCTTTGGTCTTTATCTGCACTATTCAGAAGTTTATAAAATCCTCCATCGTTTCTTTGACTAGCTCAAAAGGGATTTCATCCGAGCTATTCATTTTGATTTTATCCATTATATCAAGTTTTCTTGCTTACATTTGCCCTAGGGTAGGTTCGATATCTTTTAGTCTTTCAGTCATCTCCTACCAAACTAAATACTTTTGTTTAAGTCCCTAATTTATAGCACGTAATTTGCTAACAATCCTGATGGCGTTTTTTTCCGTTCTTTATTTAATATTTCTTTATCCCCAAACACTAGAAAACTATCTTTTGCTCTTGATACCGCCACATTCAGCATATTTGGCTTTTTATCAAAGAAATATCCCCCTCTATGCTCGCGTGTATACACTGTGGAAAATATAACTATATTTCGTTCTGCACCCTGTAGTTTGTGCACTGTACCAACAGTAATAGAATCCATATCATTTTCCTTTAATAGCTTTCTTATTGTTTTTGCCTGCACAGAAAATGGAGTTACAATTCCTACACAATCTGATACTGTAGGAACATTACCTTTTTCAGTGCTATAATAGTCTTGAATCCTCTTTTTATTATCTAATATCCAATCTACTATAGCTTGTGCTTCTATCTCATTTTTCCAACTTGTATTAACCTTCTCTGCTACTCCTTGAATATGTATATGTCCCATATGTACATACGGATAATCTTTCAATTTATTTTCTCTCTTGGGCTCCAATATACCCTCATAAGCCAGTTCATTACAATAGTTAATTATCTCAGGAATGCATCTTTTATGCTCCGTTAAATATGTTCCACCAACTGTATTATATTTAGAAACCTTACACAAATTTTGAGCAATTTTCATAACATTACCCGATGATGCTGCAATGCCATAATCTATAATGGCATTCTGCTCTGTTTGATCTTTTAATGCTAGGAACTTTCCTATATTTTGCCTATCGACAGTTTCTGTTACACTCCATACAGGTTCTATTTGATGTGTATCCCCTACAATTACTGCCTTTTGAGCAAGCGTGAATGATGCAGCAGCGATTTCAGGTGGTACTTGTCCAGCTTCGTCTACTATTAGTAGATCTATAAAGTTAAATAAGTATTCTTCCTTTCCTTGCCATGCACTGAAAAACTTAGGTATCATATAGAAGGTAGATACAAAACAGGGGGTTAGTTTAGCATGACGTTTCCACTTAGCTTTTTGCTTCGCTACTGACTTCTTATCTTCATAATTTTCTTCTATATTGTTAGACACCTCGATAAGCCATGCTGCTTCAAAATAATGGACAGCAAGATGAAATGCTTCATAGCGATACGTAACGTCGAGTAGCTCAAGTATTGTATTGTAATTATATGTGTCTAAATCTATTTTTATCTTGGTCAATTCATAATTCCCATTAACTCCCTTCAGCTTTTCTTGAATTATCTCGCAATGATGTTTTATTCTATTCCATTTGTCATTATAATCCCTAATATCTTTTTTTACCTTCTCAAGTTCTTCCTTAACCTTAGAAATCTCTTCTTTTACATTCAATAATTCATCGGCAATCTTATCTTTTACTTTATCTGTAAAGTACTCTTGAAATTCTATTGAGCAATCTACTTTGGCAAAAAACAATTTGTTTTCTATCATTGACTTCCGCCTAATAAATGGTATAAATTCTAATACATTAATATACCATTGCAATGACTTTCTGAATATCACAAAATCCTTTTCCAGTGCAGTCAGATTTCGTTTACTTATTTCGAGCGCTTGGATTCTCTTTTCTAGACTCCTGACACATGCTTCTACTTCTCCAAGCCCTTTATATTTTTCCTCAACATACTCTTTAAACTTCTGAAAGACAGAAATACTGTGTACTACATCCTCGATAGATTTTATCTTATCTTTTAACTGCTGGTGTATTGCGTTTTTGCAATCTACAATTTTTGTGCTCCTTAAATCCCCAGCATACGCTTTGTAGTTTTCAATAAAAATATTCTCTGCTTTTTCTATATATTCCTTATTTTCAACTTCCCCAGGAAAGCCATTCCCGTTAGTAGTTAGAGTATGATATGTTTTTTTGCCGTTCCTTTCCTGCTCCTTAATTTTCCCTTCGGAAGCAATATACATTCCATAGCTTGTTACCTTGGGTAACCATCGCTTAGCTAGAATATACTCATCATTACCTAATTGCCCTAAACTGTCAATTATATTTGTCACGGCTTGATTGTTATTTGATGCTGCAACAATAACAGGCGGTTCACCCTGCTTAAGTGCAGCTTCAACGAAAAGTTGGCCGATTATTGAATGTAGGAGAGTTGTTTTACCTGTTCCTGGTGGTCCATTTACAGCTAAAACCTCACCTTCATTTATTTTCTTAAAATAATGTATTGATTCTCGCTGTGACTTAGACAACGGAAATTCACTGCCAACCTGTGCTATATGCTTTATTGAGTCTTCTATTGAACTATTTCCATCTACAATAACTTCTTTTTGTACCTTCTTTAGCGAACAAAAACAGGTTGTTAGCTTATTATAGTCTATCTTATCCTCTGTTAATAGAAAATCATAAAGCTTACTGATATGTACCCTTGTTCCTATAATTTCATCATCCAATACTGCATAAGAACCATCCGTTTTTACATAGTAATCCAGCTTATATTCATCAATAGTGTATCCTGTAACTGCTTTGAACAATTGATTACAATAATTCCAGTATTCGTTCCAGCACTCTGTCACATTTGGCTGTTTATATTTTGATAAATATTCATCTAACACACTCAATTCACCTATTGTTATTTCACTTAGTGATGGCTCAAGGTATTCCCACGGAATCCAAGGAAACTTCTCTGAATTTATCGTAAGACTACCATCTTTATTTAAAATAGCTGATATCATTATTGGAATAATGTTCTTGGGTAAAGAACTTCTATCCTCTCCATGTATAGCTTCAATACTTAGAACAATTGGACAAAGATAAATTTCTAGTTTATCATCTGTTGATACTTCTTCGTCCATTTTTTTATTTTTCTTCCAGTACAGATAATCAAATATTTTACTATGAACCTTACCTATAACAATATCATCTATAGATATCTTATTTTTATTATTAAAATTGCTTGAATCCACAACCTTTCTCTCCGAATCACAAATGGTATTCCTAAAATACTCTATAAATCCTCTGATGTTTATTGCATTTATTTCCATACTCAATAAACCCCCCTGCATTTATTCTCTTTCTGTTTTCTAGATGGTCATTAATTGTTATTAAATAATTGTTATCGTCTAACTCTTTATGATTATTTGTATTTAGGTTATGCTACAGTCTTATAACCGTATCATAACCCAAATAAGCACACTCCAGTATATAACCTATTTCCTTACTTCACATAAGATAATAATTAAAATACAATTATACAAAATTACTACATCCCTGCATTTTCAATGCTCCAATCAAAAAACCTCCGTTATTTATGATACGGTTTACCGTATCTTCCTAAGGGACATACAAAATATTATCCTTGAAATCGCTTAGTCTTCCTAGTTATTTATTTAAGTATATAGCATAATGAAAGTCTTGCAAATGCAAGGCTTTTCTTATTAATATCAATAATGTTAATCTTATTATTTATCTTATTGTTATTGATAAGATGCTATTTGGGTTTGTTTGGTCTTTGGTTATGAGTTAAAATGATTGTTAGGAGGTGAGCTAATGTCAGGTTCAATTAAACTTCCCCACACTTGTCCAAAGTGTGGAAAAACTGCATATACCAAAGAGGAACTAGAAAGATATTTTGGGTTTAGACAGATGAATCCAACTACACTTACTAATCAATCTTGGTGTAAAGAATGTAGGTAAAAAGGGCGGTCTATGACCGTCATTTTTATTATCAATCTTCTTAATATTATTCTTATTGATTTTCTTATTATTTATATAAAGACTATTGATTCTATATATACTATTATTTAGATTATTCTTTATCTTTATATATACGTTTTGATTAATATTCATAAAAGGGTTTCCCCCAGACCCCCATCCCAAAAGGATTATAGTTTATCTATATGATATTGTATTTTGTTATGTAAAATCTTTCAGATTTTATTGTCCAGCTAATCTTGTTTATACTTCACTTCGTTTAGCTGTCCAACGTCTTTTTAATTGATTTGTTTGAAAGAATGTATCTAAAACTTATAGAAGCTTGAAGATAATTAAATCTGTGATTTAATCATCGAGAAGCTGAAACCTACTAAAAGACTTACCAAAGCTAACCTCATACCCTTGCAATCCCCTGGAATGGACGCAGTTATCCCTTGGTTCGAGGAAAAAATAAAAGACGGCTAAATGATAACAACATAGTTGTGTTTCTCAATCCCCATTCGTTGTTCATAATGAACTCTCAACGGCTTATCTCATCTTTTTATAGCTTTCATTCCGAGCAGTTATTAAACCACCATTAGCATTCCCTGAAAGCACGGATTACTCCATAATTATAGATGTTATCACTTGCTAATATCCTCTGATAAATCAGATTCGGACCCCCGCTTTTATACCCCACATGGAGGAACTTTTCGCCAGCTGTATGATTATATTAATCAGCGTCTTTTCAGCTTAGGCACGGCTTTGTTGCGTCTTACCGTTCTTGGATATAAGAGTAATGAGAAATACTTTTATATCCACAGCTTCATCGATTCCACCTTACTACATCACCTTTACAATAATCTCTCGGTGGGAGATGTTTTGGAGCATACCCCTGCATTTTTATAAGTAAAAATTATAGCATCTGTAAAAAAACTCTCATGTTTATCTTGTTATCATTTTGGGCATAAAAAAGGTTCAAATCCTTGATAGAAGAGACTTGAACACGCCGTTTTATTATTTCCACATTTAGTATGAATGTTTATCTCAAAACCCCATATAATAGTATTAATAATAGTTCAGTGAGTGTTGTCTTGATACCCCTTATATCAAGATAGCCAGTTTGATTGGAATTGGAGTTCCAATGAACCGACTGAACTTTTTTTATGTATTTCTATTATTGTAGTATTGTTCTTAAAAAATTATTCCATAAATAAAGCGATCATATCCTGATAAGGACATAATCGCTTATTTAAAACCCATAATCAAATTTTCTGCATTTCATTTTAACAGATGAGTTCCACAACAACTTTTTCACTTCATTATCTTTTCCTAGCTTCTTACCATTTCGTTCAGAAGTCCATATGTTCAATTGAACATTGAATGGACACATAGTATAAGCAATATTAACAAGATTTTCAACTTTATTTATTAACTCCTTGGCTTTTTTTCTACCAATACTATCAGTGTAATCAATATAATCAAAGTATAGTGTTCCGATATTGTTTTTCACTGTGAAATTAACATTAACAAAGCTATCTCTAAACAAATCGAAGAAGAAATAGGGTTGAATTTCTTTTCCACCAATACTTGTTAGGGCATAGTTTTTTATGTCATCACTTGAAGGACTGAATTTCTCACCTTTGGTTGCTTTTCTTATAAAACTATCTTTTAATCTGTTCAGCTTATACATAGATAAAATATGACTCTTGTATGGTTCTACTGTGGTTATGTTAGTTATATCATAAAACCGTTCTTCCTTAACAGAACCACTCTTAATTAACTTATCAATTTTCTCCTTAGACGTAGTAGCATTATCCTTGAATACTTTCTTCTGTTCAGATGTTTCTGTTTGATACGTTCTTCTTATCTGTTCATCAACTATCAGCATTTGATAATTTACATTGTTAAATGCTAACCATTTCACATTCAGCTTGTCATGTGTTTCTTTGAAATATTTCCAATGCTTTGTCTTATTGTCATCTGCTAATAAGTCATCTGGAAACTCAATATTCCCTTTATGATAAAAGTTGTTTATATTCCAGTTGTTCCGATATAGTTGCTTTCTTAATCCTAATGTGGATAATCTAATGGTTTTCTGCTTACTACTCCCAAGTAAATGGTTTAATGAAAATGCACTTAGTATATACACCTCTACATCATATATCTCTACCACTTTACATAATCCATATTTCTTTAATAATTTCCAGTTCAATTTGCTCGATTTATCAAGTGTTTCAAGTTGTTTAATCGTTGCTATACCATTGAACTTGAAATACATCATCATTAAAGCCTTTTCAAAAGTCTCAAATGCCTTCAACTTCTTATCTATTGGTTCATCAGTCAGCTTCTTCTTTGTGTATGCTTCTCTGACTGATTTTTTAGCCTGATATGAGTTTAATGCTTCTTCCTTTTTTACAATTTGAAGCTTCAACTTCAATTCTTCATATTGATTGCGTAGGTCTTCAATTGTTTCTTTCTCTTTAACTGCTTCTTTTTTAACAGTTGTCTCTTTATTTTTCATTGCTATACCTCCTATTTTATAAACTGGACTGTATGTCCTAATTGGTTTCCAAAATCTGTTTTAGCTTGAATATGACTTTCAGTATATGTGCCACTACCAGTTATAACCTCGACCATAACTGTTTCACCTCCTATTGAATAGGCAAAGTCTGGTGATGAATATACACCAGCTCGATAGTCATTCAGCATTTGCTCTGCTTGGTTATAATCACGTTCCCTAATCTCATCTATTCTGTCTTTGAAATCTTGTTGAAGTTCTCTTTCAGTTTTCCATTCAAAAGGAACACCAGTGGAGTATAATTCAGTATAAACATCAGCTACTCTTAAATCATGTTCATGCCCCGTAGATGAATAAAAACTTTCCTGTGGATTAATTTCTCTTCGATAGTAGTCCTTACCATAATCGGTTAATCTATAAAGTTGAACAGTATCATTGGAGTGCTTATCAATCTTTTCCACACTCTCAATAACACCCATTTTTAGAAATCTGTTAAGTGATTTATTAGAAAATTTCATTCTGTCAAAATGCTCTTTTGCTAAGTAATGACACTTTGTCATTGCCTTTAAAGTCTCTTTATCTCTCCTAAGGATTTTCTGATTTTTATACTGTTTCCGATAATATCTTTCATCTTTTTTAGCCATCGCTAATACCCCCTTTATGCTGTGAAAATATATGAATTTTGTTGAAATAAACTTGCCACTTTTAACCTCAATTTCACCTTTACCTTTATGGCAAGTGCTCTCCCGAATGGAACCAAGTCCGTTAAAAAAGTTAGGAAACTCCGAAGGATTTCCGACACTTTTAGGACGGTTGTAAAATGCGTTAGCGTTTTGCAATGGTGGAGTGAGGGGGGGGAGAGAGGAGAGGGGGGGGGGAGGAGAGCAAACATCTAACACCTCATTTTCTTAGTATTTGGCTATATTTCAACAAAATTTCAAGATTTCATTTTATACCACCATATAAAACGGCTTACATAACATGATATGTGTCTTCAATATGATTTATTCCAAATCTCATATAATAACTTTCTTTATGCCTGACTCGATCATCTTCATGTCATTAATCAACTCTGGCATTAGAAAGAAAATGTATAAAAGGGCATAAAAAAAATGACTGCTTTAAGCAGCCATTTTTCGCTATATCACTAATCACCTTTCGGTGATTCTCTTAGTCTGTTAAGATAAGTTGTTATACCTATACCTTAGGCAGTTCTCACCACAAATCTTTTTAGCTCTGCAATGTCTTGCAAGATGATTTTCACCTTTTCCCACAGTCTTACAACTACAATTCTTATACTTCTGAATAATTGTATATGTAGCACCCTCATTTGACATTTCTAAACGTGTTCCATCTGATTTAATCCATTCCATAAAAATAACCTCCTGTTATGATTGTATAATCTTAACAATGAGGTTAGTCATTTTTCTTGTCTTATAAAATTATTCATTCATAAGCTTTTGAAGATATGCTTGTGCTTCTTCAACATTCATAGCACCAGTGGTTTCACCATTCTTGGCTTGTTCGAAAGATATGATAATATCAGCTTCTTCCTCGGACAAGTAATTTAGGTCTTTCACTTTAAAGCAATGTGGAAACACCTTATCTTGTTCATAAAATCTTTCACAATATCTACCATCATCAAGCTTTAATAGTGCAACATATAAATCTTCTTGAACGTAAGTGTTTATAAGAGTTTCACCAGTGTAAGTAGCTTCACTCATCCACTTATTAAACAACTCTTGATTCATCTTTTCACCAACTCCTTTGCTTCTTGATTAAAGAGTGATGAAACCATTAATCATTTTGATTAATTCTTTCACCACTACTGGTGAAACGGTTCATCAAGTCTTAATCAATTGTTTATAACATTGATGATTTCATTCATCATCTTGTTAAATCAATTAACCAGTTTAGCCAACCAGTAATTGATGAAGCTCTTCTTCCTTTGGTATTCATGTTCATGTTTTGAAGTTCGGCTTCTGTCATTATTTCCACAACTCTTGATTTGACAGGCATTTCTAAGTTCTGCAAGTATTCTCTGAAAGTCCAGTTGAATGCCCGCATTTCAAGAATACACTTAACAAATGCCAAGTTTCTATTCTTTAAGTTCAACCTAAATATTGATTTACCTTTATCAGTTAAAAAATATCTGACTCCTTCTTCTCGGTCTCTATCCTTATCTACCAAACCTAGATATCTACAAGCATCTGTATAATAGTTTGTTTGTCGGATATCAAAGTCATAATTGTAAGTGATATATTCTCTTGTTAGATACTCGTTTTCAAACAATAGCTCACATATATTAATGACTCTATCAAAACTATCAGCCTGTGGAAATGGAATTCCATCTGGTTCTGGTGAAAATCGAATCTGTTCCAATAAGGAAAGTATATCATCAAAACTTATCTCTTCCTGTTCCAGTGTATAGTTCCGTTGCTTTACTAACAGTAATGAGTTATAATTTTGAGCATCTTGAAACTCATACTCATATAAGTTAAACACACCATTTGTATATGTTAGGAAGACAGGTTTAACAGGTTTTCCAACTTTATTCTGCCATAGTCTAAATGGGTAGTATAACTGTCTTACTAAGAAATCATCAGACAAAGAGTTCTTTGCTTCGAGTAGAGTAAGTGAATCAAATCCCTCAAAACCACCATCAATCTCAATCTGCGAATTTACAACAGCAATGTTTTGAAGTCGATCGTTTGCTCTGTTGTAAATATTAAAATCGAAAGACTCTGAACTCATTCTACCATTAACCGTTGGAAGCAATGTTTCTTCACCTGTAAAATCAGCTAAAATACCAGATAGATAAGCGACATTTATCGCTGTCGCTTCACTTGTTATATTCTCAAAATCAATACTATGTATGAAATCAGGGGCAGTTGCCCTAATGATTTCTGTTGATGGTTTTTCAAAATTATGATAGGCTTCAAAATTCGATATAACATAACTCCCTCGTGTAATAGGGAGTATAGAAAGATTGTTTTCATCGAATAAGATTGGCAAGTTGCTTCTATGGTCAAATTTCGTCATCAGCCTAGCTTCTCTAAACTCATTTATTTGCTTTGCTGTTATTTCAAAGACACCATCACGTTCAACTTTTCTAGCAATATTATACTTATCAAATAGTTGCTCCCAAGCCTTATCATTTTTAGTTTTAGGCTTACTCATAATTCCTCACCAACACTTCATCAACTTCACCTCTTGCATTACCATTTGAGTTAATGGCTCTCTTTGCCTTGATAATCTCAATTTTGTAATCCTTGTAGAGGTCTAATATAAAATCTGTTGCTGAATTTGAAAGTAAGAACTTTACACCTCTCGCATTCAGCTTGTCGCATAGATTTTTTAATCTAATCTGTTCATCTCTATTAAATCCACCTTTTGCATAACCAGTAAAGTTTGCACTATCTGAAACAGGGTCATAAGGTGGGTCGAAATATACAAAAGCACCTTTTCTAATGCCTTTAACTGCATCTTCAAAATCACCATTTCTAAACTCAACATTACCCTCATTGAAAAACTTGCTTACTGCTCTTAGTGTAATCTCATTTACAATATTAGGGTTCTTGTATCTTCCATAAGGTGAGTTAAACTGTCCTGCAAGATTAACTCTAAACAATCCGTTATAACAAGTCTTGTTAAGATAATGAACTCTTGAAGCTCTCTGAACTTCTGTCAGAGAACTATAAATTGCATTGTCTCTGTCCCAGGCTCTAACTTCGTAAAAGTAATCTGCTGTGTTCTTCTCTTTATGGTTCTCTAAGTCCTTAATTAAGCCCTCAACATCATCTTTTACCACTTGGTATAGATTTATCAACTCGCTATTAACATCATTTACAATGGCTTTTTTAGGCTGTATATCGAACAATACAGCTCCACCACCGACAAATGGCTCATAATACGTTGAAATGTTCTTAGGGATATATTTTCTTATCTCTGGTAGTAATTGTCTCTTACCACCCACCCATTTAAGCACTGGGGAAGCTAGTTTATTATATTTCATATGCTCAACTCCATTCTAATAATAGTATATCGCATTATCATCAGAAAAGCGAACATATATTCGCCTTACTTGTCATAGTGTATCAACCACATTAATTATACTATATCTTGTATAAGTTTTAAAAGGTATCAATATAGATTATCACAACTTCAACTGTTTTTAAAGCTTTTTCTTTCTAATGCTTGATTTTTTCTGTCCAATACTGTATAATATAAGAACTTCTCTTCAAATGAGAAGAATTTAATATTGATTGAAGATTTTTTCTTCCACAGCGACCGTGTCATAATAGGACAGATGCGGTGGAAGGAAAAGATTATGAGAAAAACAAGCAAACCGCTTTATATAAAGAAGAAGTCTTCAACAGAAGAAAGGATTGATACTTTTGTTAAAACTATTTCAGAAATGCTTGAAAAGTATGACATAGATTCTAACCAGACCACTAACTAAGTGGTCTTTTTTAATGCAATATTTTGTTTGTCCTACTATAAGATACGGTTATATGATAAAATTATTCCAGAGGAGATAAAAAATGAATGTAAACCTAAAAGGAATATCTGAACATATGCTCCAACTTGGCTTAGGAGCTTTGGCACATGCTAATAGACATAGTGGTTATTCGAATATGCTAAATGACTCATGGAGTGATTTAGCAGTTCTTCAAGCAGCTCATTCTGCTGAAATACTGATTAAAGCCAGAATTGCAGAAGAACACCCTTTATTGATATTTGAACAATTACCCAAAGCAAAGCAATTGACAAGTGATAGAGTATCAATTGAAGACTTGTTTAAAAATGGTAAGACCATTCAATGGAGCGATTTACCTGAAAGACTTTACTTATCAACTGGTATTGAACTTCCAAATGTTGATGTGTTCAAGGAGTTTGGCAAGCTTAGAAATGGAATACAGCACTTTGCTTCTGTCTCTGATAAACCAACATCTTGGGAGACATATAATTTTGTATTCAAAGTTATCGACCCTTTTATATATGACTGTTGGGGACTATATGCTGTTGATTATGATGAGGATTTTGATAGTCAAGAACATTTTCCAGCGTCCTTATTGAGAAATGAAATCCTATTTAATGTTTCACCGTCAATAGTGTCTTCCTCAGACTATTGGGACGTAGATTGGCAGACCTTAAATGAAGGCTATGTAGAGGAAATGAAACAAAGAATTGAAGATGCAAAACAGTTAATATTGGAGTGATTATATGTATGAAAAAACCATAAAGATTGTTGTTCTATACACTAGGGTTTCAACAGTTGAACAAACTGATGGCTTCTCCTTAGATAACCAATTAGACCAACTAAAAGATAATTGTAAAATAAACGGCTATAATATAGTTGGTATCTACACCGATGCAGGTGCTTCTGGTTCATCAATAGATGAAAGATATAAGTATCAAGAAATGATTGAGTATATAAGCGAGCATTCAGAGAAAGTTGATGCTGTGATGGCTTGGACTCTTTCAAGAGTAGGTCGAAGCCTAAATGACCTTACTTCCCTTATGACTTATCTTGATGAACTTGATATTGTGCTAATTACACTAAGAGATAGCGTAAATACAGGCACATCGACTGGTCGGTTTATGGCTGAAATACTTGGTTCAGTTAATCAAATGGAAAGACATACTATACTTGCTAATACAAAAGATGGTATGCAAAAGAGAGCCAAAGATGGACTTTGGGGTGGTGGTATAGTTCTAGGTTATGACAGTGCAGATAAGAAACTAATAATCAATGAAGATGAAGCTGAAAGGGTTCGGACAATCTTTGAACTATATGTCTATGAGGATTATGGCTACAACAGGATTGTAAAACATTTGAACACTCGTGGTATTAAGACCAAGAAAGGGAACACTTGGGCACACTCAACAGTAAAATCTGTTTTAGATAATCCACTTTATGCGGGTTATATTAGGTATGGTGTTCGTAAGGATTGGAACAAGGAAAGAAAGAACAACAACAATCCTAATTATACTCTTGTTAAATCCGATCATCATCAACCTATCATTTCAGAAGAACTATGGCAATTAACAAGAGATAAAAGAGCAAGAGTCGGTAAAGCTAATCCGAAAGTCTGGAAAGGTGAATGGCTACTTTCTGGACTTCCTAAATGCCCTGTATGTGGTGCAAGTATGGTAGCTCATAGAGTGAAAAGGAAATCTAAGGAACACCCCGACGGGAAAATGTATCGCTATTATATATGTAGTCATTACAGCAACAAAGACACTTCTGTCTGCAAACCTAATTTAATTGATGCAAAGCAAACCGAAGAATATGCAATAGAAAAATTGTTAGAGTTTGTGTCTAACCCTAACTTAATCGATGTTATATCTGAACAAGCAAGAGATAAAAACAAACCAAACACAGATAGATATGAAAAGGATATCATCAAACTCAATAAGAGACTTAAAGAGTTGAAAACAACTGAAAGTCTTTACTACAAGCATCTTGGAGACCCGAAAAAATTAGCTGTTTTAAAAGAAGAAAAGATTCTTGCCATCATAGAAGACACTAATAGAGAAATGAGCTATGTAAATGATGAATTAGAAGAAGCTCATTACAGAATTAAGGCACTCGAAAGAGAAGACAAGACAATAGAGTCTTTAACGTTGGCACTTAAACATTTTAAAACCTTGTTCGAAAAAGCAACAACAGAGGAAAGAAAAAAACTGCTTCATTCATTAATCAAAGAAATTAGAATAAAGCAGTCTGATGAGTTTAAAACTAGAACAGTTGAAAAGATTGTATTAGCATTTGATGAAGCGGACGTGTTGGAATACCTAAATTCTTCCGCTAAAAAAGAGAATTTAAAAACGTTTGTCCCTACTTGTGATACGGTTCACCGTACCATACCTAACTGCGGTTTTTTCTAAACTGTATTAATAGATTATTAAATATTAATACTTAGATTTTATATTAACCTTTCTCGTATCATATATGCAACTTCAGAGTTCTTTTCAACAAGGCAATTAAGTATAACAAGAACTTCCTCTTTCTTTCTTATATTAGTCTTCAATACCTCTCTATATACATTGACATACTTTCGAACTATATTTTCGATGTAAAAAATGGTATTAGCTGACATTTCTTTGATATGAATCTCTTGATTACTCAATATCATTGATGATATCCATGGAATTCCATCTTCAAGGAATAAAGAACCTATAGAATACAGAAGATGTGAAATTCCCGCTAACACTTCTGGAATATGTGATAATTCTGTCGTAAGCCGTGTATAAAAGTCTTTGTTTCCCACTTTCAAACTATGCCATTCAGTAGCGCCACTCTTCCAATATCTAAATGCCAAAATATATGTTTGCATGACTTCTTTTCCGTAGAAGGGTACTCCAGCTTTTGAACATTCAATAATTTTATCAAAATATGTCCACCAAACTTTCCAAAATGTATCGAATCTATTCATCGTATCTTCTGCCAATAGTAGTTGATCAAAAAGATATCCTGATTCTCTATTGAATACAAAGCTGTTCACAAAATAGCTATTAAATCTATCTACTTCATATACATCTCTTGTTAACAAGAATTTACTGTACTCTTTCAATAATTTGTGTTTATTCGTATACTCATGGGATTGGCTTTCTTGAAAAACCTCTTCTGCTATTTCCTTGATAAGATTCTCTACAATATCAAGCAACTGAGCATCTTGAGTATCATACGGAATTAAAGAAAGTACTACTTCAACTATTGTCAAAGTTGGGTCTACTATTTTAACAGTAATATTTTTGTTTTCAGATGTAATTAACTTTTCTAGCATTTCCTCATGAGATTCAACGAAATCCATATAAATGATATTTCTTTCATCTCCTCTAAAATACTGTGGATTACTCCTTTTTGTCTGAATAAACTCGTCAAATTTAGACGCAATATACAAATAACATAGAGTAATTTTTTTTGCCATCTCTGGGTATCGTTGCCACAATATGTTATTAATCGATTCAATGGCAAAATCACATATACGTTTGTACATACCTAATGGATATTGATTTAATAGAATCAACAATAGCAGTAAAATCAAGTCATCATCCGAATCTACTTTACCGAACAAATATGAAATGGCACTTACTGCACCTTCTACACCATCGCCCATTTGGTATCCATAATTTGCCTGTATCGGAGCTAAGGAAGTACTTATTGCAATTTCTTTTGCCAAAACAAGATCATTTTGATTCAATATATCAGAGTAATAAATAATTAATACCGAAAAAACATTCGGTAGTAAAGCTCTATAGATTAAGTCATACTCACCAAATTTTCCTTGTTTCATCTCAACCATATACTGTTTTACTTCTTCTAAAGCTTTCTCTGGATGTGAATTATACTCTTCATACTCATCCGCTTTTTGATTATTCTCTAACTTCATCTTTGCCCAAAGATCTAATCTCATATACTTTGTCTTGCTAGCAGATTCTTCTTTTGCTATATCAGTATACTCAGTTATTTTTTCTGGAAGTTGAGGGTTAAAATCGATTAATACTCCTTCATCAACCGTTTCAAGCTTCGGTTCCATAATACGTCTATCCATCCTCCTTATTATTAATTCTTTTGTGGTACCATCTTTATAATCTTCCCTTTCAAATTCTTTATAATAATCATCTAGTATTTCCCATATTCTTTCCTGTCGTTCTTTGAACTTCTCTTCATCTGAACCTGCTGGCATAAAAAACTGGTAATAAACAATAACACCTTCCAAAGTATTATTTCTGTGCTTTTGCTCACAGGTATCTATCCGTTCATTTTGATAAATGTCATGCTCCCTATTCAGTCCATAACCAATTGAATACAAAGTCTTTATAGATCTGTCTCCTACAGCTCTACCAAGATCATAGTAAATGATCTCATACGTTTGAAAAAGAATCACAGCGATTTCTGATAGTTTTTCTGCAAATGCTAATACAATGCTAAGAATAACAGCAGTTATAGATGCAGAATTACTTTTCATCAACATATGTTTAAATAAAGGGATAAGTATTTTATCATCAGTCTTTTCTGTAACGTCAAGTAAATACTTTTCTAAAGCCATATGAAGAGATTGAAGTAGGTTTGGACTTACTGGAGATCCATTTCCTCTATAAATCCCCCATATGCAATTGCTTATGTATTGCTCACTAGTCTTTTCATTGTCAAGTTGAATATGTATTTTCCTAATATCGTTATCAAAGCCACTTTCTTTAAGCGCGCCGACACATTCATTCATTAAATCAATAATGAAATCTATTCCCTCATAAGGAGCTATTTGCAAAATATTATACATTGGTGTTTGATACGCACTAGAAGGGAAGTATCTATCTGATATTGATGATAACCCAAAACTCTGCTCAATTCGCATAGATGAGTAATTATAAAAGCGATTAGAACGTTCTACATCTGATTCTAGCCAAAATAACTTAGCTATCTTTAATACACTTTTCGGAATCACTTTTGCAGTATAAGCACTGTGTTTACTGCTTATCATTGCTCTACATAACGCATTATATGGATCATTTCTTAGCTTCCATTTGTTCTCAATTACTTCATCAATGATTTTTATAATGACATCTTTATTTTCACTTGCAGACTTAAGGATTGTAGTTATTAACTCTTCTTCATTCTCTTTACCAATATAGAACCTTTCTTCTTTAAAGCTATATTCATATAGTTCTAATGCAATTTTTCCTGCAAATTCAGTTCCCTTACCTGGCATACCAGACCAAGTGTTGATTATTGGTATCACAAAAAAAAGTTTCTCTATACCAATAGTTGCAATATTATTATAAATGAACTCAATAAACGCAACCCATCCTTCACCATGTGGCTTTGTAAATACAAAAGATGCATTGAATAAGTCGAACTTCTGTCCGCCAATTTTGCCCATAAAAATATCATTAAGGTCTTTACATGCTAACCTTAATAGAAAACCAATACGCTTTAAAATATTCAATTCATCTGCTAATATAATATCACTATATTTAATAAAGAATTTATCAGCATATGGAGATAATAATATCGAAACAATTAACTCATCTTTCCAATAAACTTCTATATCTTCATTTCTAAGAATTCCGTCCATTAAGAATCCAACATCTGGAGAGCTATGAAACAACTTATCAGACATCCAGTTGCGGAATACACGTCTCATTGGCATTGAATTCCCAATTTCTTTAATAAAGTCGTCTACACTTTTTGCTCTTATAAATGCCACTGTGATAATTCTTTCTAATGCCCATTCTTCATATATATCATGTGTAATGAAGTATCCTGCTGTCTCATAGCCAACTAGACCATCAGGTATAAGTTCTTTATCCAAAATTGAAGTCTCAGTATCAAACATTTGAAAAAACTGTCCTGAGTTTGCCCTTTGTCGAGCAACTTTCATAAACCATTGTTCTCTTGCTGGTTTATTCTTTTTAATATTCTTATCCCACAACTTTTCTTTAAACGTCTGATAATCTATTTGATCACTTTCTTGATAATATCTTAAGTATTCATTAAGATAAAACGGATTCCTTATTAGTTCATTCAGTTTAAAGTCTTTTGGTAAAATAAAACCATAATCATCTGTTAATTGCTCAAGTTCATCTAATGTCAATTCATCTATGTGAATGTTCTTAGGTAACATATTATAAAGATCTAAGAATTCATTATTTAAATCCTTAACATACATATTTCTTGAAGTAAAAATGATTTTCCACTTATCCTTAATTGCCCTTGATAAGAATGTCTTAAATGTATCTGTATTTTTTATATCTATAAGTTTTTCAGCTGAATCAATAACTATTACCTTTTCACTAACCGATTCATACATTTTGAAGAAAGAATCAAGACTAGTACTTTTTAAAAGTGCATCTATACTTGTTATTTCAAACTCTGTTGCCTTAAATAGCAAAATAGAAGATACATCTTTACAACTATCATAATAATCCTTTATTACTGCTGTTTTCCCCACACCACCAGTTCCACTAATAATTATTATTTGATCTTCAGATCTTAACAATTCATCTATTATATCAGTACGAGAAATATGAATAGTACAATCTTTAAATTGGATATTACTACGTATTTCTGATAAAAGATTCTTAGTATGATTGATACGTCTATTTACTTCATCAAATTCATTTTCGTTTAAAGAAAAGAAATACCTAGATATTGATTCGTTATCAACCGTGACAAACTTACTTTCAAAAAACGATTTGAGACGCCAATCAATTATCACTTCATTTTGCTCTGAAACTTCTTCAATCGTAATTAATCCTGCAGGCTTATTACCTCGATATTGTGCCCATTCAGAATTAGAATAAATAATTAATCTCTTTATATCAGGATATAATTTTTTTGCCTTCTTAATAGTTTGAACAATTTCATCTGTATGATTTGATAGAGTAGTATCATAATATTTTGCCTGCCATCCAACTATTTCTCCATCTATGGCTACTGGCTCTGTTTCGATAGCTGCCTGATTGAAAAACCGAAATATTCCTTTATTATAATTACATTCTGCACAAAAAAGCATATAACAAAACCACTCAAATTTTTCTCTAGTACTACCTGAAAATTTTGCATTAAAAATATCCCAATTCACTTCAATCATATAACTATCTCCCCTCTAATTACTAACCATTTAATTATATATCAATTTTTAAATAGTTATCTCACATGTAGTAGAAAAAACCGCTGTTACTTATGATAAGGTTCACCCTTCACTATCCTAAACCCTCTATATGTTTGCTCAAGTAGTATTAGCCTCATTAACTGATGTGGAAATGTCATTGGTGAAAAGGATAGCCTGTAATCTGCCTTTTGTAGCACCTGATCGGATACACCTAAAGAGCCCCCAATAATGAATACTACATTGCTATTACCGGTTACACCTAGGGATTGAAGCTTGTCAGCAAGTTCTTCTGATGCAAGCATTTTGCCCTTTATATCTAAAACTACTGTGTATGAAGCTTCCTTTATGTGCTTAAGG
>NZ_WBZC01000042.1 GCF_009017275.1 Alkaliphilus pronyensis | reverse complement strand
ATAGTTACCCTACTTTATTATAACTCATTTATTTTACTAATTAAAAACCGCAGTTACAGCGATACGGTGAGCCGTATCATAAGTAACGGTGGTTTTTTGTCTTTATGAGCGAAATAGTAAATAAGAGTAAAATGTGGAAAATTAATTAATTTTTTATGGTGAATACTAATGGCGATAATAGGTCTTTTTACATTCGTTAGTGCACTGAAAAGAAGTGAAAATTTTGTCTACAAGTTATTTGTGGCTCGTGCAAAATTATTGTGGGGAGACAATGTGCATGCATTCCTTTTAGTAGTAGGGGTTATTGTGATGGGGCTTAGCTCTCTGTTTTTTATTGGCGTATGGGGTTTTCATGGAGAAATGCCGAATACTGATGATCAGGAAATGAAGACAGATAAAATGCTAGAATCACAGTTGCCGAAGCAGTCCCTTATCATGGAGGATGGAGGGACCATTAAGACAAGGATATTGCCATCCATAGGTTTTCAAAGGGTTACTGTGGAAGTGGGCTCCTTTGCTGAATACTTAAGAACTCTCCCATTAAAGCCTCATGGCTCGCCAGTGCTTTATTATAATGGTGCTGAGAAAAATAAATCAAATGTCTACATGGCAGTAGTTGATATGGAAATAAGTGATCGAGATCAACAGCAGTGTGCGGATGCAATTATGCGTTTTAGAGGAGAGTATTTGTATGGAATCGGTTCCTATTATAAGATACACTTTAATTTTACAAATGGATTTAGGGTGGATTATAGTAAATGGATGGAAGGGTATCGCATTGCTTTTTAAGGGAATCGAAGTTTTGGGGTTAAAAGATCAGAACCTTCAAATACATATCAAGACTTTAGGCGTTATATGGATATTATTTATGCCTATGCGGGTACAATTTCATTAGAAAGTGAATTAATCTCAGTTGATATAAATGAGATAGAGATTGGAGATCTTTTCATTCAAGGAGGTAGTCCTGGTCACGCAGTAATTGTAGTGGATATGGCATTCAATGAAACTACAGGGGAAAAATTATTTTTATTGGCCCAAAGTTACATGCCAGCTCAAGAGACACAGATATTAGTAAATCCCATGGACAGGGACTTGAGCCCGTGGTACTCTTTAAACTTTGAGGAAGAGGTAATCCCTACTCCTGAATGGACATTTAAAAGAAGTGACTTAAAAAGGTTTCCTTAAAGAATCAATTTTACTTAGTCGAAGGATGTTCGAAGAAGATGTAAGTTAATTACTTAATTTATGGAAGAATCAAAAAACTTGGCTATAGAGCTATATTGGGTTTTTATAGATATTACTGAGTACTATTATCATGTTGCTACTAAAACTTTAATAAATTTTCTGAAATTCAATATTGACAAGTTGAGATAATAATTGTATCATTAACTAGACGACTGGTCTATTAATTATTATGAATGGAGGATTATTATGAGAAATAAAATCAAAAAAATTCTAGAATCACATGAATTGTTAAGATTAGCTACATTAGATGAAAATGGATTTCCAAATGTAAGATCAGTAGATTTTGCAAATGATGAAGAGGATGAATCAAAAATTTACTTTACTACATTTAAAGAAACCAACAAAGTTAAAGAGCTTGCTAAGAATAACAAGGTATATATAGTTGTAGATAAGACAGCTAGTTCTATTGAAGAACTTGCTCAGATTCAATACATAAGAGGTACAGGCGTTACAACAGAGTTAGATTCACCTGAAGAAATGCAAAAGGCTATGGGACTACTTATGACTAAATATCCATTTTTAAAAGACTTACCAGGTGATCCTTCAATGATGAGTTTGTTTAGAATAGATCTTAAAGAAGTTAAAGTTACTGATAACAGCTTAGGATTTGGTCACGTAGATATATTTAACTACTAAAGATTTGACAATAAAGCATTATTTCTCTATAATTATCACGATAGGAAGTGAAGGTGACGTGATGAGTAAAAGAGAAACTTTATTGTTTACTGCTGCAAGACTTATACATGAAAAAGGTTATAATAATGTTGGGATTAAGGCTATACTTGACGAAGTGAACGTGCCTAAAGGATCTTTTTATCATTACTTTAAAAGTAAGGAAGAACTAGGCTTGTCTATCATGGATTTTTATATAGCTGATACAACCAACTGTCTAAATCTAGTAGAAAAATCAATAGAAGGACTAAATCAATTCTTTAATATATTCTTCAATCGTTTAATTGAACTTAGCTTGAAACGTGGTTGTCCTGTAGGAAACCTGATATTGGAATTATCAGACGAGAATGAAAGATTTAGATTAAAACTTTTAGAATGGTACAGTATTTTAGAAAGATGGATAATAGAAGTATTAGAGGAAGAAAAGGTAGCAAATTCACATGAAAAAGCTAAGGCATTAATAGCTGCATTTGAAGGTACAATGCTTCTATCAAAGTTGGACAAGAATGATGTTCATTTCGAAATATTTAATAAGTACACTTTTTATAGTATTTTAGTTGTATAAGAATGCAATATATTTTAGTAAGGGATGGTTTTTAAATAAATCATCTCTTTTCTATTTGAATTATGAACAAGAACACATTCAGAATCAAGCGTTGGATTACAACAAGCAACTTTTAAACACCTGTTTTTAGTATCTTACATTCCGGAGAGTGTAAAGCACTATGGTAAATTTATGCTATATATGCGGATGTTACTTTTTTCAATAACAAAGATAGATATAAAGCAAAGTAGAGTTATAATGAATTAGTCTCATTAAAATAAGTTTTTATACGTATTTAAAGGGTAAAATTAAAATAGGATTGCAGTGTCTAGGAGGGAACTTTATGAAAACGTGGACAGAGGAAATAGAAATAAATGCGCCCATTGAGACAGTATGGAAAGTAATTGATGGAAGTGAAGAAAATTTAAAGAAGTTGGATCCTAAAATTATATCAAGTAAGGTAATAGAAGAAACTGAAAAACGTATTGGCTCTAGATACCTTCAGGAATACAAAGAAGGTAGGAAAGTTATGGAGTATGTAGTTGAAGTAAAGGATTATGTGGAAGATAATAATAAAAAAATGTATAAAATTGGGTTTGAACTAGGGGATTGGTTTGATATAACAGTAAAATATGATTTAAAAAAAATTGATGAAGACAAAACTCATATGGTTTATACTACAACAAATAGACCAATGAAGTTTTTTGCAAATATAATGATGAGAATGATGGGGAACAATTCTTCTGTAGTAAAGACTCATGTTGAAAAGATTAAGAAACTATCTGAAACCTAATATAACTATTAAACTCTATCGAACGGAGTCTGTAAATAAGTGTCTAAAGTAAAAGATATCCTAACTTGTTATGTAAGGTTGAAGAAATGGAAAGGCTAACCGTAGAAAAAAGCACATATGCTGTTTTTACTCACAAATGCTCTGTTGAAAGATTAGGAGATACTTTCAAATGTATATATGGCACTTGGTTGCCGAAACTGGATATGGACCAGTAAAATCATATGATTTCGAGTACTATGATAAAAGATTTAATCCAGGAGATGAAGAGTCAGAACTAGATATCTACACACCTATTAGTTAAAAGAGAGTAATCTCTTGACTTATAAAACCGCAGTTACAGCGATATGGTGAACCCTACCATAAGTAACGGTGGTTTTTAGCTCTAAGTATTGATATGATTTGATTAAGTCTGATTTTTGAATTCGAAAATATTGTATTACAAGTAAGTAGATAAAATGATTTTAATATACAATATTCATAAAGAAAGCTATGATTTATAATAGGATTTGTGGTGCTAATATACATTATAAATAGTAATTTAGAGATTAAATTATGAAATATAAATTTGAGGAGACTGCAATATGGAGATACATGAAAAAAAAAAGGGAAGAATGGAGCAACTAAAAGTTGATTGTGCAAGATGCAGCGGTTTATGTTGTACAGCATTATTCTTCTCAGCAATGGATGGTTTTTCAGAAAATAAAATAGCTGGTAAACCTTGTACAAAGCTACAAAATAATTATCGTTGTGAGATTCATAATGAATTAGAAAAGCGTAATATGAAAGGCTGCATAGGATACGATTGCTTTGGGGCAGGAAAGCATGTAACACAATTTATTTATAAAGGTAAGACATGGCAGACATCAAAAGAGCAAGCAAAAGAAATATTCGATGTATTTGTTATTATTTTTCAATTATATCAAATACGATACTTTTTAGAAGAGTCAAAAATAATAATTCCAGCAAAGGGATTATGGAGTGATATTCAAAACTTAATCAATGAAAATGAAACCTTATGCAATTCTATTCCACAAATTATCCTTGATATTGATATGGAGATTTATAGAAACAAAGTCAATATCATTTTAAAGCAAGTCTGTGAATGTGTTATAAAGTGTTTTAAGAGTAGTGGTAATAATAGGTTTACAGAATTCTTCGGAAAAAGCTTTAAGAAAAGAGATATGAGTGGATTAGACTTGAGTATGAAATTATTAATTGCAGCTAATTTTGATAGTTGTATATTTAATGGATCAATTTTTTTAGGTACTGATACAAGAGATGCTAATTTTAGTAATGCAGATTTAAGAGAAGCAGTTTTTTTAACACAAGGACAAATTAATTCTGCTAAAGGGAATCGGAATACAAAACTACCTTCACATTTAGATTATCCAGTAACGTGGAAATAATAATTAAGTAAGGAATAATGAATGTCTATGAAGGGTACTCCTTTGTCTTTTGTTTTTTAGAGTAATATTCATATATAATATAAAAAACCGCAGTTACATAAGGTAAACCCTATGTTAGAGTGTTACGGTGAACCGTATCATAAAT
>NZ_WBZC01000041.1 GCF_009017275.1 Alkaliphilus pronyensis | reverse complement strand
AAAATTACAAATTAAAAAATACAAATTAAGAGTTAAGAGTTAAGAGTTAAGAGTTAAGAGTTAAGAGTTAAGAGTTAAGAGTTAAGAGTTAAGAGTTAAGAGTTAAGAATTAAGAGTTAAGAGTTGAGAGTTAAGAGTTGAGAGTTAAGAGTTGAGAGTTAAGAGTTAAGAGTTAAGAGTTAAGAAAAATAAAGACAAAGAAAAATTGAAGATTAAAATTAAAAATTAAGAGTTAAGAGTTAAGAGTTGAGAAAAACAAAGACAAGAAATATGGTATGATTTTTGCATTTTCCAATAAAAAGCTATGAGGAGGTTTTTAAATGAAGGAAATTGTAATTGTGAGTGCTGTTAGAACCCCAATCGGAAGCTATGGTGGAGCCTTAGCAAGTGTTTCTGCAGTGGAACTGGGTGCTATTGCAATTAAAGAGGCTCTTAATAGAGCTAAAATTGAGGCTAAAGAAGTAGACGAAGTATATATGGGCTGTATCCTCCAGGCAGGGCTAGGACAAGGTGTAGCAAGACAGGCGGCAGTCAAAGCTGGTATACCAATAGAGGTTCCTGCAACCACAATTAATATGCTATGTGGTTCTGGTCTAAGAACTGTTTCCTTAGGAGCACAAACCATAATAGCTGGTGATAATGAGGTTGTTGTAGTAGGTGGAACAGAAAATATGAGTCAAGCACCATATATTCTTTCTAAAGCCCGATGGGGACTACGTATGGGCCATGATCAACTACATGATTCTATGATAGCAGACGGGCTTACAGATGCCTTTAATCAATATCATATGGGCATTACTGCCGAAAATTTGGCAGAGCAGTTTAATATTACAAGGGAAGAGCAGGATAGCTTTGCTTCAAATAGTCAGCAGAAGGCAGAAAAGGCTATATCAGAAGGTAGATTTAAGGAGGAAATTGTACCAGTTGAAATACCTCAAAGAAAAGGTGACCCAGTTGTTGTAGATCAAGATGAATACCCGAAGTCAGGAGTAACTGCTGAAAAGTTGGCGAAGCTACGTCCTGCCTTTAAAAAAGACGGAACAGTAACAGCAGGAAATGCATCAGGAATTAACGATGGTGCTGCGGCTCTAGTTATAATGACTAAAGAAAAGGCAGATAGCTTGGGAATTAAACCTATTGCATCAATAGTAGCCTACGGTAACTCAGGTGTAGATCCTTCAATTATGGGAATAGGGCCAGTTACCTCAACTGAAAAGGCACTTACAAAGGCAAAATTGACAATAGATGATATGGACCTTATAGAGGCTAACGAAGCTTTCGCTGCCCAGTCACTGGCAGTTGGAAGGGAGCTTAACTGGGACTCTAGTAGGGTTAATGTTAACGGTGGAGCAATCGCATTAGGGCATCCTATTGGTGCTAGTGGTGCAAGAATACTAGTGACCCTTATTCATGAAATGCAAAAGCGTGACTCGAAATATGGTCTTGCCACCCTTTGCATAGGTGGTGGAATGGGTACATCACTAATAATTAAAAGATAAAGTGTCAAGAATTTAAACAGTGTCCAAAAAAAATACATAATTTATAATCCAATTATTCTATTGTTACCCCCCACTTAGTGTACAATAAATGAACACAAAATGGGGTTTTTTTATATTGCTGACAAAAATAAAGTTAAAATATTAACAAACAAACTATAGCAAAATAGTAATTATACTGGTTTTAGCATGATAAATTCAGTGAATACCTAAAAATACTAAAAAAATTAGTTAAATAAATATCAATATAAGTCTAAGTTGGCATATATCTTGCGACTAATTATGACAAACAAATAAAAGGAGGCTTCTTATGAAGGGTAAAACAATCCATCAAATAAAAATTGGAGATAAAGCTTCATTCCAAAAAACAATAACAGAAACCGATGTTTATATGTATGCAGGAATAACTGGAGATCTTAATCCTGCACATATTAATGAGGTATATGCTAAAGAAAGCATATTTAAGGGAAGAATTGTACATGGTATGCTGACGGCAGGGCTTATTTCTGCAGTTTTGGGGAACCAACTGCCAGGACCTGGTACAATTTATCTAGGTCAAGACCTTAAATTTACTGCTCCAGTTAAATTCCTAGATACTATAACTGCTGAGGTTGAGGTTATAGAAATAAATGAAGAAAAGAATCGTGTTAAATTAAACACACAATGTAAAAACCAAAACAATGAAGTTGTTCTTTCGGGAGTGGCAACAGTATTACCACCAAAATAACAATGTATCATTAAATGATTGGAGGCTGAATAATGAATTTTAATCTATTAAAGGAACATGAAATGCTACTAAAGCTTTATAATGAGTTCACAGAAAAAGAAGTTAAGCCTTTAGCTGAGGAGGTTGACGAGACTGAAGAATTTCCAGTTAAAACCTTAGAAAAATTAAATAAATACGGTTTTATGGGTATTCCTTTTCCCAAAAAATATGGAGGGGCAGGAGGGGATATTTTATCCTATGCCTTAGCTGTAGAAACCTTATCTAAAGCCTGCGCTACTACTGGGGTAATTGTATCAGCCCATACATCCCTTTGTGCAGCACCAATTTATGAATTTGGTACAACGGAACAAAAGGAAAAATATCTTATTCCCTTAGCAAAGGGTGAAAAGCTAGGGGCCTTCGCCCTTACAGAAGCCAATGCAGGAACTGATGCATCTGCACAACAGACTGTAGCCGTTAAAGAAGGAGATCACTATATTATTAATGGTTCGAAAATCTTTATAACAAATGCTGGTGTGGCAGATATATATATAATTATGGCGATGACTGATAAAAGTCAAGGAACTAGAGGTATTTCAGCCTTTATAGTTGAAGCAGAAACACCTGGCTTTACTATAGGAAAAAAGGAAGCAAAAATGGGCATTAGAGGCTCATCCACCTGTGAATTAATATTCGAGAATTGTAAAATACCACAGGAAAATATGCTAGGTAAAGAAGGCAAAGGATTTTCTATAGCCATGAAAACCTTAGATGGAGGCAGAATTGGTATAGCTGCTCAGGCATTAGGCATAGCACAAGGTGCACTTGATGAAACAGTAAACTATGTGAAGGAACGTAGACAGTTTGGAAAACCAATATCATATTTCCAAAATACACAGTTCCAGCTTGCTGAAATGGAGACTAAAATTGAGGCAGCTAGAATGTTGGTTTATAAAGCCGCCTTCCTAAAAGAAAATAAATTGCCCTACTCACGTGAAGCAGCAATGGCAAAGCTATATGCAGCTGAAACTGCAATGGAGGTTACTACAAAGGCAGTTCAGCTACATGGAGGATACGGATATACCCGTGAATATCCAGTTGAAAGAATGATGAGGGATGCCAAGATTACCGAAATATATGAAGGTACATCTGAAGTACAAAAAATGGTAATAGCAGCTAATTTATTGAAATAGGGAGGGTTTTAGAATGAGAATTATAGTTTGTATTAAACAGGTACCAGACACAACAGAGGTTCGTTTAGATCCTAAAACAGGTACCCTTATCCGTGAAGGAGTACCAAGTATAATTAATCCAGATGATAAAAGTGGCTTAGAGGCTGCTTTAAAGCTTAAAGATGAAAAAAATGCTCATGTTACTGTACTGACAATGGGGCCTCCGCAGGCAGATGTTGCCCTTAGAGAAGCCCTTGCAATGGGGGCGGATAAAGCTATTTTACTGACAGACAGGGCATTTGCAGGCTCTGACACTTGGGCAACATCATGTACCCTTGCAGCAGCTATTAATAAGCTTGGCTATGACCTAATTATTGCAGGAAGACAAGCAATTGACGGGGATACTGCACAGGTAGGACCCCAAATTGCCGAACACTTAAAGCTTCCACAAGTATCATATGTTGAGAACTTGAGTGTAGATGGTGAAGACCTTATATTAAAAAGAGTCTTTGAGGATGGATACCATTTAATTAAAGTTAAAACACCCTGCTTAATTACAACCCTGAAGGAAATGAATGAGGCAAGGTATATGAGTGTTGGAGGAATATTTGACTCTTATCGTGAGAAAGAGGTAGAGGTATGGAGCCTTAAGGATATAGAGGTTGATCATAATAATCTAGGCTTGTCAGGCTCTCCAACTAAAGTAAAAAAATCCTTTACAAAGGGTGCGAAGTCAGCTGGTAAACAATATAATGTTGAGGCTAAGGAAGCAGCAAAGATAATTGTAGATAAGTTAAGAGAAAAATATATTATTTAGATAGGAGGAGTTCCTTTGAATAAGAATATGGACAAAGGTGTATGGGTCTTTATTGAACAAAGAGACGGAGAAGTTCAAAAAGTATCTTTAGAGCTTTTGGGAAAAGGCAGACAGCTGGCGGATCAGCTAGAAACAAAGGTAACGGCATTAATAATGGGTGACAATGTAGCCTCAAAGGCTCAGGAGTTAATATATTGCGGAGCTGATGAGGTAATAATAGCCGAGGATCCACTGCTTAAAATCTATATGACAGAGCCCTACACAAAGGTTATGTCAGAGCTGATTGAGGAGAAAAACCCTGATATAGTATTAATAGGAGCCTCCTCCATAGGTAGAGATCTTGCACCGAGGGTGTCGGCAAGAGTTTATACTGGACTAACGGCAGATTGCACTTCATTAGAAATAGATGAAGAAACCAAGAGTTTACTAATGACAAGACCTGCATTTGGTGGGAATATTATGGCAACCATCATTTGTCCAGACCACCGACCACAGATGTCAACGGTTAGACCAGGGGTAATGGTGGAAATGGAGATGGACACCACAAGGAAAGGTGAAATAGTAAAGGTTAAACCCAAATTGTCCAATGACGACATTAATATTGAGATTTTAGAAATAGTTAAAGAGAAAAAGCAAAAGGTTAAAATAGAAGAGGCTGGAGTATTAATATCAGGCGGAAGAGGATTAGGTAAGGCTGAAGGCTTTGAAAGCCTTAAACTACTAGCAACGGAACTAGGAG
The DNA here is from genome assembly GCF_009017275.1 of Alkaliphilus pronyensis. Taxonomy (GTDB): domain Bacteria; phylum Bacillota; class Clostridia; order Peptostreptococcales; family Natronincolaceae; genus Alkaliphilus_C; species Alkaliphilus_C pronyensis. Next base: position 14,443 of record NZ_WBZC01000041.1, on the reverse strand, counting down.
GCTTGGTATCTGGGTCTAGGGCAGTTGTAGATGCAGGTTGGCTAGATAGAGATTACCAGGTTGGCCAAACAGGTAAAACTGTAAGACCTGAAGTATATTTTGCGTGTGGAATATCAGGAGCAATACAACACGTAGCTGGCATGGAGGAGTCTGAATTTATTATTGCCATAAATAAAAACCCCGAAGCACCTATTTTTGAGGTTGCTGATGTAGGTGTAGTTGGTGATGTTAATAAGGTGATACCTGCCCTTATTGAAGAGCTAAAAACCTTGAAGGATAATAAATAGATTCAATAATAAAAACCTCTCATTTATGAGGGGTTTTTCTATAACTTAAATATGGCACAAAATTTGCATAATATAGATATATAACCTATATATAACAAATATTAAACATATTATGCCTTTTAAAAAATATAATAGTTGCATAATGGTTAATAAACTGTTAGAATGGTTACGGTAAAATTAGCTGACATCATTAGAGTCAGACTTTTATTGATTGTTTTCTATTAATAGACCAGCATCTTAAATGAGCTGGAACGGAGGTGTAAAAATGGAAAAAAGAATTACTACTAAAAAATTGGCAGTAGCAGGGATGTTGAGTGCATTATCTGTTGTATTAAGTGTCACACCATTTTTAGGCTATATACCTTTGCCCTTTTTTGCAGGGTTGAGTGCCACTACAATGCATATCCCAGTTATAATTGCAGCCATTATCGCAGGGCCAGAAATAGGAGTGTTTGTTGGGCTAATTTTCGGTATAACAAGCTTTGTGAGGGCAACACCAGCTTTTATGGGTGATCCATTAGTATCAATTTTACCAAGGCTGTTTATCGGATTAACAACCTATTGGACCTTTCGTCTTACCAAAAGTACAATAGCAGCAGCGGTTATAGGAACAGCCACAAATACAGTAGGTGTCCTGACTATGATATACCTATTAGGCTACCTACCATTGTCAGTTGTTTTAGGAGTAGCCAGCGTTAATGGAACAGCAGAAGTAATTGTATCTGCAATTATAGTTTATACGGTTGTAAGGCTTATAAAAAAAGCAAAGGGAGATAATATAATTAACAGATGATAAGAAGGTGTAGAAATGATTTTAGTATTTGATGTTGGTAATACAAATATTGTTATAGGTGTATATAAATCAGATGAGTTAATAGATTCATGGAGAATAGCAACCGATAAAGATAAAACCTCAGATGAATATAGCATGATGATACATTACTTTTTTCAGTATAGCAATATAGATCTAAAATTAGTTAAGGATGTAATCATTTCATCGGTTGTTCCAAATATTATGTATTCTCTGGAGCATGCCATTAGAAAGCTATTAAACATTGAGCCGCTGATTGTAGGTCCAGGAGTAAAAACTGGTATGAACATTAGATATGATAATCCCAAGCAGGTGGGTGCAGACAGAATAGTTAACGCTGTAGCTGCCTTTGAGAAATATGGTGGACCACTTATAATAGTTGACTTTGGCACAGCAACCACTTTTTGTGCAGTTTCTCAAAATGGTGATTATTTAGGAGGTACAATTTCACCTGGAATTAAAATATCCAGTGATGCTTTGTTTCAAAGGGCAGCAAAGCTACCGAGGGTAGAGCTTATAAAGCCTGGTAAAGTGATTTGTAAAAATACCAACAATAGTATTCAATCCGGAATAATATACGGTTATGTTGGTTTAGTTGAGTATATAGTTAAAAAAATGATACAAGAGCTAGGTGGTAAAAATGTAAAAGTTGTAGCTACCGGCGGATTATCCAGCTTAATTGCCAGTGAAGCAAACTATATCCATATTGTAGATAAGCTACTAACTCTTGATGGCTTAAGGATTATTTACAATAGAAATAAAGAAGAAAGAAGTAAGACTGTATAAACACAACAAAATAGGTCAATATAAAATAATTGAGTCAGTTATCTGGCTCTTTTTTAATTGAAGATTACTTTCCTCTATTTGTAAGAAAATTAAAAATATATCTGTAACAGATTTAAAGGCTATGATAGAATATAGTTATTAATATCTTAAATATAATCCTCTAAAAATTCTGTATATGGTATATTTCTTGCAATTAATATTAGCATGTAGCAAAATAATAATGAGGAGGAATAAATAATGAAGGAAATCGTTATCACAAGTGCTGTTAGAACACCCATTGGTAGCTTTGGGGGGGCATTGTCAAGCGTTTCAGCTGTTGAGCTAGGAGCCATAGCTATTAAAGAAGCTTTAGCAAGGGCTGGAATACAAGGGGATCAGGTAGACGAGGTTTATATGGGTTGTATCCTACAGGCAGGCCTAGGACAAGGGGTTGCAAGACAGGCCTCTATTAAGGCAGGAATACCCAATGAAGTACCTGCTACAACAATTAATATGCTCTGTGGTTCGGGACTGAGAACTGTTTCATTAGCTGCACAAGCAATTATAGCTGGAGATAATGAAATAGTAGTAGTAGGTGGTACAGAAAACATGAGTCAGGCTCCATACTTACTACCTAAGGCTCGTTGGGGGTTTAAAATGGGTCACCAGCAAATGGAGGATTCAATGATAGCCGATGCCTTAACCGATGCCTTTAATCAATACCATATGGGAGTTACTGCTGAGAATCTTGCCGAGAAGTATGAAATAACTAAAGAGGAACAGGACGCTTATGCAGCTCTAAGCCAAAACAGAGCAGAAAAGGCAATGCAGGAAGGAAAATTTAAAGAAGAAATAGTTCCAGTAATTATACCGCAAAGAAAAGGTGATCCTATAGTAGTTGATACCGACGAGTATCCTAAAGCTGGAGTTACCTCAGAAAAGCTAGGAAAGCTAAGACCTGCCTTTAAAAAGGACGGAACCGTTACAGCAGGTAACGCATCAGGTATTAATGACGGAGCTGCAGCTCTAGTAATTATGTCTAAGGAAAAGGCAGATGAGTTAGGAATAAAGCCTCTTGCTACATTGGCTTCATATGCAAATGCTGGCGTTGATCCTTCAATTATGGGAATTGGACCTGTACCAGCAAGTCAAAAAGCACTTGCTAAGCTAGGACTAACAATAAAGGATATGGATTTAATAGAGGCTAATGAAGCATTTGCTGCACAAGCATTATCTGTTGGTAAGGAATTGGATTGGGATATTGAAAAGGTTAATGTAAATGGTGGAGCAATAGCCCTAGGACATCCTGTTGGTGCCAGTGGTGCAAGAATTTTAATAACCCTATTACATGAAATGAAAAGAAGAGAATCTACCTATGGATTAGCAACATTGTGTATTGGTGGAGGAATGGGAACGACAGTAGTTGTTAAAAGATAAGAAATTACAGCAAAACACCAAATGGTGTTTTGCTGCATTTGTATAGTGGGAGGTGTTTACTTATTTCTAATAATATAAAGGAAAAATACCTTGCATTTAATAGGCTCTATGAAAAAAAGGGCTGGAAGCCTTTCGAGGGTAAGGACTCACTACTTAGTCTGTATCAATATATATTTGATAATGTATACAACTGGGTTGTAGTAGTGGATGCACAGGGTTACATAGCTATGGTAAATAAGCCCTACTGTGAATTTTTAGGGATTTCACAAGAGGAAGCTATTGGAAAACATGTAACTGAAATTATTGAAAACACAAGAATGCACATTGTTGTTAAGACGGGTAATAGAGAGATAGGAGACATACAAAAGATTAAGGGCAACAATATGATTGCTGATAGAATTCCTATTTTTCAAGAGGGGAAAATAATAGGTGCTGTAGGTACAGTAATATTTAAAGATATGCTGGAGCTAGATGCATACGTAAGTAAAATAATGAAGATGGAAAGTCAAATAGCTTATTATAAAGAGGAGCTAAAGAAGGTAACTGGAGGAAACTATACCTTTAAAAGTATTGTGGGAAATAGTGGCAAGATTCAAATAGCTAAGGGGTTAGCACAAAAAGTTTCAGACTCTAAGTCCAATATATTATTATTGGGAGAAAGCGGTACAGGTAAGGAGCTATTTGCCCATGCTATACATAATGCCAGTAAAAGAGGTGATTACCCATTAGTTAAAATAAATTGTGGGGCTATACCTTCAGAATTACTGGAATCTGAGCTATTTGGTTATGAACAAGGAGCCTTTACTGGTGCCAAAAAAGGTGGTAAGCCAGGTAAGTTCGAGATGGCTAACAAAAGCACAATATTTTTAGATGAAATAGGGGATTTGCCTCTAAATATGCAGGTTAAAATTCTTAGGGTTATACAAGAAAGGGAAGTTGAAAAAATAGGTGGTTTAAAGCCCACAAGTATAGACGTGAGAATTATTGCAGCCACCAATAGAGATCTTTCAGACATGGTGAAAAAGAAGCTTTTTCGAGAGGACTTATACTACAGGTTAAATGTTGTTAATATTCAAATTCCACCATTAAGGGAGAGAAAAGACGATATACCATTGCTTGCCAACTATTTAATGAAAAAGCTGGCTAAAGAAATGAAATTTCATGTAACTTCTATTTCTCCAAAAGCAATGGATGCTCTTGTTAGATACAACTGGCCAGGTAATATACGGGAGCTAGCTAATATAATTGAAAGGGCTATTAATTTTATAGATAAAGAAGCCACCATATTGATAGACCATTTACCCTATTATATAAGAAAGGAAGTAGCCAATAATAGTGAGGAAAAAAGTGAAAAGCTAGGCAGCCTAAAGGAAATAATAGAAGATGTAGAAAAAAAATCAATTGTAAGAACCTTAGAAGAAACAGATAATAATAAATATAAAGCTGCAAAGCTATTGGGCATAAGTCGTACTAGTCTGTATGAGAAAATGAAGAGATACGACATCGAAGTGTAATTAAAATGAACACTGTTCAAAAAATGGACAACTCCTTCGATGTATCAGTATTATAGCACCTTACACGTTAAAAAATCAGAATAGTCAAAATATTAACCAGTCAAAATACCCAAAAACTAATTAAAAAATGTTTAATATCTGAACATTTATACATCTTAATAGTATTCTAGACCTCATTTTTATTCTAAATTGATAATATTTGTGTAAAATTCAAGCCTCTATTATTTTGGCATAAAGGTTGCAATATATATTATCAATTAAAAATGAAAGGAGGTTTTTTTATTGGCAGTAAAATTTATAACAGCATCTGAAGCAGTAAAACTGATAAAGTCAAACTCTACCTTAGCAACCGCAGGCTTTGTTGGTAATGCTGTTCCAGAGGAATTAGAGATTGCTTTAGAAAAACGTTTTCAAGAAACAGGAGAGCCAAGAAATTTAACTTTAGTCTATGCAGCTGGACAGGGTGATGGTAAAGAGCGAGGTTTGAATCATCTGGGACATGAAGGGCTTCTTAAAAGGGTAATAGGAGGACATTGGGGCTTGGTACCAAAGATTCAGAAGCTTGCTCTTGATAACAAGATAGAGGCATATAACTTGCCCCAAGGTGTAATATCTCACCTATTTAGAGATATTGCTGCAAACAAGCCAGGAACTATAACTAAGGTTGGTTTAAAAACCTTTGTTGACCCAAGGGTTGAAGGTGGTAAATTAAACTCTAAGACAACTGATAATGTAGTTGAAAACATGGAAATTAATAATAACGACTATTTATTCTACAAGGCTTTTCCAATTGATTTTGCCTTCATTCGTGGAACCTATGCAGACGAAAAAGGAAACGTAAGCATGGAAAGAGAAGTGGGTTCTTTAGAGGTGCTTTCTATAGCACAGGCATGTAAAAATTCAGGAGGTAAAGTAATTGTTCAGGTTGAAAAGGTAGTTAAAGCAGGAACACTGGATCCTAAGCTTATAAAGGTACCTGGCATATATGTAGACTCCATAGTAGAGGTACAAGACATTAAGAATCACATGCAAACCTTTGCAGAAGAATTTAACCCAAGCTATACTGGGTCTATTAGGATTCCTGTTACCTCAGTGAAACCACTGGAGCTTGATGAAAGAAAGATAATAGCTAGACGAGCTGCAATGGAGCTGGTTCCAAATGCAATTGTTAATTTAGGAATTGGAATGCCAGAAGGTGTGGCACTGGTGGCAAATGAAGAAGGGGTTGGAGACACTATGGTTTTAACTGTTGAACCTGGCCCTATAGGAGGCATACCAGCAGGTGGGTTAAGCTTTGGTGCTGCAACTAATCCAGAGGCTATAATTGATCAACCCTATCAATTTGATTTTTATGATGGTGGCGGACTTGATGTAGCATTCTTAGGCTTAGCACAATGTGATAAAAAAGGAAACATTAATGTAAGTAAGTTTGGACCGAAGATTGCAGGTGCAGGTGGCTTCATAAACATTACTCAAAATGCAAAGAAGGTAATATTCTGTGGAACATTTACAGCAAGAGGACTAGAGACAGAAATTCAAGATGGAAAGCTAGTTATTTTAACTGAGGGTAAAGCAAAGAAATTTATAACTGAGGTAGAGCAAATAACCTTTAGTGGAGAGTATGCTCAAGACTCAAAGCAACCAGTTATATATATAACCGAAAGAGCAGTATTCCATCTTGATAATGATGGCATAACACTAACAGAAGTAGCCCCAGGGATAGACGTTAAAAAGGATATTATTGATCAAATGGAGTTTGAGCCAAAAATTTCTACTGAGTTAAAGCTTATGGATGAAAGAATATTCAGAGAAGAAAAAATGGGATTAATACTAAATAACGTGGAGGGGAATTAAATGTTAGGTATTGTTATAGGTCTTTTATTATTAATGTATTTAGCTTACAGAGGATGGTCAATTATATGGATAGCTCCAATTTGTGCTACTGTTGTGGCTCTTTTTGGCGGTGTAGAGCTTCTACCTAACTACACAGAAAGCTATATGGGTGGATTTGTTGCATTTGCAAAATCATGGTTCCCAGTATTCATGTTAGGTGCTATATTTGGTAAACTAATGGAGGATACTGGAGCTGCTAAATCTGTTGCAAAGTTCATAACAAAGCTTATTGGACCCAAAAGAGCTATACTTGGAGTAGTGGCTGGCTGTGGTGTACTAACCTATGGAGGAGTGTCTTTATTTGTAGTTGTATTTGCTATATATCCTCTAGCTGTTGCACTTTTTAGGGAAGCTAATATATCTAGAAAGCTTATTCCTGCAGCTATTGCTTTAGGCTCCTTTACCTTTACAATGACAGCGTTTCCAGGAACACCTCAAATTCAAAACCTTATACCGATGGAATATTTTAGAACAACACCGACTGCTGCCCCAATAATTGGTTTAATAGCAGGACTAATTATGGCGGCTGGAGGCTATATGTACTTGGTATGGACAGAAAGAAAGCTAACGGCTAATGGAGATGGATTTATTGAGCCAGAGGAAAATATAGAGGAAGTTAATGAAGATAGCCTACCAAATCCATTTGTTTCGTTTTTACCTTTAGTTAGTGTTATTGTAACATTGAACTTTCTTGAGTGGAATGTTATACCAGCATTGTTATCAGGAATTATACTAATAATGGCATTAAACTATAAAATGTTACCAAAGTTTACAGAAGCAATAAACAAAGGTGCTGCAGGTTCCGTTATAGCTATAATAAATACAAGTGCTGCAGTTGGCTTTGGTGCAGTTGTTAGAGCAGTACCAGGCTTTACAACCTTAACAGACTTCGTTCTAGGAATAGAAGGAAATCCGTTAATCTCTGAAGCTATTGCAGTTAACCTATTGGCAGGTGCTACAGGCTCTGCTTCAGGGGGATTAGGTATTGCATTGGCAGCCTTAGGAGAAAAATATTACCAGTTGGCTTTATCATCAGGAATGGATCCGGCAGTTTTCCATAGAGTAGCTTCCCTTGCTTGTGGTGGCTTAGACTCATTACCACATAATGGTGCTGTATTAACTCTATTGGCTATAACAGGTATGACCCATAAAAAATCATATCTACACATTTTTGTAGTAGCAACTGTAATTCCAGTTTTAGCAGTAATAGTTGCTATAATACTAGCAAGCATGGGTGTAGTATAAAAGGTAAAATGATATAATTATTTAAAAAGGAGGAGTTACAATGAGATTAAAGGATAAGGTAGCGGTGGTTACTGGATCAACCTCAGGAATCGGCAAAGCATCAATTATTAAGTTTGCAGAAGAGGGTGCAAAGGTTGTAGTATGGGGTAGAACAAATGAAGAAGTTGAAGCTGTTGTAAATGAGCTTAAGGATGCAGGTAAAGAGGTATTAGGGGTAACTGCCGATGTGTCAGTAGCTGAAGAGGTTAACTCTGCAATGGATAAAATTAAGGATCACTTTGGGGCTATAGATATATTAGTAAATAACGCTGGTATTACTGCCGATGCACAATTAATGAAAATGACTGAAGAGCAGTTTGATAAGGTTATAGCAGTAAACCTAAAGGGCGTATATAACTGTGGTCAAGGGGCTGCTAAAGTAATGGCAGAGCAAAAAAGTGGAGTAATAATAAATGTATCATCAGTTGTTGGTATATATGGAAACTTTGGCCAAACCAATTATGCAGCCACTAAGTTTGGTGTAATTGGAATGACAAAAACATGGGCAAAGGAATTAGGAAGAAAAGGAGTTAGAGTAAATGCAGTAGCTCCAGGCTTTATAGTAACAGAAATGACAGCAAAAATGCCAGAAAAAATTCTTGATGCTATGAAGGCTAAGTCTCCATTAGGCATACTAGGTGAGCCGGCAGACATTGCTAATGCGTTTGTTTATCTAGCATCAGATGAAGCAAAGTTTGTTACAGGAACAGTTTTAAGTGTTGATGGAGGAGTTGTGCTATAAGTTGTTATATTTATCTACAGTTAAGAATGTATAATTAGATTACAACTACAGCAAAGGTATATAGGCTAAAGGAAAATGTACATAATTATAACATTTTTCTTTAGCTTTTTTCTGTCATTTATTAAGGTATTTAAACTAATCTTTTAGCTGAAGCAAAAGATGATAAACTATTAGGAAATAGGGAGGATTAAGCAATGCTAAAAACCTTAGACGCCTTTATCAAAGTTGCACCATTAATGAATCAGCTTCATGGAAGAGATATGGCAGTGGCCATATGCGATACTGAAAACTACATAGCCTATTGCTCAGGAGAAAAGCTAAGCTTTCCTGTAAAGCCAGGAGATAAGGTGAAGGAAGGAGCTGCAATTTATCAGGCTATGAAGTTGAAAAAAAGAGTGGTTAGGAATATGGGAAAGGAGCTTTTTGGTTTTCCCTATATAGCAATAGCAATACCCATTGAAGAAGAGGGTAGAATTATTGGTGGTGTCTGCTTTCTTGAATCTATTGAACAGCAAAGTCTATTGCTGGGGATGGCTGAAACTTTACATAATGAGATAACACAGCTACAAGCATCTACACAGGAGATTGAAGCTCAATCACAGCAGTTGATGAGTGCTGGGGTTGGTTTAGTAGAGGCTGTTGAAAAGGTAAAAAGCGATACAGATGCCAGTCAAAATATAACATTGATGATAAAAAAAATATCCGATCAAACTAATCTGCTGGGGTTAAATGCTTCTATTGAAGCAGCAAGGCTTGGAGAATTAGGAAGGGGCTTTAATGTAGTTGCAGGTGAAATAAGAAAGCTAGCGTTATCAACAAAGGAATCAACAGATAAAATAGATTCTATAGTAAAGGGCTTAAAAAATAACAGCCAATGGATGGATGAGAAGGCAACAAGTGTAGAGGATGCTGCAAAGGCTCAAGTAAGCTCTATAGAGCAAATTAGAGAAGGAATTCAGCTATTGTATGGTTTAATTGAGAAAATGAGAGCTGAAGCAGAAAACATAGTTAAATAAGCTTAAATAGTAAAATCAGCTTTAAGGGTATAATTAAATATTTATTGAGTCAGGTTTTTGACTCAATTTTTTTACTTTAATTAATAATATAAAAGTATTTGTTATCTATGATAAAATATTAGATAAAACCAATAATAAATATGATAATGCAGGCAGAGGTGACAAAATGAAAATTGGAAATGCAGAAGTAAAGAGTAATATTTTTTTAGCTCCCATGGCTGGGGTAACTGACCTTCCCTTTAGGCTAATATGTAAAGAATTAGGCTGTGGAATGGTATATACTGAGATGGTTAGCTCGAGGGGATTGTACTATGGTGACAAAAAGACAGAAGAGTTACTTCGAATTAAAAATGAAGAAAAGCCAGTTGCCATACAAATATTTGGCTCCCAGCCTGAAATAATGGCTAGAGCAGCCTATATTCTAAACGACAGAGATAATCTTATACTAGATATTAATATGGGGTGCCCAGCCCCTAAAATAGTAAAAAATGGAGACGGAAGTGCATTAATGAAAGCTCCTAAGCTAGCAGGGGAAATTGTAAAGAGTGTAGTTAAGGAATCAATAAAGCCCGTTACCGTTAAAATCCGCAAGGGCTGGGATGATGACAATATAAATGCAGTAGAAATGGCAAAAATATTAGAGGATAACGGTGCCTCAGCAATAGCTATTCATGGTAGAACTAGGGAGGAATTTTATACTGGAAAAGCAGACTGGAGTATAATAAAGGAAGTAAAGGAAGCAGTAGTAGTACCTGTAATAGGTAATGGAGATGTATTTAGTGTAGAAGATGCAATACAGCTATTTAACTTTAGCAAATGTGATGGAATAATGATTGGACGTGGGGCTCAAGGGAATCCATGGATATTTAAAAGAATTAATCATTATATCAACACTGGTGAAATACTACCAGAAGCTACTTTAAAGGAACGCATTGATGTAGTACTAAAGCATATGCATTTAGTTGTAGAAGAAAAGGGAGAGTATATAGGAATAAGAGAGATGAGAAAACATACTGCTTGGTATATGAAGGGCTTTAAAAATAGTGCTCAACTAAGGAGCAAAATAAACCATATAAATAGTAGCAAAGAAATGGTCAATACACTATTGGACTATTTACATAAGGTTTAATAGAAAAGAGCTTACTAGCCCCCAGTATAGGACTTATAAAAAGGTAAATAATACTAATATAACAACCTAGCTGGGAGGAGATATATTGAAGCACATTGTTAGTATAAGTATAGGCAGCTCTAAAAGAGACCACCATACAGAAATAGAGCTTTTAGGGGAGAAGTTTATTATTGAAAGAATAGGAACCGATGGGAGTTTGTCAAAAGCAGTTTCATTAGTAAAAAAGCTGGATGGGAAGGTTGATGCCTTTGGAATGGGTGGAATTGACCTTTATCTGTGGGCTGGAAAAAGAAGATACACCATTAAAGATGCATGCAAATTAAGAGATGCAGCAAAAAAAACACCTATAGTTGATGGCTCTGGATTAAAAAATACATTAGAAAGAAATGTCATAGGATATTTAAAGGAGAATTCTATAATTGATTTTACTAAATGCAGCATTCTTGTACCATCGGCTATGGATAGGTTCGGTATGGCAGAGGCAATAGAAGAAGCAGGGGGAAAATTAATAATAGGTGATTTAATATTCTCCATAGGTATTAATATACCCATTTACTCACTAGAGGCACTTAGGAAGGTTGCTTTTTTTATAGCTCCTATTGCCTGTAGCTTACCAATTAAAATGCTTTATCCAATAGGTGGAAAGCAAAATCATTCGGTTATTAATAAAAAAAGCAAATATTATGACATGGTACAGGTAATTGCAGGTGATTTTCACTACATAAAACAACACATGCCTTCTAGCTTGTGGGGAAAAACAATAATTACAAATACTGTAACTGAGGATGATATTTTAGAGCTTAAAGCTAGAGGGGTACAGCTACTAGTTACAACAACACCTAATTTAGGGGGAAGATCCTATGGAACAAATGTAATAGAAGCATTACTTTTAGTTTTATTAAAGGCTACAAATAGAGTAGGGGATTTAAATCAATATGAAAAGATTTTAAAGGAGCTAAACCTTCAGCCTAGAATAGAGAACCTAAACCTACAGCGTAAAATAATTAATCAATAATTAAGGAGAATGTAACATACAAAAGCAATTATTAGACTTGACATTTCATTTTGCCTGTCTTATAATATCTACAATATTATTGAATTGGTAAGCACTGCCAGAATCAGTGCTTCTTATGTTATATAAGCAGTTTAAGGATAAATTACCATAATATTAATAGAATAAAATCACTACAAGGGCATATATTATCTAACATCATTACATATATATAACATATCATTTAAGAAACAATATTAAACAGTATTATCATTAAATTAGGTCTAAGGAGAGGGGTCAAAGCTATGGATAAAGAAGTTGTATTAACCGTAAATGGCTTAAAGAAGATTGAAGATGAATTAGAGCATTTAAAGGCCGTAAGAAGAAGGGAAGTAGCTGAAAGAATTAAACAAGCAATTGCTTTTGGAGATATCAGCGAAAACTCTGAATACGATGAAGCAAAGAATGAACAGGCTCAAGTTGAAGAGAGAATTGCAAAGCTAGAGACAATGTTGAAAAAGGCAAGAGTTATAGATGAGGATGATATCTCAATTGATGTTGTTAGCATAGGCTCTATAGTTCAGGTAAAGGACATCGAATTTGATGAAGAGGTTGAATATATGATAGTAGGGTCAGCAGAAGCAGATCCCTATGAGTTAAAAATATCTAATGAATCTCCAGTTGGTAGAGCTCTTTTAGGAAAAAAGGTTGGAGACGTTGTTGAAGTACAAATCCCAGATGGAATAACAAAGTATGAGATACTGGATATAAGAAGGCAGTAGGGGGAATTAAAATGACTAATGAAGAGCAAAATTTGAATGAACTTCTTAAAATTAGGAGAGAAAAATTAAAGCATCTTCAAAGCATAGGAAAGGATCCTTTTAAAGTAGAAAAGGTTCATATAACTCATTATAGTAAAGCTATAATCGAGGATTTTGAAGATATGGAAGGTAAAAATGTAACAATAGCAGGGCGTATAGTGGCAAAGCGTGGACATGGTAAGGCAAGCTTTATAAATATACAAGATAAAGATGGTAGAATTCAAGCATATGTTAGGGAAGACCGCATAGGTCCTGAAAGCTATCAGTTGTTTGTTGCCTATGATATTGGTGACATTGTGGAAGTAGTTGGAGAGGTATTCAAAACAAAAAAAGGTGAAGTATCAATAAAGGCTGAAACTGTACGATTACTTACCAAGTCTCTTCAAGTTTTACCAGAAAAATGGCATGGCTTAAAGGATCAAGACTTAAGATATAGGCAAAGATATGTTGACTTAATTGTTAATCCAGAAGTAAAAGAAACCTTCTTAAAGAGGAATATAATAATTAAAGCCATAAGAGAGTTTTTAGATGAGAGAGGTTATCTTGAAGTAGAGACACCAATTTTAACCACTATAGCAGGTGGTGCTGCTGCAAAGCCCTTCTTAACCCACCATAACACCTTAGATTTAGATATGCAGCTGAGGATTGCCAACGAGCTTTATCTAAAAAGATTAATTGTTGGTGGCTTTGATAAGGTATATGAAATGGGTAAAATGTTTAGGAATGAAGGAATATCCATAAAGCATAACCCTGAGTTCACCAGTATGGAGCTATATGCAGCCTACCATGATTATGAAGATATGATGGAGATAACAGAAAATTTAGTTGCCTACTGTGCTGAAAAAGTACATGGAACAACCCTTGTTAATTTTCAAGGAACAGAAATAGATTTTAAACCACCCTGGAAAAGGGAATCAATGCATGATTTAGTTGAAGAAAAAACAGGTATTAACTTTTATAGCATTGAGTCCGACGAGGAAGCAAGAAAGGTTGCAAAGGAAAAGCTACATTTAGAGGTTGAGAACCATATGACTAAAGGACATCTTGTAGCTTTGGCATTTGAGGAGTTCTGTGAAAAAGACTTAATTCAGCCGACCTTTGTACTCCATCATCCTGTTGAGGTTTCACCCTTAGCAAAGAGAAACCCAGAAAAACCACATATCACAAACCGATTTGAGGCCTTTGCAAATACATGGGAAATTGCTAATGCCTTTTCAGAGCTAAACGATCCCATAGATCAAAAACAAAGATTTATGGATCAACTGAAGCAAAGGGAAGCAGGGGATGATGAAGCTCATCCTATGGATTTAGACTTTATTAATGCTTTAGAAGTGGGCTTACCACCAACAGGTGGGTTAGGCGTAGGTATTGATAGGATGATAATGTTGCTAACAGACTCACCCTCAATCAGAGATATTATCCTATTTCCTACAATGAAACCAATAGAATAATATGTACTTTAAAAAGCCATAACTAGATTATGGCTTTTTATTATAGTTAAAGTAGACTTTTCCACTTGTACTCTTGTTCCACTAAAAGCAGTATTTATTATTAAGAGTAATGTAAAACAATACCAAAAATGTGTTTATTATCAGCTTTACATAAAAAATAATTTGTGATATATTAGTTTTTGTTCTTTAGTAGCAAATACTAAAAGCTAGATATCATAAGAGCTAGATAAAGCTAGATAAATTATCAACATAAAAAAACTGTTGACAAATTATTTCTAAAATGATATATTATTTAAGTCGCC
>NZ_WBZC01000040.1 GCF_009017275.1 Alkaliphilus pronyensis | reverse complement strand
GACTGCCTGTCGCACAAAAATGGAGAAGCATTTATCAATGCTTCCCCACTATACCTAAAACATATTCTTTTATTGAAATTAATCTTGGAAGTCTAGTACTACATCCTCTTCTAGCTTGCCTTCTCTTTCAAGCTTATCCTTAAAGGCATAATTGAAGATAATAAACATAGCACCCATTACTAAATATCCTAAGGCATATTGATAGTCATATAAAAAGCTTAGCTTTGGAGCATGCATAAATCCAGTTGCTGCCAACAAAGCACCAGCTCCAGATGCAATTGCTGCCTTTTTGTAATCGTTATCAAGGATATATACAAGAATAGCTCCCCATATTAATCCCGAGAACATTGCCCCTTGACCTAATGGAACGATACCTGTAGAAATATTATTTACTACATCTCCAGCTGCTTTACCAAATCTAGTCATAATATAGTTTCCAAAGTAAGGGAACATAGCCAACACAATGGCTGGATAGTGCTTTTGCTTAACTGAGCCAAAGGCTTGAGAAATCATGGATATACCAACAAATACAAGAATTGGAGCGATTACAGGCACTGGGATAATCTTGGATACAGCTGCTACTATACCAAAGGTTGAAGCCAGCATAAACATAATACCATTTACTACAGAATAACCTCTTCCTGCACCCATCCATTTTGATCCAATAGATGCAATATAAACAGTTGTTGGGAATACTCCACCAAATAAGCTTCCTATCATAGTACCAACACCGTCAGCCAGCTGTGCTTCTTGAACGTTATAATTGTCTCCAGCTGAAGCCATTGCTTCTACGTTATTCATAGTTTCTATAAAGTTATATATAGAAATAGGAAGTAGAATTGCAAGTAAGCTTAAAAGTGGTCCAGTTAAATATTGTATTCCTTCTATGAAGCCTAAGGTTGGTAATGGAGGATAAAATCCAACTGTGTCAAGACCAGCAGCAATTTGAGAAACGTCTGATTGTCTTAGTGTATAGGCTAAAACTGTACCTATTATGATAGCAAATAAGGAAGCTGGTATTCTAAAGGGCATTGCCTTTTTTGCTATTAAACCAATTAAAATAATTGCTAATACTATCATTCCTATTACAGGCATTTCAAAGGTTCTAAAAAATAATTCTCCCCCAATAAAGGTGAAGGCAACTCCAGCAAGGGCACCAAGCATAGAAGCTCTTGGAAGGTTGTCTCTAACCCATTTACCAATAATACTACCTAATGCTTCTACTGCTCCACCCAAAAGACATGCTGCCATACCTATTTTCCATGCTATCTCTGGGTCACCAGTTAGGTCTAGTGCTGGCTTTAGAACACCAAACAGGTAGATAAACATAACAGGAGTACTAATTCCATAGGACAAAGCTGTTACGTCTGTTCTGTTTTCTTTAATGGCAAGTCTTCCTGCCATACGTGCATAGTAGAGATTTCCTACTAATACCGATATTGCTGCCCCTGGAATAACCCTTCCATAGACTATACTACCAGGATAACCAATTGCGATCATGGTTACAGCAATAAGAACAAAGTTTGCTAAATTGTTTTGGAATAAAGCAAAGAAGCCGTCGATATCTTCCCGTTTAAACCATGGATAAATAATTTTTGTCATAAAACCACTCCACTCCTTTTTTTTAATGTTTCGAATATTTTTGAAACATTAGTTAATTATAAATATACAACTTTTATAGCTACTTTGCCTTTGTACAGATTATACAAACTATTATATCA
The DNA here is from genome assembly GCF_009017275.1 of Alkaliphilus pronyensis. Taxonomy (GTDB): domain Bacteria; phylum Bacillota; class Clostridia; order Peptostreptococcales; family Natronincolaceae; genus Alkaliphilus_C; species Alkaliphilus_C pronyensis. Next base: position 56,187 of record NZ_WBZC01000040.1, on the reverse strand, counting down.
AAAACAAACAGTAAAATGGTGTTTTATTGATTTAATGGCTGTAACCATGTTATACCAACGGTTTTATTGTTGTATAATTTATATAGTATGTAACCGTTTTCCTCTTTAGGTATTGTTAAAATAAAAACAATCTAATTTGAAAAATAAGCTGATGCAGTGATATTGTACCAGCTTATTTTGCAGCATTCTCTTTATAGTATTGCATCTAAAGCTTCTTTAAGGTCATTAATTATGTCTTCTGGAGTTTCCAATCCAACGGATAATCTAATTAATCCGTCACTTATTCCGCATTTTAATCTTTCTTCTGGAGTGTAGGGTGAATGGGTCATTGATGCTGGATGTTGAATTAGGGTTTCTGCATCTCCTAGACTTACTGCCAGTTGACACAGCTTCACACCATCCATTACTTTTTTACCTTCCTCTAAACCACCTTTAATTTCGAAGGCTATAATAGCACCAGGTAGCTTCATCTGCTTTTTCACAAGGGAGGATTGAGGAAAATCATCAAAGCCAGTAAAATATACTTTGTCTACCGCAGGATGTTGTCGAAGAAATTCCGCAACCTTTACTGCATTATCACAATGCTTATCCATACGCACCTCTAAGGTTTTCATTCCTCTAATAATTAGAAACGCATCAAAGGGACTTAAGCTGGCCCCAGTCATGTCTTTAACCCCAAATAATCGAACTTTACTGATAAACTCCTTTGAGCCAGCTACAAAACCAGCAATAACATCTCCATGTCCATTAAGATACTTAGTTGCAGAATGAATAACTACATCTGCCCCAAGCTCAATAGGCTTTTGTATATATGGAGTGCAAAAAGTATTGTCCACCATTACTAAACACTTTTTGTTTTTATGGGCTATATTACTTATAGCTTCAATATCAGCTATTTCTAAGGTTGGGTTTACAGGAGTTTCTAAGTATACAACCTTAGTATTAGGTCTCATTGCCTCCATAACATTATCGGGATTAGTGGTATCTATAAATGTAACATCAACTCCAAACTTAGTGATTCCATGACTTAGGTAGGCATATGTGCACCCATATAGAGTTTGTGATGCTATAATATGGTCACCAGCTTCAACCGCCGACCAAATGGCAGAGGTAATTGCCCCCATACCGGATGCGACAGATATTGCCTCCTCTGCTCCCTCTAACAGTGCTAGCTTTTCTTCTAATTGAGTATTGGTGGGGTTTCCTAGCCTTGTATAAATATAACCGCATTCTTCACCTGCAAACCTATTTCCACCCTGCTCTGCTGAATCAAATACAAAGGTTGAAGATTGATATATAGGTGTTGCCAATGCTCCAACTTCATTCTTCTTATAGCCTCCATGTATAGCCTTTGTAGCAAATCCCATTACATTTAAGTCCTTTTTATTCATTTAGCTACCTCCTTATAGTTTTTTAATGCGTAGTATGTTTATCTCAGCGGCATTACAAAAACTCCCGCCTCTTAAGAGGGATATAAGTGCCACCAAGCTTTGAAATAAGTGGGACGTTGAAGCTTAAGGTACTGATATTACCATAAAAAATGATGCAAGATTTATATGGATGAAATCGTTTACCTTCATGCATCTAATACTATTATTCTTCATTTTTTCTTAAATTCCTGCAAATTTATTGCATAGACTTTCTTTTGTAATAGGTAATATTAGATAAATCATACCTATTATACCCTGCCTTTTTTAGTATATTCTTTTGTGACCCTTACGCAAAATTAGTTTAAAAAACCTATCAGCTCATAAAAGAACCGATAGGTCATGGGGTTTTATTAAATTATCTGCTTTATATTATATTAAACCTATTGGTCTATGTAGACCAATAGGTTTAATTCTATTCCTGGTGTTTATTATCTTTATTCATTAGCTTTTTAAAAATCTTTAGCTTAAAATAACCTCCAGCTATTACAACAACAGCAATTAAAGCCCACCAGTACCATGCTAAGTTCATTTTTCCACCTCCTATCTTAGATTTAGTTTTTTACCTAGATATTTACTAAATAGTAATAGATAAATACCACTTGTTATAAAGGTTAGTATAGAAGCATTTAAAAAGGTAACTTCCTGTGGAAAGCTGAAATATATATTGCTTAAGGCTTGAAATTGCCAATAGTTAGGAAGCCAGTATAATAAAAAGCTTAATCTGTCTGGTATAAGAAAGGACAGCATTGGGATAGCAACATATAGAGGTGTTAAGAGCTTTATAACTGCTATTGCTGTTAACTGATTTTGTGCAAAAGCCCCTACTATTAAGCCCAATAATGTCGTTAAAAATGATGATAGAATTAATATAATTAATAAATTACTATAATCAATATTAAATGACACCAGTATGATACTACTGCCTATGGCAAGTATAATAGCAATTATATTAGAAAGTATACCCCTTGCCATAATATAGCCTCTAGTTGTCAAGGGAGACACAGCAATTGCATTTATTGCCTTAGATTCCCTTTCAGCAACAATATTAAAGCCAGATATTACCCCGGAAATCATTAGGGTTGTCATAATCATAGCTATTGTTATAAATTCCTTTAAAATTGAACCCCTTTGATCTAGACTTTTATGCTGTACATCAACGTTGCTTTTATTTGACATAATGTTACTTAATACAGCTTTATAGGTATCTATAACCTCTTGTGGCTCATTACCTTCAAATAATAGGGTTAACTTCCCCTCCCCTTCAACAACACCTACAATAGCATCATTTTTTTCAACTCTATTTCTTACTTCATCAATAGAATCGTATTCTTCTACCTCACCATATTCACGTAAATCCATTACAAGCTCCTTCTGAAGACTGTTTTCAACGGCAAATCTAATGCTAGTATCCTCAACTGAAGGAATCAGCATACTTGCCCCAAAGGAAAGCAAAAGGGGAGCAATAAGCATATAAACTAGAATATTATCTCTTAGAGCAGTTGATAAATCTTGAGTTATTATACTAATAATTCTTTTCATTAACGACCCTCCTTCATTAGCTTATTTTCAACTAATAGATGACAAGCAATATAGGCTACTATGGTTAAGGCAACTATAGCCAAGGTTGTGCTAAATAGCTGCTTTCCCGTGGGGAATAATATTTCATTAAAAATCAATAATATAGAATATGATGGTATATATGTCACAAATTTTGGTGAAAAGGCTGGGTAAAGACTAGATATGATAGGAATCATATTAATTACTAGTAGACTTACTCCTATAGCAAACCACTCAGATATATTATTAAAGAATACTCCAACAATTCCACCCAAGAATGTATATAGTGCTGAGCCTAACACTATTGTTAAAGCTAGGTAAAGAAAATTAAAGTCTGTTCCTACTGTTAATAATACTAGTGAAAAACCATAAACTAATCCAACTACAGTAAAAACCAGTGTTTTAGATAAAATATATTGGGATGTATTACCTGGGGAAATCCTATATGCTCTAATGCTACCCTCTTCCTTTTCTTGAAACATGAATAATGCTATATACATAAAGCCCAGTATTAATACCTCGAATACCAGCAATGTAGGTATTGTGGTTAGCTTTTTCGAGATTGGTGGTGCCTGCGGTCTTATAAACTCTAATTGATATGCTTCTTCTGTGTTAGTCCCTGTTAAGGCAGACATTAATCCCTTTAAAGATGCGTCAATAAGCTTTTTCTGCTGTGGATTTATTTTCCCATGATGAACAACCGTAAATCTAGGGCTTTCAAGCGATCCTTCGTAAATTATACCTATACTTTGAGAATTCTCCCGTACCCCTTCTATAACCTCTTCTTCACTTTGGAGTATGTTTTCTTCACTAAGCCCCCCATATAGAAGAGCCTTCTCTAGGGCTTTGTCTTGGCTATTGTCAAATATAAGCCTGTTATCAGTCAATTGAATTTCATCAGGAATTAAAAATCTAACCATACCTATCATTAGAATAAGAGTTACAATTAAAACCCAAAACAATGAGTTTCTTAAGGCAATTATCATATCTTTTTTGAATAGGTTCATTAAACCCTTTAGCATTATGCCAACTCCCTTCCAGTTAGCCTAATAAAGATCTGTTCTAGTGTTGCCTCTTGAGAATGGATTGTTTGAATGTTTTTTGAGTTAACAACCTCATTAAAGCTTTTTCTATCCTTTTCATTATCTAAAAAGAATATTTTTTTAGATATTTCTTTTCCCTCTTGTAATTCTACAAGCACCGATTTCTCGCCATACTGAAGCTTTAAATTACGAGGTGAATCACATGCAACAATTTTACCATCATTAATAAAGGCTACTCTATCACAAAGCTCATCGGCGGCAAACATGTTATGGGTTGTCAATAGTATGGTGCAGCCATCCTCTTGCCTTTTCTTTATCATTGCTTTTATCTTATTGGCGGTTGTAGGGTCTAGTCCAGAGGTAGGCTCATCTAAAAAAAGAATATTTGGATTATTTATTAAAGCCCTTGCAAATACCAACCTTTGCTTCATACCCTTTGAATATGCCCCAGCTTTTTTATTGGCAGAATCAATTAATCCTACTTGATCTAGTAGCTCCATTGGATCTCTTGTTGGCACCTTAAAAAGCCCTGCAAAATATTTAAGATTTTCATAGCCTGTTAATCTCGTGTATAAGTTTGGATGCTCAAAGGAAACTCCAATATTATTGTAAAAGCTGTTATCCAACCGGCTAACACTTCTGCCGTCATAGCTGACTTCCCCCTTTTGAAGCTTTAAAAGACCAATCATAATATTTTGCACAGTACTTTTACCTGCACCACTTGGTCCTAAGAAACCCAGTATCTCACCCTTTTTAATATGAAAGCTAATATCACTAACAGCATACTTTCCCTTACCGGAATAGTCATGATACAATCCTTTAACATTTATCATTTTTTTCCCTCCTAATTGTCCTCTTGATTATTTACTGTTTTGATTAAATCCTCCATCACCTTTAAATATTCCTTTAGTGCCTTTAATCCTTCTGGTGTTAAAGAAACACTGGTTTGGGGTTTGTTATCCTTTATTCTTTTATGAATTTTAATATATTTTACCTCTTCAAGATTCTTAAGCTGAACCGAAAGGTTACCAGATGTAAAGCTTAAGCTTTCCTTTAACTCATTAAACTGAATTTTTTTACCACTATTACTTGCTAAATATGATAAAATCAACAATCTAGCCCTCTCATGAATAACCTTGTCAATATCTACCGCAAACTTATCACCCAATTATTCATTCCTCCTCCCTTTTGGTGGAGAATAGTATAGCTAAGTACATTATTATACATCCAAGCCCAAAGGTTAGTGCTACAATTATAGCTGGGTTTAAAGGGTTTAGGAAAAACAGAGCTATAAATCCAGTTAAAATTAACCAATCACCCATAACAATCATTTCTTTAACATGAAAAACATTTACTAAAGAGTTTGTTAGTAAACCAAATAAAACAGCTAAAAAGGGAGCAATAAAATGATTTAAGTCCTGTTGATTAAAAAAAGTAATAATTAAAACAATAGATATAAAATATGGAATGATAATCATAAGTGTTTGACCTGTATATACTTCCTTAATTAGCTTTACCACTGACATATCTGATTCAACTGATTTTGCAGCCTTTACTATTGTTCTTAGCTTAATAACTACTATTACCAATAGACCTACAATAGCTGCGCCATAAATGAGAAGCTTTAAGCCTGTAGGTGCCAGCTGCCAGGAAGCATATCTGGTTATTATGGTATTTATAAGCAGAGATAGGGAAATAATTAATATACCTGCATACAATAAAACCCATTTCATTGCCCTACTAACAGAAAAATACTTAAAGACATTATTATTTTTCCTTATTGCCTGCTTAATAAAAACTAGGTCATCCACCAGTTTTTCCATTTCAATTTTCTTTGACATTTCAACAACCTCCCTAGTTTATATCGTAAACTTAATTACAGTATAAATTACTTTATAGTATTAGTCAATATTATTATTATAATAACTGTTTAATTTTAAACTGTTTAATTCATATAAAAATAAAAACAACAAAAAACTCCCTTAACGTAGCATATAATAGTAGTTGAGGGAGCCTATTTTTTAATTGTAAAACTATAATAATTCTTGTCAGTATCAGCTTTTTAGTAGTATGATTTTTGTAGACTTTAATATAATATAATACTATTTATGCAAACAATAGTAGACTTAAGGCCATTACCGCCATTCCCGAAATTAAGCCATAAATAGCAATGTGATGCTCACCGTATTTTTCTGCAGTTGGAAGTAGCTCATCTAAAGAGATGTAAACCATGATACCAGCAACACCAGCAAATATAATACCAAACATTGCATCATTAAAGAATCTCATTAGTAGAAAATAACCTAATATTGCTCCAAGTGGCTCCGATAGTCCTGATAAGAAAGAGTATAAAAATGCTTTTCCCTTACTACCTGTTGCATAGTAGATAGGTATAGAAACTGCAATACCTTCGGGAATATTATGTATTGCTATTGCCACAGCAATGCTTATACCAAGAGTAGGATCCTGTACTGCACTGGTAAAGGTTGCTAAACCCTCTGGAAAGTTGTGTATTGCTATTGCTAAGGCCGAAAACAATCCCATTCTTAGTAACTCATGATCCTTAACCTTTTCCTTTTTCATTTCCTTTACATCCCGAATATGATGGGGGTTTTCAGCACTTGGAACAAGTTTATCAATTATAGCTATTAGTGCAATTCCACCGAAGAAGGCAATAGTTGTAACCCAATAGCCCTTAGTAGCTCCATATACAAGCTCCAGTGAATCTCGAGATTTAACAAAAATCTCTACCATTGAAACATAAATCATTACCCCTGCAGAAAATCCCAAAGCCCCTGATAAAAACTTCTTATTCGTTTGCTTTGTGTAAAAGGCTAAAGCACTTCCTATGCCTGTTGATAAGCCTGCAAATAATGTTAGGCTAAAGGCAAATATTATTCTGTTCATGCTTATGTCCATATTGTCTTCTCCTTTTTATAAAATATTAATTTGTTTATTACTACCCAATATATTTTATAGGCAAACAGATAATTACATTAATTTTTTTAGGACTTTTTTCATTAAGGATTGCAAAATTTACACCTTCCTGGGTCAGCTTTTTTAATTCCTTCTGGGTAAAGCTGCTGTTGATTATATCCACATTTTTTACAGCTGTATAAAAGGCTCAAGGTTAAATCTGTAGGTATTCCACACCACCCACAGGGTAAGCCTGCTTTTCTATCCACCAATGTGAATCCTGGCCATAAACATTTGGGACAAAGGTTATATATCTTCTTAACAAGATCCCTTGTTGCTGCCTCTATGTTTTTCATGCGGGTAGGATTATATAGGGCCCTCATATCTGTTTCTATATGTATTACTCCATCAATAGACCCTGATAGGGCTGAATTAACTGCAAGCTCAAGGTCCTTCATTGTTGTTATACCTTTAAATATTTCATCCTCCTTTTTAGAAAGCTCTTTAGTTTTTACAACTACTCCATGCTCTGGAAAACCAGCTTCTATAGCAAACTCATGGGCTTCTTGTAGGCTTTTTACTGGTTTATGATTGAAATTGGTAGCTGTAGTTGCTGCTTCACCAATAAGCTCTAAATCATTTTCTTTGTCAATGAATACAACTATTTCTCTATTAAAGGGTAAAAAGGGGGTTATAGGATGAGGCCCAAAGGAGCCTTCACTTGCTAAGGCTAGGGTTTCTCCTGTTAATTCCATTACAGCCTCTGCCTTATATTTTGCTGTTTCTAATTGATTTCCCCTACGTTCTATATCTCTGGTGAAGGTACCGAACTCATCGGTATTAAAGGCCTCAGGTACAATTATCCTAATTCCAAGCTCCTTTTCCAGTATTGGTGATATTACTGTTTCTTTTTTATGCATGGTTGCTAAAACACCTATGCGGTTTTTAAAAAAGTCCTTTATTATTTCCTCTTTTTCCATTCTATTGTTAAACTCCCTTCTTTAACTAAAAATATATTAATTTACATCATTTGATGGTATGTGCTATATGCTTGATTTACAGCTTTTCTATATTCTTTTTTATTATAAGCATTCTACAGTCTATTTTACAGAATTTATTTATTTTTTATATATTATATCCACATGTAAAATCTATCTAACCGTTGAAATTCACTATTATCATCTCTAACAAAATTTTTTCTTTACAAATTTAAAAATCTGTTGTATAGTAATATTGTATTACATATAATAATACAGTTAGTACGCTTAATACAGAAAGGAGGAAATAAATGTTTGAACTAGACTTGAGAAGTCGACTACCTATTTATGAGCAGTTAATTGAAAAGATGAAGCAGCTAATTATTAGTGAAGTGTTGAAGCCTGATGAACAGCTGCCTTCAGTAAGAGCCTTAGCTCAGCAGCTAACAATTAATCCAAATACAATACAAAAAGCCTATAGAGAGCTTGAAAGAGAAGGCTTCATCTACACTATACAGGGAAAGGGGAATTTTGTGGCATCGGTTATAGAAAGCAAATATACAGAAAAGAAAAATGCACTAAAAAAGGAGTTAATTAAAATTTTGTCGGAGGCTATGTACATAGGTATGTCAAGAGATGAAATATTACAGCTAATATCAAGTGCTGAAAAGATTGTTGGAGGTGACAAAACCCATGATTGAAGTAAAAAATCTAACAAAGGATTTTGATGATATAAAGGCGTTAAAGGGTGTAGATTTATCTGTTAAGGAGGGGTCAATATATGGCTTGCTAGGCTCAAATGGAGCTGGTAAAACTACATTACTTAAAACATTGGCAGGCATATATAAGGAGGATTCAGGAGAGGTAAGGATATTTGGAGAGAGGATTTTTGAAAATCCTACCCTTAAAAATAGGGTTTTATTTATTCCAGATAATATATATTATTTTGCTGGCTATACAATAAATGATATGGCTGAGTTTTATAAAAGCATTTATTCAACCTGGAATCAAGAAAGGTATATGGCTCTGCAAAAAGTATTTAATTTAGACACCAATAAAAAAATTATAAAGCTATCTAAGGGTATGCAAAGACAGGTTGCCATTTGGCTTTGCCTTTCAACAATGCCTAAGGTTATGATTTTAGATGAGCCCCTTGATGGATTAGATTCTGTAATGAGACAGAAGGTTAAGAACCTATTAATACAGGATGTAGCCAATCACCAGCTTACAATAATAGTGTCCTCCCATAATTTAAGGGAGCTGGAGGATCTTTGCGACCATATAGGGATATTACATGAAGGAAGCATAGTGCTGGAAAAGGATATGGATGACATGAAAAGGGATATACATAAGATACAGGTTTCCTTTAAAAATCCACTTTCAAAGGAGATTTATGATAACCTAAGTCTGTTGTATAAGGAACAACGTGGTAGTGTCTACATATTTATTGCAAGGGGTGAAAGAAAGGATTTAGTAAATCATTTTACAGAGTTTGAACCTCTTCTATTGGACATTTTACCTTTGACCTTAGAAGAAATATTTACTTATGAAATGGGGGATGTAGGCTATGCCATTGAAAACATCATTATTAAATAAAGGGATTATAAAAAACGACATTAAAAGACTATATTGGTTTCCTATACTATATACCATAGCCCTATTTTTTGCAGTACCATTACAAATTATTTTAAGGCTAAATCAGTTTAAAGAGACTGTACCCTACAAGCATATATACGGTATTTTAGATTTTACTGGAGGTGGAGTTCAGCATGCATTTATACTTATTGTGCCTGTTCTTCTAGCTCTGTTACTATTTAACTATCTACAGACAAAAAAATCATCAGATATGCTTCACAGTCTTCCAATTAAAAGGAATACCCTTTTTACCAGTCACACTCTAGTTGGTTTTCTGTTCTTAACAGTTCCAGTTATTGCTAATGGTTTTATTACTTGGATAGTTCAAATTATAAATAATCTACATTCATTTTATAGCCTTGAGGATATTTTACTGTGGGCTGCAATTACCATAGTTATGAATATGGTAATCTTTATGATTACTGTTTTTGTTGGAACAGTAACGGGACTTACACTGGTGCAGGGTGTATTAACCTATATAATGCTTTTTCTGCCTATGGGATTACTATTTTTAGTTGTATATAATATGCAGTCGCTTATGTACGGATTTAGCTGGAGATTTAGTTTAGTTTACCAGGATGATTTATTAATGATACTATCACCTTTTTATAGGATAATTGGTCTCTACTCAATGGAGGCTAAAAACCTAATAGGCTACTTAGTGTTAGTATTAGTTTTGTTTATAGGTGGTATGTATTTATATCAAAAAAGAAGGCTAGAAAACAATATGCAGCCCATTGTCTTTAAAAATCTAAGCTATTTGTTTAAATACGGAGTTGCCTTCTCCTTTATGCTTACAGCAGGCATGTACTTTCAGGAGGTTGGTGGAGGCATAGCTTGGATACTATTTGGATATGCTATTGCTTCATTCTTAGGGTATTTTATTGCAGAGGGCATACTGCAAAAATCCTTTAGAATAATTAATAGAAAAACCTTAACATCATATTCTATTTACATGGGGACAGTTATTTTACTTTTAGTGGGAATTAGCTTAGATTTTACAGGGTATGAGAAAAGGCTACCCTCTTCTGATGAAATTAAGGGGGTATGCTTTGCAACCAATTATTACTCCTATCGCCATCAAGAGGATAAATATTTATATAAAGATCCTAAAAACATACAACTAATAAGTAATGCCCATAAAGAAATTATAGGTAACAGAAAAAATATGAAATTCAGTGAAAAGGTCTATGGAGAAAATAGTGGTAACCTATACTTTGTTTATCAGCTGAAAAACGGGAAAAAAATAACAAGGGGCTACGAAGGTATAGACCTATCTCCCTATATGGATAACATAAAAGAAATTAACAGCTCTATTGAATATAAGAAAATGCATTATGATGTATTAAATGTAGATTTAAGTAAAATCGAAAAAATTACCTTTGAATCCCATCATGATAATATAAGCAAAGATTTAGTAATATATGATTCAGATGAAATTGAGGAGCTAACAAAGCTATTACAGGATGAAATAATAAGTTCAAACTATGATGAATTAAGGGATTCTAGAGTATGGGGAGTTGTAGATTTGCTTCTTAAGCCTGAACCTGATGAAAATACCAACATCATAGAAGCAACTAAAAAATACGATAAATATACAAAGGAATTCTACGAAAGTATTGCTGTAACATGGTATAAATCCTTTGATAGTATTGATGAGTGGCTAATGGAAAAGGGTTATTTAGAAGAGGCTAGATTAGTTAAAGATGAAGTTGAATTTATTATGGTAAATGTAGCTGATTCTTATGAGGAGGCCGATAAGATTTTAGCCTCCATGGGGGAAGGCCGCAGCTTAAAAATCACTGATAAGGAAAAAATAGAAATTTCCCTTAAGAACTATGCTAACCATTGGCGGTATGAGGACTCTCCAATTTATGTAGTAGCCTTCTATAATGAAGCTGGTGATAGAATCGACTATGGAAGCTTTTATCAACAGCATGTACCACAGTTTATTAAGGAGTATTTTGAGGATTAAAATATATTAAGAAAAATGACTAAGTTATGAAAGCTTAGTCATTTTTTCTTATATAATAGTTTATTTTTGGTTTTGTCAATAGTAATTGTTAAAAAAGTGAATACATACTTAATTGGTTTGTCTCTATTTTTCTTTCATATGTATTCATATATGAAAATACTTTGTTTGGGTTACAGACTATATTGTGTTTTTTACATTCACTATGTATAATTCTCATTAGTTTATTATGACTTTGGCTGCTGCATACATAGGAATATCCATATTTATCTATATACTTTTTCTTTAAATGTGGAAAGCTTTCATCTAGTTTCTTATAGAAAAACTCACGATTCCCCTCCCTTAGGGTTAGTCCAATTCCAAAGCTTATAATTCCGTAAACCTTTGCTTCTATACAATAGTTTAAAAGACCCCTAATGTTTTCTTCTGTATCATTTATATATGGTAGAAAGGGTGTAAGCCATACAACAGTAGGAATACCATTATCTCTTAATACCTTAAGGGCTTCAAAGCGTTCCTTAGTGGTTGACACCTTTGGCTCTACTATTTTGCATAGGTCTTCATCATAGGTTGTAAGTGTAAATTCAACAACACATTTAGAATGATTATTTATGGATTTTAATAAATCAATATCTCTTAAAACTCTTGTGGATTTTGTTTGTATTGCAAGTCCAAAGCCATGCTTATTAATTACTTCTAAGCATCTTCTTGTATACTCCAGATCTTCTTCAAGCTCTATATAAGGATCTCCCATTGCCCCTGTACTTATCATGGCTTTTTTTCGTCTTTTCATTAGCTCCACCTCAAGTATTTGTGGAGCATTTTTCTTTACTTCAATATCCTCAAAATCATGCTTCATTTGATAGCAGTTGCTTCTACTATCACAATAGATACATCCATGGGTGCAACCACGATATATATTCATTCCGTTTTTTGCTGAAAGAATGGTTTTATACTCTTTATAATGCATATAGCTCTTCCCTTCAATAGCTTCTTGCTTATATTAATGATTATATTAATATTTTAACATTCAAAACACGACATATGTATGTCATATTTAACAACACATATTGATAAAAAAACTGTTAATTAATATTCATTGCTTTTATTATTGTAGCTAATGAATCTAAGTTGTCATAATCAACACCTGATATACAAAGCCTAATGTAATCATTTTGAGTTTTATTCTTCTCCAGCCAGCCACCTGAAAAGAACTCTGACCCATTACTTACTTTAATACCCATATCAGCAAGCTTCTTTTGAAGGGCTATATCTTTAATATCCTTCGGTAGCTGAAGCCATATGAATATTCCGTAATCAGGAATATGGTAGTATAAGCCTTCGGGACATAGGGCTTTAAAAATTTCAGCTGCTTTTTTTAGCTTATCCTCATAGGATTTCCTAACTCTGTTAACATGCTTTTTGTACATTCCAGATTTTATAAATATATCTAAAGCTGCCTGCGGAATACTAGAAGTGTTTAAGTCACTTATATGCTTAAGGGCCAATACTTTTTTGTGAAGATAATCAGGAAGAATAGCTGCCCCCAACCTTATTCCTGGCATAAAGGTTTTTGAGAAGCTACGAATATATGCGGTTCTATTGTTTATATCATAATAATGAATAGGTAGAGCTTTTTTTCTTGAGCCTAAATCTGCTAAATAATCATCCTCTATTACAAGTACATTGTATTTGTTTGCAAGCTCAGCCACCTTCCTTTTATCCACCTCACTTAAAAGGTATCCAGTTGGGTTATGATGTCTAGGTATAGTATAAAAGGCTTTTACTTCCCCCAATTTAAAAACCCTCTCCATTTCCATAAAATCATATCCAGCTATTGATCTTTCTATTCCCACAATTTCTATACCAAGCTTGCTTGCCATAGCTAATACTAGATTATATGTTGGTGCTTCTACCAATAGCTTACCTTTAGTATTTAAGAAAACAGATTGAAGAACCAGAGCTATCGCCTGTTGTGCACCATGGGTAATAATAATACCGTCGGCAGATGTATATATTCCATCCCCCTCAAACTCACCCTTCAATGTAGCCCTTAGAGATTGTAGACCATCAGCCCTTTCGTATCCAAAGAGATTATTTTTATATGTATCTACTGCCCTATTTATAGCATGGGTAAACTCTCTATATGGAATAAGCTTCTCATCAGGTACAACACTTTTAAAATCTACTAAACCAGCTTTGCTGCTTGGGGCTTCTTCAGTTTCTACCAAGTAAAACCCACCCCTTGGAATACTATAAACCCTATACTGGCTTTCAAGCTGCTTGTAAGCTTTGTTTATAGTTATTTTATTAATTGATAGCTTTCGAGATAACTCTCTACAGCTTGGTAGCCGTTGACCTTTCTTTATTCTACCTTTTTTGATCTCATCAAGAATGTATTCTCTTACTTTACTCATTTTATTATTCAACATGGCTTATCCCCCACATAGTTTTGTAGTAGTACAGATTAAAAATAATGGATTTGTACTACCTATTATAGCATTATATACTTATTATATAAAGAAAACTTAGTTCAGATGGAGTTTTAACTCCAAGTGAACTCTAGTTGCCCTTATTTCGAAGCTTGGTGGCACTTATCTCCTGCTTTAGAAGCGGGAGTGTTAGTAACGCCGCTGAGATAAAGTGAACTTAGTTCAGATGGAGGTTAGAATATGAGGAAAAATAGTGACAGACGATTAAAAATGTTTGAAGAACCAGAGGCTTCCTTAACAATCACAAAGACTTTAGGAACTAAAATTACTACTAAGGAATACGGAGAATTAATTGATTTTCAATCGGGGTGCTGGGCAGCAATTATAGGACATAATAGAAGGGAAATAACAGATGCTATAAAAGAAAATGTAGATATACTAATGCATACCCATCAATTTTTTGATACAGGTCATCCCACTGCTTTAATTAAGAAATTAGAAGAGGCTGCTAATCTTAAGTCCAGCTATAAGGGTGCTTTTTTATCCTCAGGTAGTGAGGCTGTTTCTTTAGCCGTAAAACTGTCGGAGATTATTACAGGCAGGAGAATGAAGCTATCTTTATCTATTTCATATCATGGAGCTACAGCAGATTTACGACTACCAAGGGATCAACAGTTATGGACTGACCTTGATGTAGCCCAGTGTTTAAGCTGTAGTAAAAATATTGATTGCAGAGAGTGTGGAAATTTCAGTTATATAGACTTCACACATTTCGCTTCATTTGTCTTTGAGGCTGGAAACTCAGGAGGTCTTGTCCTTTGTCCACCTCAAAAGCTTATTGCTTATCTAGCTGAGGAGGTGAGGGCTGCTGGTGGTTATGTAGTGGCTAACGAAGTTACCACAGGTTTTGGAAGAACAGGAAAGTGGTTTGGTTTTCAGCACTATGATTATTTTAACAATAGCAACACCTCCCCTGATTTTATTGCACTAGGTAAAGGCTTAGGTAATGGGTACCCCATAAGTGGACTGTTGGTTATTTCAGGGCTGGCTAGTATCCTTGAGGAAACAGGCTTTCGATATGTACAATCCCATATAGATGACCCACTAGGATGTATTATAGCTAGAAGTGTTATTGAGATAATCAAAAAGGAAGGACTTATAGATATTGGTAATGAAACTGGTAATTATTTAAGAGGAAAGCTAATGGAGGTATACGAATTAGTAGGTGGAATAAAGGAAATTCGTGGCAGAGGAATGATGAACATTGTTGTTTTGGAGGATAATTGTAGTGCTAAAGAGGTTTTTAAACATCTTTTAGAGTATGGAGTGTTTACTGGTTATTCTGAAGCATATAACTATATTCACCTATATCCACCCCTAACTTTGAAAACCAATGAAGTAGACCACCTTGCTGAAAGTCTACAGATTATTCTATCGGAAAGAATAGTTAGATAAATTACTACTTGTATATGTATACAGCCCTGTCTTTGGGAGACAAAAGCTTCAAGCTTTACATCTATAGCTTAGATATTAGTCATAAATGCAATGTTCATGATTCTATTCTCATTTGTACTTTTATGTCATATGATAATCGATGTCAATATCTTAAGAGTATATTATCTCTATAGATATAGATTTTTAATTTATTCGAAATTAAAACAGTGGCATAATATCCACTGTTTTATTATTAATGGTTTTTTAAACTACTCATTTATTACTGTGAGATATGACATAAGACTAGACTATGTATAATAATCTATCACTTGTACTTATAACAATGATTTTGCGAAGGCCTCTATTTTATCTAGGTTGTCATCCACTTCGCCATCAACCTTTAAGCCTTCAACAATTACTTTTGCACCGCAGTCAGATGCTTTCTCAATAATTAAATTTACTGCTTCACAATATACATCTGCAAAGCCTACACTGTCACCACAACCAAAAACAGCAACATTTTTTCCACTTAGAAGATCACTGCTCATGTTATCATAGTAGGGAGCGAAGTCATCTTGAAACTCTCCATAGCCCCATGTAGATGATCCAAATAAAACTAAATCAGCAGATTCAATCATAGCATCCTTTGCATCAACAACATTTGATACAGTTACATTGCAATCAGTCATATGATCTTTAATTAGGTTTGCAACCTTTTCAGTGTTTCCAGTTGTACTTCCAAAAATAATTGATACATTTTTCATTATTACAGCCCTCCATTTGATATTGATTATAAAAATAACCATATATAATAACTAAGTATGTATATATGGTTTTAAACACCTTGTTTCGTTAATCAATATTTGATATTGATTATCATTACTATTTAATTGTAATGGTGGTTTCGTTATTTGTCAAGAGATTTTAATAGATGGCTGTAATAAATAATAGACTACGATAATGTCACTCAGCTAATTGGCAACATATTTTATATATTCTTCCTCTGTTAGTACTAATGGGTCAGCATCCCTCATTATTGCCTTTACGATTCTATTAAGGGTGTTTCCTGGCCCTATTTGAATAATATTTACATCACCTTTTCCCATAAAAAATCTAATGGTATCAATCCATTTTACTGAATGGGTTATTTGCTTAACTAGATTATCCTTAATGTCACACTGCTTATATGGTCTAGCATTAATATTGGCTATTACTGGTATTTTTATATTGGAAAATGTAAATCCATTAAGAAATTCACTAAACAGCCTACTTGACTTAAGCATATATCTTGAATGAAAAGCACCACTCACATTTAGTGCTGTATAGGAAAATGCTCCAGCCTGTTTAAATATTACCTCTGCTTTATAGATGTCTTCCTTTTTTCCTGCAATAACAAGCTGTGATGGCGTATTATAATTGGCTATATCAATATTTAAGGATTTATTTTCACTTAATAGCTCCTTTACAATCTCCTCTGATAAGCCGACAATTGCCGCCATTCCTCCATCCGATTCCTGTGCCATTAGCTCTCCCCTCTTTATTACTAGCCTTAAACCTGTTTCAAAATCCATTGCACCAGCAGCTAAAAGTGCATTATATTCTCCTAAGCTATGTCCTGCCAAAAAGCTTGGCATTTGATTATTATCTTTAATCCTCTTGAAATAGGATAAGGCATTTACTATATATAATGCTGGTTGAGTATAATTAGTTTTGTCTAGTAATTTATGGGGATCATTAATACACAGGTCTTTAATTGAGTAACCCAAGATGCTATCTGCAATCTCGGTTAACTGCTTAAACTCATCAAAAATCTCCTTTCCCATGCCTAAATGCTGGGAGCCTTGTCCTGGAAAAACGTATACTAGCATACCTCTTCACCCTTTTTTATTTTTTAAGTTCAGCAAAACAACAATTATGTTTATTTTCACTAAATTACTCTACCTATATAGTTCATAATCCTCTACTTCCCCTTCACCGATGTATAGTGTCCAAACAATCTGATGAACATTTTTACTATATCCGTGCCTAATAAATGCTTCTGGTAAAAAGCCTAGTTTTATCAGCATTATCATAGAAGTCTCATTAAAATCCTCTGTACTGGCTATAACCTTTCTAAATCCTTTTTCTGGATTTAAGGAATTGTATGCTGTTCGTGCAAGACTGGCAGCCACAGCTCCATAGCTTATATTTTTCTTAAGAATTATTTGTGTCATGTTTACATGGAAGCCATTATCAGTATAAAAAATCAATCCAATTGCTTTATTATCCTTAACAGCAACAAAGCCCTTTTCTATACCCTTCTCTAGCCTAATTCTTAAGGCCTCTTCTTTATAGTATTCTAAGAAGAGCTGTTGATTCTCCCAGGTTTCATAGTATTCATATATCAGCCTTGATAATTCTTCAGCATCCTTTGCCTCTGCCCCTCTAATTTGATATTCCATAATACACCCCTTTTCCTTCATCCACTTAATCTAACCAGCCTTATATTATGTCCTCGTCATCCTTCCATAGAAAGTTTTTCTTTATATTAATAATGTTACAGCTCTTTAACTCCATGAGGGCCTTTAGAATTGTTTCATCGTCATACTGATGTTGAAGCTTTTCATTTATACTTTGGCGGGAATGCTCCTCCTCTGTGATAAGCCTCCAAACCTCCATCTCACATCTTGTAAGGAATATTTCTCTTTTAGGTGCATTTAGAAGGATTTTTATATAGCTTTCTTCGTCAAACCAAAATATACTCATTGGCTCAACTACAGTGCTTAAAGAAAAATCGTTGTATTCTTCCATCCTCCACCTCTACCTCCTTTTTGTCTTGGTTTTGTGTAATTACTTCTAAATACTTAAATAAATTATTATAATATTTGGTAATCATTTCACACATTAGGTCCGGCTCATTGGTGGCTTTTACCCTTGCTCTACAACCACCTCCACAGTAATAACGAAAATCACATTCCCTACATTGCTGATGGTTGTCTACTGAAAAAACATCCTTATTCCATTTTCTTGCTTTTTGATACAATGTTGGTAGATCATCCTCTATAAAGCAGTTTCCAACTCGTGCCTCTGGATATACCTTCATAGTAGCACAGGGAAAAACATCACCGTTTTCTATAATACATAGCTTTGTTATACCAGCTTCGCAATTTTGCTTCTTAGCTGTATCCAACAGGTCATAATATAGTGCAAAGGTTTCATCTATTAAAAGTTTTTTGAAGCCTTCACGATTCACTTCACTAATTATTGTGTTATTCTTTTCTACCATATCAAAGAAGATGTCCTGGCTTTTCTTGAAAAGCTCATTTCTTTCATCTTCCTCCATCCCCCTGTAATACTCTGGTAGCCTCACTTGATTTAAGTGGATAAAATCCAGCTTATATTTATAGCCCACTTCTACTAAATACTCCATTTCATCGATATTGTTTTGTAATGGGGTAAAGGATATACCAATTTTTTTCTTATCTCTATCACTATGGTGATATAGGTATTTAAGCAAGCTAAAAACCTTTGCAAAATTACCTTTTCCTCCAACTAAATCATGGGTTTCTTCCTTTACACCATCTAATTTTACTTGAATAATGTCTGCGTTTTTAATCATTTCATCAACATAGTCAAAGTTTGGAAAGCTTGCTGTTGTTTTAACCTTTATTACCCAGTTTGAAGCAGACCTTGCTTTACTAAGTATATGGGGAAACTGTGGATGTAGTAAGGGTTCCCCTCCAGCTATGGTTAAAAAACTAACTCCCAGTGCTTTGGCTTCTGACAGTAGCTTGTCCAAGTTTTCTACTGGAAAAAAACTTGTTTTTTCAGTTAATTTGGAGGCTTGATAGAGTTCAATGCCGTCAGAAGTAATCTGTAGCCATAATTCATTTAACCCATACTCCATCAGCTCTTTAACAATCTTAATCTTTTCATTGTTTAAAACCTCTAATTCCAACTCCATAAATCCACATTTCACCATATCCTCTATGAAGTATTTTACATCCTCGTATATCTCCTTTTCTGGCAAGCTGTTATTTTCAGCAATGGTTTTTATTAAATCTGCAAATGAACAGGGTTTATTTTCTAAGTATTTATAAATCCATAGGCCAGTTACAGAGGTTCTAACCCAATTTAAGCTATTAGGGTTTAAAAATACAACCATCCCATTATCATACTCAATTATTTTTATTGGTGATGACACTACTTTTATATTAATATTTTCATTAAACACTTTCTGCTAAGCCTCCCTTCAAGCTATCAATATAGCATTCTCTTATTTCCTCAACCTCACTCAAGCTTCTTCCTGACAGCTTTGGATAATTAGTTTTATGTCTTTGATGGCTATAGTAAAAATAAGCCTTTCTCAAATCATTAAGGGTGACTCCATCAATTTCACATATTGGTGTAGACAAATCATATTTTTGCATATCTTTAACCTTTATCTTTAATCCATATTTTTCATTCTCCTCCATTATTTCAGTACCTGGGAAGGGAGTTGTGACACCTAATACAGCACTTCCAAAGCCTTCCTTCTCTATGACATCAGCAAGAATGATGGTTTCTTCAATTGTTTCAAGGGTTTCATTGGGTAGTCCTATAATAAAGGAGCATTCAGCCTGTATATCGTGCTTTTTGGTAAGCTGTAAAGCCGTATATATGTCCTCCAAAGTTACTTTTTTTCCTATTGTATCTAATATTCTTTGAGAAGCACTTTCAATCCCAAAGTGAATTGAGTTGCAGCCAGCCTTCTTTAGCATTATAAGAAGTTCTTCATCAATCATGTCTACTCTGCTTTTACAGGACCATGAAAATAGTACTTCGTTAGATAAGGATATTAGATAGTTACAGAAACGCTTTGCTCGTGCTTTATTGGCTAAAAGGGTATCATCAAAAAAAGCAATCTTACCGAACTTATATTTTTTATAGTAATAATATACCATTGAAAATACCCATTCCGATGAGTTGAATCTGTACTTTGATCCTGATAGTGCCTTTGAGGCACAAAATATACATTTAGAAGGGCAGCCCCTTGAAGTCACCATAGATAACATCCGTGATAAATACTCAGAGCTAAACTTCCATTCTGTAAAATCGGGAAAGGGCAGGATGTCAAGGTTAGTTATCATTGATAGGCTTTCCATTGTTTTTGCTTCTTTTTCCCCTTTAACATCGACTTTAGAGGTAACACCTGCAATGTTGTTGGCGGGAAAGCCAGTGGGGTTTTTTATATGCTCAAGAAGAGATGCAATTTTTGACTCCCCCTCACCCTTTACAATAAAATCAATATTTGGGTTTTTTATTAACTCCGAAGCATAAAAGGAGGCATGGGGACCACCTAATACAACCTTTGTTTCACTAAAAGCCCTTTTAACTAAAGAAGCTATTTCTAAGCACTCTGCCTCATTTTCAGTATATACAGTTATACCAACCATTAATGGATTTGATGACAAGGAACGTAAATACTCTATAAACTGCTTTCTACTGAAATCTTCGAAAAACAAGTCACATACCCCAACACTGTAGCCATGGATTTTTAAAACAGCTGACAATGAAAGTATACCAATTGGAGGCAGCTTATATCGACTTCGTTGAGCTATTCTGGATTCCTTTGAAGTGCTTCCTCCTATTAAAATTATGTCCTTCATTTAAACTACATCCTTTCCTTGTGCCTTTAGCACATATTTTTAAGGGTACTATATAGCAAACCATTGTTTTATAATTGGTTTCATAGCATATACATATATTGAAAAGTACTATGTAGTTGTGTATAATTAATCTTAATAATAAGCAATAATGAATAATATGTTACAATTCTGTTAGTTAATATATATTAGTGTATATAATTTAACAACAATAGTTTTAATTGGTTTACCACCTTTAGACATATGATTCCCAAGAGCATCTTAATTCTAGGATATGTCTAAAGGCGGCACCAATTAGTTTGTTATCCAACTACTGCTGTTGCACTGGCTTTACCATATGCCTCAGCTCCTACACCTGCGATCCAACTACAGCTGTTGCAACGGCTGTAGAAGCCCCAGTTGCTACTGCTGATGCTACAGGCTTACCATGTGCTTCAGCTCCTACACTTGTGCTCATTCCGTTAGTGCTTTGAATAGAGATGGATCTTGGAGAAATGTATATCCCCTTCATATCTTCACCCCCTTCCTTAGTTTATTTAATCTATTATAAATTTAATAGATTACTAAATTCTCTTGTGTGGCAAACCATTGTATAATTGTTTTATAGGTCTATTAAAAAATACTATGTAGCTGTATATATTTAATCTTAATTATAAATAATAGCAATAAATGTGTTACAATTTTGTTTAGGTAATACATATATATAAAGTAGATATAATTTAGCTTCAAAAGCTTTAATTGGTTTACCACCTTTAGGTATATGATTCCCATGGGCATCTTAATTTTAGGATATTCCTAAAGGTGGTACCAATTAGTCTGTCATCCAACTACTGCTGTTGTACCAGCTTTACCAAATGCCTCAGCTAATAGGGTTGAACTCCAACTGCTGCTGTTGCAACAGCTGTAGAAGCTCCAGTTGAAACACCTGTTACAGCCGCTGTTGTAATTGTCTTTCCAGGTGCCTCAGCCCCTACACTTGTGCTCATGCCATTGGCGCTTTCAATAGAGATAGACCTAGGAGAGATGTATATACCCTTCATATCTTCACCTCCTTTCTTAATTAATTTAATCTATTATTGTTTAATAGATTACTAAAATCCGTTTATAGCTACAGACATAGTGAGCATAATAGCTACTCTAGTAATAGGGATTCTTTTATTTTAGATATTAGCATCGTTACAACCAGTGCTGCTATTCCAAAGGATAAAACCATTAGCATCTGTTGAAAAATAGGCATTAAACCATCAATAGTAATGACTGAAACAGACTGTATTTGGTCATTTGCCTTTACAAACCAATAGGTCGGCATAAATCTAGCAATTTTTAAAATGCTAGTCCCAAGCATTTCTTGGGGTGTAAAAACTCCAGTTAATGAGGACATTAAAATCACTAAAATAGTAGCTATACCCTGAAAGGTTTCTTTACTTTTTATGTTGCTGGCAACTAAAAAGCTTATAGAAAGTGCTGTTAAGGTTAGTACAAATGAGTTTATTCCATAAAGAAGCCCATTTATGGTAGCCATTTTTCCACCATATAAAGCAAAGCTAGATAAAATCCCCAATACCCAACAAAGCACTGCAAAGGTTAAGTTCCCTAATAGTAGCTGAAGATTACTATTGGTGTCGGAAATTGGTGAGCACTTGTTTCTTTTAACTAGTTCGGGCTTATTAAAGGCCAGCATGGTTATCCCTACCCCTATCATCAAAACATAAAGAAGATAAAAGGCCATTAAATTGTAATGGGATGCCATATTATCCCCATCATTAAAGACAAAGCCACTATTTTCAACCTCAACAGTAACGTTTTTTGAAAGATCATTTTTTAAATAACTTACTATATCGGCAGAACTAACCTCTTCCATATGGGCTATATATAAGCGTCCTCTATTTAAATACCTATCTATATACATTTTTGCATATTGTGCATTTGCTGAGTCTGGTATCGACATTACTTCTATAGATGGATTTTCTCCTTCGAGATAGGCTTCTGTAAAGCCTTTTGGTATTCTTATTATTGAATCAACCTTTTTGAAAAAGAGAGATTCTTGAAGCTTTTCAGGATCATCCTCCACTGGTATTATTTCTGAGTATTGTGATATATAATTCTTCAAACCATCAACTAGTACAGTGTTTTCACCATTTTTCTCTGTATCATAGCTTATGAAGGCCAGCTTTGTTTTAACTGCTTCAAAGGAAGCATTTTGGCTTCTAGTACCTATATAGCTATAAAAAACCGATAAACTCAGAAACACAACCATAAACATTATCAATACCGGTAGGTTACTTTTCATTATTTTAAAATATCCTTTAAATATTGACATATCTAACCCTCCTTACGATTAAATATGTACCTCCACTAAATATAACTGTAAAGAGAAGCATAATAGAAATGTTGATAAAAAACCGTGAATAACCCTCAAAGTAATATAGGCTGAATAGGGCATCATTTATAAGATTTATAGGATTAATGTATCCTAATACTGGTAGCCTAGTCATAACTGCATACTTCACTTCGGCTGATACTGTCAAAACATAGCCAACAGATATTAATGAAGCTAAAATAGCAATTTTTATGTCCTCACTTTTCTTCACAATAGCTCCTATAAAGGTGCCAAAGGTAATACCCATAATACTTCCAATAAGCATTGTAAATATAATAAATACAACTTGATATCCAAAGTCTACCCCCAAAGCAAATGTGTAGTATAATAGCTGTAATAATGCAAAAATGAACTGTACTAGCCATGCAGCAAATGTGTCGGCAATGAAGACCTTAAACTTATGTATAGGGGATAGATTTAGCCTTGCCCCTACAGCTGATAAATCTGCTTGACTGTTATTTATGACAGCTAAGCCCCAATAGGCACCATACATACAGGACATTGCTATTAGTGAATAAAACATTAGTACTACAGAGTCTGAATTTGCCTCGTTTAAAGACCTATCCTTAAGATAATCTACATTATTTGCTAGGCTCTCTATAAGGCCTTCATCTATAGCTGAGGGGTTTTGGACTGCTATGGTTTCAACAGTTGATTGTATTTGAATATAATCCTCTAAAACAGCCTTTATAATGCTTTGATTTAAGCCAGAGTCATTAACTATAAGCTTAATATCTTCAGCTACTTTTACATATCCATCAATCTCATCATTCTCCAGCATTTCTTCTGCTTTCTGTAATGGTGTTATGCTTATATTGAAAATTGAGTTGCCTTCTGCTTCATTTGATCCCCCCAAAGAATAAATAAAGCTTTTAAAGCCCTGGTTATTATGAAATTCCTCATTATCTACAACTGCTACTTTTACATCTATGTGCTTATCTGGGCTAAGGATATTGACCAACGTAAAATTAAACAATGTGGCAAGTAGAATTGGTAGCATAAATGCCCAAAATATGCCTGCTTTATTTCTACTTAAGGATTTTAATCTATATTTAAAAATATGAAAAAACATTTTGGTACCTCCCCTTTAATCCCTTAGCTCTTTTCCAGTAAGCTCTAAAAAAACATCATTTAATGTGGGGAGCTCTGAATAAAATTTACCAAATTTAATGTTCTTCTCCTTTAGATAATCCAGCAGGTAAATTAAGTTGTTTGAAGCCTTACTGAATTTTACAGTAATCCTTCCTCCTTTATAATCAATGGATTGGATATTTGGTATTTTTTTCATATCCCTTAGCAGCTGTTCTTTGAAATCAAAAACCTCCATACTAACCTTTTCTCCCATATCAATCATGGACTTTAGCTCTTCCTTGCTTCCAGAAGCAATGATGCTGCCCTTATCTAATATACATATCCTGCTACAAATTTGCTCAACCTCCTCCATATAATGGGAGGTATATATTATGGTTGCCCCATCTCTATTGAGCTTTAAGATGCCCTCAAGGATATTATTCCTACTTTGAGGATCAACCGCCACAGTTGGTTCATCAAGAATTATTAGCTTTGGTTTATGGGCAATACCACAGGCAATATTTAATCTTCTTAACAAGCCACCGGATAGCTCCTTGGGAACAAATTTTTTATAATCCCTTAACCCAACGAATTCAATGGCTTCCTCAACCAGATTCCTTCTTTTTCTTTTATCGTTAATATACAAGCCACAAAAATAATCAATATTTTCTAATACCGTTAACTCATCGAAAACTGCAATGTTTTGCATTATAACCCCAATGTTTCTTTTTATATCATAGGCATCGGGAGCCATAGGCTTTCCAAAAACCTGTATTTCACCCTTGCTATAGCTTAAAAGTGATAGAATGCAGTTTATGGTAGTTGTCTTTCCAGAGCCATTAGGCCCTAATAACCCAAATACCTCCCCTTGATTTACTTGTAAATTCAAGTCATTAACTGCTACTAAATCGCCGTATTTCTTAACAAGGCCTTCAACTTTAATCACCAATTTTATCCACTCCCTTCTTCAAGGTAAAATAAGTAGAGCTAGGTTTTCTTATTCCATAGATAGAGGAACCTCTAAAATCTCCTTTATGGCTGTGATAGGGCAGTAGATAGAAAAGCCAGTTTTAGCATCTAGCTCAAGAATAACACCTTCTCTTTCCTTTATGTTTGCTTCTTCTACAATTACACCAGCAAAATTCACATTGTGACATGTAGTTAAAACAACCCTTTTGTCTTTGTATTTTTCATAAATCTCACACATTTATATCCCTCCATATCATTAGTTCACAGCTTTTCTTTTGATTTACCATACTAAATAATTACTTATCAATAGCAGCTACTATCAGTTTGTATTCCAGAGCCAAATCTCTTTTTTCCAGCTGCTCTTCTAGCTCTAACTCTCTTTTTATATAGGGTGCTATTTTTTTTGCTATTTGTCTTGGTACAATATATCTGGCACAGAGCCTACTGTTTTCTTTTGAGGAATTTATAATGTATTGGAACAGCATATTAAATTTATCTTCATTTAAGTAATCGGTAACGTTTGAGATAGCATATTTATCAAACTTTTTATCGGTCTTCATCAGAAAGGAAACTATATCGTCGGTTTCAATTTCTACCTTATGCAAATTACTCCTTATAATATTATAGTTTTCCTCCTGTAGCCATAATGGTAGTTTTTCAGCTCTATCATAGCTACCATCTATACTCAAGCACAGTAAATGATTTTCCCGAACTAAATGGGTCATAAAGCCTCTATCAACCATATCAGAGCAAAACTTTTCAAAGTTATAGCCCTCTCCTAAATAATCATAGGCTGGCTCCAATGTTTTATTGTTAAAATAAAATGGGCTTGAGCTGGTTAAAAGCTCTCTCCAGTTGGGATCAGTTTTCCAATGGTGTTGATAATAATGGCTTTGCTCTTCTAAACTAGTAAATGAAAGGATTTTATTTACCTTCTCCTCCATAGTGAGCTTTAAAATATCACTAACATATTTGTAGTATTTTTCTAATGTCCCTTGATATAAAACTCCCTTATTGATGAATTTACTATTTTTTTGCCAGTAATATCTTGATTCTGCTGATAGCTCACCGACAAAGCTGTTGAATATCTCTAAGCGGTTTTTACTTTTCTTTAAGCCTATAAATCTAATAAAATCCTTATATTCTAAATTCTTTATAGCCACCATTTTAAGCTCAAGTAACCAATTCTGTATGGGATTAAAATCTATAGCAATAATCTTTTGTGGATTTTCCGTTAGCAAGTTTAATACAGGACCTCCAGAGCCAGTTAAGCATAATATAGTATCTTTAGCTTTAACCTTTAAAGCCTGAATTTCTGTTAAGGAATCTTCATTACAGGTTGTATAATTTAAATTACCTTTATATTCCATTATATGCTCCATACTTCACCTCCTCTTAATTGAATTTAAAGGGCTATTCCGATTTTGCTTTAAATGAACCTACTATTATTTCATATTCAAAGGATAAATCCTCAGCCTTTAGCTGTTTCTCCATTGCCTCTTCTCTTATTATCATTGATGAAAATTTATTAGGAATACTTCTTTCTGCTATTATATTGCGTCCACAAAGCCTAGCATTTTTCCTTGAAGCCTTTATCATAAACCTATATAAATTCTCATATTCACTGCTGCTTAAATAACCACCTATATCCGAAATTGAAAATCTATCTATTTCATGATTACAAGTCTTAAGATAATCAACTAAATCGCTGGTTATTATTTCTACTTTATCTATAGCTTTTTTTAAAAGCTGAAAATTTTCTTCCCTTAAGCATAAGGGTAGCTTTGTAACTCTTTTATAGCTTCCATCAATGATTAATCCTAAAAAATGATTTTCCCTAATTAAATGTGACCTAAAGGCCTTATCAAATACCCTTAACAAAAAGTCTTTAAAATCATAGGTAGCATCAACATACAGGTTATAAGTAGCATCACCTTTTCTTATGGTGGAGGAATAGCTATCAACTAGCCTATGCCAATTTCTATCATTTACCCAGTTTTCCTCATAGTATTTTATTTGCTCCTTTAAATTGCTAAAGGTAAATAGCTTGTCAATTTTACTTCCCATAGATTCTTTTAGAATGTCACTAAAGTACCTAGCATTTTTTTCTAATTTTCCTTGATACAAAACTCCTTTGTTAATATATCTCTTATTAGTCTGCCAATATAAAAGGCCTTCTTGGGATAAATCATGCTTTAGCTTATCAAAAAGGTCTAATCGATTCTTTTCCTCTGTAATACCTAAAAACCTACTATACTCTTGATAGCTAAAATTTTTTATTGCAGCAATTTTCAGCTGAAGCAGCCAGTTTTGTACTGGGTTAATATCAATAGCTATTATTTTTTTAGGGTTCTCAGTTAGTAAATTCAGTACTCTTCCTCCTGAGCCAGTTATGCAAATAACTACATCTCTATTACTTATTTTTAATGCCTTTATTTCAGTAAGTGAATCTTCATTACAGGTTGAGTAGTTCATGCTTGTATTATAATTATTCAAGTATATCCCCTTCCCATTAGAGATTTTTACAATATGCTATTTCACCTGCTTTAAGGCTTTTTATATGCCAAAACCGATTCTCCAGCCTTTACTCTTTCTCCTACGCCGCAGTTTAATGAAACTTCATCAGCTGGTAGAAGAATATCAACCTGTGATCCCATCCTAATCAGCCCCAATACCTCACCCTTATTTAACTGTTTTCCTTCCTCTACAAAGCTCTTTATCTTGCTTATCCATATATCTGCTATTTGGACAACACCAATAGATATATCCATCCCCTCTATCCAAAGAAGATTTCTCCCATTCTGTAGTAAATACTGACCCATTCTTTCATAGGGTCTTCTATTTAACAGGATATTCACCATTGTGCTAAACATAGATACATTAAAGCCAGGCAGGTAATCCTGATGCTTTACTTTTCCAGCTATTGGTGCACGATTATAATGTACATCAACTACTGACATATAAATTCCAACAAGATAATAATCCTTATTTTCTAAGCAATTAAACTTAGTATATTTTGTCAAGGGTATTTCCTTATGGTTTTTTATTGAAATTGGACACATTCCTTTTTTTACTTCCTTCACATAGACTATTTTCCCATCAGCTGGTGACACTATTGTGCTGTTATCTGCTGGTATTTTTCTAGGAGGATTTCTAAAAAAGTAAAACCCTCGCCAGAATATATAAACCAATAATAAAATGAGATTAATTAATATAAATAAATACACAAATATCTTCAAATATGACATACCATCCCTCCTTTAAAATGGAGATTTACTAGAATACCATAATAGTTTATCTATTAACCTATTACCAAAATTAGTTTTAAATAGATCATCTATTTTTTTAAACGGTAATAAAATAACATAAATAAATATAATACTATATATCAATGATAGGAAAAGAAGGAAGTTAATCATTTCTTTTTTCACTGTTTATCATTCCTTTCACATTGAAATATCTGCCACTAATACCTTGTAGGCAATTGTTAAATCAAGCTTTTCTAACTGTTCTTCAATTTCATTATCTCTTTTTATATTTTTACTATACTCAAGAGGGATTTCTCTTTTCGCCAACAGGCTACGACCACAAAGCCTACTGTTATCAGCTGCAGAGTTTATTAAATATTTATATAGTGAATTGCTATTATCATCACTTAAATAACCTGTAACATCCGATAAAGAAAATTTGTTGAAGTAATTCTCACCACAACCCTTTAAGTAATTAACTACATTTTCTGTTATGATTTCTACCCGCCATAAATTGCTTTTCATTAATTGAAAGCTTTCTCTTTGTAGATACAGGGGGAGTTTAGTGGCCCTACTATAGCTACCATCTAATAGTAAACACAAGAAATGATTTTCCTTTGCCAAATGCCTTTTTAATCCCTTATCTAAAATGTTAAATAAGTACTCTGCGAAGTTGTATTCTTCATTTACATACAAGTAAAAGGCTGGATCAATTGCTTTAGTAACACTAAAATTTATGTTGTTTTGCCATAATGAATTGTCCCACTGCTTCTTATAAAACTCTTTTTGTGCATCTAAATCGTCAAAGCTCAATATTTTATCTACCTTGTCTCCCATAGCCTCCTTTAGCAAATCGGAAAAAAACTTGCATTTTTTCTCGAAATGACCCTGGTATATTACCCCTCGTGAAACTATTCTTATATTTTTTTCCCAATAACTATAGGAATCCTTTGATAAATCATTTCTTAAGCTATAGAAAATCTCTTTCCTCTCACTACAACTGTCTAGCCCTATAAATCTTCTGTAGTCATAATAGCTTAAGTTTTTTATAGCGGCTATTTTCAACTCAAGTAACCAATTTTGTATCGGGTTAAAGTCTATAGCAACAATCTTTTGGGGAGCCTGTGTTAGTAAATTCAATACTCTCCCTCCTGACCCTGTTATACACAGCACATTATCACTTTTACTAATATCTAATGCTTTAATTTCAGTTAGGGAATCTTCGTTGCAGGTAGAATAGTTTAAAACATTTTTAAAGCCCTCAATCACTGCCATCTTACCACCTCCAAGCCTTATTTCAGCATGATTTTAACTCTTTCCTCTGCCAGTTTCAAAGAAGCCTCCATTACTTCTTTAATTCTAACCAATTGCTCCTCTGTTGTTATAAAGGGTGGAAATAAAGCAATAACATTACTGGCATCGGTAATGAAGGTTATTAACCCCTTACGCTTGGCAATTTCATATGTTAAAGTGGCTACATCATATTTATCAATTAGCTCTATTCCCCACATTAAGCCCATTCCTCTAATATCCTTAACAATTGAAATATTCATTAATTGCTGTAGCTGCTTACGAAAAAATACCTCCTTATCCTTTACTTTTTTTATTAGGTTTTCTTCTTTTATAACCCTTAGGGTGGCAATTCCTGCTTTACAGGAAACAGGGTGCCCTGAAGTTGTAAAGCCATGATTCAACTGCTTTTTATCACCTAAAAATGCTTCATATATATCCTCTTCAACACCTACAACTCCTAAAGGTAAGTAACCACTTGAAATACCCTTTGCTCCAATAAAGATTTGGGGTTTAACATTCCAGTTATCAATCCCCAACCCTGTACCTAATCTACCAAAGCCTGTGGATACCTCGTCAATTATTAATTTAACTCCGTATTTATCGCAAATCTCCTTTAATCTTGTAAAGTAGCCTTTAGGAGGAATAATAATTCCACCTGCACCTAAAATTGGCTCTGCCATAAAGGCAGCAACTGTTTCAGGGTTTTCCTGTATAATTACCTCTTCTAGCTTGTTTCCACAGGCTAAATTGCATTCAGGATACTTTTTATTGTAATAACAACGAAAGCAGTAGGGAGGAGGTATTTTAATAAATCCACTTAACACTGGCTTGTATTGCTGTGAATCAATAGGAATACCCCCAGCACTGATTGCTCCATAGGTTACACCATGAAAGCTTTTTTCTAATGATACAATTTTAGTTCTATTTGCTTCACCTTTGTTTTTAAAGTATTGTCTAATAATTTTAATGGCTGAATCAGCTGCTTCAGAACCGCTATTGGTGAAAAAGAATCTTTTATATCTATTATCAGTAATGTCACTTATCATTAACGACAGCTCAACCGATGGTTGATTAGTATATCCATACAATGAGAAGTATTGTAGACTATTGAGCTGTTCAGTTATACTATTTATTACCTTCTTATTATTATGACCTAGACATACATTCCATAGGGATGAAATACCATCAATATAGGTTTTTCCCCGTATGTCCTTAACGTAAATACCATCGGCTTCTACTATCATTGTTGGTTTTTCCTTGTATGCCTCCATTTGTACGTAGGGATGCCATACCCTATCAATATCCTTTAGTAGATTTTTATTCACTTATGGGTTACCTCCTAAAAGCTAATTATTATTAACTCATCCCTCCAACACTTTTCTCCAATATCTCTCAATATTTTTTATATACACGTCATATGGAACTAATGGCTTTACAAGCTCTCTCTTTGTCTGGTCTTTAAGCTCTAGCTTTTCTGCAATATCCCTTCCTGCCCTATTGAGTATTGTGTTATAGTTATCTATAATTTGTCTGTTTTCATCATGCTTTGGTAAAGCTAACAATAGACCTTGACCTCTGTATATTTCTCCTATTACCTCGGTATCCATACTCCTGGCTAATCTGTTAAAGTAATGAGCCACAACTTGGAACTGACTATTTTCTGGAAAAGCTCCATTACTAACTACAACAAACTTTGGTGGTTCTTTAAAAAACTTTGACCTAACGTGACGATACTCCCCTGCATTATCCTTCTCCATATATGGACATATGATGGCAATGGATCTATCTATAAAAGCCTTTAATATTCCTGATACATTGTCCATATATAGAGGTGTTCCATAGATGACTACATCAGATGTGTAATATTTTGTCAGTAGCAGCTGCATATCATCATTAAATCTACACCTGTTACCTTTATTAACCCAACAACTGAAGCAGCCAATGCAATGATTTATATTATACTCAGAAAGCAATATATTCTCTATTTCTGCCCCTACCTCTTTAGCTCCATTTAGGATTTCTACTATCATTTTATTTGTGTTACCATTGACACCCCTTGGACTACCATTAAATGCAGTAATTTTAATTTGCTTATAGGTCTGTATCATTGCTGTTTTTTAAAACAATACTAGCCAAATTACCAGCAAAGGCAAAGGAGTTTGATAATGCATACTCCAACACTTTTTTTCCTTTAGGCTCCAAAAGGCTTAGCTTGTCCTCTATTTTGTTACTTGCGTTCAATGTAGTTAGGTGTAAATTATGTGATAGTGCCAATATAGAAAATCCTAATTCTATGCTGCCTGCAGCCCCTAGGCAATGTCCTGTTCTTGATTTAGTTGAAGAAACCAATGTGTTAACTTCAGTAGTTTCCTCAAATAGTTCTTCAATGGCTTTTAGCTCAACTATATCATTAGCCTTTGTTCCTGTTCCGTGGGCGTTTATATAGTCAATACTTTTAGGACTAATACCAGCATCCTTTATTGCTTCCTTCATAACATGATTTATTACCTCTCCCTCGGGGTTAGGACTAGTCATATGATATGCTTCATTTCCTAAGCTACATCCAATAATCTCTGTATACCATTTTTTATTTCTAGCTTTTGCATGCTCCAATTCTTCAAATATAAAAAAGCCACTGCCTTCTCCTATGTTGATACCATCTCTGTCCTTGTCGAAGGGTTTACATATGTTTTTACTTAATGATTGTAAGGAGTTAAAGCCATATAGAGAAAAACCAGAAACGGTATCGGCCCCACCAACTATTACAATATCAGCTTCGTTATTTTTTATAAGATCATATGCCAATATAGCTGCCGCTGTACCAGAAGCACAGGCTGAGCTAGTTGTATATATGCTGCCCTTTATACCATATCTGTTGGCCATTCTACTCATATACTGTCCACTATGTAAATACCATAGGCCCCTTTCCTTTTTATCAATAAAGCCTTTTGTACAATGCTCTATGACATGAAGGGCTGTTGAAGATGTTGCAAAGGATATGGCAACCCTTTCTGCCTTAGCTTCTAATTCTTCGATTGATAAGCTACTGTCCTTTAGGGCTTCATCAATGGTGATATAAGACATACCCTCTATTTTGTTCATTGAGGTGGCTTCTTTAAGCTCATAATTATATAAACTACCTTTACCAACCTTTACACCCTTCAACTCTTCCGACTCTTGAAAATATGCTTTATCCTTCATTAAGCTAGCTAGAACTTCATCCTTGTTATTTCCTAAATTACACAGCATTCCTATTCCAGTTACAACAACTCTTCTTTTCCCATCCATTTAATCAACCCCCCAAAGTTTTTCGGGACACATAGGTTATCTCAGCCTCTGCTACCTTTTTATTTGCAACAAGGGCTTTTGTTTTCACCTTTGTAAAGTCAGCTATATTATCTTTAAAAACTCCCTCAATTATTATTTCTTCTCCTGGCACTACTTTTTTTATTAGCTTAAAATTGTCTACCTTTGATAAAAAAGCATTGAGCCTATTTTCACCTTCGCTTTTTAATAAAAGTCCACCTATTTGTGCCATAGTCTCCAGTAACAGAACACCTGGAAAAATAGGGTCATTTGGGAAGTGGGCATCTACCCAAAACTCATCATCCCTTACATATTTTTTACCTTTAGAGTACTGTAGATATCGAACTTCAATTATTTCATCAACGAATAAAAATGGCTCTCTATGTAGCAAAATATCCTTAGGCTTCATCATTACACCTCCAGTTTTTTTGGTGCATTTATACTTTATAGCTCATTATAGCTACTTATAACAAGACAAAAATCTTCAAAAAGCTTGTAATAAACATATAAGTTGGGTATTTCATCCCTTTCAAAATTAGTTATTAAATGCATTTCCTGTTTTTTACATATGCTTATGCTTTTAAATCCCTTTGATAAGCCTACATTGAAAAGCTTACCTATACTTTCCTTTAAACACCAAATAAAGGTTGCTGCTTCTATTGATGTAGGTTTCTTTATAATGCCTTTTACAAGATTCAATTCACAATCGTTAGTAAATATATCAAGGTTTTTGATATTAATGTTTTTGTACATCTCAATATCAATTCCTATATTGTTATGTGAAATTGCAACTGCTATGTTGTATCCTGTATAGGAGCAGCTGTATTTATATGTCCCTTTAACTGTATATATATTCCTCAACTGATTGTTTACAATAAAAGTATCCTCTAAAAGTCCTTCAATGAGAATATTTCTATAATTTCTTCTAGTCCCCTTAAACTGTGATAGGCTTTGCTCTTTACTTAAATAATTAAAGTCTTTTAGTATAACATTTCCACAATTCTTTTTAAGCTCATTAAATTTAACTAACATAGTATCACCAACTGCTTATTTATCAACTAATAGCTCCGCCGTCTACTGCTATAGTTGTTCCTGTTATATAGCTTGCTCCGTCGGATAATAAAAATAGAACTACAGCTGCAATTTCCTCAGGTGAAGCAATTCTTTTTAGAGGAATTCTTTCCATAAAGCTATTGAGTAGTTTTGGATCTAGTCCACTTGTCATATCAGTTTCTACATAACCAGGTGCAATTGCATTAACTCTAATCCTCTTACTGGCAACTTCCTTAGATAGGGCTTTAGTAAAGCCAATAATTCCTGCCTTAGCTGCGCAATAATTGCTTTGTCCAGAAACTCCTATAAGTCCTGCAATTGAGGCTATGTTAACTATCGCACCTCCTTTTTTACCTGCCAGCATTAAGGGAAGAGCCTCCTTCGTTAGTAAAAATGTACCGGTTAAATTTGTTGCTATAACCTTATTCCAGTTTTCTGAATTCATTAGCATCATATAGCTATCCCTTACAATACCAGCATTGTTTACTAGAAAATCTATCCCTCCTAAATCATTTTCTACTTCTTCTACAACCTTGTAGATTTCATTTTCATTTTCTAGGTTCAGTTTATATTGATGAATTATTGTGTCTTTATTATTAAAGCTATCCTTTAGCTCTGATAAATTAACCCTGTTGCTATTGTAGGTGAAGGCAATCTTTAAATCGTAATTTGCCAATAGTCTAACAATGCTTTTTCCTATGCCTTTGCTTCCTCCTGTTACCAAAACCCTTTTACCCTTTAAACTATCAAACATTTCATCACTCCCATCATAATTAGAAGGCTTTTTTAAGAATTTTCTGATATATTAAGTCCTTAAATTCTCATATGCTACCATTAGTAACACCCATGAGATTAATCACATTTTTTTAGTATAAAGGATACATAGTTTCCACTGATGTCAAAATTATTAACAAGTAAATATTTTATTTCTCCTGTCTTCGTTTCTATATCTGATAAATGCTTACAGGGAATTATTTGATATTTCAATATCATAGAAGCTGTTGCAATGTTTATTCCCAAAGCAGACCCCAATGTGTCTCCTAGTATAACTTTAGTGGGTAATATAAACTTGTCCTTTGAAATAATACTGTTTACAGCTTCTAATTCTGCATCAATAAACAATCTGTTATTGCTGGCAGTTATTACTCCATCTATATCACAAGCTTCAATTTCTGCCTTCTTTAATAGGTTGTTAACTGTATTTATTATACTTTTTTTATCTGGACTAAAGTCATCTAAAAAACAAGGATGTCCTCCTAAATTTCCTTCACTGTAGCTAACAATTTCACAGTAAGAGTCCTCTTTTTTCTCCTTTGACAATAGGAGTGTAGAAAAGCCTTCCCTTACATTGATGCTTTTTTCATTAAAGCAATCAAATAATTCTTCATTATATTCCTCAAAGCCTCCAGCAAATACCATATCCGATCTACCATTTCGTATCATTTTCATTGCATAACCTACATAGTTACTACCCAAAAGCATGGTGCTGGCACCCTTTACCCCATATTCCATACAAATGTGACCTAAGCAAGCATTGATAACAGTGTTTGCAAAAGTAACTGGACTAGCCTCTATATTACTGCCTTCCACTAAACATTCAGCAAATTCTGCTATAGTGTTTAATGATCCAAAGTCACTGTTGAATACTGTTCCTACTCGTAAAGAATCAATATCCTGCTCCTTTAACTCCTCATATGCTTTGCAAAAGCTATATAGAGCTAATATAGACAATCTATCCATTCTTCTTATTTTCCTACTTGAAATAAATGATGGGATACTTTCAATTTTAACGGCTTTATTATTGGCTTCTTCAGCTAGCTCTTGCCATAAGTCCTTAATGTCTGTTACCCCAGGAAGTATCACACCTATTCCATTGATATAAATAGAATGCATTTTATTCCCTACTTTCTTATTAATTTAATCTTTTCGTAAAGAAAATCCGGAATTTCAAATAATAACTCACCATTACTTTTGGTAAAAACGTGTTCAGTTAATCCTTTAGCATATATTGTTTCTTCATTACAATCCATAATCTCATACTGAAATTGTACAAAAGACTTAAATTCGTCAATGCTAAGGGAAACCACAATTACATAGCTATTCTCAAATATGATAGATTTTTTGTAATCGGCCTTAAGGCTAGTAATAGGGGCATATAATTGAACTAGTTCCTCCTGTGGTATCTTTAAAATTGATTCAAGAAAATAATACCTCGCCTCTTCAAACCAGCAAAAATACTTACTATGATGTGCTATACCATATCTATCAATATCAGAAAACCTTGGTTTAAACTTGTACTTAAAAGAAAGCGTCAATTTTGCACCCCCTTGTCCAAATGTAAAGGAAAGAAATATTTTTCACTAAGCTTATTCTAGCTTGCATTTGAGCTTAGCTTTTGATCCACAAAATCTACTATAGTGTCAATATTCTTAAAGATGTGCATGTCATTTTCTGTAATTCTAATACTATAGTTTTGTCTGATACCAGCTACTATTTCTAAGGTGTCAACTGAATCTAAGCCTAAGCCAATACCTTCTTTGTCCTGGGCTGCAAATAGGGGTGCTTGAAAATCAACGTCATTAACAGTTAAATCATCAAAGCCCAATCTCTCTAAAATCATTTCACAAACCTCTCTTTTTAAATCCTCCATAATTTCTTCACTCCTTCTTTAGAATATTTTATATTGTATTGACTTTTGTTAATAAAAAAATCAATACTTATGCTCCTTAAAACGAAACTCTGATTAACCACAGGATAAATGTAACATTTAGTAATAATATTTATTATCTTTTTGTTACCATTTACTAAATTTTATGTTATTTAATTTTATATTAGTCATGTTATTCTATTAATAGTTTTTAATTACTATTTGCTTTATTCTTATTCTTGGTATAATTGTTTTTTCCTTCCTCATTTTCTTTTTTTTGTTTTACAAAATTCTGCATAATATGTTAATGTTAACTTAAATTATAGTAGTAAAACTGCTTGAATACTTAATTCATTGTTTGTAAAAAATTGTCGTTTTTAACATCTAATTAACAAAAAAAAGTACTTGTTTACTATCTTTTTTAGAATATTTTCTTACTATCTAAAAAAGAAATAGTACAAGTACAATATTTATTAGTATCTCTAAATCCTTTATATGTTGTTTTTCTTATGCAGGGCCTATATTTTACTGATGTAAATATTAATTATTCATTGGTTACTGTAGCACTTTTCTCTTTTTTTCCAGTGAATACAAAGGGTAAATATGCCAAATAGAATAGACACCAGCTTAGGATAAATAACACCAGTGTGTTCCAAGGGAATTTTGGAAACAAATCTAATGCACTTTTATTCTCAGGACTTTTTAAAAGAAAAAGATAATTTGCATCAAACATTACATTGAAAACTAAAACAAAGGCTGTAAATATTAAAAGGGCTAAAAGAGATTTATAAATAGACCGATGATTAGGCTTAAATTTATGTACAAAAACTAAGTATATAATTGAAACAATTATTCCAATATGTCCTACTGCAAACTGATAAAATCTAAAATGTGTTGGTCCATAGGGGCCTAAGTTAGGAGTAATTAATGCTTGTATTACACCCACTATTCCCCAAAAGTACAATATTTCAAAAAGCCCCTTATTCATGTTAATTAATAAAATCCCAACTAAAATCATGCTGGCCCCACAAAGACTTAGGGGCAGGTCTTTTTGAATACTGCCTATTCCATTATAGGCATTATTTAAGCCATAGGCCATTTGAGTAAATATTAGTGTGAATCCCAATATCCATCGAAGGTTTTTTTCATATTTAAAGGCCCTAAGGGTATGTCTTAATAGGTATATAAGAAATATTAAA
Organism: Alkaliphilus pronyensis; assembly: GCF_009017275.1. GTDB lineage: Bacteria > Bacillota > Clostridia > Peptostreptococcales > Natronincolaceae > Alkaliphilus_C > Alkaliphilus_C pronyensis. The sequence continues at coordinate 18,001 of NZ_WBZC01000040.1, read as the reverse complement.
GTAAACATAACTATAAGCATAATTAGGTGGGCTTGTCCAAATAATACAAAGGGCTTGTCTATTGGTGCTGGTCCAAAGAAACTATGCACTTTTGCTACCTCCTATTACTTAATATAGGGTCTTAGATGCTAACTAAAAGATACAGCTTTTATGGAAATCTTTTTAAATCACTTCTTTTAAAGCTCCATTCAGGAGTATAAATTGTATCTCCCTCTAGGTTTATTGAATACCATGGACTTAAATCCCTATCCATGTTATTTACTAATATTTGTGTTTCTTGTGCCGGCATATAGCTTTGGGCTAATAAAAACAGCTTTTCACCTGTACTACCATTGACTGCCATATCTACTACAACTACCGCGTGACCTGGACTACCTCCTTGAATAAATACATCCCCTATTTCCATATCATTAAAATCAACCGCTATTAGTTCATTCTCTAATGAGATGGTGCCTGCATAGGTGAAGATAATATCCATATAACGTCTAAAGTCTTGATATGTATTAGAAGCTTCCGCGTTTTTCACCCAATAGCTTTTGTTACCTTCCACAACAATACGATAGCCCTCCATCCATTTGCTATAATTCACCTTGAATCCATTGGTAAAATCAAAGTGTATCTTATCATAGGCACCAATTCCGTATAAGTATTCTCCCCTAAGGCGCATAATTGCATCTGCACATTGCTGTAGATTTTTATCACCTATTTCCATATCCACCACTGCCATGTAGATGTTTTCTTTATTCTTCTCTGTACCATTATAATAGACTACTGGGGAGCCATGGGGCTTAAGGGGTAGAGTTCTTAAATATTCAGCATAAGAACCCTCTACCACGCTAATACGTTGGAAGCCTATAGGTGGTAGTATCCTTGTCTCAATTGTTTGCCCCTCCTCCACTAAATTTGAATTTGAAGGTTGCTCTTGAAGAGCATTATCTGAAATATTTCCCTCATCTTCAGTATTTGGTGCTTTATTTTGGAGCTGATATTTAGAACAGCCCATTAGTTGCATAGTAAGTATTATAATAAAAAAGCATTTTAAAGTAGTTTTTAATAATTTTTTCATTATACACCTTCCCTTGAGCTGGTAATAATACAATTGTATATTCCTATAGTCTACCTCTACATTAGTAATTATAACATTTATTAATTTCCTATGTAAACTTAAGTTTTGAAGCAAAAAGCCACCCTATAATTAAGGTGGCATCTTTTACATCAGCTTTGGTTTTCTAAATAATGCTTGCAAATACTTCCACAAATGTTATTTCCATAGAAAAGACCTTTTGGTGTTAACCTATAACCATCTTCATATTTCATTAAGAATTGATTCTCTACAAGTTCATCTAGCTTAACCCTTAAACCTTCAATTTCTTCTTTTGTAAAGTGGTTACTAAGATTATTATAGGTTAGCTTATCCTCTTGTATTAAACCATAAAGGATATGGGTATCGGTATAACCTTTTCCAATATTTTTACTGACTACTATATTATTAAAATCTCGGACATATATACTATAATTTAAAATCTTTCCCCCTGCACCTATCCCTATTGGTATAGTGTTTGATTCCTTATGCCTTATTTTTATGTAATTATAACGATCCTTTCCCTTTAATGTTATCTTTGTAAGCTCTAATATATCATAGTCTAATTCCTTATCATTAATAAAGCTTTCAACAAAAAAATCATGATATTCTCTATCCTTATCCTCTATTAATTTGTTACTCTGCTCCATTTTACTAAGATTAGAGCCTTCGTGTATCATTAGAGAGTAAAAGCTAAAGCTATCAATTTTAAGCTCCTTTATAATTCTAATATCCTCCTTCAAATCATCAAGGGTTTCACCACTATAATTATAAATCTTATCAATACAGACTGTACCAGAGAATTCCTCACGTATTTTTTTTAGTCTATTTATACTCTCCTCTTTATCAAAGGTTCTGTTTAAGAATCTTCTACCGTGGTCACTAAAGGTTTGTATGCCTATGCTTAATCTATTAAAGCCAATTTCTTCTAGCTTAGTGATTTTACTAGAGTCTAAATTATGTAGGGTAGTTTCTGTGCTTATCTCACAGTTATCTATAATGTTAAAATGTTCTTTTAAGCAATTGATAATCTTCTCAAGTTGAGTTCCTGACAGAACCGTTGGTGTGCCTCCACCAAAGTATATACTACCTATTTTTATGCTTCTAAGATAATCAAACTCTCCATACATTTTAATTTGATTTATAATATCATTTACGTAGCTATCCAAGGTTCCTTTCAGTATCCTTCTATTCATATTGCAAAATGAACAAATTTTATCGCAAAAAGGAATGTGAATATAAATACAATGTTCCTTTTCCTGTTCTAAAGCTTCCTTTTTTAGGACTTCAGTTAATTGGTTAAAGTTAGATTTCTCTGTTTGAAGCAGGTGGGAAAACTCTCTTCTTGCATCATGATGGGATTTATATCTTTTCTCAAACATATACTAAACCCTCTTATTATTCAATGCTTTAAAGGTTCCTGATACAAAGCTTCTAGCTGCCTCAAAATCTTCTTCATTAGGATGGCTCTCTGAACAAGCCCATCTCTTTAATCTTGCTTCATCTGGATAATGTGGATGATCCTTTGGAAGTTTAGCCATTCTTTCTTTAAGGTCTTTAGATACTGGACCCATACAATGAAAATGATTTATAACTCTATTATTACTCTTATCTAATGCTGTTCTTATATTTGTTATACAATCATAAGCATGCATGGAGGTGGAATAAGCACCTAAAGTAAAGAAAAAAGCAACATTCTTATTCTTAATTGAATCTAGCCTGCATTCTACTTCTTTATTGAAATTACCTCGATCAATCCATCCCCCTAAAAATATTATATCGTAGTCAAATTCAACTACTTCATCAATATTCTTAAAATCTGCCTGTGGATATAATTTTGTAACCTCCTTAGCTACCTCATTTGCTATTTTTTTAGTATTGCCTGTTTTGGAACTATATGTAATAAGTACCTTCATTGAAGTTCCTCCCTTTTTATTATTATTGTATCTCTTAAAATACATCTATGCAACATACTCCCCTTCTTTTGATTACATCACATTTAATTTCATAGACATCCTGCATGAGCTCTTTTGTAACACATGTTTCTGTAGCTCCGTTAGTTACTATTCTACCTTCCTTCATAACAATTATATTATCACTGTATCTTAGGGCTTGATTAATATCGTGGAGTATGCATATTACTGTTATATTGCTTTCTTGGTTTAGCTTTTTTACTAGGTTTAAGGTTTCATATTGATATTTTATATCTAAATGATTAGTTGGTTCATCCAATATAAGAACTTCTGTTTGTTGTGCAATAGCCATTGCCAGAAAGGCACGCTGTCTTTCTCCACCAGATAATTTATTTAGCATTCTATTTTCAAATTCTCTTAAATGGGTTTTTTCTATAGCCCATTCGATAATTTCTTCATCCTCCTTTGTCTGCCTCTTAAAAAGCCTTCTATATGGGTTTCTACCATATTCTACTAGATCTCTTGCAGTAACACCGTCACAGCTGGTACCAAACTGCATTAAGAATGCAACCTTTCTGGCAAATTCCTTTCTCTTATACTTATTTCTCAGCTTTCCATCAACAATAATTACACCAGAATCCGTTGAAATTAAACCAGCAACTGCCTTTACCAGTGTTGATTTGCCACAGCCATTAGGACCAATTATAGCTGTAAAGCTACCTTTTTTTATTTCAATTGATAAATTATTAAGTACAGCTTTGCTATTAAAGCTAACTGATAAATTCTTCACTTCTATCATTAACTACACTTCCTTTCTAAGGAGGTATAAAAAGAAAGGTGCACCAGCAAATGAAATAACAATTCCAACTGGAATTTCCATTGGAGAGAAAACTAATTTTTGTATTCCGTCGGAAAGTAAAACAAAAATAGAGCCTAATAATGTAGAGAAGGGTAATAGCCATTTATGATTTTGACCTATTATAAGCTTACCCACATGTGGTATAACTAAGCCTACAAAGCCTACTATTCCAACAAAGGCAACACTTACTGCCGATAAAAAGACCGCCACTGTTGCAACAATAAATCTTACAAGGCTTACGTTTTCACCTAGATTTTCTATAGTACTATCATCTAATAATAAAAGATTACACTTTGGTATTAAAAACAAAGAGACTATTAGTGCTATAACTCCATATATAGTTAATAGCTTGGCATCATAGCCACCTATTCCAACAAATGAACCATTAAGCCATGATATTGCACTTTCTAATTCATCACTATTATAAATTGTTATTAGACCTATCATTGAACCCATAAAAGCACTAATTGCAACCCCTGCCAACACAAGCCTCAGTGATTGTATTTTACCATCCTTTACTGCAAGCACAATAAGAATTAGGTATGTTATTATTCCCCCTATAAAGGCTCCTACGGGTAGATAAGAGTAGAGGTTTGGAGCTACAAGTATTATGAATATAGCCACTAAAGCAGAACCACTTTGTATGCCCAAAAGTCCACTATCGGCAAGAGGATTTCTCATAACCGCCTTGATTAGAGTTCCACTGGCGGCAAGGGTAGCTCCTACCATAAGGCCAGTAATAGCCCTAGGTAGTCGCACCTCTTTTACAATTATCATTGTACTATCTTTTACTGGATTACCAATAAAAACATCTATAACATCCTTTAGTCCAACAGTTGAGCCACCATAGCAAATGTTTATTAGTAAAGCAATCAATAATATGGCTAAGGCAGCTACAGTTGCAACTATCTTATTCTTCACCATAGGTAGTCTCAACAATTTGCTTTATTACTTCAATAACTCTTAAATCAACGCTTGAGAAGCTAGAGTAATTCTCGTTACCTAATGGGATATAGTTTCCATCTTTAACAGCCTTTAAGGATCTATATTTGCCATTTTCATCCTCAAGCTCTTTAGTGAATGTATTTAGTGCCTCTACATCTCCATCTCCGTGGGCATAATAAATAATATAATCTGGATCTTTATCAATTAATACCTCAGGACTAAGCTCAGAAGCTTCAGCACCTGCCAGTACATTAATCATTCCTAAATCTTCAGCGATTTTAATAACCGGCATACCATCCTCTAAAATACGAGGTTCACCTTTAATATAAAGAACAGCTACTGTTTTTTCTTCCTTAGCTTCTGCTGTAAGGCTGTTTGCTTCCTCAATAACCTCCTTTGCATTCTTAAAAATTTCATATATTTTCTCATCACTTGTGTCTGTGGTATCTAAAATCGCTTGTAATATTACAAATATATCTGTGTATTCGCTTTGATATAACGGGAATATTTCAATATTTGCCTCTTCTATATATTTGTACCTTTCTTTTAGCCCTAATAGGGTGTCTGGAAATATGAAAATGTCAGGTTGCAGCTCTATAAGGGCTTCTGTGTTAGGGCTCATTGAGCTTCCTATATTAAGAATATCATTATTTTCCCTTGAAAACTCTTCAATAGTTTTTTGTCTAGCCACTAGGTCATTATGTAGTGTTTTTGTTTGTGGAGCAGCAATAAAATCAATACCTAGCTCATAGAACAAATTAGCGGTGGATGCAGCTCCAATTGCTGAATTTTCAAAGGTGCCTAGCTGTGAAAACTTCTTAAATAGTACATCATATTTTTCACTTATCTCTGGAGCTGAGTTTTTTAAGTCCAAAGTTACCTTGCCAGCTACCTCTTTAAAGGATATTTTACCAGCAAACTTAGTTGTTTCAACAGCTGTTTCTTCATTAGTTTCTTCTGTATCTTTGTCTTTTTCCCCATTTGCTTCAGTTTGATTTTCGTTTGTTTCGTCATTAGTAGTATTTTCTGACCCACAACCTATAATCATAGACATACTTAATAAACCAATTAGTACAAGTAATAATATTTTTTTCATGTTATCCTCCCCTTTAAAATGTATTAGTTTGAAGCTTGTTCTCTGCTTCATAAATGAAGTGTTAAAAGCATCTCTTCAGAATATTTTATGTCATGATAAAGATTATCATTCTCATTTTATTTTGTCAATACTTTTCTTCTATATTAATTGCTTCAAGTTATTTTTCTGAGCATCTTTGTTGCTTTTATACAAGGTATTAAATGTTAGTACAGTACCTACGTTGCTTTTAACAGTATAAAGTACTAGGAAAATGTTAAAGATACTAATGAAGAAAGCTTATTTCCACCTATTTCAATACTTGGCGGTACTCATATCCCCTTAGAAAAGGAGTTATCAGTAGCGTCTCTCATATGAACTTATATAGAGGAGTGATTAAATGGACGAGTTTATTCTACAGCTTCATTGGTTCTACGCAGCAGTGATGCTGGCAGGTGCTTTATACTTTTATTTTCAAAGTAGAAATCCTCAAGGGGTGCCTCAATACGAGTACTTAATTGCTATTTTTATACCTGTTTGGTCAGCTATAGCTTATTTTTCCATTGCAATAGGTCAAGGATTTTTAAAAACCTCCGAACAAACAGTATTCTTCGCACGTTATTTAGACTGGATTGTTACAACACCTCTGCTGCTTCTGTCACTGGCACTTACAGCAATGTTTTATACATCTAAGAACATCTCTATTATTTTATCCCTAGTATTTGCAGACATAATAATGATATTATCTGGACTTATAGCAGACCTTTCAGAGCATAGTCTAAAGTATATATGGTACTCCATTGGTATGGTTGCTTTATTTATTATTCTTTTTATAATTTGGGTACCCCTATATAAAATTGCTAAAGCAAGCGATACAAAGCTCAGTAACCATTATAAAACAACCGCTTTGTACCTAACTGTCCTTTGGATTAGCTATCCAACAGTATGGCTAATTGGTCCTTCTGGTCTTGGTTTGATAACAGAATCAAGTGATGTTTTAGCCTTTATTTTCTTACCCATATTTTCGAAGGTAGGCTTTAGTATGCTAGATCTATACGGCTTAAGAAGACTTAAGCCATATTCAGCAATTAGGCAGTAAGAAAAAATAGTAGCAAGGTACTAAGCCATAAACTAATGGCTGGCTTTTTATCTCAGCGGCGTTACTAACACTCCCGCTTCCAAAGCAGGAGATAAGTGCCGCTAAGCTTCGAAATAAGGGCAACTAAAACTCATTTGGAGTTAAAACTCCATCTGAACTAAGTTTTCTTTATAACCATATAAGTAAAGGCATAGTGTATAATAGCTACTATGCCTTTATTTTAAGTATATACTTAAATGCTTTGAATGATATGTTATTATTATCTCAGGCTTCCGCACTTATATGTTGATAGTAATAATAATGTTTACAAGCATCTGCATATTTGGGGTTGCTGATTATTTGCCTCATAATTTTTTATGTGCTTCATTAATCAACTATGTATTAACAGTTTATTAAGCACTACCCTCAGCTAAAGCCTTTTTCTTATGGCTTTCTCTTTTATACATTAATGCTAGGTATCCTACAAGAACTACAATATATATTATAACCCTTATAATTTCAGTGGTTTGATAAAAATGTACTCCATCATGGGCAGCATGACCAATTGCTCGCCTAACAGCTATAAAAATCCATTGGGCAAAGCATGATGCATAAAATAAATACGCCCATCTTTGTAGTTTTCTCCATTTTGCCATCCCCATTTTAGCCTTAGGCTTTTTCATTGATGTCCAACCTAAAACTACCAGTAAAACAAAATTAATATATCCAGACAAGTAGGTTATAATTGTGGTTAATGAGCTATAGCCAAAGGCTTCAACACCATTAATTAAATCTATCATAAAGGGTATAAAAGCTACAACAGTGCCGCCTAATGTATAAATAATTGCTTGTGGTAAAGACCAAATTACTGCCAGTATAGATAATTCTGTTCTCACAGACATCATTGGTTTTTTAAAGCTATGCCCTTTAGGTATTACGCCAGCATACATAACATACATCCATATGGCAGCTGGAATAACTGCACTGAAGCTTACCCTAAATGGTATTATATACCAAGCATGATAATCCACTTCAACGAACAAGGTAACAATATAATAGATGAATGTTAGAGCCGATACTAACCAAGATATTGCATACCATGTTCTTATTTGTTTTTAAAGGGCTCCCTAAAATAAAAAACTATTATTCCCACTACTAATAATGATAAAACAAGTACTAAACTCCTATCCATTTTGTCCATCTCCTTCATTTTTTTATTCAATTCATTATAACAGGTGAATGTGAAAATGACAATCATTATCATGTTAATATTAAAAAAAATGGACTTTTTATACACGCCTATATAAACCTTGTTTTTCACAAGATATGATATTAAACTGGATTTAAATTACTTCAAAACCATCTTTTTTAAATATCCTAAATTAAGTAAATGTGTGGTTATAAACCTTCCTTCATAGAAAACTGCATAATTATTAAATACACATGGGACAGACTTAGCCTTTTCCAGTGTGTCTATTTTAACGAGGTTTAAAGGTATTTTGTTTTCTTTGCAATACACTTCTACTTGCTCTATACAATTGGGTATATATGGACATTGCATGGAGTAGTAAATTGTTAGATCTTTAGTATCTATTTTTTGCTTTCTAGCACCTTCAGTAAAAGAAGGCTTTGTACCGTCAAAGGATAGAGCCAATAGTTCATAATTATCAATAACATCAGCTACCTCAAATCCATATTTCAGCATGTACTTTTTATCTGTAAGGAATGGAGTTTTTTTCTTTGAGCTAATGACACAAATCCCAGACTTGCCATTACTCTTAGCATCTTCAATGCAATACTCCAATAGTTTCTTGCCATGTCCCTTTTTTTTATAGCTACCTGAAACCCAAAAACAATATATATAAACATAGTTTTCCCCCATAACAGGTACCCAAGCATTTTCTACTGAAGCATACTCTATAAAAACCTTTCCTCTAGCATCAAGCTTTTTAAAAACATGACCTTCTTTTATTCTTTCAGCCAACCAAGTTCGCTTCATACCAACACCATGCTGATGTTTTTTATCAGAAATTGCACAGCACAAATGCTCTTCATTAACGTTATTTGATTCTGAGTTAATATAGCTATCACACATCAATAAAACCTCCTTAAGTAAAAAAATAAATTAAGCTTTATCATACAATAATCAGATAAAAGCCGTTATTCTATAATTATTAGTATACTAATGATTATTACAATACCACCTGATATTATACGCAGCCATTTATAAAAACATTATTAACCCTCCAGTGCCATTATATTATTGATAAGATTATGTCAACAACCCCGTCCCTCTGACACTTTATATATATCCAATGCTTTATTCAGCTTTTCTTTAACAGCTTCTCTAATAGAATTTGGCTCCAGAACTTCAACATAGCATCCAAATGAGAGAATTAATCCATAAAGCCACTCATCTTCAAGAAATGAAAATGATACAGTGTATGTACCATCAGGATTCTTGATAATTACATCATCTTCAAATGCGTCATAGAGCCTGTACAGGGCCTGTGGATAAAATTTCAGCTTTAATTTTACTGGCTTTTTTAGTTCTTCATTAGCCTCAGATGTTTTGTAGCTTGCAGGATTTTTTCTTTCAAAAGCTTCATTTGTTAAAACAACATTCTTCATCCTTGAAATTCGGAAAGTACGAAAATCTTCTCTTGCTTTGCAGTATCCCCACAAATACCATGCATTACTCTTAAATACCATCCGCATTGGCTCAATGCTTCGGCTGCTTCTAACCCCTTCTGAGCTAAGGTAGTCAAATCTAATGAGCTTACGTTGAAGTATAGCCTTCTTAATATTTATAAACTTTTCATTTTCATTAGGTTTACTACCCCAAGCGGAAAAATCAATATACACCCAATCTGTTGAATCTACATTATTAAATAATGCTCCTATTTTATCCAGCACAATATCAATTTCTGGATATTTGGTTGCCTGCAATGTTTTAAGAGCAAGCATTAGGCTTTCACTTTCTTGCTCTGATATGAGGGTTTTATTAAGTGAATAGCTTTCCATTAATGAGATGCCACCTCCCTTACCTTTATTGGTAAAAACAGGCACACTAGCACTTGAAAGCACGTCAATATCTCTATATATTGTTCTTTTTGACACTCCAAACCTATCTGCAAGCTCCTTCGCAGTAACGGTTCCTTTGTTTAGTAGAATTATTGTAATCTCCAACAAACGAGTTATCTTCATCTTGATTTCACCTCCCTTAAGTCAATTATACATCATTAAATTGACATATGTATGTCATATTTAATAAATAAGTAAATCTAAGTGCTATTGGAGTTTATCCACTCACATCCGTAAACGGCTTTGCTACAACTGGTTATAATCACTGCTTGATAAGGTTTGAAACTCCTGTCCCCACGATGCAATAGTTAAAAGAAGCCTTGTATAGGATCTATGTTTTCATATATACTGATAACTGTAGATTAAAACAACTAAAAATGTTGTTTTTAAATGTAACTGGCAATAAATTAGCAAATCTTTAGTACAAAAGCCTAAGCAATAAAGCAGGTACAAGAATTTTGATTAGACATTATTAACAATTAGGCTGGTATTAAAAGAAGGAACTAAATACAGGAAGGTTTTTTGACAACAAGAGCCTGAAAGGAATGAACATAAATTTGAATAATATTACCAGAAGGTATGATATTGATCTTTTAAGGGTTATTGCAATTATTTTACTTATGATTTATCATACAGCAATATTTTTCACTCCCTTTGCAAAGCACATTTTGTTCATGAAAAATGATATATCATTAGATTGGCTATGGAATCTAATGAGCTTACTAAACACTTGGAGGATTCCATTACTGTTTTTTGTATCTGGAATGGGTGTGTATTTTTCATTTCAAAGAAGAAACTGGAAGGCTCTATTAAAAGAAAGAGCTAAAAGAATTTTAATACCATTTGTTTTTGGATTCTTTGCTATAACACCTATACATATAATGCTATTTCAGTACTATTATAAAAAAGCCATTTTCTATTTCCCAAGCCCAGGCCATCTTTGGTTTCTAGGGAATTTAATGATTTATATAATTATCACGATACCTGTTCTTGTGTTCTTAAAAAATAGAAAAGACAGTTGGCTTATGCTTAAAATTAGGAAAGCAGTTGAGAAGAATAGCTTATTGATATTTTTTCTGTACATTCCATATGTTTTAGTAGCTAGGCTTACTCCAGGGTATGTTAGTTTCACTGGCTATGCCATGAGTGGTCATGGTTTTAGAATAGGACTAATTTCATTTATTCTAGGTTTTTTAATTATTTCAATTGGTGATGGGTTTTGGAAAGCTTTATCAAAGTATAAATATGTGTGTCTATTTTTAGGAACATGTCTATATGTGTTTAGAGTATATTATTTAGATTTCGCTTCGCCCCATTGGCTAACAGCAATTGAATCAATAAGTTTAATATTTTTTATTTTGGGAGTCGGCTATAGTTATTTAAATAAGGACTTTAAATATCTTTCAGTTTTAAGTAAAGCAGTTCTACCAGTGTATATTATTCATATGATAGTAATGTACATAGGTGCTATAATAGTTCTTCCACTATATATTCCTGCTACTGTAAAGTTTATACTCATCAGTTTTTTTACAATAATCGTATGTTACATTATTTATGATTTAATTATAAAAAGACTTAAGTTTTTACATTTGTGGTTTGGTATTAGAAGTTGATACTGAGGTTTTAACTGTATTAGAAAAAAGAATATAAGAGAAGAACACAAGAGAACCGTCCCCTCGTGTTTCTCGTGTTTTAAATAGAATTGAACATTGCGGCAATAGATGCAATAATATTACCTGTCCCATGTAGCAACCAACTTGAGATAATCGAACCGCCAGACTGTTTTTCATTAATCCATCCACTCAACCATCCAGATATACCAGTTAAAGTAATTATAACTATAGCCCCCAATACTCCTGCTATCCAAAAAAACAACATCCCATGTAACAGACCAAATAGTAAGCCTTGTGCAATATTCCCTATCTTAAATCCAAATTTACTTATAAGTCTTTTAGCTAGAAATCCCCTAAAAAAAATTTCCTCAGATAGACCTGTTTTTATGAAAGAAAATATTAGGGCAGGGATTAGGGCAGAAAAACCTTTTCCTGCAAACTGGGCAGTTGCATTATTAGAAACATCAACATACAAGGGGAGTATAACAAACACCACGAGAAATGAAATAAATATCATAAATAATACCACTACAACATATTTTCTACAATCTTTTATGATTATTCTCTTGATGCCCAACCATTGTAAAAAATTCGCATTTTTTCTTCCGTTTATTATCCACCAAATAAATGGTATGATTGAAAATATAATAACCTGAATTATAGCACTTATAAATAACCGAAAATTTTCCAGATTAATTACCTCCTGTTTCATCTTACTTTATTAAATTATAGCTGGCATTATTAAACATAAACGCCTATTTCATTTAGCCAAGAGGACTACCAGAAATGATGGGACAATGTCTCATAACGTTTCTGTGTTTATGACGTTTTTTAGCTGTACCCTATAGAAATACTATCATAGTGGAACTTTTTTAGAATGGTTCTTTTTTATTAAAAACTATATTTCCTTCTTTAATAACAAGATTAATTCTTTTTAAATTACATATATTCTTTAATGGATCACTATCTAGAACGACAATATCACCGACTTTTCCCTCCTCAATAGTTCCTAGTTCATCTATCTTTCCTAATAGTTCAGCTGCATTTTTTGTTGCAGTCTGAAGGGCATCGAACTCACCCATACCATTTACAACATATAACTCTAGCTCCTTGTGTAATTGTCCGTGTGGAATATATCCAGCACCTCCTGCTCCGCAATCAACTCCGGCAACAATTTTCACTCCTTTTTCTATTGCTTTACTAATATTCACAGGAAAATACTCATGTTTGAATATTTCTACATCATTATGAAACTTACTCCAGAATCCACCATTTTCTATATCGTCTCTTACTTTTTGTAAACACTTTTTCCCAAAAGAATGAAATGGTTCTGGTACTAATTCTTTCATTTCTTCCGTTTCATATATATCAGGATTATCTATAATATTTTTCCAATTATAAATAGCATGTGCTGTTGGTACCCAATAAACTTCTTTTTCTTTCATAAGATTAAATATCTCTTCACTAAGTAATCCCATAGGTGAGTGCTCAATACTATCTACACCTGCTTTAACCGCTTCTGAAAACCCTTCCGTTCCATATATGTTGTGGCAGGCAACTTTCAGATCTAGTTTGTTGGCTTCTTCGCTAATAGCTCTCAATATTCTAGGTTGCATACTTGCCTCTAAATGCTCATTTTTTAAACCTTTAGTTAACAACTCTAATTTCATGTTTTCATCTTCTGCATAAGGATAATTAGAACCTGGAGTAATAGTCTTTATAAAATCTACTCCTTCTCGTTTTAGTCTTCTAACAACCTCTTTAGCTTCTCTCTCATTATTTACGTCAATAGATAAACCTCGTATTCGAAATAATCGTTCTATGAAAAATCGCACAAAAGAGTTAAATGGCAAATATGCTAATATACTAAAATAACTATAAGGTACAGAGATCGCAGGTCCAGATGCTAAAATCCTAGGTCCAATAATTTCACCTTTATTCACTTTTTCTTTATATTTAAAGATTTTATAACCACGACCACCGGGCATGTTTCTAACTGTAGTAACTCCAGAGCGTATAGTTAACCAACAATTTCGTTTAAATTTTTTAATTAGTTTTTCAGCATATGGTTTCATAAAATCATCTACTCCAGATTGAAAAAGATGTACATGAGAATCAATCAAACCTGGAATTACTGTTTTCCCTGTAAGAGTTATTACTTTTGTATCTTCGAATGTCTCCAGCTCACCCTCTTTTATAATTTTTTCTATGATACCATTTCTAATACTTATTGTCATATTCTTCTGCACATGGTCAGTATTGCAATCAATTAAACTTACATCCTTTAATATAAGATGATTCGATTTGTATTTTTCCATATATTCACTACCCCTTTGTTTCATTCCCCTTTATTTAGTGATATCTTTTTCTCTCTCCAAAGCTTATCTGAATTACACTATCGTTTTCGTGTTTGCGACGTCCCTGAGCCGGAACCAAAAGCTAGACTGCCTTAGTGGAACTTGTTACCCAATGAAGTAATGTGGTGTGCTGACCTTCACTTCAAAATGTGCCCACCAGCACCCCTGCGTAAAAACACTGTTAGGTGGAGTAAGACTTATGTAATTTTATTAGAAGTTTAATTTCTTCGGTGAATCCATTCATTTCTTAATATACTCATCTGAATTTGATTCTTGAATTTACCAAACCTAAAGCTTTCCTCCCTACAAACACCTTCTTCTATAAATCCTGCTTTTTTATAGCTTTCAATAGCTTGTCTATTGTAGTCTAATACTCTTAGCCATATTCTATTAAACCCTAATTCACCAAATCCAATATCTAGTATTTTCTCTATAGCTTCTGTTCCATATCCTTTTCCTCTGTACTCACTTTTTATAATAATACTTAACTCTGCTCTTCTATTCCTCCATGAAATACTGAAAAACTCAATTATTCCAATAATTTCACTTGTGCCATTTAAAATAACATAGCATTTTGTGTTTTTAGCTTTAAGATATTCTTTATCCGGTAATTCTGTAACTCCAAGCATCTCTTTGACATAGTCTTCTTTGTGTAATTTTCTAATATCATCTAAATCTTCTTCTGCAGCAGTTCTGAACCCTATCCTATATTCTTTTTCTTTAAACAGATTTTTCATATTAGAACTTATTTTAGGTTTTTCATAATTATCATTCTTGATTATTATTGTGCTTTTCTTCACAGGTTGATATTTTTCAATATACCATTTTTGAATAGGAATATACTTTTGTCGATATTTTTCAATAACTGTTTCACCCATCAAACATCCATCTCTTATAGAAGCTCTTTTTAATACTTCTTCAAATGAAATATCTAGGTATATTCTTAACTCAAAATATTTATCAATTGGTTCTCTATATAACAATACTCCTTCAACTAAAACTATTGTATCAGGATTAATTTCATACTTTTTAATGATATTAAATTCATTACTCTCTAATTCTAATAAAGTAAGCTCTTTATCTAATATCCCATCTGATATAACTGGTTTTAGCAACTCAGTTTCAATACAATTAAGATTAAAAGCATTGTGTATATATGATAGGATAGGATTAGTATCCTTATGTCTAATCTCAGAAGGATTGTGAAAATCATCCAAATGAATAGTTTGGATATGGAAACCAAGTTTCTTAAGATAATTTGCTAAATCCTTAGTGAAAACTGTCTTCCCTGAAGTATCTACACCATTTATCCCAACAATAAGCGGTATCTCTTTCTTTTTAGTGTTAATTATTGTATTAGATACTTTATAGTAAATTCTGTTGATTTTCTCTATAATGTAATATATGTTTATTGTTGAAACTGCAGTAAAATTTGCATATTGATATTCATCCCCCCCGTAACCATAAGAAACTCCAATAGACAGGCAGCCAGTATCTTCAGCTGATTCAAAATCCGAAGCTCTATCCCCTACCACTATAGCATTACAACTCTCAGTTTCATCTAAAATCTGTATTATATGTTGTGATTTAGTAAGTCCATCAATTCTAGACTTAATAATAGAAAACTTGTCTTTAATTGCAAAATTACTTAGTATCCTATTTGTGTAAATATCACTACCATTTGTACAAATACAAAGAGTGTAATCAGCATTCTTGAGTTTGTTTAGCATTTTAATAACACCCTCATATAACTTTCCTGATTGAACCAAGAGTTTTTCCTCGATTGACCTTACCTCATTTTGTATGATTTCTACTTCTTTATTGGTTATTTTGTCTCCAAATAATATTCTGCAAATATCAATCGTAGGTTTGCCTATAAGCTCTATTAATTTACCTTTTTCCCATGTTTGTACTCCTCTTGCCATACAAATTTGATTAATAGCTTCAACAAATATGGTGTCAGTTTTAAACAAGGTACCATCTAAATCAAATATAATGGTTTTATATTTGTACATTTTGTTCCTCTCCATTTCCCAAATTATAGAAATATAAGTTATCTTGAACCTATTTCACCTGACGTCCTGCATCTGTGATGTCCCTGAGCAGGCTTGTAAGTTAGTCCGTCTTGGAGGTGCTTCGTTCCCAGTGAAACGATGTGGTGAGCACGCCCCGTTAGGAATGCTTCATATACTAATATTAACTCCACTCATTTTATTGTGTAAAAATCAATATTATAATATCTTTGCCTGCTCTTTTACAAATTCAACTAAAGGTACAATATATTTTCGAGAAGAAATATCATAGGAATTTGCAATAGCTTTCTCACATCCTGTTTCTGCTGAATTTTTGATTTTTTTCCTACCTAGAATTTTAGCAAGCGTCTTCATAATTGTACGATCTCCAAAACTCATTTTTTTGTAATTTAATCCACTCTGCATATAAAAATGTGGAATTGTTTTCAACTCTTTTTCTGAAAAAACCCTCTGCCAAATTTTATTAATAACATCTTTTGCCTCTAATGGTGTTCCGCCTGTGGCAAATACAACAAGTTTAGTGGTTATACAACCTACAAACAATTCTTTTATCTCTTTTATTCCATCAACTTTTCCTGCATGAACACGACTTCCGTAAATTACACAATCATATTCTGCAATAGTGGACAGAGGGAAATTTTCGTAACTCGAAATATCACAGTTAAGTTCCTCTCCTATCCATTCTGCATACATTTTAGTAAAACCAGTTTTGGACTTATAAATAACAATTGTCTTCATCTTTTCATCTATACCTCCATCTAGTGTTATGGTATTGTCAATCAAAAGACCCTCAAAAACTGCTCCGAAATGATACGCCAATGTCTTATAACGTTTCCGTGTATACGGCGTTGCTCAGTGTTACAGGTAGTGCTCCAAACTTAGGTAGCTCTTATCTTAGGTTGGAGTGCTGTCGACTCGTTTAGCTGGGGAATGTATGAGCGTGACTACTTAGTAACACCTTTAGTCTAACCCTAGAGGCTTTTTGACCCTGTGCTGAACAAGTGTAAACACATTGTTCGATGATGGAGTGATATAACTCTCTAACGCTTTACTTCATTTTTTTCTTGAACTATTATTCATATCTCTACCTATTTTAACCGTTCTATTAATCAGTAAAATTATTACCTGATTGGTTAAAAGGTTTTTTACAATATGTATTGTATCTTACAGATTCTTCTCTATAAAATGATTTTCATATCGATTCCAATAGTATAAATAAGTTCTATCACTCTCTCCATCAATATTGAGTTGATACATGCGAAAAGTTACTGGAATATCTTTAGGTTGCCACTGCTCTACATAGGAGTATTTATAGCTCATACCTAGTCTTTTCATCACCTCGCCGCTTCTTGGATTATTTATATCGTGAGTAGCGGTGATATATTTGTAACCTGCTTTTTTAATTATTTCTAATACCCCTTTTGTCACCTCACTAACAATACCTTTATGCCAAAATTCTTTTTTCAGCCCATATCCAAAATCACAACTTTCATTATCTGAAAGCCACACATAACCAATAGGCTTATCGTACTCTTTCAGGCAAATGGCGTAACGGTAATTTGATGGTTTATCGTAATAAGCCAAGAAACGTTCCTCTAAAAACACCTTTGCTTCATCAAGAGTCTTTAGAGGAAGCCATGGTAGAAATGTATTTACTTCCTTACAACTTAAAATTTCAAATAAAGCTTCTACGTCATCCTGAGTAAACTTACGTAAAATAAGTCTTTCAGTTTTAATTACAGGTGTATTTTCCATATCATATTATTCTCCTTATAACTGACTTTATTAGTATAATCAAACAGATTTCTATCCTATTTACATGTTATACTATGTTTTAAAATGTTACATCATATTTGTAGTAAACTGTTAGATAGCTTCTATCTTAGGTTAGATTACAACCGACTCGGTTAGCTGTGGAACATGTATCCTCCTTGTAATAATATCTATTTAGTTGTTTGCAAAATGC
>NZ_WBZC01000004.1 GCF_009017275.1 Alkaliphilus pronyensis | reverse complement strand
TTACGCAGTCTGACGGTTCTTTTGTTTCGTTAAAGAACCGTCCCTGCGTTTATTTATAATATATTGAAAATGGAGGACTAAAGTAAATGATAAAAAAACATTTATATTCGTTAATTTTTATAATAGTTTTGATTTTTTCTCTATCAGCATGCTCTAACACAGAACAGAAAAATAATGATAAAAATTTAATTGACTTGATTTCAGAGCAACCAGACTCAAATACTGCTTATTGGTATGTTGTAAGTAATGACTCTTTTATCCTCAAACAAGATATAGAAGAGCTAATTGATATTTTATCTTTAGAAACATGGAAACCAACTAATGAAGTCGTGAATGATAAACTGTCAAGAGATATTGTAATCAACTTTAACAAGTTCCCTGAAGGGAAAGATGAGCAAAACTTTGATTACAATATGGGTACATTTGTTACTAATCAACTGACAATATCAAAGGAGAATCAGATGGTTTTTGATGGACATTCAAATGGAGATACAGTATATTCACTAGACTCTGACATAATAAATGCTATACAGCTTTTTATTGAGACTAAAGCAATAAGTAAAGAAGCATTAGTTGAAAAAATGAACTAAATTAGAAACGCAGGGACGTTTCTAAAATAACAATGCCTTTACCCACATGCTGGAGAAATAAAATCAAAGAAAGCAGTTCCAAAGATTAGTGAATATTATCCAGACAACATTCAAGGTAATAAAACTTCATTAAACTATGAACTAATTATTAAATTATTTGAAACTGTAGGTGAGTTAGCAAAGGAGATAGAAATATCATATTGGAAAAGGCATGGAAAATGTATTAAGTTTTAGGGGACCAGAATTACATCAGTTAACAGCAGGGATTTCGCAAGGGGTTCGGCATATTTACTATGTTATCGCCTTTCTCAATATTATTATGCCTATCTCTATTGTGTCTAACTAATCGAGTGTAATTTGATTATTAATAGCTTCAATTAAATCGTATATTTTCTCTTTTTCTTCAAGTGTAACTTGCAATTCTAATGTATTGAGTGGACTGCTATAATTGTGTCGTATTTTAGTATCTTTTATAAGTAGCTGTAAGATATAACGTCTTTCATTTTTTTTGTTTATACTAGGTTCTACCAATTTCACAGACTGAAAATCATTCCATTTAAACATTTTACCGGCTGCATACAATCTATTTTCACATATAAAAGCTTTCTGTAGTCCTTGGTAAATAAAATAAATGATAATAAATAAAAGAGAATTAGATACAATGAAAAGTACTAAATAATCATTGTATCTAATTAAAGAAGTTGCTTCATTAATCACGCCTGTATAGAGAAATTGGTGGATTAAATTTCTTATATTATTTACCCAAAGCAATTCATACCATTTATTTACATACTCAGGAGCTAATATATTATGGATGTTTAAAATTTGAGGTATAAAAACCCTTATCAGTATTACTAAATAGAAAAGAAAACTAACGAAAGCCCAGGCTAAACTAAATCTATTGTGCAAGGGCACACGCATAACTACTTCATGAGCTATTGTTTTTCTTTCGTCTTTGTTTCTCTTAATTATAATACTGATTATAATACCAACTAAAATCGGAACAGCATAGTAAACATAAGTTGTTACGACGGACGTCAAATTGTAAATTAAATTCATAGATATTCCTCCTTGTTATTTCAATTCTATAATGTTTGTGAGCACAATAAAATTCTTGGACTTTACTATATATTATCACCATTTTAACGGTCATTGCTTTTTGTTTCTGCATTGCTGAAGGGTCCTCTATTTCAATCTAGTAGCTATTGCCTATATTTTTGCTTGTGTGCTTCCATGCATAGAGAAAAATATGCTGCTTATTAATTAAAAATCCTCAACTAGAGAAAAGGGCTGTAGGTTAACAAAGTATAAAGAATTAATATTTCATTGTTTCGTATCTAGCTTCAAAAGTGCTAAAAATGTTATACAATTAAAGAAACAGTTCAGGGCTTCCTTGATGAAGATCAAGTAGTTTAATTAAACTTGTAAACTGGTGTATATACTAACTTACCTGTTGTACTAGTAAAAATTTACAAATAGAAGAACCCCAGCGAGTCTTTAACATCATCTATATAGATCCCCTTACGTTTACAATAAGCTGCTAATTCTTCCTCTGTATGGGTGCAAGTTTCAAGTACTATACGAATTTATCTTCTGAGGTCCACTTGCTAGGATGTTTACTGGTAGTTGCAGTAACATGTTGTTTTTCCTTCTTAACTTTAGAATTAACATATTGGTATATGGTGGTTCTAGGAATACCGATTTCTTCAGCTATGCTCTGTATTGATACATTGGAGGATTCTATTCTCTGTAGAATCGACTCTTTAAACTCTTTGGTGTAGTGATTATTCTTATTTTTAGTCATATCAATTCTCCTTAGATTATTGTCGTATTTTCATTATACATTTTTTTCTATACGACAACTATCCTAACATATAAGGTCATTGATAACCACGACGAAATCAAGATAGGAGGATAACATATGCTGGAGCTCACTAAGAAATATTCTACCAAAGAAATTGGTGATTTAAAAGGCTTTATTACACCTATGTCTTAATTGACGATATTTATCATGAAATTATTCCAACACATATTGAAAAACGTAGAAATATCAACGAGTATATTCTAAGTGATAGTGAAAAAATTACCATTAGTATTGTTGGTGAACTACTCACTATTGACTCTGAAAAGGTGTAGTTAGGATTTTGACGGAAACGCAGGGACGGTTCTTTTGTTTCGTTTTACTACATATGATATAATAAACCAAAGTAAAGAAGAGTGGTACCATAAGCTAAGGTAAACAATAAAAAAGTGCTTAACTTGTCTTTATCATGTAATGCTCTAGAGTGCAAATAGGCAAGTTTGGATAAGAGAGCGTAACGAAACAAAAGAACCGTCCCTGCGTTTCTCGTTTCTGTAAAAAGGAAGAGGAGTGACCACTATGAAAAATAAAGCTATTTTTATATTAGGCATAATAATTACTTGTTTTATTATTACAGGCTGTATGGGGGACACAAAGGAAAAGTATAACTCCATTGGTCTGCCTAGCTTCAAAGAATATCAAAGCTTAACAGAATCAGAAAGAGCGATTATAATAGATAAAACAAATCATATACCTATAGAGGATGTAGTTAATTATTTTACAATAAAAATAGAGAACTATGCCAATAGTAAAGAGCTAATAGATATAAATAGTTTAAGTATTCATAAAGACAACTTATTGATGGACCAACATCAAAACAAAAAATTGTTTAATAATATATTTATAAGCTTGGAATTATCAATTAATACAAATAATATGACTAGGGAAGAAGCAGAAGGCATAGCCTCTAAAATGAAGGAGGAAATTGTTGATATATGTATTAATAATGATACTTATGGTTTCCTAAAAATAAATACATTTAATATCAGATTTATAGATCATAAGAACATGGCAAAGTTTGGATATGTTACTGGAAGTAAATTAATAGAGCCCCTTTCAACTATTGAGCAAACTAATGAGGAATTAGAAACTCAAACAATAGCATACAATTTTGCCAATTCATATGAAGATTTTTCCTTAAAAAGATTTGGGATTATAGACAAAGAAAAAGAACTATATATAGAGATTGCCATTTACGATATATGTGATGTAGATAATCAAAAGGAAGTTTTAGATAGTTTAAATAACTTAAGTGACTCTTTGTATAACAAAATAATGTCAAACATAAAATCTACACAATATATTCAAAGCAACAATGTTGATATAGTTACTACTTCCTTTTACCTACCGTGGCATGAAGAGGATTTTGTTAAATATAGCTATGAAGTAAAAAATAATTAACACAAAATTATGTGGATGGAGGTACAGAAACGCAGGGACGGTTTTTGGTGCAACGAAACAAAAGAACCGTCCCTGCGTTTCATACGGTTCTTGGTGCAACGAAACAAAAGAACCGTCCCTGCGTTTCAACAAAATATTCTGAACACCCACTTATACTGGCTTAATTAAAGCTCAGCCTCCTTAAAGGCAAAGTTTGAGCCCAGAACAGGAACACTGTTTTTACTACTTATTTTATTGATGATGATTAATGCATATGAAGAATTTTCAGGTGCTTCAATTGTATATCCCCAGTATGGAAACCATTTACCCTCCCTAACATCCTCTAAATCAGAGGCAAACAATGAAGCATATAGACCAATTTTCAGTAATTTACTTTCTTTAGAATAAAACTGGACTAAAATATTCACTGGGGCACCTTCCCCACTACCCAATTTAGCAAAGGCACCTCTAATTAAATAGCTTTTTAAAGGAGTAACCGCCACAGACTGTTGAATATATGAGTTATTTTCACCACCTAAAAATTCAACAGAATAAGAGCCATTATGGCAATAAGATTTATTAATGAAGGAGTTATACAATGTCCATGTGGCATTGGGATCTATTCTAAAATCTCCATTTGTTAGTAAATTATTAGAATTAATATTAACTGTTCTAGTCATATGTTTTTTATACTGATACTGAATTTCTGGCCATATCTCCTGCAATGTATGCTGATATGCAAACTTTTCCCTAGCTAAGCCTTCTCCCTTTTTGGCAATTTTTATTCTTTCCTCCTGATGCTTCAAATAATACTCCACCAAATGTAGGGTTTCTGCCGGTGATTTAGATACTACACAGTTAACACCAGGCTGTAGCTTTTGTCGGGCTGCCTGTGTATCAGAGGTCAACAAAAAACCACCACAGGACAAAATATCATAGGTTCTATTACTCAGCTGCTGGTTACAGGTTTGCACACTTATACAAATTTTTGCAGAGCTATAGCAGCTTGGTGTATCAGAAAAGGGTACCATACCCTGTAGTATATGGGGGCTAGGCTTATTTACGGTATAAAACTGGTCTATGTTTTCCCAGTCTCGTCCCCATATCTTAAAATCATAGCTTTGATTAAATAAAGGTATTACTAGATCATAAATACTTTTGTACCGAATTTCTCCAAGAAAAAAGTTTCCATTAGCTACAACTGCCACATCACAAGCATATTTAGAATTAATAGGTAGGCTTTTATGGAAGGATGAGTTACTACCAACGTCAAAATAACTAGATTAAATACCCATCTCTTCATACAAAGGAATACATTGGTGACTTCTTGTAAGGACGAAGGAGGGCTTCAAGGCATTACAATATCTCTTTGACCACCTTTCAAAGTGGAGCCAATCCTCCTCTGCAAAGTATACATGGAATAAATCATGCTTTTTAAAAATACTTCCAATAGATTCTAAAGTGCTATTTTGTGAAGCTTTATAATGCCATACATCCCACCCCATATCCATTACTAAATCAGGACTAAATTGTGTTATTGTATTTTCTAAAAGCTTTAAGTCAAACTCCCCTAAAAATAAGACATCATGTCCTAGCTCCTTTAGGGCCATACCCAGTGAATTACGAAAAACATCTAAAGACATTAATGCAAGTATTTTCACTTTATAACCTCCCGCAATATTTTGTAGCTCCGTTGAGATAAGCTTTGCTAATCTATTACTATACACTTTATTTTATGATTTATATAACGTAATGTTAACATTGTGGCAAACCTAATATTTTGAACAGCTGTAGCAGTGTATAAAATTCTGACAATTGTAAACAGTATTAAATGGAGAAAAAATGTTCGGTCTAATGAAAAGGATTTTAAGCTTTAAAAGCGTATATATTATATAACGCTGTATATGAAAGGTTGAATAATTATGAGTGTAAATTTTAGAAGGATGACAGAAGAGCTTGAAGAAAAATATCTATCACCCTTTGCTCAGTTAAGTCAAAATAGTAGAGGCAGATTAAGGGAGGAAATAGAATGTGATGTTAGAACAGCTTATCAGAGAGATAGAGATCGTATAATACATTCTAAATCCTTTCGTGCCCTTAAGGAAAAAACACAGGTTTTTATAGTGAAGGATGATTTTTTCCGTACAAGGTTAAGTCATACCCTTGAAACCAGTCAAATAGCCAGAACAATTGCAAGAGCATTAAAAATTAATGAAGATTTGGTTGAAGCCATTGCTTTGGGACACGATTTAGGACACACCTGCTTTGGTCATAGTGGAGAAGAGGTGTTGCATAAAATTACTGGAGATTTTAAGCATAACCACCAAAGCTTAAGGATAGTAGACGAGTTGGAGTCTGATGGTAAAGGTCTAAATCTTACCTATGAAGTAAGGGACGGGATTTTAAATCATACAGGAGAGAAACTACCAATTACCCTAGAGGGTAAACTGGTTAAACTAATAGACACTATAACTTACCTATGTCATGATATTCAAGATAGTATAAGTGCTGGTATTTTACAAAAAGAGAATATACCAAATAGCTTTATTGAAGTGTTGGGTGATACCCATAGTAAAAGAATTAACACCTTTGTAATGGATGTTATTGAAGAAACATCAAAGCAACTAAAGGCAGGCAATGAAGTTAAAATATATCAGAGTAATAGAATTACTGATATAACTAAACAGCTTAGGGAGTTTATGTTTAAAAGCGTGTATAATGGTGATATTTGCTTAAAGGAAAAGGAAAAAGCAACCTTTATAGTAAAAACCCTTTTTAATTATTTTAAGGAGAACCCAGATAGAATGCCTGTAGAATACTATCAAAGACTACAGAAGGATTCTTTAGAAAGAGCTATTACAGACTGTATTGCAGGTTCAACTGATTCCTATGCAATAAAGCTATTTCAGCAGATTTTTGTACCATCACCTGGTTGATTAATTAAATAATAAATATTCAGAATTTATTTTTTTTAGTCTATGGGGAGGATATAAGAAGTTTTATGTCGAATAAACTTCACCATGTCATTAAAGAAGGGAAAAAATATGAAGGTAATTGTTGATGCTGATGCTTGTCCCGTTAAAAGGATTATTAAGAGCATCTGCAATAAATATAAGGTGGATTTAATTTTCATACATAGTATAAGCCATATATCAGAAGCAGACTGTGATGTTAAAAGGATTATTGTTGATAGGGTAGCTCAAGCTGCTGATATGGCTATTGTTAATAGCGCAAATAAGGGAGACATAATTGTTACCTCCGACACTGGATTAGCAGCCTTAGTGCTAGGAAAGGGCTGTTATGCTATAAATCCATGGGGACAAATATACACAAACACTAATATTGATATTATACTAGAGAATAGACACTATAAGCAAAAAATACTTGCTTCTGGTGGACGTATAAAGGGACCCCCAAAAAGAAAAAGCTCTGATGACGTAAGCTTTAAAGATTCCTTTGAGAATTTAATTCGAAAATTTAACCAAATCGATGGTTAATAGAAGGACTTTGCAAATTAAAGCAGAATTTATATATAAAGAAAGTAACTAAATAATTAGGTGGTATTTATGGGAAGTTTATTTCCTGAAGAAATAATTGAAGAGGTAAAGGATAGAAATGATATAGTTGATGTTATTTCTAATTATATAACCGTTAAAACTATGGGTAGTAGTCATAAAGCACTTTGCCCCTTTCATAGAGAAAAGACTCCTTCATTTATTATAAACTCTGAAAAGCAAATATATAAATGCTTTGGCTGTGGAGTTGGAGGAGATGTTATTCACTTTATAATGAAAATAGAAAATTTAGATTTTATAGATGCAGTTAAAGTGTTGGCAAATAAGGCCAATATACCCATAGATAAGCTAAGTATATCTAAGGAAGATAAAGTACAATTACAAAAAAAAGCACAGCTATATGAAGTAAATAAGGCAGCAGCTAAGTTTTTTTATTTAAACCTTTATAAAAATGGATTATCTGCTCTTGACTATCTAAAACAAAGGGGTTTAAAAAGCAATATCATTAAAGGCTTTGGATTAGGGTATTCTTTAAATAATTGGGATAGTTTATTGAATTACCTATTGAAGCTTGGTTATGAAGAAAAAATAATATATGAGGCTGGACTCATAGTACCAAGAAAAGATAATTCCGGCTATTATGATCGATTTCGTAACCGAATAATGTTTCCAATTTTCGATACAAGGGGAAATGTAATAGGCTTTGGAGGTAGGGTGACAGATGAGGGCTTACCTAAGTATTTAAATTCACCCGAGACTCCAATTTTTAATAAAAGCAATACATTATATGGATTAAATATTGCAAGAAAGAACATAGATGAAGGTAAAATTATAATTGTGGAAGGCTATATGGACGTTATTGCCCTAAATCAGCATGGATTTAAGAACTGTGTGGCAACTCTTGGCACCTCTCTAACAAAGGGACATGCTTTATTACTAAAAAAGTATTGTCAAGAGGTTATAACATCCTTTGATGGAGATGAAGCAGGAGTAAATGCTACTATTAGAAGCCTAGATATTTTAAAGGAAGTAGGCTTAACACCAAAAGTTTCAATACTTCCCAATAATATAGATCCAGATGACTTTATTAATATAAATGGTAAATTTGAGTTTAAGGAACAAATTGAAAAAGCAATTGGTCTAATAGACTATAGATTATACCTTGCTAAAAAAAGCTATGATCCATCAACCTCAGAAGGTAAAATAAAATATGTTAAGGAGTTAGCATCAATAATTAAGGGTATTAAGAGTCCTGTTGAAAGGGAGGTTTATATCCAAAAAGTAGAAAAGGAAGCAGGGGTATCAAAGGAGTCTATTTACCTTGAAATATATGGGAAAAAGCCATATAAAGCCTTTAACAAGAATCAAAAGTATACTTCTATAAGCAAAAGAGATAATAAGTATATAGAAGCAATAACTCCAGTAGAGCAGAAGGGGCATATTATTGCAGAAAAGCAATTGATTAAGGCTATGCTGACAAAAAAAGAACTTATACCATTGTTTAACGAGAAGATTAATATAGAGGAATTTTCTACAACTGAGTATCAGTGGATATTTGAATACTTACTAGCAAATTATGAAGTAATTGATGGAGTAGATACATTAATGGACAAGCTTCCTCAACTTCAGGAAATATTAAAAGATATATGGTTAACAAATATAGAGCATATTGATATTGAAAAGGCCTTAGAAAAGTATGTTGTTAATTTAAAAAAGTATAGGCTATTATATCAGATTAAAGAATTACAACAACAGCAAAATAATCTGCTGAAGGATAAAAAATTAAATAAGGAAGAGGTTGAGAAGGAATTGTTGAGAATTGGTATGGAGATAATGAAGTTAAATACAGATATACAAAAGCTACAGCTTTAAGGAAAGGAGGGGACATTTATGAGTAATCCACAGGAAGGCAAAAAAGAGTCAGTTAAGCAGTTAATAGAAAAAGGCAAGAAACGAGGCATGGTTACCTATAACGAAATTATGGATGCATTAGAGAATATTTCTTTAGATAAAGATCAGATTGATGAGGTTTATGATCATCTATCCACCCTTGGAATAGATATTGTAGGAGATAAGGATGATGATATTGACGTCGATGAAGCAGAGATAGAAACAGAAGTTCCTGTAGAAGAAAATATTGAGGACGATGTTACATTATTAAAGGGAATAAATATAGATGATCCTGTAAGAATGTATCTGAAGGAAATTGGTAAAGTACCCTTGCTTTCTGCTGATATGGAGATTAATTTGGCCCAGAGGATGGAGGCTGGCGATGAGCAAGCAAAAAAACAGCTTGTGGAGGCAAACCTTCGACTTGTGGTGAGTATTGCAAAAAGATATGTCGGTAGAGGAATGCTGTTCTTAGACCTTATACAGGAGGGTAACCTTGGTTTAATTAAAGCTGTAGAAAAATTTGATTTTAGGAAGGGATTCAAGTTTAGCACCTATGCTACATGGTGGATACGTCAAGCCATCACAAGAGCCATAGCAGATCAAGCAAGAACAATTAGAATTCCCGTTCATATGGTTGAAACAATTAATAAATTAATTAGAGTTTCAAGACAATTGCTACAGGAATTAGGAAGAGAACCTAAGCCTGAAGAAATTGCTAAAGAAATGGATTTATCTGAAGATAAAGTAAGGGAGATCCTAAAAATTGCACAGGAGCCAGTTTCTCTTGAAACCCCAATAGGGGAAGAGGAGGATAGCCATTTAGGTGATTTTATTCCAGATGATGAGGTGCCTGCACCAGCTGAAGCAGCAGCTTTTTCATTGTTAAAGGAGCAGCTAGTTGAAGTTTTAGATACATTAACTCCAAGGGAGCAAAAAGTGTTAAGGCTTAGATTTGGTTTAGATGATGGAAGGGCAAGGACACTGGAGGAAGTTGGTAAGAAATTTGATGTAACAAGGGAACGTATAAGACAAATAGAGGCTAAGGCACTAAGGAAGCTAAGGCATCCCAGCAGAAGTAAAAAACTAAAGGATTATCTTGAGTAAGTTAATAATAGATTCGCTTCTGCGAATCTATTGTTTTGCAACCCTATAATAAAGTATTACCAATATTGTTTTTGCTTTCCGTATTCTATTTTTTTCTTTTTTTCCTCGGTAGTCTCCTGTTCATCTATTTGGTCCTGTAAAACATGCATTATTTGATCAGCTTCTTCCTCCCACTCTTGAGTGCGGCCTCCCCATTTCAAATCAACCATTTCATCTGGAGTCACAACCTTTTTTTTCTTTTTATTTGTGTGGGGCATTATAAAACCTCCCTGCTTTAAAGAATTAATCCCAAAATGAAGGGATATATATGGGATTAGCTATTAAAAATATTATTAATCATTTAGGTAATAATATTCACTGGTTTTGAAGGTTTGCGTCTTATTACTAACAATATTTAGTTTAGAGAGGAGTAATAGTATGAAGGTAAAATTAACCCCGAGGCTAAAAAAAATAACAGAGCTTATTCCGAAGGGATCAATAGTAGCAGATATTGGCACAGATCATGGCTATATACCCTCCTACTTAATTGAAAAAAATATTGCTAAAAAAGTTATTGCCAGTGATGTTAATAAAAAGCCACTAGAAAACGCTAGAAGCAACATAAAAGGCTATGGTTTAGACAAACATATAGAAACTAGACAAGGTAGTGGTCTACAGGTACTAAAGCCCCATGAGGTAGATACGGTAATTATTGCAGGCATGGGGGGGCTACTTATTAGTCAGCTATTAGAAGACTCCAGTAAAATTGCTAAAACTATAGAAAATCTAATTCTACAACCAATGCAGGCACAGTATGATTTAAGGCAATACTTAGTAAATAATGGCTACACTATAGTTGAAGATATTTTAGTTAAAGAAGATAATAAAATCTATGAAATTTTAAAGGCTAAAAAAGGAAATCAGATGGTGGATGATGAAATAAAATATGAAATAGGCTTCTATATTGAAAAAAATCCACCTATTCTTGCAGAGGAGTTTTTAAATAATAAGTTAAAAACCTTAACTGAAATTAGTCAGCAGCTTACAGGAAAGACTTCTAAAACAGCAAAAGAGAAATACACCTATTGTATTAAGAGAATAGAAAAAATTCAGGAGGTGAAGGAATGGCTGAAAAAGCAAAGTTAATAATTGATATTTTAGAGACACTGGCACCAAAAGGAGAAGCCTTATCATGGGATAATGTAGGCTTACAGGTAGGTGACCAAGATAGCTTTGTAAAAAAAGCTTTAATATGTTTAGATGTAAATGATAAGGTACTTGATGAAGCTATAGAGAATGGATGTCAAATGATTGTAACCCATCATCCATTAATATTTAAGCCAATTAAATCAATACTCAAAAATGAAGTAAAAGGTAATATCATTTACAGAGCAATTAAAAATAACATTAATATCTATTCGGCCCATACAAATATAGATATTGTAGAGGAGGGGCTGAATGATTTTATATGTTACAAGCTGGGTTTCTCAAATACACAGTTTTTAGAGACAATAAATAGCTATAGCTATGTTAAACTGGTGGTTTTTGTTCCAGAAGATTGCGTAGATACATTGGCAGAGGTGCTGGGGGATGCTGGAGCAGGACATATTGGAAATTACAGTAATTGCAGCTTTAGAGCTTCTGGTATAGGCACATTTAAACCACTTACAGGCTCTAATCCTTATATAGGAGAGGAAGGTCAGGTGGAGCTTGTTAAGGAGGTACGATTAGAAACAATAGTGGAAGAAAGCAAACTAAACCATGTAATAGAAGAGATGGTAAAGGCCCATCCCTATGAAGAGGTTGCATATGACATCTACCCATTGGCGATTAAAAAACCCAAAAATGGAATAGGTAGAGTTGCAGATTTAGATAGTTCAGTCCCAACAACTATACTGATAGAAAACATTAAGGCCTCATTAGGTATAGAAAATCTTAGGTTTATTGGAGATATTAATAGAGCTGTTAATCGTATTGCTGTCATTAATGGAAGTGGTGCAGATTATATAGGATTAGCAGCAGCTGCCAAATGTGACTGTCTATTGACTGGAGATATTAAGTATCATGAAGCTCAATTGGCACTGGATTTAGGTGTAAATGTAATTGATATTGGTCATTATGAATCAGAGATACATTTTATTGAATTAGTAACAGATTATCTAAACAGTTGCTTTAGTAAAACAAATATTGATGTTGAAGTTATAGCTTCAAGAGTATATAACAATCCCTTTCAATATTTATAAAGAAAACTTAAACACTAGGTGAGCAAAAAAAATAGAACTATCAAAACCAAAAATGATTGAGGAGGACAGCATATGAAGGCAATTATATATACAGACGGTGGATCAAGGGGGAACCCTGGAGAAGCAGGTATAGGAGTTTTAATACAGGACAGTGAAGGTAATATACTGAAAGAGATTAGCCAATACATAGGTAAGCAAACCAACAATGTGGCTGAATACAAAGCCCTTAGTAGAGGTCTTGAAGCTGCTATAGATATGGGATTGAAGGATGTTACATGTTTTTTAGATAGCGAACTAGTAGTTAAGCAGATTAAGGGTGAATATAGGGTAAAAAATGAAGGGTTAATCCCCTTATATAATATGATAATACCTCTAATTAAAAAATTTGAAGCCTTTGAAATTAGCCATATACGTAGAGAGAATAATAAACATGCCGACAAGCTAGCTAATGAAGCTATGGATAATAGATAGATTACAAATTTTACATTTTGACAAAGCAAAACAACTATGCTAGAATAATAAATCTAGTAAGACAAGTGGATATTGCGAGTAAGTCAGATGGTCGCCTGCACAACTATGTTGTGTAGGAGGAAAGTCCGAGCTCCATAGGGCAGGGTGCTGGGTAATACCCAGTGGAGGTGACTCCAAGGAAAGTGCAACAGAGATATACCGCCACTAGAGGTTAGAGGTCAGAGATCAGAAGCCAGAATAAAGATAAAAGCTTTATTGAAATAATTCATTTCAGGCTACTGCTTTCCCACTTCTAACTTCTAGTAGGTAAGGGTGGAAAGGTGAGGTAAGAGCTCACCAGCAGTTAGGCGACTAGTTGGCTATGTAAACCCCATCTGGAGCAAGACCAAGTAGGGACTAAAAAAACAACTGCCCGTTGTGTCCCGTGGTAGGTTGCTTGAACCAACTGGCAACAGTTGGTCTAGATAGATGACCGTCAAATACAGAACTCGGCTTATAGATTTGCTCGCTTACATACAGCTCAGAATATTCTGGGCTTTTTTATATTCCCCATTATCCCTGCCTGTATATCAATCCCATAAACAAATGCCATAATATACAAAAACTACAAAGTAACACAGAATACTGCAAATGTAACATAAACTATAAAACAAGGGTATAAGCCATATTATAAATCAACATAAAAAAACTAGACTATCACTAGAAGCTACATAAAATATTACCACAATATGTAATTAAATCTAATTAAATACAAAAGTCAATTAAAAGAAAATATTGCAAATACAACAAAAATGATGTACAATGAGTATACAACAAATACGTTGTATGAAAAGAGAAACAAAGGAGTATATTATGAATGTATATACTTATGAAACTAGTGGAGGGAAGGATTTAATTAGAGATTTTTTAGATGGACTCCCTAGTAAAGAAAGTGCAGAAGGATATTTAATTTTAGAAATGCTAGAAGAAAAAGGAACTGATTTTTTGCACTCAATAAATACAAGACAGCTAGAAGGTAAGCTTTGGGAAATAAAGTTTTATAGACATAATAGAATAATATATGTATTAGTAGATCAGGAGAGTATTTATCTATTACATGCCTGTAAAAAGCAAAAGAGTAAGGCGGAAAAATTTGAACTAGATAAAGCTAGGAAAAGAGCAGCTGAGTTATTCAATATGTTAGGAAAGTGAGGTGGCATAAATGCCTTTCAAAAGAATAGATACAAAGAAGATAGTTAATGAAAAAATTCAAACAGATCAGGATTTTGCAAAAACCTATGAGGAAGTTAAAAAAGAATATAGTTTAATAGAACAGGTTGCAAATGCAAGAAAAGAAGCAGGTTTAACTCAACAGGAGTTAGCAGATAAGGTCGGTGTAAGCCAGCAGGTAATTTCAAGATTTGAGAATGAGAAGCATGCCCCTACTTTAGATAGCTTCTTAAAAATCCTAGAGGGATTAGATTTAGAAATAACAATTAATAAAAAAAAAGACTACATTAGTTTATAGAGTGTAAGACTAGAATAATAAAGAAAACTTAGTTCAGATGGAGTTTTAACTCCACCTGAACTCTAGTTGCACTTATTTCGAAGCTTGGCGGCACTTATCTCCCGCTTAAGAAGCGGGAGTGTTAGTAACGCCGCTAAGATAAAATATTTTTATTAGCTGGATATTGTAATGATATCTGGCTTTTTTATATTCCCCATTATCCCTGCCTGTAGATCAATTCCATAATCAAATGCCATAATATACAAAAGACGCAAAGTAACACAAAATACTGCAAATGTAACATAAACCATAAAAACAAGAATAAACACTATTGAAAAAAAGGGGGTTTAGAACTTGAAATATTTAATAAACAACAATTAACATTAAATTTACATAATGGTTACAAATTAACATGAAAAAACTTGACTTTCACCCATAATTTACATAAAATATTATTGCAATATGTAATTAAATTGATTAGTAGATCAAAAACTCCAATAGATATATAAAGAGTTATTAAGGGGGTAAATTTAATGCATAAGGGAGATACATTAATCTTCTATAAAGACGAAGAAACCTATTATGGAACAATTACACTTAAAAAGGAAGAAAAAATAGTCTTTCAATCTAGGCATATTGATAAACTAGCAAATTTAGAAACTACGCAATTTCATTTACTAAGTCCAGTATACGGTGTAGTTACAGGTGAATCTAAGGTATATAAGCTGGAGCATCCCTTCGAAGATGCTGCGGTAATACAGGTTGTCAATAATTTAACTCAAAAGAGAAAAGACATTAGAGTAGAAACTAATCTTACTGCAGAAATAGTAGGCTGTACTGATTTAAAAGCTAATAATCCTTTAGCTTCAGGCAATAATTCTGCTGTAGTTAAAAATATTTCTCAAAATGGTTTGTGTATAGAGTCAGATAAACACTTCTCTGTTGGAACAATACTAGAGCTTCAAATGACACTGTTTAATTCTTAAATAAGCTTAAAAACTAAAATCATTAGAGTAGAAAAGCACAATAACATCTATGAAATGGGGTGTATATTTGTAAAAACCTCAGAGGTGGTTAAAGGAACAATCGGCAAATACGTATTATGGAAGCTAAAGGATGAATTTGCAGTAGTTAAAAATAGAAAAGAAGGTTTACGTGTAACAAATTTATAATTTTTTACTCTAAACCTAAGACTGGCCCTCCTGTTTCTAATGAAATTGTAAAGTCTATTGTCGTGGTTGGATTAATAAAAATAACTAATTCAGCTACTGCTGCCTGCCTTCGTGTGCCTGGGAGAAAAAATAGATCAAAGGGTATACCTAGCTTAATTAATAGGTTTGTGGCAGCATTCAGTTGAATTAGCTGTATAGCATTCGATTTCATAATTTTTTTGAAAACTTCAGTAGTTAACAATGCTAAAACCTCTTTTTCATAGGAAGCCATTTCTTCATACTCCAATCCTCTGTAATTTGCTATACTCTATATTATGATATGTATATAAAATATGAAATTAATTATGATATTTTTTATATATAGTTTTGACATTCTCTAGCAATATCGTTTGCAGCCATCATACCTGTTTTTAAGGATCCTTGCATCCATGCTCTTGTAACGGACACGTGCTCGCCTGCAAAAAAAACTCGCCTATTGTATTCTGGTTCGATTGCCACCTTCGAGAATAAAACCTTTTGCTGAGGGTCATAAAAGGCAAATGCCCCTAGGGACCAGGGATTATTGTTCCAAACAATGGTTTTATAATCAGTAACAATAGAATCTAAGCTATTCATTGGTAGCCCATGTACCTCTTCAATTTGTCTTTTTATTAACTCTATTTCTCGAGAACTATTAAAGTTACCAAGTCTAACTGCATCTTGAGTCCAGTTATAGGATGCTGTAATTACTCCTGGGCAGGATGGACTTTGGGCAGGAGTCGAAGGATACCAAATACTATTTATTACTAGATCCGTAAAGGAGCCTCCTCCTACGATTTTGTTGTTTTTTGGCTTAGATGCCTCCCAAAAACGATAATTACATAAGAAAACAGTTTTTTGTGAAGCTGAATAATTCAAAACTCTAATTGCTTGCATTTTACTACTATTGAAAACTGGATTCAGCTTGAAAAGTCTAAGATTTGAAAAGGGAACTGCACAAATGATAAAATCATATTGATTATCATAAATAGTATTTCTTTTTATGTTTTTATGATGAACTATAACAGAGCCATTTTTTTTAGGCTGACTAAGTCCAATTACCTGATGGCCTGATAGTATTTGTATAGTACCCAACTTAGAAGCAGGAATTTTACCCATATACTCCTTTGGCTCTCTGCTGAATAAAGAGGTTAGAAAGGCTTTAGGTAACCTTAAAAAACCTCCTATAATTTCGTATGTGTAGGCAAAGCTAACAGGATACAGCTCATGTAGTATTTCGAAAAAGCTATTGCTTAAAAAATCAGCAACAAAGGGCTCTATACCACTAAGCATTTCTATAGCTCCATTACTTAAGCCAGCCAGCTCCATCCTTTGAAGAATACTTAAGTAATCCGCCTTGATAATTTCTGGAGAATATTCACTTTTAATTTGTAGAATTTCTTTTCTAACCTCAGGTGTCATTGACAATAGATAGGCCTCGAATGCTTGATTAAAAAGCTGAGGCCATAACTTAAGCCTTTCCTCTAAGGTCATATCAAACTTGGGGTATATATTTTCTTGAATTTCCTGTGGTGTGTTTTTAACCCTTACACCTTGTACATAACGGAAGGCGTTAGGATTATCTTGTATAAAGGGGCGTGTTTTTAGGTTAAATAAATTAATATAGTGCCAAGTTGTTTCGTGGCTTGCTGACATCCGCATTGGACCCAGCTCACCATATAATTGCTTGCTTCTATCAAAGTAGTGGGTGTAAACCCTACCTCCTATTCTTTTGTCCTCTGCTTCAAAAATAGTTACATTAAAGCCTGCTTTCCTTAGCTCAAAGGCAGCTGATAGTCCAGCTAAACCTGCTCCCAAGATAGCCACCTTTATATTTTTACAGCTACCATAGGGTACTATGGATAAAATATCTGATGGGGGGCTAAGTAATTGAATTATATTATCAAAGTCTTCCAATCTGTTATTAACCTCTAAGGCCATTTTTACCATTCGATATCTTTCATCATTAGTAGGGCAATTTGGTTGTATGAAATCCATATATATACCTCCTAATAAACTTAATTGGTAATATATATGCTAAAGGTCTACTAAAATATTTAAATAATCTATGACAATAACTAAATTATCAGTTTTATTTTGATTTGCTAATAAAATCCATACATGTTGGAATAATAGCATTATAATTTATAGCCCTTACAGTTTTAAAGGTTTAGGTGTAAATCCAATATAATAGGGTAACATACTTATGCAATACAAAGGTTAATTATGGTATAATATAATATACTAGACAGGTAGGTGGATATTTTATGGCTTCAAGATTGAAATTGCAACTGCTGCTGGCTTGTGTTGCTATTCTAGCTTTTTCATCCCTTGGATGTGATAGTAACACAGAGTATGATTCATCTTTAGAGGAGGGTGAAGCTTTAGACTTTGAAGAAGTGCAAGAGAATATTGAGGAGATTAATAGGGGCTATACATACGAAGAATTAAAAGAACGGTTGTATGAAGCCGTTTTAATTGAACTTAAGGATACAGAAAATCAAACAATAGGAGCAGTAGCTGAAAGAGAAGATGTTATTCAATTGGTTGATACAATTTTTTCTTATAGATGGCAGGAAAGCTATCCAGAAGAAAATCAAGACTACTTTGTTATAGGCCCTTTGAATTTTTATTTTAACGATGGGGAATCTATCTTTGGTTTAGCTAAAGAAAACTATATTTTTATTGAGGGCTTTTATTTTTTACTGGATAGAGATCAAAAAGAGACATTGAAGAAAACCTTTCAAGAAAAAGTATTGCATGCTCCAGTAAATGGAACATAGGTAAAAAGCATCAATGACAGCTTATATTATAGGTCATGGATGCTTTTTTCCTTTAGCCCTTCAAGAAAGCTATTAAGTATTCTAGCTGTAATACCCCATATGATGAACTCTTTATGACTATAAAAATAAACAGGATAGCTACCTTTGTTAAAGCTATATTCTTCTCCATTTTCTATAAGGTGGTAAGGGAAATCATCCTTCGATTCCAGTAAAAGATCCATTTCATACTTAAGTGGCTTTTTAGATAAAAGCTCATCTAAAGATACTACAAAAACTGATTGCACCTCATCCCTATTATAGATAATATTGCTTAACTGAATATTTTTAATAACCCCACAGAAGGGATGTATTGCCATGTTAAAGGGAGTAACAAGAACATCCAGTGGACCTAATATTTTAATATTATTATTTAATATATTTAACTCCTCCATTGTTTCCCTAATACAAGTATCAATCGGAGTTTCCTTTCCTTCAATTTTCCCACCAGGAAAGCATATTTCACCTGGCTGCTTTTTAAGATTATGTGCTCGAACCTCAAATAAAACATGGGGCTTTTCTTCTACTATTATAATTGGAACTAAAACTGCATATTGAAGGTTAATATCAATAAATCCATTATGCTTTTTACTATTAAAGTGATGTTCAATGTCTTTTATTAACATATTTTTCTCCTTGTTAATTAGTTTCTATCCTTACTGTATATTGTATCATATTAGATAATGAAGCTATTTAAATAAATAATTAAAAATATTTAATTAATAGCCTTAACTGCTTGAACATATTCTTATATTATAAAGTACTGATTTAATGGCTTGAGAAGAAGTTATTTACTATATCTAGTATTATTAAGTGATTTAACCTACAAAATTTTAATAAATCTTGCAAATAATTGCTTGAATTTTCTCTAAACTTAGAATAAAATAAAATGAATCATATAATATTTTTAGCTATGTAAAAAAAATATTTCCTGTAGCAATATTTACCAATAAATTATATTTAGCATATAATTTTTTTTATAAATAAAGCAGGACATTTTCTAAAAAGCTAGAATTTTATATATTATAAGAAAATTTTAATATTGTTTAAACCCATGTGGTTTAAAATAAAAAGGTTTTTGGTAATGGATACTTCTTTATGGGCTATCCATTAATCAAAATATTTAAAAGGAGGAGAAAGGATGAAGAAAAAATTAAGTTTATTGCTTTGCTTAGTTTTAGTAGCAGCAGTGTTTTTAACTGCCTGCGGGGGAGGAACTACAACTGAAGCACCGCCTGCTGATGACACAGAGGCACAGGAGGGTGCAGGTGGAGAAGAAGAAGAAAAAACTGCTCAAGTTGCTGAAGATAGTCCATTCTACAGCGAACATGTAACCTTTATTAAGGGTTCAGGTAATCCTAATAACCCTGCTAAAAACAGAGGTGACGCTTCAAACACAATAGTAATTGGTATGAACAATGGTAATGATGAGTTCTTACCATCCTACTACAGCTCAGTATATGATGGATATGTATCAGATGCTGTTTTTGATGGACTAATTTCAAATAATGCTAAGGGTGAGTATATACCTGCAATAGCTGAAAGCTGGGAAATTTCAGAAGATGGAAGAACCTACACCTTTAAGCTAAGAGAAGATGTATACTTCCACGATGGTGTACAGCTTACATCTAAGGATGTTGCCTTCACCTATACTATATTTGCAGACCCTGGCTATACTGGTAGATATTTTACTAGTACAGGCGCATACCTAGAGGGATATGAAGAGTATAAAGAAGGGGATGCTGAAGCATTAGCAGCCATAAATATTATTGATGATTTTAATATATCTATTACATTTAAAGAAAAAATGGCTAACCATTTTGGAAGACTAACCCATGGTATTTTGCCAGAGCATTATTATGGATTTGAAAAGGGTAAAGCCGATGAGGTTTTAAAGCCAAAGCAGCAAGACCTAATGGGGGCTGGTCCTTATCAGTTTGTTAGACATGAACCAACACAGTTTGTCGAGTTTAAAAGATTTGATGATTACTATAAAGGCGCACCAAAAACAGAAAGAATTATATACAAATATACATCAGCCGACACTTATATGATGGAGCTAGAAGCTGGAACAATAGATATTCAATTACAGGTACCTGCCAATGCAGATAACTTTGCACAAATAGAGCCTATGGGCTTCATTGATATTGTATCTTTCCCAGCCAACAGCTATGGATATCTAGGATTTAACCTAAGGGATGAAAGATTAACAGATAAAAATGTTCGTCATGCCCTTACCTACGGATTTAACCGTAAGCAGTTTATCGACCTATATTATACAGGATATGGAACAGTTGCTACTATGCCATTCTCACAGGTTTCTTGGGTTAATACTGAAAAGGTACAAAATCAGTTAAACAAATATGAATATAATCCTGAAAAGGCTATTGAGTTATTAGAAGCTTCCGGTTGGATGGTTGGTGCAGACGGAATTAGAGAAAAAGACGGTAAGAAGCTTTCCTTTGTTTGGGACACTTACCTAGATAGTAAATATGTTGAAACTATGATACCAATGCTTATAGAGGACTGGAAAAAGATAGGTGTTGAAGTTAAGCCTAACCTTATGGACTTTGGTACACTAGTTGATAAAATATATAAAGAAAAAGACTTTGAATTATATAATATGGCTTGGAGAATGACTATAGATCCAGGTGCAGGACGTACAACCTTCCATACAGCTGGAGATGTAGTTGATGGAAATAACAGTATTGGATACAACAATCCAAGAATTGATGAGCTTTATGACCTTGGAGATAAGGAAATGGATTTAGAAAAGAGAGTTGCTATATATGAAGAAATCGCATTAATAATCAATGAAGATGCACCATATATGTTTATAAGTCAGCAGGATAACTGGGACGTAGTAAACCAAAGAATTAAAGGTATGGAGTTAAGCCCATATGTTGAAATTGATTATGTACTACATCAATTAGAAATAGTAGAATAAGAGATTTTAACAGTATAAAAACAGCAGAACAAGCCCGGTGATGACGCCGGGTTTGCATCTGCAATAAGATAGGAGGTAAATTATGCTAAGATATATTGCTAGAAGATTAGTGCATATGATTCCAGTTGTAATAATAATATCTATATGCATATTCACTATAATTAAAATTACCCCTGGTAGTCCTGTGGGCTTAAACCTTGATCCAAATATGACTGCTGAGCAAAAGCAAGCAGAATATGAAAGATTAGGATTACATCTACCTTTACCAGTACAATATGCTAATTGGGTAGGCAGAAGCTTAAGGGGAGACTTTGGTATTTCTACCCTATATAACCAGCCAGTTAAGGACATTGTACCTTCGTTTGTATGGAATAGCTTTAGGCTTAATGTATTTGTTTTTATTTTTGCTTTTCTCCTATCAATACCGATAGGAATAGTATGTGCCGTTAAGCAATATTCCCTAACCGATAATTTTTGGACGGTGTTTTCATTGTTCGGAATATCTATGCCATCTTTCTTTTTTGGACTCCTATTAATATTTTTCTTTGCAACAAAGTTAGGCTGGTTTCCAATAAGTGGTATGGAAACTGCGGGATCTAACTTAACGGGCATAGCAAGTATATTAGATCAACTAAGGCATATGGTTTTACCTGCAACTGTACTTACAATAGCTAGCTTAGCAAGCCTAGTAAGATATACAAGAACAAGTATGCTGGATGTTATCAAACAGGACTATGTAAGAACAGCTCGATCTAAAGGCTTAACTGAAAAGGTGGTTATTTATAGACATGCCTTTAGGAATGCACTACTACCTATAGTAACCCTATTAGGTTTTTGGGTACCGTTGTTATTTAGTGGAGCTGTTATATTAGAAACTGTGTTTAGGTGGCCAGGAATTGGACAAATAATGCTAAATGCTATAAATTGGAGAGACTACAATTTAATGATGGCTACATTACTGTTTTTTGCTGTATTAACATTAATAGGAAATCTATTGGCTGATATTGGCTACGCAATTGTTGATCCAAGAATAAAAGTAGAATAGGGGGTTAGAATATGGAGTCTAAGGTAATGATTGAAGATTCTCAACAACAAAACATACCTAAGGAGCAATCAATAGGTCCTTGGAAAATGGTATGGATTAAATTTAAAAAGAAAAAAATTGCATTAGTGGGAGTTTTTATCTTGGTTATATTAGTTTTAAGCTCTGTTTTTGCTCCATTTTTAACACCCTATGGACAAGAAGAGATGAATTTTACCAACATAAATGCTGCTCCTTCTAGGGAACATTTGCTGGGTACAGATAACCTAGGTCGAGACTACTTAACTCGACTGCTTTACGGTGGTAGAATATCCCTTATGGTTGGAGTAATTTCTGCATTCATTAGTGTTACACTGGGCTCTACCATAGGTGGAATAGCAGGCTTTTTTGGTGGTAGAATCGACAATGTTTTAATGCGTTTTGCAGAAATAGTTATGTCCTTTCCATTTCTACCCTTAGCTATAACAATTTCAGCTGTTGTTGGTGCCGATGTAGAACCAGAAACAAAGATGTATATTGTTATGATGATTATAGGAGGACTTAGCTGGCCTGGACTTTCACGTATTGTACGTGGGCAAATTCTTTCTTTAAAGGAACAGGAGTTTGTTTTAGCTGCCAAGGCACTGGGTATTCCCAACTATAAAATAATACTAAAGCATTTAATTCCTAATACAATAGGTTATATTATAGTATCTGCTGCTCTAGGAATGGCTGGTGCTATAATGTCAGAATCAGCATTATCCTTCTTAGGATTAGGGGTAGTTCCTCCAACACCTACATGGGGAAATATGGTACAGAATGCTAGAAACCTACATGTTTTAAGAACAAGACCATGGCTATGGATACCACCTGGAATAGCAATTTTAGCAGCAGTAATGAGTATTAATTTAATTGGCGACGGTCTAAGGGATGCAATAGACCCAAAGTCTAATAATTAGGAGGTGGACAAATGAGCGATAAAGTGTTAGAGGTAAAAAATCTTAAAACCTACTTTTATACAGATAAAGGTGTAGTAAAAGCAGTAGATGGGGTTGATTTTTCTATTGAATACGGTAAAACCTTAGGAATTGTTGGTGAATCAGGCTGTGGTAAAAGCATAACCTCTATGTCTGTTTTAAGGCTTATTCCAACTCCTCCTGGAAAAATTGAAGATGGTGAAGTTTTATTTGAAGGTAGAGACCTTTTAAAGGTATCTGATAAAGAAATAAGAAGCATTAGAGGAAATGATATATCTATGATATTTCAGGAGCCTATGACATCTCTTAATCCCGTATTTACGATAGGAGATCAAATTATGGAGGCTTTAATGCTTCACCAGAAGCTAACAGATGAAGAAGCAAGAAAGAAAGCCATTGAAATGATAAAATTAGTTAATATACCTAGGGCAGAAAAAATTGTTGATGAGTATCCACATCAATTGAGTGGTGGTATGCGCCAAAGAGTAATGATAGCAATGTCTCTTGCCTGTATGCCTAAGCTATTAATTGCTGATGAACCTACAACTGCCTTAGACGTAACGATTCAGGCTCAAGTATTAGAAATTATGAATGACCTTAAGGAAAAGCTAAATACAGCCATTATGCTTATTACCCATGATTTAGGAGTTATTGCAGAAATGGCTGATCATGTTATAGTT
This sequence comes from Alkaliphilus pronyensis, assembly GCF_009017275.1. Lineage (GTDB taxonomy): Bacteria > Bacillota > Clostridia > Peptostreptococcales > Natronincolaceae > Alkaliphilus_C > Alkaliphilus_C pronyensis. The sequence goes on along the minus strand of NZ_WBZC01000004.1, from coordinate 65,507 downwards.
ATGTACTGTGGTAAAGTTGTTGAAGAAGCACCAGTACAAGAATTATTTGATAATCCAAAGCATCCATACACTATGGGACTGTTAAATTCAAAGCCTAGCATTATAGAGAATAAGGAAAGACTTGAAAGTATAGAAGGCTCTGTTCCAAATCCAAAGTTTTTACCAAAGGGCTGTTACTTTAATCCTAGATGTAAATTTGCAATTGAAAAGTGCCGACAAGAACAACCTACATTAGAAGAAATAACTCCAGGACACAAGGTTAGTTGCTTTGTTGCTTGTAAGGAGGTTGAATAATGACAACGCCATTATTAGAAGTTAAAAACTTAAAAAAATATTTTCCTATTCAAAAGGGCTTTTTAAGAAAGCATGTAGGAGATGTAAAGGCAGTTGAAAATGTTTCCTTCAACCTTAATCCAGGTGAAACCTTAGGTTTAGTTGGTGAATCTGGATGCGGTAAATCTACAACAGGTAGAGCCATACTAAGACTTGTAGAGGCAACAGCTGGAGAAGTAAGGTATAACGGAATTGATGTTTTAAATGCAAGACAAAATGAGCTACGAAGGCTTCGTAGGGAAATGCAGATAATTTTTCAAGATCCATATAGCTCCCTAAATCCTAGAATGACTATAGGTGAAGCAGTTGGAGAGGCATTACGTGAGCATGGCTTATATAAGGGTAAAGAGCTAAAGGATAGAATTATAGAGGTTATAGAAATTTGTGGTTTGGCAGACTATCATGTAAATAGGTATCCCCATGAATTTTCTGGAGGACAAAGACAAAGAATAGGTATTGCAAGAGCATTAGCACTTAATCCTTCGTTTATTGTGGCAGATGAACCTGTTTCTGCACTTGATGTATCTATTCAAGCCCAGATAATAAATCTAATGATGGACCTTCAAGAAAAGCTAAAACTATCATATTTATTTATATCCCATGATCTAAGTGTAGTTAAGCATATTAGTGATAGGGTAGGTGTAATGTATTTAGGAGATATTGTAGAGCTGGCAAGCAAAAACGATTTGTACGATAATCCACTTCACCCATATACAAAAGCTTTGCTATCTGCAATACCTGTACCAGATCCAAAAATGAAGCGTAATATAATTATTCTAAAGGGAGATATCCCTAGTCCTGCAAACCCTCCATCAGGATGTAAGTTCCATACAAGATGCCCTATTGCACAGGATATCTGTAAGGAGGAGGCACCTGAGTTTAAAGAATACCAAAAAGGTCATTTTGCAGCATGTCACTTAATTGGAAAATAGATATTGGAAAGGATAAGGTTAAGTGAGAAATCGAAGAAAAAGAATAGTTGAGGATATGTACCAGCAGGTTAAAGAAAACAATAGACAACAAAACTCATCTGATAAGGAAGAAAAAATTGAAGCTACTTGGCATGATATTTTAGCCATGATAATTGCAGCTTTTCAGGTTATATTACCAATCATTATTATGATATTTGCAGTAATTGGTATTGTTTTATGGTTAATGATGTTACCATGGAAATAATTGCAACTAACTCAGAAGGTTCATTAATGCATTATGGACTAACTGAGTTTTTTATTTGATAAATATATATTTTAAATTATATTTATTCAAAAAATATATAATTATCTGATAATATTTGCTAAAATGGAAATGTAGGGTTTTTAGGTAAAATTAAAAATCTAGAGTTAAGAGTTAAGAGTTAAGAGTTAAGAGTTAAGAATTAAGAGTTAAGAGTTAAGAGTTAAAATTTCATAATAAAGAATTAAAAAATCAAAAATTAAAATATAAAATGGAGGAATTGGTATGAAGAAAATTGGTGTTATAGGTGCAGGTACAATGGGAAATGGTATTGCTCAGGTTCTGGCTCAAGTTGGCTTCAATGTTGTATTAAGTGATATTAATCAGGAATCACTTGATAAAGGTATGGCACAAATAGAAAAAAGTTTTAAGAGACTAATTGATAAAGACAAAATGTCTGAAGAAGAAAAACAGCAGGCATTAAGCAATATAGAAACTACTATTGAGTTAGTTGATGTAAAGGACTGTGATATGATTATTGAAGCAGCATCTGAAAATGTAGAGATAAAGAAAAATATTTTTCGGGAGTTAGATAGAATTTGCGATGAAAAGACAATTTTAGCAACCAACACTTCATCATTATCTATAACAGAGCTTGCAGGTGTAACTCATCGTCCCCATAAGGTTATAGGTATGCATTTCTTTAATCCAGTACCAGTTATGAAGCTAGTTGAAGTAATTAGAGGAATGTCTACAGAAGAAGAGGCTGTTAACTCTGTTATAGAACTGTGTAAAAAGCTACAAAAATCACCAGTTAAGGTAGAAGAGGCTCCAGGCTTTGTAGTTAACAGAATTCTTGTACCCATGATAAATGAAGCTGTAGGGGTAATGGCAGATGGAGTGGCAAAGGCTGCAGAAATAGATGAAGCGATGAAGCTAGGTGCTAATCACCCAATCGGCCCCTTAGCCTTGGCAGACCTAATAGGACTAGATGTGTGCTTAGCCATAATGGAGGTATTATATGAAGAATTTGCCGATACAAAATATCGTCCACATCCCCTTCTAAAAAAATATGTAAGAGCAGGTTATCTTGGTAGAAAAACTAAAAAGGGCTTTTATGAATATTAGAAATATGTATAAAGTATACAATATAGCAAAAGTAGAAATTTGCTATTGAATAGGTTGTAAATTGTTGAAATATAAAGACTGGTTGCTGGATAATTGGCTAGATATTAGGCTATTTAATAAGTCTATTAATAGACTAAATTATTAAATAAATTTAAAATGTTACAATTTCTATTGAACATATTCATAACTGATTATATAATATTCATATAATTTAAACGATTAGGTCGTTTTGTATGTAAGTATTATATAAGCATTATAAACATCAGATCGTTTAAAGATTTTTGCCGAAAAGGCAAAGATATAAAAATAAAAGGGGGAAAAATAATGTTCAAGAACAAAAAGCTATTAGTTTTATTGAGCATGGTTTTAGTGTTTGCTCTATTTGCTGTTGGCTGTAGTCAACCTGCTGACGACACAGCTACTCCAGGTACTGATGACACTAATGAACCAGCAGATGAAGTAACTGTAAAAGAAGAATTAATCGTTGGACAAGGTGCTGATGCAGTAACATTAGACCCACACTCAACAAATGATCAACCGTCTTCAAGAGTAAGCAAGCAAATCTATGAAACACTTGTTGCTCAAAATGAGAACATGGAAATTGAACCAAGCTTAGCTGAATCATGGGAATCTATTGATGATACAACCGTTGAATTCAAGTTAAAGCAAGGCGTTAAGTTCCATAACGGAGAAGAGCTTAAAGCTAGTGATGTTAAGTTCACTATCTTAAGAGCTTTAGACTCTAGCCATATTGGTCATATAGTTGGACAAATAGATGGTGAAAAAATAGAAGTTATTGATGATTACACAATTAGACTTTCTACTAAAGAACCATTTGCTCCACTATTAGCTCATTTAGCCCATACTGCAATGGCTATCATGAATGAAAAAGCTGTTACAGAGGGTGGCGAAGATTATGGTCAAAATCCAGTTGGTACAGGACCATTCAAGTTTAACAATTGGGTAATTGGAGATTCAATCGAATTAGTTAAATTTGATGAGTATCATGGAGAGCCAGCTAAACTAAAGAAAGTTACTTTTAGAAACATAGCTGAAAATACAACTAGAACAATTGAACTTGAAACTGGTGGAATTGATATTGCTTATGACATTCCTCCAACAGACGTAAGCAGAGTTGAAGAAAACAGTGATTTAGTTCTTCAAAGAGCTCCTTCATTCTCAACTAGCTACATTGGTTTCAATGCTCAGAAAAAGCCTTATGACGATGTAAGAGTACGTCAAGCTATTAACTATGCTATTGATATGGCTTCTATAATTGAAGCTGTATACCAAGGTGTAGGAGCACCTGCTAAGGGGCCATTAGGACCAAACGTATTTGCAGGGCATCAAGGTTTAGAAGAATATGGCTTCAATGTTGAAAAAGCTAAAGAATTAATGGCAGATGCAGGCTATGCTGATGGTTTCGATACTACTATCTGGACCAATGAAAACCAACAAAGAATGGATATCGCTGAAATAGTTCAAAATCAGTTAAAAGCCATCAACATTAACACAGAAGTTAAGGTTATGGAGTGGGGTGCTTATCTAGAAGGAACAGCTGCTGGAGAGCATGACATGTTTATCCTTGGTTGGGTAACAGTAACTGGTGACCCAGATTATGGATTATATGCATTATTCCATTCATCTCAATTCGGAACTGGTGGAAACAGAACATTCTGGTCTAATGACAGAGTAGATGAGCTATTAGATGCAGCTCGTGTTGAAACAGATCCTTCAAAGAGAGAAGAATACTATTTAGAAGCACAAGAAATCATTCGTGACGAAGCTCCATGGGTATTTACATGGATAGGTGAAAACTTAGCTGGTGTTCAAAAGAATGTTAAAGGCTTTACACAACATCCAGCAGGTCATCACTCATTACACGGTGTTTACTTCGAATAATATCTATAAGTAAATCTAGTTTTAATAAAAATTTTCAATTATTAATTAATATAGGGTCATAAAACTATGACCCTATATTAAATTAAAGTATTGTACTACTAGGAAGGAGGATATTAAATGCACAGATATATATTTCGACGTCTTCTCCTATTGATTCCTGTTATGATGGGGGTAACCTTTATAATATTTACAATGATGTACTTTACCCCTGGAGATCCAGCAAGAATCATGCTTGGAGAAACAGCTCCAGAAGCAGATGTAATAAGACTTAGAGAAGAGCTAGGTTTAGATGATCCATTTCTTATTCAGTTTGGACGTTACGTTAAAAATGCAGTTATTCATCAAGATATAGGTCGTTCCTACACATCGAATAGACCAGTTGTTGGAGAAATAACAACACGATTCCCTGCTACACTAAAGCTAGCAGCACTTGGTGTTTTAGTTTCTGTAGCTATAGGTATACCTACAGGAATAATATCTGCTACTAAGCAATACTCAATATTTGATAATGTGGCAATGGTACTTGCCCTAATTGGTGTATCTATGCCAAACTTCTGGCAAGGATTAATGACTATGCTGGTATTTTCAGTTTATTTAGGATGGTTCCCATCCTCGGGGTTTAGCACACCAATGCATTGGGTGTTACCTGCTGTTACAATCGGTACAGCCTCCTGTGCAATTGTGACCCGTATGACGCGTTCTAGTATGCTTGAGGTTATCCGTCAAGACTATATTCGTACTGCTAGAGCAAAGGGACAGGTTGAATCTAAAATCATTAATCAGCATGCCCTTAAAAATGCACTTATACCAGTAATTACTGTTGTGGGACTTCAATTTGGTTATTTACTTGGAGGAGCAATACTAACTGAAACAATCTTTGCAATTCCAGGAGTAGGTAGACTAATGGTAGAAGCTGTTCTTAGAAGAGATTTACCTATCGTTATGGGTGGAGTTTTATTTATAGCAGTAACCTTTAGTATTGTAAATCTATGTGTAGATATTTTATATGCCTTCGTAGATCCAAGAATTAAATCCCAATACAAATAATTAATCAAAAATGTTGAAAAGGAGGTAAAGCTATGTCTAATGTGAAGACTGCTTCTCAAAACCCTCAGTCACAGGTGGCCTCTAATGGTACTAAAAAGAAGCGTGGCCCTTGGAGAGAAGTTTGGAGAAGAATGAAGAAAAATAAGGCCGCTATGGTTGGTCTGTTAATTATATTAATACTGATTCTCTCAGCTATATTTGCAGATGTAATTGCACCCTATGGTTATGATGAACAAAGCCTTGTTGATAGATTACAAACCCCAAATAGTAAACACTTATTAGGAACAGACAACTTTGGTCGAGATATATTTAGTAGAATAATATATGGATCAAGAATTTCATTACAGGTTGGTTTTATAGCTGTTGGTATAGCAGCCATTTTAGGGGGAACATTAGGGGCTATTGCTGGTTATTATGGAGGTAAGCTAGATAACGTAATAATGCGTTGTATAGATATTCTACTGGCAATACCAGGAATATTACTTGCTATAGCTATTGTTGCTACACTAGGACCAGGTCTAAGAAATGTTATGATTGCCGTTGGTATCGGATCAATCCCCTCCTATGCCCGTATCGTAAGGGCTTCGGTCTTATCCTTAAGAGATCAAGAGTTTATTGAAGCTGCTAGAGCAGTTGGTGCTAACGATTTTAGAATTATAACTAAGCATATTATTCCAAACTCAATGGCTCCAATAATCGTCCAAGCAACCCTTGGAGTAGCTAATGCAATATTATCGGCTGCAGGCTTAAGCTTTCTTGGACTAGGTATACAACCACCTACTCCAGAATGGGGTGCAATGCTTTCTAATGCTAGACATTATCTTAGAGACTACCCCCATATAGCAACTTTCCCTGGTTTAGCCATAATGATCACTATTTTCGGCTTAAACCTTCTAGGTGACGGATTAAGAGATGCACTTGATCCTAGACTAAAGAGCTAATTCTAGTAGGAGAGGAGTGTGATATTAAATGGAAAACAATAAAAATCTTATTGAAATAAAAGACTTGTCAATTCATTATATAGTTGAAGGTGAAGGAACAGTTAGGGCCGTTGAAGATATGAACCTAGAAATAGGTAAAGGAGAAACCCTAGGACTTGTTGGTGAGACAGGTGCAGGCAAAACCACTACAGCATTAGGCATTATGCAGCTGGTACCAAATCCACCAGGAAAAATTGTTAATGGTGAAATATATTTTGAAGGTGAAAATCTTATTACTAAATCCCCTGCAGAGCTAAGAAAGATTAGGGGTAATAAAATATCTATGATATTCCAAGATCCTATGACATCATTAAATCCAGTAATGACTGTTGGTGAGCAAATTGCAGAGGTAGTAAAGCTTCACCAAAAAGTTAACGCTGCTCAAGCTATTGAAAGGGCAAAGGAAATGCTTGAGAAGGTTGGTATTCCAGCAGATAGACATAAAGAGTATCCACATCAATTTAGTGGTGGTATGAGACAAAGGGTTGTAATTGCCATAGCTTTAGCTTGTAACCCTACACTATTGATTGCAGATGAACCTACAACTGCTCTGGATGTTACTATACAAGCACAGGTTTTAGATTTGATGAAGCATTTAAAGGATGAATTTAATACCTCTATGCTTCTTATTACCCATGATTTAGGGGTAGTAGCTGAGGTTTGCGATAAAGTTGCTATTATGTATGCAGGTAATGTTATAGAGTATACAGATAAGAAGAGATTATATACTGAACCAAGGCATCCTTATACTATTGGATTGTTTGGATCTATTCCAAATGCTGAGGAAGATGAAGAACGCTTAAACCCAATAAAAGGACTTATGCCAGATCCTACAAATATTCCTTCAGGATGTCCCTTCCATCCAAGATGTCCTAAAGCAATGGATGTATGCTCAGAAAGAAAGCCAAAAAACACAGAGATTGAACCTGGACATTTCGTTAAGTGCTTGTTATTTGAAGAGAATGTCAAATAATATTATTGGAGGTGAGATTAATGCAGGAAAGATTATTGGAGGTTAGAAACCTAAAGAAATACTTCAGTACAAAAAAAGGATTACTACACGCAGTTGATGATGTAAACTTTTTTATAAATAAAGGTGAAACATTGGGCCTAGTGGGTGAATCAGGATGTGGTAAATCAACCACAGGAAGGGTTGTTCTACGTTTACTAGAGGCAACTGGTGGTGAAATAATCTTTGAGGATAAGGATATATTACAATTTAGTAAGGATGAAATGCGGGAAATGCGTAAAGAAATGCAAATAGTATTTCAGGACCCATTTGCTTCTTTAAATCCTAGAATGAGCGTTTCGGAAATCATTGCAGAGCCATTACGTGTTAATAAAATATATAAAGATAAAATTGATATGTCAAAAAGAGTTGCTGAGCTTATGGATACTGTTGGACTTGCAGAAAGATTGGTTAATACCTATCCCCATGAGTTAGATGGTGGAAGAAGACAGAGAATAGGTATTGCAAGAGCATTAGCATTAAAGCCTAAGTTTATTGTTCAAGACGAACCTGTTTCAGCATTAGATGTATCGATTCAGGCACAGATATTAAATCTTATGGATGATTTACAAAAAGAATTTAGTTTAACATATCTGTTTATCTCTCATGACTTAAGTGTTGTTAAGCATGTGAGTGACCGTATAGCTGTAATGTACCTCGGTAAAATTGTTGAGCTTTCAGATTATAAATCAATGTTTAAAGAGCCGAAGCATCCATATACTCAAGCTCTATTATCAGCTATTCCTGTTCCAAGTATAGAAGTTAAGCGTGAACGTATTATACTTGAAGGAGATGTACCGAGTCCAATAAATCCACCAGAAGGTTGTCGTTTTTATGGAAGATGTCGTTACCGTCAACCAATATGCAATGAAAAGACACCTGAACTAGAGGATATTGGAAATGATCGTTTTGTTGCTTGTCATTTTACTAATAATCTAAAGGAAGCAACAGTATAGTTTTTATTAAATAAGGGCGATTAAGCCCTTATTTTTATTTATTAAATATTAGTAATATAATTATATCATAAATGTAACAAAATATAAATGATATAATATCAATATAAATAAATGTTTTTGATAATTATATATCAACATAGAATCAGACTTAAAATATGTTAATTTCCAAAAGTAAAATAAAAATAGTTCATGCTATAACGTATTATATACTAAATAAGTAAAATAATATTCATAATATTACTTACATATGCTATAATTAGATTGTAAAATACTACTAGGGGTGATGTTATGAAAAAGGATGTAGAAGAAATACTGTTTACTAAAGATGAAATAGCAAAAAAGGTTAAAGAAATTGGAATGCAAATAACGAAGGACTATAAAGATAAAAACGAAATTTTAGTTGTAGGGGTTTTAAAGGGGGCTAATGTTTTTTTAGGTGATTTAATAAGAGAAGTAAATATCCCTGTATATGTAGATTTCATGGCTGTTTCAAGCTATGGACAATCTACCGAAAGCTCTGGTGTAGTTAGAATAATTAAGGATTTAGACACTGATATAGAGGGTAAGCATGTTATCATCGTTGAGGATATAGTAGACACAGGCTTAACATTAAAGTACTTAACAGAAAATCTGATGTCTAGGAAGCTGGAAAGCTTAAAAATATGTGCCCTTCTCGATAAGCCTGAGAGAAGAAAATGTAATATTAGCTTAGATTATATAGGCTTTAATATTCCAGATAAGTTTATAGTAGGATACGGTATAGACTATGCAGAAAGGTATAGAAACCTTCCATACATTGCAGTTCTAAAAGAAGAAGCTTATCAATAATAAATAAATACTTGAATAGTAACAATGTTTTTTTTCCATACTATTATTAAAGACTATTCAAGGAGGGTTATTGAATGAGTACAACTAACTTTCAGGAAATTAAGCAACGGTTTATACAGGCAGACGTAGATGGAAAGATAGAAATTTATACAACAACTCAAGGCTTAACAGTTGATGAGTTTAAGGAGCTATTAAAGCACTTTCCACTTCAACATTTAGACAAGCTAGAAAGAGCAATGGGATAGTAGATACACCTCCATTAAAATGGGGGTGTATTTTATTCGATAAAATGCTAAAAATAAAGAAAACTTAGTTCAGATGGAGCTTGTACTCCACCTGTACTCTAGTTCCGCTTATTTCGAAGCTTGGTGGCACTTATATCCCGCTTAAGAAGCGGGAGTATTAGTAACACCGCTGAGATAAAACTGGGAGGTAGGTTTACATGAAAAAAGTTATAGCAATACAGGAAGGGCTACATGATGCAGCTAAGCTGTTAAGGGAGGCTGGCTATAGCATTACTTCTGTAGATAATTCAGAAAAGCCTATAGATGCTATAGTTTACTCCTTTAATAACAAAGACTATTTAGCCCATAATATGACGGGAGAACTAAAAATAACAGATAATAATAAGTATGTAAAAATGATAAATCTCGATGAAATAGGTGTTGATTACTTAATTAATGCCATCGAGGAAATGGATTAACAATAATTATTATAACCTTGCCTTTGATGTAGGGTTATTTTTTCAATGGAGGAGATAAGCAATGAGTAAAATTACAAACTATTTACAGCTGCTTATGACAAAGGCTAAAGGCTATAAAAGCAGTAGATCAAATAGTAAAAGATTTAAAGCATTTTATATGAGCTCAAAGGAAGATACCAGAAGCGATGGTGCTAAAATAATCGACTTTTCTTTAATAAGAATCGCCTTTTTTATGATTTTCTTTTTATTAATTAATACATATTTATATAGCCTATTAGCTTCACTTGCTGTAACAGTAATAGTAATATCTGTAGGACATTATATATCACTAACAATTAGAAATAAAAAGCTAGAATACTTAAAAGGTCAGAAGCGATTTGATATTGCATGCAAAAAGGTCTATAAGGATATATTAAACAAAACTATAGATGAGCTAAGGGAGTTTGTAGAGCAGCTATATAAAAAGCTTGGATTCATGAATTTAAAGGAAATATATAAAAATAACAACATAATAATACATGAAGCAACATATAAAAATGAAGCTATATTAGTATCCTTTTATGCCTACAAAAATGAAGACTTTGTCGAGATGAAGGAAATAAAGGAGACCTTAAGCTTGCTAAAAAAAATGAAAATAAAGAAAAATGTTTTAATAACAACCTCAGATTTTACTAAGGATTCTTGGGACTTTGCAAACCTGTTAAGTAAAAAATATAGAGTTTTACTAATAAAAAAAGAACAGCTACTTAAGCTTATTGAAAATAGTAATATGTTTCCTACAGATGAAGAAATAGATGAGATAATAGAGAATACAATATCAAGAAGAAGGGCAGGTTGGAGAAAATATAAAAATGCACTTTTGGCAAAAAATAAATCGAAAAGCTATTTTCTATTAAGTGTATTTTTGATTTTAGGGGCTTTCTATACACCCTTCTCCCTATACTATATGACTGTAGCAGGTTTATCTATGGGCTTAACAGCAATAACAGTTATATCGAGGGTATTAAACAGTAAAGAAAAAGAAACAGATAATTATTCCTTGTTCAACCAGCTTTATAATGAATAGTCTAAGCATTGTCACAAACATTACCCCTCCTTAAGTCACTGAAAAATGCCACAAGCATCAGATAAAAAAACATAGCTTTATCCTGTATCTGTTTGTATGGAACATTTGATTTATAGTATAAAAAAAAGTATAATATAGATTGTATACAATATTATTGAACTATAGTGGAGGCTATAGTATTGATGATTACATATGAGGAGGTAATAGTATGAGTGAAAAAATGTTGCCTATTGCTTTATCCAACAGACATCTTCACTTAAGTAAAAAAGATATAGAAACTTTATTTCGTGAAGGATATGAGCTTGAGAGCTTTAAATATCTTTCGCAACCAGGTCAATTTGCAGCTGTAGAAAAGGTAGACCTAGTAGGACCAAAGGGTACAATAAAAGGGGTAAGAGTGTTGGGACCTGCTAGAAGTAATACACAAATAGAAATCTCTTTAAGTGATAGCTTTATTTTAGGTATAAGGCCACCAGTAAGGGATTCAGGAAATCTTAAGAATAGCCCAGGTGTTAAAATTGTAGGACCAAAAGGAGAGGTTGATTTAGAGGAAGGGGTAATAATCGCCTCAAGACATATACATATGCATACCTCCGATGCAGAAGCCTTTGGCGTTACTGATAGGCAGGTAGTGAAGATTAGAACATTTGGAGAAAGAGCAGTGGTTTTTGAAAATGTTTTAGTTAGGATACATCCTACATATGCCCTTGAAATGCATGTAGATGTAGACGAAGGCAACGCTGCTGCTGTTAGAAATGGTGATTTAGTTGAATTAATGCTTGAATAAAGGAGAATTATTATATGAATATTGGAAAATATATTGATCATACAGTTTTAAAACCTGATGTTAAGAAAGAGGAAATATTACAGTATTGTAATGATGCGAAAGCCTATGGATTCTTTTCTGTTTGCGTAAATGCAGCAAATGTAGGAATAGTAGCAGATAATTTAAGGAGTTCTGATATAAAGGTTACTGCTGTTGTAGGCTTTCCCTTAGGAGCTACAACCTCGGAGGTAAAAGCATATGAAACAAAGGAAGCGATTTCTAATGGGGCCAATGAAATAGACATGGTTATAAACATTGGAGCGTTAAAGGATAAAGACTATGGCTATGTACAAAGGGATATTGAGGCAGTTGTAAATGCTGCCAATGGTTCAGCTATAGTGAAGGTAATAATTGAAACAGCTTTATTAACAGATGAAGAAAAAATAATAGCTTGCCAATTAGCAAAAAAAGCTGGTGCAGATTTTGTTAAAACCTCAACTGGATTCAGTACAGGTGGAGCAACTGTAGAAGATGTCAGATTAATGAAGGATACAGTGGGGGCAGAAATGGAGGTAAAGGCTTCTGGTGGAATACGTGACTATAAGACTGCTATTTCTATGATTAAAGCTGGGGCATCAAGATTAGGCTGTAGCGCTTCTGTTAATATAGTTAAGGGTATTGATCATGTAGATGGTGGTTATTAAGATTTCATAAATAATAATATTTGGCAATAAAACACCCAGCAAAAAAACGTATTGATTACGTTATAAGCTGGGTTTTTAATTCAACAACTGTAATTTACAATTAAATATTATTTAGAAAATATAAAAGGAGGAGGTGTTAAAGTGGAAGTTTTAATTAATGATGTTAATTTCAATAGTATGGACACAGTAATAGAATTTAATACCCAGTATGGCTGCGGCAAAGGAGTTTGGAATGGAAATAATGATCCTGTAAAAGGTAATAAATATAATATTGAATATGATATTACAGAAATATTAAAATGGGGGACAACGATAAAAACATGTAAAGAAAAGGATTTTAGAATATTCCAAGACAACGATATTACCTATATTATTGGTATTCTTGAAAAGGAGTATAAGGATGGAATCTCAGACCTTCGATTTGGTGATAGCATTATACAGCTAGAGGTTCAGGGTAAAGGATTACCAGTGGGTGAGTATGTAATTGTAACGGCTGATTCATTAGAACTGTACGCATCTGTTTATTAAAAAAAAGCAATGGTCTTTTATTGACCATTGCCTTTTTTTACACATTAAATCTAAACAAAATAACATCTCCATCTTTGACTATATAATCCTTTCCCTCTAAACGAACTAAACCTTTTTCCTTAGCAGCAGAATGGCTTCCGCAGGCTACAAGGTCATTAAATGCAATAACCTCAGCTCTAATAAAGCCTCTTTCAAAATCTGAATGTATTTTTCCAGCCGCCTGTGGAGCCTTTAAGCCATTTTTTATTGTCCAGGCTCGTACCTCCTTTGGGCCAGCAGTTAAATAGCTAATTAAGCCTAATAAAGAATAGGATGCTTTAATAAGGCGGTCTAAGCCAGATTCATTTAATCCAAGCTCAGTTAAGAATAATTCCTTTTCCTCCTCCTCTAGCTCAGCGATCTCAGCCTCAATTTTTGCACATATAACAACAACCTCTGCATTTTCCTTTAAAGCATGTTCCTTTAGTTCTTTAACATATATATTATTTTCACCATAATCCTTAACATCCTCTTCTGAAACATTTCCTACATATATAGTTGGTTTTGAAGATAACAGATTAAAACCCTTAACCATTTTTACTTCCTCATCAGTTAAACTAAGGGTTCTAATTGTTTTTCCTTCTTCTAAGGTTTTTTTTATGGTTTTTAATAGTTCTAGCTCCCCAATTAATGACTTATCTGATTTAATAAGCTTTTCAGTTTTTAAAATTCTTTTTTCAATAATTTCAAGGTCGGAAAAAATTAGCTCAAGGTCAATAGTCTCTATGTCCCTTAAAGGATTTACATCTCCATCAACATGGGTAATATCAGAGTCTTCAAAGCATCTTACAACATGTAAAATAGCCTCCACCTCACGTATATGTGAAAGAAACTTGTTACCTAAGCCTTCTCCCTTGCTTGCACCCCTAACAAGACCTGCTATATCGTAAAACTCAATATTTGCAGGTATAACCTTTTCTGATTTATACATTTCATCCAACACAGATAAACGATTGTCAGGAACAGCTACAACACCAATATTTGGTTCTATAGTACAAAATGGATAATTAGCAGATTCTGCACCTGCTTCAGTAATAGCGTTAAACAATGTGCTTTTACCTACATTTGGCAAACCAACAATACCTAATTTCATTAAACTCGTCCTTTCTAAGTACATGGATTAAATACACACAAGTAAAATTATATCCTATTCAATGGTTGTTGGCAATAAATACACATTCATTTATAGTAACTTAACATATTATCCTTATTTTTATCATTAAAGAAAAAAATATTTGACTTTAGCATATGCTAATCATAGTTTTTTTTGGTAAAAACTTATTTAAATAAAAATTACAGTAGGAGATAAAATAAGTACAGGAGGTGATAAAATGAAGAAAAACAGATTTATATTTTTAGCAACCATAATTATGGTAATAGCAATTGCCTTGGCTGGGTGTAGTCCCGCTGAAAGACCAGCTCCTGAGACAAGAAGAGTTGAACCCAATCAAGAAATGAACGACAGAAACTCACCAATGAATATGCAGCCAGGAGAGGAAATGCAGGACTTAAATATTAGAGCAGATAGAATTGTTAATGAGGTAGTAAAGCTCGAAGAGGTAAGAAGTGCTACAGTTGTTATCACAGAAAATACAGCCCTTGTAGGTGTAAACCTAACAGAGGAAACGATGGGTGAAATGAACTCAGAAATGAAAAAAAAGATTGAGGATGTTGTGAAAAGAACCGATAGAGAAATTGATGAAGTATCAGTTTCTGCAGACCCAGACATTATTGAAAGAATAGAAAACATAGCCTCTGAGACTGCAAGAGGACGTCCTTTAAGTGGATTTGGAAGAGAAATAGAAGAATTAGTTAGAAGAATGACTCCAGAGCCTAATTAAATAGATAACTAAAAATGAATAAAGATGGATTTGTGTCCATCTTTTATTCATTTTATTGAGTTTTTTATCATATTTATTAAGGAAATTAAGAGGTTAAGCCTGGAGGGAATAAAATGGTTTTATTATTGGCTTTACTTATTACTATGGGATTCTGTATAGGTTTAGTAACAAATGGAATTTTGGAAAGAATAATATGGGTACTTACTTCTGCTTTAGCATTTATTTTTTTAAAGGATAATAGATCTGGATATAGGTTAAAAATAAAGAGAATTGCTATAGGAGTAATATCAGGATACCTTTTATTCATTTGTATTCTTTATTTTTTCCAGTACAAAAGTGAAGTTAACAGATATATAGCTAAAAATCATATTGGAAACACAAATAAAGCTGTAATCTTGGTACATGAGGGAGAACCAGCTACCTATCAGCTACCAGTTGTACTAAGGAATCAGCTGGAGGCTTCAAAGGGGATTAAAATCCTAACTCTCCCCTTTAAGCTATTTGTAGCTAAGCTTAACTATGAAGGGTATAGTAGCAGTAGTAACAACAGCTTTTATACGGAGCTAAAGCATTCCTTAAGCAATTCTTTCTATAATAGATTTACCTTTTACAATAGCTTCCTAAACCAAAAACCATACTTTAATGAGGTCTTAATAAAAGCAATGTCTGATGGAAATGGTGAGATACTGGTGTGTCCAATAATTCTAACAGAAGCCCATAATCTCAAAGAAATAAATGATCATGTACAAAAAATAAATCCAATGCAATATAAGATAGCTGTAAAGAGTACCAATGCTTTATGGGACAGTGATGAGCTAGCAACTGAATGCATTAGCTGGCTAAATGGATTTATTGAAAAGTCCCAGCGAAGTAAAGCTGGTATATTAATAATAGGAGAGGAATATGAAGAGGGTAAGGAAAGCAATAACTATGTGAAGCAGGGTATATTATTTAGAGAGAAGATAAAGGACTTATTAGTTCAAGAGGGATATAACAGTAGGCATATAAAGGATTGCTATTTACATAGGGGACTGATTATAAATGAAATGGAAGCCCTTATGGCACACGCTGTTAAGGAAATATACGTATTTCAAGCTGCTTCCTTATACGAAGACATCAACTATAAAAGGAAGATTGAAGGTATTTTAAAGGATATTGAAACACCCAAAGAGGTTGATATCCATTATATTACAGGGTGGCAGTATCAAAATGGAATATACAATGAGCTATTTAAAAGAATTAAGCTTCTTGATATGCAAATATAAACTAATTGTTATTATTATTGACAGTTGGGAATAATATAACAAAATGTTTTATCATACTAAAAAATCAAGAGGGAGGCTACTATATGTTGGATATCGTCAGTGATAAAATGAATAATGGCTTAAATATACATACTATTAACACCGACAAATTCAAGACTAATTTAATAAATATATATTTTAAGCGGCCACTATTACCACAGGAGGTGACCTTTAATGCCTTGCTACCAAAGGTACTACAAAGGGGATCGAAAAATTATGACACCTCTCAAAAAATAGCTAAGAAGCTAGATTATTTATATGGCTCTAGCTTAGGCGCAGATGTTGGTAAAAAGGGGGAAAGGCACATTACCTTATATTCCTTAAACACTGTTGGATTAAAATATATTGATGATGGAGACCTTTTGAA
Source organism: Alkaliphilus pronyensis (assembly GCF_009017275.1). Classification (GTDB taxonomy): domain Bacteria; phylum Bacillota; class Clostridia; order Peptostreptococcales; family Natronincolaceae; genus Alkaliphilus_C; species Alkaliphilus_C pronyensis. The sequence goes on along the minus strand of NZ_WBZC01000004.1, from coordinate 48,833 downwards.
GGAATCTATGGAGCTTCTTAATGAGCTACTCTTTGAACCCTTAGTTGAAGAAAGTGGCTTTAAGGCTGAATATGTTAAACAGGAAAAGGTAAACCTTGAGAACAAAATTAAAGGTAGATTAAATGATAAAAATAGATACTCATATGAGAGATGTATTGAGGAGATGTGCCGCAATGAAAATTTTAGATTATATGAGCATGGATTGTTAAAGGATATTGAAGCAATAAACGAAAAAAATCTTTTTAACCACTATAAAAATGCGATTCTCACCAGTCCCATAGATATTGTAGTTGTAGGCAGCATACCCCATGAACATGTAAAAAAATATATGATTGATAGCCTTAAGCTTCAGCAGAGCAATGTTATTGCTATTGAAGATGACAAATTAATAAGTAGACAAGGCTCCGTATATGAGGTTAATGAGGAAATGGAAATAAACCAAGGGAAGCTCTCATTAGGATATAGAACGAATATATCCTATAAGGATACTCTATATCCAGCCTTAATGCTATATTCAAGCATTCTGGGTGGAGGACCCCATTCTAAGCTGTTTACAAAGGTTAGAGAAGAAAGAAGTCTTTGCTATTATGTTTACTCCAAAATAGAAAAATTTAAATCCCTAATGCTAATAAGTAGTGGTATAGAGGTAGATAAGGCCGATGAAACTAAGCAGGTTATTCAACAACAACTAGAGGAAATAAAAAAGGGAAACATAACAGAAAATGAGTTGATTAATGGTAAAAAAGCCTTAATTACTGCAATACAAGCTTTAGGTGATAGCCCAGCTGCAATGGCAGAATACACCTATAGTCAAATAGTTGGAAATCACATTATAACCCCTGATGAGTTAATCAAAAAAATAAATGCCACAGATATAGATGAAGTTGTAGCAGTTTCAGAAAAAATACAATTAGATACTATATATTTTTTAAAGGGCTCTGGTAAAGGAGGTAATAGCTAATGGATTATACGGAAATTAGAGGAGAGGCTGTAAATGAATCAATATATAACAAAAGGCTTAATAATGGATTAGAGGTTTTCTTTATGCCAAAGAAGGGTTATAGCAAGCAATATGCAATTTTTGCAACTAAATTTGGCTCAAATGATTTAAAGTTTAAAAAGCTACACGATAAAGAAGTAATCGAGGTTCCAGAAGGTATAGCTCACTTTTTAGAGCATAAGCTTTTTGAAGAGCCAAATGGTAATGCCTTTGACAGATTTGCTCCATTAGGTGCCAATGTTAACGCATACACCAATTTTAATATAACTGCATACTACTTTACCTCTACAGACAATTTTTATGAAAACCTAAAGAATCTAATTGAGTTTGTTCAACAGCCCTATTTCACAGATGAAAATGTAGAGAAGGAAAAAGGAATAATAACACAGGAAATAAAAATGTATCAAGATAATCCTCAATGGAGGGTCATCTTTAACTTTTTAAAGGCTATGTATCATCAACACCCTGTAAGAAAGGATATAGCAGGAACTGTGGAAAGTATAGGTAAAACAACTAAGGAGGACTTATATAAATGCTTTAACACCTTCTATCATCCATCTAATATGATATTATTAGTGTCTGGTGATTTAAAAAAGGAAGAGGTTTTTAGCAGAGTAGAAGAATTCTTTGATGATGAAAAACCAATGGAACCAGCAAAGCTAGTTAGATACTATCCTGACGAGCCTAGTCATGTTAAAAATCAATATATTGAAGATAACCTATATGTTTCTACTCCTATGTTTTATTTAGGCTACAAGAGAATACCAAAGGCAGCAGAAGAAAATCAAATTAGTCTACTTAAGGAAGAGGCCATGTTAAAAATATTATTGGATATGATTTTCCATAAGGCTACGGATCTATATCAAGGTCTATACAATGAGGGATTAATTGACCAAAGCTTTTATGCAGACTATGTTTGTGAACCTGATTATGGACATAGTATTATCAGTGGAGAGTCAAAGGATCCTCAAAGGGTTAAAGAAACAATTAACAAATGGATATTAAGCTTGAAAAAGAATGGTCTAAAGGAAGAGGATTTTATTAGAGTAAAGAGGAAGCAAATTGGAGAAAACATAAGCCATTATAACTCTATAGAGTATGTTGGCAATACATTTGCTAGCTATCACTTCAAAAATTTAAACTTTTTAGATTATATAAATATACTTAAAGCCGTAAGGTTTGAAGAAGTACAACAGCAGCTGAAAAATCATTTTAATGAGGAACGACAGGTGCTATCAATTATTAAACCGTTGGATAGGTCTAGTAACATTGACAACTAAAGCTTCATTACATATAATAAAAAATATCAGTTGCTGGAAACAGCAACTGAAGTTTATTAGAAGAGAGGTATTATTATGGACCCCATAGCCTTTGAAGTTTTTGGACTTGAGATTGGATGGTATGGAATAATAATTGCGACTGGAATGCTATTGGGAGTTATTGTTGCAACTATAAGGGCAAAAAAAGAAGGACTACATGAGGATGTTATTATAGATATAGCTTTATTGGCTGTACCAGCAGCTTTAATTGGAGCCCGTCTATATTATGTTATTTTCAAGTGGGACTTTTATTCTCAATATCCACAATATATATTGAATTTTAGGCAAGGAGGCCTAGCTATACATGGTGGTGTAATTGCTGGAGTATTGGTAGGTTATTTATATTGTCGGTATAAAGGCTATGGCTTTTGGAGATTAGCCGATATTTGTGCACCAAGCATTATATTGGGGCAGGCTATTGGTAGATGGGGAAACTATATAAATCAAGAGGCCTATGGTAGACCTACAGATTTACCCTGGGCCATTGAAGTAAACGGTGATATGGTACATCCCACATTTTTGTATGAGTCCTTATGGAATTTTGGAGTATTTCTTTTTCTACTTTATTATACGAAAAAGAAAAAATATACAGGGCAAATATTTATACTATACATAATATTATATTCAATAGCACGATTTTTTATAGAAGGCTTAAGGATAGACAGCTTAATGATAGGACCTTTAAGGACAGCCCAAGTAATAAGTCTAGTATTAATAACTGGAGCATTATTTTTAGCAAGTCAGCTAAAGAAAAGAGATTACTAATAGGAGATATTAAAATTTAAGTACTATTATAATAATATATCATTTTTTTGTAAACCGTCTGTTTAACACAGGCGGTTTTTATAATGCAGACTATAGCACTTTAGTACTAAAAAAATAAAAATGTAAATTTCTTTCAAAATTAAGCAGGAATTTTAGATTAGAGATAGAAATACTAAAAAAGTGGTGAAAAGTGGTATGAAGTGGTATGAAAACCCCTAAGGTGGGATGAAAATGTTTATAGGTGAATATAATCACACAATAGATGTTAAAGGTAGAATAAGCATTCCCTCCAAATTCAGAGAAGAATTGGGGGAGCATTTTATTGTCACAAAAGGGTTAGACAACTGCTTATTTATTTATCCTATGGAGGAGTGGAGGATATTAGAAAATAAGCTAAAGCAATTACCACTAACAAATAAAGATGCTAGAGCCTTTGTAAGATTTTTTCTATCGGGTGCATCTGAATGTGAACTGGATAATCAGGGAAGAATAAGAATTCCTAATAATATAAGGGAGCATGCCAAGCTTGAAAAAGAAACAGTTTTAATTGGAGTAGGTACAAGAATTGAAATATGGAGTCAAGAACAATGGCAGCAATATAATAGCGATGCAAACTTAAGCTACGATGAAATCGCATCAAAAATGGCGGAGCTAGGAATATAACTATGAAGGTGATAATATGAGTTTTGAACATTTATCTGTACTGCTTAATGAATCAATAGAGAATTTAAGTATCAAGCCAGATGGTATATATGTTGATGGAACCATGGGTGGAGCTGGTCATTCTATTGAAATAGTAAAAAAACTGAATGAAGAAGGTCTATTTATTGGTATAGATCAAGATGAAAATGCACATATAGCAGCTAGAGAGAGATTAACAGCCTATAAAGACAGAGTTAGGCTGGTAAGAGACAACTTTTCAAATATTAAAGAAATACTAAGGGATTTAGGCATAGCTAAAATAAATGGTATTTTATTAGATTTAGGAGTCTCATCCCATCAATTAGATGAGGTGGACCGTGGCTTCTCCTATATGAAGGACGCTCCTTTAGATATGAGAATGGATAATAGGAATCCTCTAAATGCTGAAATAATTGTAAACACCTATAAAGAGGAAGACCTAGAAAGAATCATTAAGGATTATGGTGAAGAAAAATGGGCTAAAAGAATTGCTAGCTTTATAGTTAAACATAGAGAGGAAAGGGATATTACCACAACAGGAGAGCTGGTGGAAATCATAAAAATGGCTATTCCAGCTGGTGCAAGAAGGGAAGGTCCACATCCAGCAAAACGAACATTTCAAGCAATAAGAATTGAAGTGAATCGTGAACTAGAGATAATAGAAGAAACTATTAGAGGGGCAGCTGAATTATTAGAGGTAGGGGGAAGAATTTGTGTAATTACCTTCCACTCGCTGGAGGATAGAATAGTAAAAAACACCTTTAAAGAGCTTAATCAATCCTGTGTATGTCCCCCTCAATTTCCCATATGTAGATGTAGTAAAGTCAAGGTATTAAATATTGTGACAAGAAAACCAATTCTTCCAACAGATGAAGAAATAGAAATAAACCCGAGGGCAAGGAGTGCTAAATTGAGAGTAGCATCTAAGGTATAGTAGGTCTAAAAAGTAGAAGGGGTGAATAAATTTGGAAGTAGTAAGAAAAGATTATCTTCCCCATGTAACTGAAGAAAAACAACATAATCACCAAATTAAAAGACCTAAAAAGCAAAAGAAGAACAAATTTAGGCTTCTTAAGGTTGCAACGGCCTGTAGTATCTCATGCCTTTTAATGCTGGGACTTGTGGTTGTTGTCGGCTATGCCTCAACTACAGAGTTAAAGCATGAAATTCTAAGCTTAAATAAGCAATTGGAGGAAGTAGAAGCAAATAGAGATAAGCTTAAAGTAGAGCTGGAGAAGCTATCTAAATCCAGATGGATAGAAGCAGAGGCTGAGGGTAGATTAGGAATGGTATATCCCCTCCCTGAAAACACCTACTATTTTTCGGTTAACTCTACTAAGGTTTCATTATTAACTAATGAGTTAAATAATAACATGAATGATAAAGAATCAACAGGCCCAGATAAGGATGGATTTCTATCAAGAACTATAAGTAAATTTGTTGCACTTTTAAATATTTAAAGGAGGTAGCTATCTTGTCTCAACCATCAATATCCAGCAAAAGAAGGCTAATGTTCATGTTTGCTATTACCTCTCTAGCTATATTTGGTTTAATAATTAGGCTAGGGTGGATTCAAATAGTAAATGGAGAGAAGTACAAGGAATTAGCAAATAGACAGCAGACAAGAGATATACCTATACCTGCTAAAAGAGGGGTTATTTACGATAGAAACGGAAAAGAGCTAGTTATTAGTGCCAGCACCAGCACCATATACGTAAGACCTAGAGAGGTTGAGGATGTTGAAGCTACAGCCTCAAAACTAGCCAATATTTTGGAGCTAGACACCAATGACCTTATAAAAAAAATAGATAAAAAATATAGTACAGTAAAAATAGCATATTGGATAGATGATGATTTAGTAGATAAAATTAGACAAGAAAAATTGAAGGGAGTTTACATAGGAGAAGATAATATGCGACATTATCCCTATGGAAATTTCGCTTCTTATGTTTTGGGGCATACAAATGTAGATAATAGAGGTATAGCAGGTATAGAAATGGAATATGACAAGTATCTAAGCGGCATACCTGGAAGGTGGATAAAAAGCACTGATGGAGAAGGTAGACAATTGGCCTTTAGTGTTGAAAGGTATTATCCACCAGAGGATGGACTAAGTGTGGTTTTAACAATTGACGAAGTAATTCAACACTTTACAGAAAAGGCTATTCAAAATGCGTTGGAAATAAATAAAGCTAAACGAGTTACTACAATAGTAATGGATGTTAAAACAGGTGATATACTAGCAATGGCTGCAAAGCCAGACTATGATCCCAACAAGTCTAGAGAGCCCCTTGATGAAGAATTAAGACTTCATTTAGAGGAGCTACCAGATAATGAAAAGCTGGAAATATGGTATAGTATGTGGAGAAATCCCATGACAAATGATACCTATGAACCAGGCTCTACCTTTAAGCTTATTACCACTGCTGCTGTGTTGGAGGAAGGAATTGCAACCCCAGAAAGTCATTTCTATTCTTCTGGAACCATCAATGTAGCTGGTAGAATACTTAAATGCTGGAGACATTATAATCCCCATGGAGACCAAACCCTTGAAGAAGCAGTTCAAAATTCATGTAACACAGTATTTGTTCAACTAGGAGAAAAGCTAGGGTCTAAAACCTTTTATTCCTATATAGATGCCTTTGGCTTTAAAGATATAACTGGAGTGGATTTGCCTGGTGAAAGAAAATCCATTATGTACCAGCTGCCACAGGTTGGTCCAGTTGAATTGGCAACAATGTCATTTGGTCAGAGTATTTCAGTTACACCAATCCAGTTGATAACTGCAGTATCGGCAATTGCCAATAACGGTACCTTAATGAAGCCAAGAATAGTTAAAGAGCTTGTAGATCATGAAGGGAATATTGTTCATAGATTTGAGGAAACAATAGTAAGGCAGGTTATATCACAAAAAACATCTAGGGAAATGCTTGATATAATGGAATCTGTAGTTTCAGAGGGCTCAGGAAAGGCGGCTTACATACCTGGATATTCTGTAGGTGGGAAAACGGGAACAGCTCAAAAGGTTATTGATGGTAAATATGCACCCGGCTACTATGTTGCATCCTTTATTGGGGTGGCACCTACTGATGATCCAAGACTTGCAGTTTTAGTAATTGTAGATGAACCCAACGGATTAAGTCATTTTGGAAGTATTACTGCTGCTCCAATTGCGGGAGAGATATTGGAAGAAAGTCTGCGGTATTTAGAAATAAGACCTAAGTATACGGATGAAGAAGCAGAGGAGCTTATTAAAGCAGATGTTATTGTGCCAGAGATAAGACAACTAACAGTAAAGGAAGCAAAAAAGCTATTGACAGAAAGTAAACTAAAGTATAATTTTGAAACAGAGTTTCAAAATGAAGATACAGCTGTTATAGTTGATATGTTTCCTAAGCCTGGGGCTAAAGTTCAAGAAAACTCCACAGTTCTACTATATACAAAGGATGATATAGGTGATGCTGTTGTATTTATGCCTAACTTATCAGGTAAAACCATTGGTGAAGTTAATAGAATAGCTAACGCATTAGGCTTAAGGTTAAAAATAAGTGGTAGTGGAGTAGTCACAAGTCAATATCCAGAAGCTAATGAGGAGGTACAACAGGGAACAATTATTAGTGTTGAATTTAAGCCCAATTAAAATTTAATACTAGAAATAACTGTATAATAGTTTTATAATAAAATGGGCAACTAAAATTAATGGCTATCATTAATTTTAAGTTGCCTTTTAAAAAGTTTACCAATAGTTAATAATAGAAGTAGAAGGGGGTATAACCTATGAGGTTGAATAAACTTATAGAACAGCTTGAAGTTAAAAAACTGGAGGGTAATACAGATATAGAAATTAATAACCTTCATTACGATTCAAGACAAATTCAACCTGGAGGATTATTCGTATGTATAAAGGGATTTAAAACCGATGGGCACCTATACATACAAGAAGCATTAAAAAAGGGTGCTGTAGCAATTTTAGCTTCACAAGATGTTAATATAGAAGGTGCTACGGTTGTACAGGTGGAGGATACTAGAAATGCAATGGCATTCATTGCCAATAAATTCTTTAATAAACCAAGCCTATATTTAGATTTAATTGGTGTTACAGGTACCAATGGAAAAACCTCCGTTACATATATGATAAAAAAGATACTAGAAGAGGCTGGCAAAAAAGCTGGGTTAGTAGGAACTATAGCAACATGGATTGATAAAGTTAAAATTGATGCAGTTAGAACAACTCCAGAAGCCTTTGATCTTCAATACTTATTAAATAGAATGGTTGAAGAAAAAATTGATAGCTGTGTTATGGAGGTATCCTCCCACTCCCTAGAGCTAGGAAGAGTAGAAGGTGTAAACTTTAAAGTGGGGATTTTCACAAATTTAACACCGGATCATTTAGACTTCCATGATAACCTAGAGAATTATAAAAATGCAAAGAAAAAGCTGTTTTATAAAACCTCATTATGCAACGTTATAAATATTGATGATAAGGTAGGAAAAGAAATAGTTGAAGATTTAAAGGATTTAAAGACTTGTATTTTCACATATGGTACAACACAAAAATCAGATTTTACTGCAAGTAGTATTAAATTTACCAGCAAAGAGGTATCCTTTAAAGTAGTGGGGCCTATGGATTTTGACATTGATATTAAGCTTCCTATCCCTGCTATGTTTGCAGTGTATAATGCTTTGGCAGCTATAACCTGCTGTTACTGCTTGCAAATACCAGCAGAGGTAATTAAAAGGGGATTAAATGAGTTTTCAGGAGTACCAGGGCGATTCGAGGTTGTACCTGAAATCCAACAGTTTTCAGTAATTGTTGATTATGCCCACACACCAGATGCACTAGAAAATCTTCTTAAATCCACAAGAGAATTTACCGCCAATAGAATAATAACTGTATTTGGCTGTGGTGGAGATAGAGATCAATCTAAAAGACCCATAATGGGTGAAATTTCAGGAGAATACAGTGATTTTACCATATTAACCTCAGACAATCCACGTTCTGAAGATCCAAATATTATATTATCTATGATTGAAGAAGGAATAAAATCGACAAAAGGGAATTATATAATAATAGAGGATAGAAAAGAGGCCATTAGATACGCAATAAAAGAGGCAAACAAAGGAGATATAGTTTTAATCGCTGGTAAAGGACATGAAATAACTCAGGTGATTATGGATAAGGTTATAGTTTTTGATGATAGACTTGTTGCAATTGAAGTGGCAAGAGAGGAAGGTCGCCTATGATGACATTAACCTACGAGGAAATATGTAAGGCTTGCAATGGAAGTATTATTTCCTATGGTAAAACAGAAACTGCAAAAGGAGTATCAACAGATACTCGAGCTATTGAAAAAGATATGCTTTTTGTACCATTGGTGGGAGAAAGATTTGATGGACATACCTTTATTAAAGAGGCCCAGAAAAGAGGAGCATCTGGTGCCCTTGTTGAAGGAGGGAAAGCTATTGATACTAAAGAATATGAAGATTTTTACCTTATACAAGTAAAAGATACACCTACTGCATTAAGTAACCTCAGTAAATATTTTAGAGACAAGTTTAAAATTCCATTTATAGGAGTAACCGGCAGTACAGGAAAGACCTCCACCAAAGATATGATTGCCTCTGTATTAAGTAGTAAATTTTCAGTATTAAAGACTATAGGAAACTTTAACAATCATATAGGATTACCATTAACACTTTTTAATTTAGAAGAGCACCACCAGTTTGCAGTATTGGAAATGGGTATGTCAGCTTTAGGGGAAATATCCAATCTTGTAAAGATTGTAAAGCCTGAAATAGGTGTGATAACTAATATTGGAATGTCTCACATAGAACACTTGGGAAGCAAAGCTAATATAATGAAGGCAAAAATGGAGATAACAGAATATATGAATGAGGGTAACTATTTACTTGTAAATGGAGATGATGAGTATTTACAAAATTTAAAAGGAATAGATACCCCCTATGAGAAGGTTTTTTTCGGTCTTTCTAAGGATAATGATTTTTATCCAATAGAAGTCAATCAGGATAATGGCTACAATATAACAATAGCCTTTGAAGGGGAAAACTACATATTTAACTTACCTCAATACGGTATACATAATGTGTATAATGGGTTGGCGGCTATTTGGATTGGCAAGCATTATGGTGTTTCACCTAGTGAAATACAAAAGGCCTTTAATGATTATTCGCCAACCAAAATGAGAATGGAAATAATAGAAATTAATAATTATAGAATTATTAATGATGCATATAATGCTAATCCAGATTCAATGAAGGCGGCCATTGATGTTGTGTCGAATTTAAAGGGCGGGCGAAGAATAGCAGTACTTGGTAATATGCTGGAGATGGGTAAATTTTCAGAGGAAGGACATAGAATAGTAGGTAGCTATTTAGCTAAATCAAAGGCTAACATGTTAATTACTGTAGGAAAAGATGCTGCTTGGATTGCTAAAGAAGTAATTAAGGGAAACAGTAATATAGATACCTATATAGTAAATAGCAATAAAGAAGCATATGAAAAGCTGTCAGCATTAATTCAAGCTGACGATATTATACTGATTAAAGGCTCCAGAGGGATGCAGATGGAGGAAATTATTACTTTTTTACAAGAGAGGAGCTAGTTTTTTATGATTCAGCATAAACAGGTAGTTTACACTATAATTATTGGATTCATTATAACCTTAATTTTAGGTCCATTAATTATACCCTACTTAAAAAAGCTAAAGGTTGGACAGATGATAAGGGAGGAGGGCCCTAAAAGTCATAGGCAAAAAAGTGGGACTCCAACAATAGGTGGACTAATAATTATTATTTCAATTATAGTAACATCTTTAACCTCAGGCTTAATGAATACAGATATGTTAGTTGCCCTTAGTGCCACCATAGCCTTTGGAATTATAGGATTCATAGATGACTTTATAAAGGTGATACTAAAAAGATCCTTAGGCTTAAGGGCATACCAAAAAATTATTCTTCAAACTATAGTAGCAATAATGCTAGCAATATACCAATCAAACGTATCTGTTATGGGTACTAAAATCATTGTCCCCTTTGTACAGGGTAGCTTTAATATTGGCAATATAGTAATACCACAGTACTTAGATATTGGCCTTTTATATATTCCTTTTATTATATTTGTGGTATTGTCTACGGTTAATAGTGCAAATCTAAGCGACGGACTGGATGGCTTAGCTGCTGGAGTTACTTTAATTATTACCGCATTCTTAAGCTTAGTTGCCATAGACTATGGATATACTAGCCTTGCGGTGTTTTCAGCTGCTGTAACTGGTGCCTGTCTAGGATTCTTAAAATTTAATTCTCATCCAGCGCAGGTTTTTATGGGGGACACAGGCTCTTTAGCATTGGGGGGAGCTGTTGTATCAGTTGCAATATTAATGAACATATCTTTATTAATACCGATTATAGGGGGTATTTATTTTGCAGAGGCAGTATCAGTTATTTTACAAGTAGCTTCATATAAGCTAACTGGTAAACGTATATTTAAAATGAGTCCACTTCATCATCATTATGAGCTAAGTGGCTGGGCAGAGACTAAGGTTGTGGTTGTTTTCTGGATTACGACAGTTATTTTATGTTTAGTAGGTATGATAGCCTTGAGCTAAGAAAGTAGGTGTAGATATGAATCTGAAGGATAAAAACATTCTTGTTGTGGGTTTAGCCATAACAGGTATTCCATTGGTAAAAGTATTATCTCAGCTTGGTGGTAAAATAATAGTAAATGATTTAAAGCCTAGAGAAGCTTTAAAAGATGCAATTGAAGAGCTTAAGGATTTAAATATAGAATATATATTAGAAAGACACCCCGATGATTTAAGTGATCTTAAACAGATAGATTTGGCTGTTGTATCACCAGGAGTACCGCTAGATATTCCTTTTATTCAGCAACTAAAAAATCAACACATAGAAGTTATTGGAGAAATTGAGTTATCCTATCGTCTTTCTAAGGCAAATATTATTGCAATTACAGGAACAAATGGTAAAACTACAACTACAGCATTAACTGGAGCCATTTTTGAGAATACAGGATCAAAAACTTATGTGGTGGGAAATATTGGAGTACCTGCAATATCTAAGGCATTAGAAACTAAGTTAGGAGAACCAATGGTTATGGAGGTTAGCAGCTTTCAGCTTGAAAGCATTGTAGATTTTCATCCAAAGGTAGCTGCAATATTGAATTTAACCCCCGATCACTTAAACAGACACAAGACTATGGAAAACTATAGAGAAGCGAAGTTCAATATTTTCAAAAACCAAACCCCAGAAGACTACGCTATCATCAACTATGATGATGAAATATGTAGGCTCCATAGTGATAGCTTAACAGCCCAGAAGGTTTACTTCAGTAGAAAACAACAGCTGAAGGAGGGTATCTATGTAGAAGATTCTAACATTGTAATATCATTTAATAACAAAAAAACTAATGTTATTTCTATAAATGAGATAAAAATACCAGGTAGCCATAACCTAGAAAACGCTTTAGCTGCAACAGCTATGGCCTATTTAATGGGGGTTGATACAGAAATTATAGCTAAAACCCTCAGGGAGTTTAAAGGAGTAGAGCATAGAACCGAGCTTTTCGACACAATCAATGGAATAAATTTTGTTAATGACTCTAAGGGAACTAATCCAGATGCTTCAATTAAAGCTATAGAGGCCATTAATGCACCAATAATTTTATTAGCTGGTGGTATGGATAAAGGCAGCGACTTTACAGAATTTATAAGCTCCTTTAAGGGTAAGGTTAAGGAATTGATAGTATATGGAGAAACCGCAGAAAAGTTTCAAAATACAGCTAGGAATAATGGATTTCACAACTGCACAAGAGTAAGGGATTTGGATGAAGCTGTAAATGCTGCTTACGAAATTGCAGTGGAGGGAGATACTGTATTATTGTCTCCAGCCTGTGCCAGCTGGGATATGTATCCAAATTTCGAGGAGAGAGGAAAACACTTTAAAAAAATTGTTTCAAATTTGAGGAGGTCCTAGTATGAAAAAGAAGGCTCCCTACGATTCCATGATTATTTTAACGGTAGCTGGACTTGTGTCCATTGGAATTATTATGGTGTTTAGCTCAAGCTTCTCCCATGCTTTAGTTAATAGAAACGACGGCTATCACTTTTTAAAGCGAATGCTGATGTGGGCTTTGGTTGGGACAGCTGCAATGGGTTTTTGTGCTAGGTTTCCCTATTGGAAGTGGGAACGGTATGCAAATCCACTATTTTTTGCAAGTATTGGCTTGTTAATAGCTGTATTAACCCCCTTAGGAACAGAGCTTAATCATGCTCAAAGATGGATTTATATTGGACCAATTAGTATTATGCCATCTGAAATTGCTAAGTTTGCTGCTATAGTATATATATCAACCAGCATTACGCGGAAAAAAGAAAAAATTAAGAGCTTTACCCACGGGGTTTTGCCTTATCTATTAATAATTGGCTTATATTTTATTTTAATATATTTACAACCAGATTTCAGCACTGCCTTTGTGGTGGCAGTAATAATAATGTCTATGGTGTTTGTTGGTGGCATGAAGCTATGGCATTTTATTGGATTATCCCTTGCAGGAATTGGTGCAATTGCATCTATGATTACCTATTTCTTTGTAACTGGAAAAACCTATAAGGCTCAACGTATAATTGCCTTCCTAGATCCCTGGGCAGATCCAACCGATACAGGCTTTCAAGTGATTCAATCATTATTAGCTTTGGGGTCTGGGGGCTTGTTTGGCAGAGGCTTAGGGAGAAGTGTACAAAAACATTTTTATCTACCAGAGCCACAAAATGATTTTATATTTGCAATTATAGGAGAAGAGTTAGGCTTTATAGGCAGTGTCACCATACTTTTATTGTTTTTAATTCTTATATGGAGGGGTATAAGAATAGCTATAAATGCACCTGATATGCTAAGCTGCTTAATGGCAACAGGGATTATATGTATGATTACAGTTCAAGTATTAATCAATATAGCAGTTGCCACCTCTTCAATGCCTGTTACGGGAATGCCACTGCCTTTTATTAGCTATGGTGGAAATACCCTTGTTATTTTCATGGCTATAGCAGGTATTCTATTGAATGTTTCAAGATATATTAATCCCGTTAGGAGATGAGTTAGATGAAGGTTGTTATAAGTGGTGGAGGAACAGGGGGACATATTTACCCAGCCATTGCAATTGCTAATAAAATAAAGGAATCAAACTCTAGCGCAGAGATTTTATTTATAGGTACAAGGGAAGGCTTAGAAAATGAAATAGTTCCAAAAGCAGGATTTAAAATGGAGTATATTACAATAAGCTATATAAAAAGAAAAATATCACTGCATAATGTTAAAACTGGTATTAAGCTAATCAAGGGTATGTGGCAGACACGAAGAATATTAAAAAGCTTTAAGCCTGATATAGTGATTGGAACTGGAGGCTTTGTGTGTGGACCAGTTCTTTACATAGCCAACAAAATGGGCTTTAAAACACTAATTCACGAGCAAAACGTTTTTCCAGGGCTTACAAATCGTATTTTATCAAAACACGTGGATAAGGTTCTACTAAGCTTTAGTGAAGCAGAAAAATTTTTTAAAAACAAAGAAAGAGTTGTAGTTACAGGGAATCCAATTAGAACAGACTTTATGACTGTTACTGAGGAGGAGGCCAAGTTAAAATACAAAAGCCACAAGCCATTGATTTTAATAGTAGGTGGAAGTGGTGGCTCTTCTAAAATAAATAATGCGGTTTTAGCTATGCTGGAATCAAGTGGTAATAATTTAAGCTTTCAGCTTTTATGGGCAACTGGCAAAAGGCATTATAATATGGTTTTAGAGGAACTAAAGACGATCAAATTAGATAAAAATCATCAGGTAGTGCCCTACATAAATAATATGCCCTATGCAATGAAAGCATGTGATGTAATAATTTGTAGCGCAGGAGCAATTACGATAGCAGAGGTTACTGCTGCTGCAAAGCCTGCTATTTTAATACCTAAAGCCCACACAGCTGAAAATCATCAGGAGTATAATGCTGAGGCATTAGAAAAGGTAGGAGCGGCAGTTATGATTAAGGAAAAACAGTTGTCAAGTGACATACTACTTCAAAATATTAATATGCTTATAACCGATAAAAAGCTCTATGATTCTATGAAGAAAGCAAGCTCTAACGCTTCAACCGTAGAAGCTATAGACTTAATTTATAAGGAAATTCTTAAGCTAATAAAATAGAAAAGTAACACCTTCAAGCTTTCTGCATAATATGTTTATATATTTGGTATTTTTATTATGGTAGAGCCAATTATAATACATAAATAATGAAACTTTGGAGGTGACCAACTGGTGAGTAGGTACGAAATCCTTGGAGGAAATAAATTAGTTGGGGAAGTAAAGGTGAGCGGAGCAAAAAATTCTGTACTTCCTATTTTAGCAGCAACAATACTAAATGGTGGAATGAATGTAGTTCATGATATTCCAAGATTATCTGATGTAATCACTATGACAAAAATATTAAGGTCAGTAGGATGTAAAGTAAGAAGGGAAAACAATGCGCTGGTGGTTGATTCAAAGGGATTGAACAACTATGAGGTTCCAGAAGGCCTTGTAAGAGAGATGCGTTCATCTATTATTTTCCTAGGAGCAATGCTATCAAGATATGGAAAAGTTAAAATTAGCTATCCAGGTGGGTAGTATTACATATTGAATGTTGAACCTTAAAGGCAAGGAATAAGTAATAAGTAATAAGGAATAGGGAATAAGGAATAGGGAATAAGTAATAAGTAATAAGTAATAAGTAATAAGGAATAGGGAATAAGGAATAAGGAATAAGGAATAGGGAATAAGTAATAAGGAATAGGTAATAAGTGAAAAACCATAAATAATAAAAATTAAAAACACAAAACCAAGTTGAAAATGGAAAATGGAAAATGGAAAATTGAAAACAAGAAGATATAATTAAAAATTAAAAGTTAAAAGTGAAAAATTGAAAACACAAAACCAAGTTAAAAGTTAAAAATGCAAACAAAAAATAATAATTGAAAATTTAAAATTGAAAACAAGAAGATATAATTAAAAATTAAAAGTTAAAAGTGAAAAATTAAAAACACAAAATCAAATAGAAAATGTAAAAGTAATAAAAAAATTAAAAAAAATAAAAAAATTCCATAAAAAAAAGTTTGTATGATAAATAATACTATGGTATAATTTTACTGTGACAGAATAGAAATTATTAGGAGGTGAATAGATGATTATCAATACTTTAGTTAACAGTGACAATAGAAGAATAGTTTTACCAGTAATTTCTCCAATTTTTGGCTTTAACAAGGGTGAAGTATGTCCAAAATTAAATAACCTGTTAATTAAGGAAAGAAATCATCTTTACTAATAGACTGATTAATTTGATAATTCAGCCTAGGTAAGGGGATGCTTACCTAGGCTTTTATATTTGCTGACTTTATTATCGTTTAAAGTCTAATATAATACGCTTAGGAAGCAGCTTTGCTTTCTAGGCTTTTTTTCTGCACAAAGAAGAAAATCTACTACAAAACTAATTTGCTTAATGGCAAGGGGGGTCTAAATTGAAGAATATAAAACAGTTATGGAATTATTTAAAGGGTAATAGAAGTCGTTACTTTGGTGCATTGATTAGTATTGGCTTAGCCACATTGTTTAGCTTGGCAGCACCATTAATTATCAAAACAACAATAGACTCTGTAATTGGAGATAAAGAACTTCAAGCACCTAAGGTGATACAAGATGTTATTGTTAGCATAGGGGGAGTAGAAGCTCTAAAGGATAAGTTGTGGATACCAGCAATAATAATAGTTGCCTTTGCGATTATTAGAGGAATTTTTTTATACTTTAAGGGAAAATGGTCTGCAGAAGCAGCAGAGGCTGTTGCGAAAACCATCAGAGATCAGGTATATGATCATCTTCAGTACCTTTCCTATGATTATCATGTAAAGGCAGAAACAGGTGATTTAATTCAACGGTGTACTTCAGACGTAGAAATTATAAGAAGGTTTTTAGCAACTCAGTCCATTGAAATAGGAAGCGCATTATTTATGCTGTTATTTACTATATACATTATGGTGCCTATGGATGCTACCTTAACAATAATATCAATGTCATTAATACCTGTTATTTTTGTCTTCACAGTTGTTTTCTTTGTTAAGGTTAAGGAGGCATTTAAGCTAATGGAAGAGGCAGAGGGTAAAATGTCATCAACACTTCAAGAAAACTTAACTGGCTTAAGGGTTGTTAGAGCTTTTGGACGACAGGCCTATGAAGTAGATAAATTTGATGAAAAAAATATTGTTAATAGAGATTTAACCTACAAATTAATACGTTTGTTTGCTTGGTACTGGTCTGTATCAGACCTACTAAGCATGATTCAAATGGGTATAGTGCTAACCACCAGTGTGTATTGGACATATACAGGTAGAATAACTCTAGGCACAATGGTTGTTTTTAATACCTATGTTGGAATGCTGCTATGGCCAATAAGGCAATTGGGAAGAGTTATTACAGACTTAGGTAAGGCAATGGTTTCACTAGACAGAATAGGAGAAATACTAGCAGAGAAAAAGGAAAAAATGGAGGAGAAGGGAGAAAATCCGAAGATTAAAGGTAATATATCCTTTAAAAATGTAACCTTTGAATATGAGAAGGGAAAACCAGTTTTAAATGATATTAGCTTTGATGTAAAGGAAGGTAAAACAGTAGCAATACTTGGTCCAACTGGGGCAGGTAAAACCACCTTAGTTCATTTATTAGCAAGACTTTTTGACTATCAAAAAGGTTCAATTAAAATAGATGGAATAGAGCTAAAGGAAATAGATAAAAAATGGATTAGAAAAAATGTAGGACTGATACTACAAGAACCCTTTCTATTTGCAAGAACAATAAAGGATAACATTAAATTAGGTAGGGTGGAAGCTGAGGATGAAGAGGTATTTAATGTAGCAAAGGTGGCAGCAATACATGATGTAGTATTAGACTTTGACAAGGGTTATGAAACATTGGTAGGAGAGAGGGGGGTATCCCTTTCAGGAGGACAAAAACAAAGGCTTGCCATCTCTAGATCATTGATTATCAATTGTCCTATTATAGTGTTCGACGACTCCTTAAGTGCAGTTGATACCGAAACTGATGCAGCAATACGAAGTGCCTTAAAAAAAAGGAGAAATAAAGCTACAACCTTTATTATTTCCCATAGAATAGCTACTATTTCTGAGGCGGATATTATTTTGGTGCTTGAAAAGGGTAGAATCGTTGAAATAGGCAATCACAATGAGCTTATAAGTAATAATGGCTTATATAATAGAATTTGGAAGCTACAAAATTTAGAGAGTAATATTTTAGAAAAATCAAGCTAGCAGTAAGACTCTTACTTGTAAAGGCAGGATGATAAAAAATGATGAAATTGCAGGAGCAGGATTATAACGAAAGGTTTGACTTTAAGCTATGGTGGGAAATATTTAAGTTCACCTATCCAATGAAAAAATCGGTAGCTTTGTTAATTATATCAATGGTGTTGGTGGCAGTAATAGAAGCAGCTTTTCCACTAATGACTTTATATGCCATAGATGAGTTCATTTATAAGGGGAAAATATCAGAGGTTCCAAAGTTTATTCTCCTATATGCAGCTATGGTGGTTATGCTATCAAGTAATATTTGGTTTTTTATCTCTATAGCAGGAAAAATTGAAACTAACCTAACATATGATATAAGAAAAAAAGGCTTTAAGAGATTACAGGAGCTTTCCTTATCATATTATGATAATAAGGCAGTCGGCTGGTTAATGGCTAGAATGACATCTGACATAACTAGGCTTGGTGAAATAATTTCATGGGGTATGGTTGATATTTTTTGGGGCTTTACTAAAATGGCTGCTATAATTGTGGTTATGCTGTTTTTAGATTGGAAGCTTGCATTAATATCTCTATCAGTAATACCAATACTAATATTTACTAGCCTGTATTTCCAAAAAAAGATATTGAAGGAGTATAGAAGTGTCAGAAAAATCAACTCCAGAATAACCGGTGCCTTTAATGAAGGAATAACAGGTGCTAAAACTACAAAAGTTCTAGTAAGGGAAGAAAAAAACCTAGAGGAGTTCACTGATATTACAAAAGGCATGAGGGCTGCATCTATAAGGGCTGCTATATTTTCCTCTTTATTTTTGCCTATAGTATTAACCTTTGGAAGCATTGGAACAGCCTTGGCTCTTTGGTTTGGAGGAATTGAGGTAGCAAGGATGGGTATAACCTATGGAACTCTTGTTGCATTTATTTCCTATACAATACAGTTTTTTGAACCCATTAGAGAGCTTGCAAGGGTATTTGCAGAAATTCAGTCGGCCCATGCATCGGCAGAACGGGTAATGTCTATGATTAATACTGAGCCAGAAATAAAAGATTCAGCTTTAGTTATAAAGCAATACGGTGATTCATTTACACCTGTAAAAGAAAATTGGGATACTATAAAGGGCGATATAGTCTTTGAGAATGTATCCTTTAGCTATAACCCAGAAGAACCAATTTTAGAGAATTTTAATTTAGAGGTTAAGGCAGGAGAAACTATCGCTCTTGTAGGAGAAACAGGCTCTGGCAAGAGCACAATAGTAAATCTTGCATGTCGATTTTATGAGCCAACAAAGGGAAAAATATTTGTTGATAAGGTAGACTATAGGGAAAGATCTCAATTATGGCTACAATCTAACTTAGGGTATGTTTTACAAAGCCCCCATCTATTTAGTGGAACTATTAAGGAAAACATTAGATATGGAAGGTTAGATGCAAGTGAAATGGAGATAATTAGAGCAGCAAAGCTAGTAAATGCCCATGATTTTATTATGAAGCTAGAAAAGGGCTATGACTCCCAGGTAGGCGAAGGCGGTGGCTTGCTATCATCTGGCGAAAAGCAATTAATATCCTTTGCAAGGGCAGTATTAGCTAATCCTAAGATTTTTGTACTAGATGAAGCCACATCTTCAATTGACACAGAAACAGAGCAGATGATACAAAAAGCAATTAGTAAAATACTAAAAGGAAGAACCAGCTTCATTATTGCCCATAGACTATCGACTATTCGCTCAGCCGATAGGATATTGGTTATTAAAAAAGGAGAAATCATTGAATCTGGTAACCATCAGCAATTAATTAAAATGAGAGGATATTATTATAGGCTTTATACAAATCAGTTCATTGAGGAAGAAGGTAAAAGACTGCTGGAGATATAAAGATTTAGTTTAGTGGAGAATTTGATATTATCAAATTCTCTTTTTTCAACTACATATAGAATTATAATGTTAATAGGACAATGGCAATAAAGCATATGCTTAATTATAGAAGCTAGAATAGGAGGTGTAGATTTGAAAAGTGAAAAAGCTTATGGGAAAAGCAATAAAAATAAGCTCATAATTAAGCATGATTACTCAGGTAAAAAAGATATGCAAAAGCTATTGGAGGAATTGCTGATAAAGAAGCTATTAAAGGAGTAAAGGAGGCTTAATGTCCCTATGGTGGGTGATAAGGTTGAGGGTATATGGCTATGTTAGATTATCCAGAGATGAGGATAAAGAAAACTATAGTTCAATACTACAACAGAAAAATATAATAATGGAAAGAGCTAAGGAGCTAGGCTATAGTGTACTTGCCATATATGAAGATGATAATGTATCAGGTTATATCTTTGAAAGACCAGCATTAAATAGGTTAACTGAAAAAATACAGCAGGGTGAGGTTGACGTACTAATTACAAAGGATAGTTCAAGAGTAGGGAGGCATAATGCGAAAACACTGCTTTTTTTTGAGCTATTAAAGGAAAGAAATATCAGATTGATTTTAGCTACAGAAGGCTATGATAGTTACCGAGATAGTGATGATATACTTGGTATTCGTACCTGGTATAATGAAATGTACATCAAAGATATAAGTAGAAAAATAACAGAAAACATAAGAAGCAAGCAAAAAAATGAAGGCTTAGTTGTTAAAAGTCAATATGGCTACATTAAAGACCCCAACAATAAGCATAGGTTGATTATTGATGATGAGGCGGCAGAGATTGTAAAAAAAATATTTAAGCTATACATAAATGGCTTAGGGTATAGGAAAATCGCCGAAAAATTAAACACATTGGAAATTCCAACACCCTCCCAATATTTAAAAAAGAAAAAAGGGGGGAAGTTCAAAACCTCTGGGAAATGGAGTAATGTACATGTTCAAAGAATTATTAATAACGATATTTATATAGGTGTATTAAGATGTGGTAAAACAATGAAGAAAACCATAAAAGGTGCATCCTATAGGGTGGAGGAAGAAAAACAAATAGTTCATGAAAATCATCATCCTTCAATAATATCAAAAAATGAGTTTAAACTGGCTATGGAAGTTAATTATAGAAGAAACAAGAGACTTATAAGAGGTGGTAATTCAGGTATAAATCTTTTTTCAGGCTTTTTATACTGTAATGAATGTGGTAGCTATATGATTGCAAGAAAAAGAAAAAATAATTCTATTGCATATTATTGTGGACAGTACCACAAATATGGAAAAAAAGCATGTACTACACATTTTATCCTTCAGGATAATTTGAAAGAGGCATTAAATAAAGAGATTAAAAGCCTACTTTTAGGTGGAAATATTAATCAACAGAACATCATTAGCAAAATAATTAGCTTAAAAAAAGCAACCTCTAACTTGGAGGAAAGAATCAATAAACTTTGTTTTAATATAGATAGTAAAAAAATTGAAATAAAAAACTATATAAAGCTATGGGCTAGGAATCAGCTAAAACATGATATCTACCAGGAACTTGTAAGGGAAGGCTATAATGACATTAATATAATGGAGGCAACACTAGAGAGCTTACATGAAAAAAAGAATAACAGACAGCAAATAGAAGATGAAATGAAGGATCCTATGTTTTTGGAGAACAAAATCAATAGCTTGGAAATATGTAGAGATGATATAGAAGCGTTAATAGATAGAATAATGATAAAACAGACCTTCGCAACAGATTCATACATTGAAGCTACAGTTCACTGGTCATTTAAAGGTTCAATATGTTATCACAACCAGGTGGATGTGAGATTGGACCGAGACCAATAGATTTACATCTTAGGTCCTTAAGAGAATTAGGTGCCAATATAGAGGAGAAGCATGGATTTTTAATATGTGAAGCAAAAGAGCTAAAGGGTGCAGAAATACAATTGGATTTTCCTAGCGTTGGAGCAACTGAAAACATTATATTATCTGCTGTATTTGCAAAGGGAACAACAATAATTAGAAATGCTGCAAAAGAGCCTGAAATAATTGATTTAGAGCGATTTATCAACAGAATGGGTGGTAAGGTAAAGGGAGCAGGTACTGCAACAGTTACAATCGAAGGTGTAGAAAAACTACATGATGTTGAGCATGGAATTATTCCAGACAGGATAGTGGCAGGTACATACTTAGTTGCTGCCGCCATCACAGGGGGTAAAATAGAATTAACCAATGTAATACCTGAGCATCTGCAATCTGTTATATATAAGCTCAGGGAAAGCGGCTGTAGAGTTGATGTTAAAAACAGAGCTATTTCTTTAGAGGCACCAGATAAGCTAATTTCTATAGATTCCCTTAAAACCTTACCTTATCCAGGCTTTCCAACAGATATGCAGTCTCAAATGATGGCATTGATGAGTGTTGCAGATGGAATAAGTATATTTGTTGAAACAATTTTTGAAAACAGATTTAAGCATGCTGAAGAGCTTACAAGAATGGGGGCTAATATAAAGGTTAATGGACGTATAGCACTTATTAAAGGGGTAAAGAGGTTAACTGGTGCTAAGGTTACTGCAAAAGACCTCAGAGGTGGAGCTGCTTTAATATTAGCTGCCCTTGCAGCAGAGGGAGAAACCATAATTGAGAATATTAAGCATATAGATAGAGGATATGATAATATTCATGGAATTATAGAAGGTCTTGGTGGTAAAATTATAAAACGTGATACACCTATTCAAGACTAATTTCTGATATAATAGGAATATAATATACAATCCAAAGCAGTCTAGTACTGCTTTTGAGTTGGCAATTATTTGGACATGTTATTAGTGAGGAATGATATTATGGGAAGTCAGCAAAGGGAAAGTAAAAAAAGAATTCGAAGAAGAATAAGGGGCACCTTTTCATTAATTCTTATATTAATAGTGTTTTTGCTTTGGGGAATATATGGACTTTTACAATCAGACCTTATGAATGTAAAGGTTTTAGAAGTCAGTGGGAACTCTATTTGCTCAGAAGAGGAAGTAATTAATGTCTCCCAAATGATATTTAATAGAAATATTTTTAAATATGATTTAAAGGATATAAAAGCAAAAGTAGAATCCCATCCATATATAAAAGTGGCAACTGTAAATAGGAAATTACCTAATACATTAATTATCAATGTGAAGGAGAGAAAAGAATATGCTATAATATCATATATGGGTTCTTTTCTTTATGTAGATATGGAAGGCGTTGTACTTAAAATAAGTGACAGCTATTTATCAAATGAGCTACCCCTAATAACAGGCTTGAAAATCGAAAGCCTTGAGCTTGGTAAAAGAATAATAGCAACTGAAGATACTGGCTTAGTTAATGGACTTAGGCTAGTAGAAGCAGCTAAGCTGGGGGATATGCTTGATGCTATATCAGAAATAAACATAAAGGAAGCAGATAATTTGCGTCTAATTACAACCGACGGGATTGAAGTAATGCTAGGCTTAAGTAAAGATCCTGTATATCAAATGCTTTCGTTAAAGGAAGTGTTAGTAAAGCTATATTCTATGGAAAAGCGAGATGTGATAATAGATATGCGCTATGAACATATTACAGTAAAGGACAGGGAAATTCAGGAGGAGAGCAATGATGGATAAAAAGGGCAAGCTAGTTGTTATTATCCTATGCATATTATCTGGTATTGCTTTGTCTATGCAGTTCAAAGTAATGGTTTCCCATACAGACGAGGGAGGAGATTTTACCTCCATAAGAGCCTATCAAGTAAGACAACTAAAATCAGAAAATGAAAGATTAAATAATGAGCTGTCAGAGCTGCAAAAAAGACTTCGAGAGTATGAAATATTTAAGGAGGACGAAAATTTTATAATAAAAAACCTGGAAAAGGATTTAGAAAAGTATAAGATACTAGCGGGAGACCATTCTGTTGAAGGACCAGGGGTTACCATTACAATTGAAGATCAGCATATAAGTGAAGGTATAGTAAGTAGATATATTATGTATAATTATGATATTTTACTGGAGCTAATTCACAAGCTAAATGCAGCAGGGGCTGAAGCTATATCAATAAATGATCAAAGATATGTTTCAACAACAGAGATATTTTTAAATTCTAATCAAATCCATATAAACTCCCAGCCAATGTCACCTCCCTTTACAATAAAAGCAATAGGCAACCCAGAAACCTTAGAAGCAGCTTTAAATATGAGGTTTGACTTGGTTTGGAGGCTGAGGCAGGAGGATAGAATTAACATAAAGGTCAATAAAGAAGATCATATAGCAATACTTAAATATGACAAACCACAACATTTTAAGTATGCAAAGCCAATAGAGGAAAGTCAATAGAAGCATGGGGGCTTATTGAATGAATAATAATATTATAAGACTAAAAATACTTATTATCTTTGTTTTATTTGGTTTCTTTATGACCTTTCAAATAAAAAATGTCAAAGAAGACTATAGCTTTGTTAGTCTTAAAACAATGAGCGACATTCAAAATGAAATTGATAAAGAGTTAAATGAAATTAGTAATTTAAAAGACCTATTGATTGAAAGAGAAAAGCGTTTAAATGAGTACCAAAAAGCTATTTTTGAAGAAGGAAGTATAAAAGATGTTCTAAAGACTGAATTAGATCAAGTAAAGATGTTGGCTGGTGTTACCGACCTACAAGGACCTGGTATAATTGTAAAGCTTAGTGATAGTACAAGAGAGCTTTATGAGGGAGAAGATCCTAATGATTTATTAATTCATCAGCGGGATGTTTTAATGATTATAAATGAGTTAAAGGTAGCTGGTGCAGAAGCCATAGCAGTTAATGGTCAAAGAATAATCCATACCTCCGAGATAAAATGTACTGGACCAACAATCACCATTAATAATCATACCTATGGTCAACCATTTATCATTGTAGCTATTGGTGATCCCATCACCTTAGATGCTGCAATTAAGGCCCCAGATTCCCATGGAGCATTATTAAAGGATTTTTATAACATAGGAGTTGAATCACAGACTAGTCCAAGGGTTAGAATTTCAAAATATAATGGTGAACTAACAATGAAATATTCTAAAGTAAGGGAAGGTGAATAGTTTGATAATTGCTTTAATTGGTCTTGCTATAGGAATTATTCTTGGCCTTTATCTGCCAATAACTTATCCTGCAGCATATTCTTTATATATTTCAGTAGCTATATTAGCTGCATTAGACTCTGTATTTGGTGCATTGAGGTCAAATATGGAGGATAAATTTAATACTCAAATTTTTGTTTCAGGCTTTTTTGGTAATGCTATTTTAGCTGGTCTATTAGCCTATATTGGTGATAGAATTGGTGTACCCTTATATTATGCAGCAATATTTGCATTTGGAAATCGCTTGTTTCATAATTTTGCAATAATAAGACGATACCTTTTAAATACCAAAAGAGGTTAATGTGGTAAATCATACCGTTAATGGTTTTATTTTTCTGGATTTAGTCTGGAAAAATAATATTTTATTCAGCTAGAAAAAAAGGAAATCAATAATTTATGTTGAATTAAATAATCATTATAATTTATACATAAAAAACACTAGCATCTAAATTTGTCATATTTTAGTACATAAGTCCCTAGATAAATTTACTGCAATATGTTAAAGTGTTAGAAAGATATGTGTAAGTATCTAAGCAATTACTGAAGAATGGACAAGTTTCTCTAGATTATACAGCTAGAATTACAGATAATTTGTTCTAATTATATACATAACGAGGGGGTAGTTACTGTGTTAGAATTTGATGTAGATATGGAACAATTTGCACAAATAAAAGTAGTTGGTGTAGGCGGTGGTGGAAACAATGCCGTTAATAGAATGATAGAGTCAGGATTAAAGGGTGTAGAATTTATTGCAGTTAATACAGATAAACAAGCTTTATTCACCTCTAAGGCAGAGCATAAAATTCAAATAGGAGAAAAGCTTACTAAGGGATTAGGTGCAGGTGCTAATCCAGAAGTAGGAAGAAAGGCTGCCGAAGAAAGTAGAGAGGATGTATATAAATTACTACAAGGAGCAGATATGGTTTTTGTTACAGCTGGTATGGGTGGTGGAACAGGAACAGGTGCTGCCCCTATAGTTGCAGAAATAGCTAAAGAGATGGGTATACTTACAGTAGGTGTTGTTACTAAACCATTTACCTTTGAAGGTAAGCGTAGATTAACCCACGCTGAACAAGGAATAGAAGAGCTTAAAAGTCGTGTAGATACATTGGTAACAATACCAAACGATAGACTTTTACAGGTAATAGAGAAGAAAACTACAATGCTTGAAGCTTTTCAAATAGCAGATGATGTATTAAAGCAGGGTGTACAAGGTATATCCGATTTAATTGCTGTTCCAGGTCTAGTTAACCTGGACTTTGCAGATGTTAAAACAATTATGCTGGAGCAAGGCTTAGCCCACATGGGTATTGGACGAGCCAGTGGTGAAAATAGAGCTGTTGAGGCAGCAAAACAAGCCATACAAAGTCCATTGCTAGAAACGTCTATAGAAGGTGCTAAGGGTGTACTACTTAATATTACTGGTGGATCTGGACTTGGTCTCTTTGAGGTTAATGAAGCTGCTGAGCTAGTTACTCAAGCAGCAGACCAGGATGCAAATATTATCTTTGGTGCAGTAATTAATGAAGAGTTAAAGGATGAAATAAGAATAACAGTAATTGCTACAGGCTTTGAAAAAGACCTTATGAAAATGATAGATAAAAAAGGAAAATCTATATTGAATGTGTCTTCAAGAGAGATTGCAGCAGGAAGTGAAGAGAATTCAAAAAATGATGACCTAGATATACCAATTTTTCTAAGAAGAAAAAAATAATATTAAATACTAACTCTTCCCCATAATAAAGTAAGGGTTAAGTTTTATTAAAGCAACAAAAATACATAATATTATAAGTGATAAAACCTGTTTATTTAACATAACAGGTTTTTTTATTTACAAAGAAATATTTCGACCCTATAAATTGACAAAAAAATAAATTATCATCCTATATAATAGACATAAAGAAATAATCACATGAATACTTCTATAATAAAGCAATATTTCCCTATCTTTGGGAGGAGATATAATTGATTGTATATGCTGAATATGTATTTCTAGAGAATTTTATTATGAACTATTTAATTCTTTCATTAACATCAAAATTTGGAAAGGCTATACCCCAAAAAATAAAGCTGGTTATAGCATCATCAGTAGGTGCATTGTATGCCTTTATAATTTTCTTTCCATCTTTACACTTTTTGTTTTCATTTGTAATGAAGTTTGCTTGCTCTATGTTAATTATAGTTATAGCCTTTACACCCTATCGGTTTAAAGACTTTTTTAGATTATTAGGCATTTTTTATTTTATCACTATGGTTTTTGGTGGGGCAGGCTTTGCACTTTTTTATTTTACAAACTTTAATGGAGTTATTAGTAATGGTATATTCTATATAACAAATATTTCAATCAAAAACATAATTATATCCTGTGGAATAGGTTATATATTAATCAATTTTTGTTGGGGATACATTCAAAAACAGCTGTCAAAGGATAAAATATTTATGAAGGTAAAAATCAAAATGAATGGCGAGGCTGTTGAGTTAGTAGGCATGGTAGATACGGGAAACTCATTAATAGATCCTATTTCTAATCATCCAGTAATGATTGTTGAATTTGATGCAATACTCAATCTTTTGCCTTTAGATACCCATAAGATATTTATGACATCAAAATTTCCAAACTTTAATGATATAGCAACTTCTATAAATAATACGGCTTGGGTGACAAGATTAAGAGTAATTCCCTATGAGGCCTTAGGTACAGAAAATGGAATGCTAGTTGGCTTTAAACCAGATGGTGTTGTCATAGAACATGAAAGTGAAATAAAAAATATTAATGATATTATTATAGCTATATATAGTAAAAAACTATCTAAGACAGGAAACTACAGGGCATTATTGCATCCAGACTTGATTTAAAAAATATCAAAATGACATAGGAGGTCAAGGAATTGAAAAATCTATTGATAAAAACTAGACTAATTTTACGCTTTTATTATATTAAAATAATAAAAAAATTTAGAATATATACCGAAGAAGGTATTTACTATATTGGTGGTAGTGAGGCCCTACCTCCTCCTTTATCTAATGATGAAGAAAGCTTTTTGATTTCTAAGCTTAAGGATGATGAAAGCACTGTACGTACAATTCTAATTGAACGAAACTTAAGGCTTGTGGTGTATATTGCTAGAAAATTTGAAAATACAGGGGTTGGAGTAGAAGACCTCATATCTATTGGTACCATAGGATTAATTAAAGCAGTTAATACCTTTAATCCAGATAAAAATATTAAACTTGCAACCTATGCCTCTAGATGTATAGAAAATGAAATACTTATGTATTTAAGAAGAAATAACAAAATAAGAATGGAGGTTTCATTTGATGAGCCCTTAAATATTGACTGGGATGGTAATGAGCTTTTATTATCAGATATATTAGGCACAGATAATGATATTATATATAAGTTCTTAGAGGAAGAGGTAGATAAAGAGTTACTTAAAATAGCTTTAGACAGATTAACAAAGAGAGAAAAGAAAATAATGGAATTACGCTTTGGATTATTTACAGGTAAAGAAAGAACCCAAAAAGAGGTTGCTGATATTTTAGGAATATCTCAATCATATATATCAAGACTTGAGAAGAGAATTATAGTTAGACTAAAAAAAGAAATAAACAGATTAGTTTAAAAAAGTCATCTATTATATAGATGCTTTTTTGTTTTTTTGATAGTTCTTTTTAGAAATCGTATAAAATTTTTTCTTCAGTCAATAATTTAATATGAAAGGGGTAATTCAAGTTGAAAGGACTGAATATGAACAATGCATATAAACAAAGTAGAAATTTGCGGAGTTAACACATCAGAATTACCAGTATTGACAAATGTTCAGATGCGAAAACTATTTGATAGAATCAATAATGGGGATAACAGTGCCAGGGAAGAATTCATACAAGGAAACCTAAGACTGGTTTTAAGTGTTATCCAGCGCTTCAATAATAGAGGAGAGCATGTTGATGATTTGTTTCAGGTAGGTTGCATAGGCTTAATAAAGGCTATAGATAATTTTGATCTTACACAAAATGTAAGGTTTTCTACTTATGCTGTACCAATGATAATTGGAGAGATAAGAAGATATTTACGGGATAATAACTCAATTAGGGTAAGTAGATCATTAAGGGACACTGCCTATAAAGCACTTCAAATTAGAGATCAGTTGGTTAATAAAAATGGTAAAGAGCCTACAATTACAGAGATAGCCGAACAACTGAATGTTGCAAGGGAGGATATAGTTTTTGCCTTAGATGCAATACAAGACCCCGTTTCTTTATTTGAGCCAATATATCATGATAGTGGAGATGCAATATTTGTTATGGATCAGGTTAGTGATGAAAAAAGTGAAGATGAAACGTGGATAGACGGTATTGCCTTAAGCGAAGCAATGAGAAGACTTAATGACAGAGAAAAGCTAATTTTATCCTTGAGGTTTTTTGAAGGCAGAACTCAAATGGAGGTAGCAGATGAAATAGGTATCTCTCAAGCACAGGTGTCAAGGTTAGAAAAAACAGCCTTAAAGCATATGAAGAAATATATATAGATCAATAATTTTCAGGAATTTGGCATAGTCAAATTCCTTTTTTAATTAGGAGTTGTATTTTTGGAATAAAAACCATACAAAAGCGATAAATATGTATAGAAGAGACAAGTTTATAATATATATCAAAGGAGTATAGTTAACAAAATAGGAGGGATAAAAATGCTTAGGGCATCAGAATTAACACAAAAAGAAGTAATAAATATATCCGATGGTAAGAGAATTGGGATGATAGTAGATTTAGAAATAGACCTATTAAAGGGAAAAATAAATGCAATAATTATACCTGGTGAGGGGAAATTTATGGGATTATTCGGAAAAGAACAGGATTACGAGATAAGCTGGAATCAAATAAAAAAAATTGGCGATGACGTTATTCTTATTGAACTTAAAAACAGCATTGAACCCTATAAAAGTCAAGAGGATGGGAAAAAAGCAGTACTTGAGCCTGAGTTTATTCAGAGAAGTAATAAGGAAGAAGCTCTATAGCATAAGGGTCTAGGTTAAAAAGAGTTAGACAAGACCTATTGTGTATATTATAATGGAAGCAAATAATGACATAAGAATAAATGGAGGGATAGAATGAATTGTCCATTTTGTGCTTTTCATGATTCAAAGGTTGTTGATTCTCGCCCGACAGAAGAGGGACAGGCCATACGAAGAAGAAGAGAGTGCATTTCCTGTGGCAAGAGATTTACCACCTATGAAAAAGTGGAGGAGATTCCATTAATAATAGTAAAAAAAGGTGGTAATAGAGAGGCCTTTAACAGAAACAAAATATTAAATGGAATAATTAGAGCCTGCGAAAAAAGGCCAATTTCTATAAACCAAATAGACAGTGTTGTAGAAGAAATAGAAAAACAGCTTCACAACTCAATGGAAAAAGAAGTAACTACAGAGTTAATAGGTCAATTGGTTATGGATAAATTAAAGGAATTAGATGAAGTGGCATATGTTAGATTTGCCTCTGTTTATCGTGAATTTAAAGACATAAATACCTTTATGGATGAATTAAGAAAGCTGCTAAAGGAAAAACCATGATAAGGAAAATTAAAAATTGAAAATGGAAAACCATAAAAGCAAGTAATAAGGAATAAGTAATAAGTAATAGGGAGTAAGGAATAAGTAATAGGCAACATAAATTAAAAGTGAAAAGTTAAGAATTAAGAGTTAAGAGTTAAGAATTAAGAGTGAAAAGTTAAAAGATTAAGAGATAAAAGATTAAATGGAAAATTGAAAATGGAAAATTGAAAATGAAGACTAAAGACAAAAACTAAAGATAAAGAAAAACTAAAAATTGAAAATGAAAAATCAAAACTAAAAAACCTTCTAAGAATGGAGGCTATAAATTGACCTATAGAATTATAGAAAAAAACAATGTAAAATATCTCTCTTTTGATGCCTTTGAAAAGCTAGGCTTTATTAAGCATGGTTTTAGCACGAGAGTTGGTGGAGTTAGTACAGAGACATATCACTCCATGAACCTAGGGCGAAAAACTGCTGATGATCCACTGAATGTAATTGAAAATACCAAGAGATTTTGTGAAGCAACAGGTATAAATATTAATAGAGTTGTAACGACAGATCAAGTACATGAAGATAGCATAAGGATAGTAACAGATGCAGACATAAAAGATAGATTTAGTTTAATTAGTGACATTAAAAAAATTGATGGGTTAATAACAAAACAAGCTGGTATACCACTTATGAGCTTTTATGCAGATTGTGTACCACTTTTTTTTGTAGATACAAAGGAAAAGGTTGTAGGACTTGCCCATGCAGGCTGGAGGGGAACAGTATTAAAAATTGGAAAGAAAACTATAGCTAAAATGATTGAAACATATAATACTAAACCAGAAAATGTAATAGTAATAATTGGACCTTCAATAGGTAAGTGCTGCTATGAAGTTAGTCATGAGGTAATTGAAAGATTTAACATAAACTTTACAGACACTTCAAACTTTGTTGTATCAAAGGATAAAGGTAAGTATATGCTAGATTTATGGATGGCAAATAGATTAGCATTAAAGGAAATTGGAGTATTGAATAGAAATATAATAACGAGTAATATTTGCACAGGCTGTAATTTACAGCTGTTTTATTCCCATAGAAAGGAAGGTAAATATACAGGCCGAATGGCATCTATTATTGAGCTAGTTTAGGTAGGGAGGTTATCACATGGGTCAACGAAAAATTTTAGTGGTTGATGATGAAGAGCATATACTTGAATTAATTAAGTTTAATTTAGAAAAAAACGGTTTCGAGGTATACACCAGTGACGATGGGGAAAAATGTATTGAATTTCTTAGTAGCCAAGAAGTAGATTTAGTTGTTTTAGATTTAATGCTTCCTGGAATGGACGGACTAGAGGTTTGCAAGAAAATCCGTAGGATAGATGGATTAGATAAGCTTCCAATAATTATGCTGACTGCTAGAGGCGAAGAGACAGATCGTATTCTAGGACTAGAGCTTGGAGCTGATGATTATTTAACTAAGCCCTTCAGTGTAAGGGAGTTGTTGGCTAGAATAAAGGCAGTTCTAAGACGAATAGAAGATACACCTAGAATAAAAAATAGTAAAGTACTAAGGGTCAAGGACTTAGAAATGGATACAGAAAAGCATGTGGTTATGATAAAAGGAAAGGTTGTAGACCTAACTCTAAAGGAGTTTGAGTTATTGAAAATACTAATCGAAAATAGAGGAAAGGTATTGTCAAGAAATCTTTTACTTGATGAGGTTTGGGGATACGAATATTTTGGAGAAACAAGAACAGTAGATGTACATATTAGACATCTAAGAAAGAAAATTGGAGATGATGAATCAGGAGAATATATTGAAACCATTAGAGGTGTAGGATACAAAATAAAGTAGGTGCTACTATGCAAAAAAAAATACTTGCTGCATTCTTTATAATAATTCTATTAGGGATACTTTTATCTGGTTTTTTAAATCTTACTTTAATTCGAACAAATTACGTGGATGAGCTGGAGAATAGGCTGATCTCCAACGGTCTATTACTAGAAAAAGTAATTATGGATAAGGGAGATTCCCTAACAATTAACGATCTTCAGAAAATGATTATAGACTATGGTAAAAGAATTAACGCTAGAATAACCATTATAGATGAAAAAGGAGAAGTGTTGGCAGATTCAGTAGCTGACATGAGGACAATAGAAAATCATTATAATAGACCAGAAGTGTTAGCTGTTTACCAAGGAGAAATTGGGAAGTCTGTAAGATATAGCACTACCATTAATGAAGAGATGCTATACATAGCACTACCAGTTAATATTGATATCTTTCAAATTAAGGTTATAAGGCTTGCTATTACCCTACAGCAAATAAACGTTATTAACAGTAAGCTTTATTACTATATTGGTATATCAGTTTTATTTGGTTTATTTGCGTCCCTTATATTAGCATATAGGTTTATTAAACGTTTGATGAAGCCTATTTATGAAATGACTGATGTGTCGAGGAAAATTGCTGAAGGTGACTTTAATCGAAGAGTTGACGTAACCTCTGATGATGAAATAGGGTTATTGGCAAATAATTTTAACAATATGGCTGATATATTAAAAACAACTATTGATAAACTATCTGATAATAATACTAAGTTTAAAGCACTGTTAATCAGTATTATAAACCCTATTATAGCTGTAGATAATACGCATCGCATTATTCTAATAAATCCTGCTGCTGAAAGATTGTTTGAAGTAAAGGCAGAGGAGGCAATTGGAAAACACATATTAGAAGTAATTAGAAATAATGCTTTAGAGGAAAGAATAAAGGATTTGTTTGAGAATCATCAAAACACACAATTGGAAATTGCAATATATGAACCAAAGGAAAGAATATTAAAAATATACACCAACTTAATTAGGCTAGAAGATGATCCTACTAGAGTGATAGGTATAGTTACTTTATTAGAGGATGTAACAGAGATAAGAAAACTAGAAAAAATGCGTTCGGATTTTGTTGCTAATGTTTCCCACGAGCTAAAAACACCCTTAACCTCAATAAGTGGCTTTGTAGAAACCCTTAAGTCAGATGCCATAGATGATGAAGAAACTAAAATGCGTTTTCTTGATATAATTGATATAGAAACAGAGAGATTATCAAGACTTATAGATGATATCTTAAGCCTATCAGAAATTGAAAGCACAACAAATAATATTAGACAAGAAATTTATACTACAGAGGCAATAAATGAAGTAATTGAAATTATAAAACCTATAGCAAATGACAAAGAAATTGTAATCAACACAGAGATAGAAGGTAGCTTACCACAGATATATGGAAATAGAGATTGGTTTAAGCAAATGTTAATTAATTTATTAGACAATGCCATTAAATATACTCCCCAGGGTGGAAAAGTTTACATAAATGCATATAAAAAATATAAAAATGTAGTTATAGTAGTAAGAGATACAGGCTTAGGTATACCCAAAAATGAACTTCCTAGATTGTTTGAACGCTTCTACAGGGTAGATAAGGCTAGAAGCAAAAAGCTAGGTGGTACAGGGCTGGGCTTAGCAATTGTAAAGCATATTGTTATAGCATTTAACGGAAGGATAAAGGTTAATAGCGAAGTAGGTAAAGGAACAGAATTTACAGTAATAATTCCAATTAAATAGATAAAGACACATACTAAATAATAAGCCCAACTCAAACGTTGGGTTTAGACTGATGAAAAAGCCCAATTTTCTTTGTTACTTCAAAATCCTAGCACTTTTACGCAACTTAGAGGCAGGATGCAAGAGGCTAGAGGTGAGAGTTTTTATATTATCTCAAGCTTCTAACTTCCAACTTCTAACTTCTAACTTATACGCTGCAATCGCAAGGGTTTAACGCTTTATTGTAGAAACCAATATTTAATTAAGTGATATTCATAACGTTGTAGCAAACATTATTTATTAGTCTTAATGTATTAAAGGGGGGGGAGCTTTAGAGAATGGGAAAAGAGATATTAACTAGGTGCGGCTATAGGTGCGACTTATGTCTAGCCTATAAAGAAAATATTGAAAAAGAAGATAAAAGACAATTGTTGAGTGATGGTTGGTTTAAGTTTTTTGGTTTTAGAATAGAACCAGATGATATTTATTGCGAGGGATGCATTAGTTCAGATTGCTTAACCGCTAATCTAATTGACGATGGTTGTCCGGTTAGACCCTGTGTAATAAAACGTGGATATGAAAACTGTTCCCAGTGTGATGATTTTATTTGTGAGAAACTTGAAGAAAGAGCAGTAAGGTTAGAAAGCATTCAAGAAGAGGCCCAAGAAAAAATTAAAAGAAATGAGTATCATGGCTGTATAAAGCCCTATGAAAACATAAAAAGATTAAATGAACAGATAAAGCTACAAGGTCAATACTCTCGAATGCTTAATGAAAGAATTAAGCCAACAGAAGATATTATGAGAAAGTTCATTGAACTGAGTCAAGTTATAGAGCTGTGGGATAAGCTAATTGGTAATATCGAAAGCAGTTACAATCTGGAAAAATATATTAAATATGGTGGTAAGAATTATGGTTGGGAGCTACAGTATAAAAAAGGTAGACGAACAATTATATCAATTCATCCTGAAAGAAGGGCTTTTACTATTCTATTTACTTTTGGTAGGAAAGAGTTAGAAGGCTTCAATTTAGTAAAAAACAAAATAAGTAAGAAGACATTAGAATTAGTAAACAATACAAGGCAATATCATGATGGGAAATGGATTTGGTTAAGAGTGACTGATAGCACTAAGCTTAATGATGCTCTAGTATTACTGGAAACTAAGAAAAAGCCCGATAGGCTGTAAAACACCAAGAATTTTTAATAAAGGGTTGTTGCTAAGTTATTTGAAAAATATATTGAAATGAGGGGATAATTGTGAAAAAAATACTGGTATTTATTTATGATGATATGGCAGACTTTGAAATTACCTTTTTAACACATTTATTGGGTACAAATACCGAGAAAGAAATAATACCTGTAGCTTTTGAAGATAAGATAATTAAAAGCAGGTGTGGGATGTTGTACAAGCCATTAATGCTAGTTAAAGACATATTAGTAAATGATGAGATAGAAGGTCTGATAATAACTGGTGGATGGAATGGAGAAATAAGAGTTGAGCTAATGGATTTGATAAAAGAGTTAAACGATAGAAATAAGCTTTTAGCTGCCATCTGTGCAGGCCCAAGATTTTTGGCTAAAGCGGGAGTTTTGAAGGATAAAAAATATACGACATCAATTATTGAATGGACAGATGAACATAAAGCACAGTTTAATGAAGATGATCCTTTTCCAAGAAATAATTTTGAAAACAAAAGAGCTTTAACAGATAGGAATATTATAACAGCACAAGGGGTAGCTTTTATTGATTTTGCAGTAGAGGTTTGTGAATGGTTTTCATTATTTAATAATGAAAAAGAAAAAACAGATTTTTTAAAGACAATAAAAGGATAGGAACAGAGTATTTCTGAAACTTAAATGTAAATGGAGTGAAGCTACGTGGTTACAGTAGAAGAACTGCTAATAACCAATATAGACCCTATACCCAAATATCTTCTAATGCGTGATGTAATGAAATTAGATACAGATAATGAAGAACTTATAAGAGTTAAAAACAAAATTATGGAAACTAAATGGGTAAAGAATATAACAAGTCTTCAGTGGGAGGATGGTTCTTGGGGCCAATTTCATAGTATGAGTCAGTTTTCAACGTCAATCATAACTACAGAACAGGCCATGAGAAGATTACTTATATTGGGCTTAGACAAAGAAGATGAGCCAATTAAAAAAGCCTTAAATTACATGGAAAAATATTTACTTGGAGAACTGGATTTAAGGGATTACAAGGAAAAAAAACATGATTGGGATTTATTAACTAGATTGTTTGTTTCAACGTGGGTATTGATAATTGACCCATCAAATGCCTTAGCAATAGAAACAGCTAAAGATTGGGCAAGTATAATAACCTATGCATTTTCAAAAGAAAAATTCAACAAGGAGTATTATAAAGAAGCTTATTATGAAGTGCATAAATCACCAAAAGAAAAGCATATGTGGGGATTTCAAAACTTTTACGTTGTAGCCCTATTATCGAAGTTTTTATCTAGCGACACTGAGTCTAAGTACCTAGATTATGTTATTAATTCAGAAAAAGGCATCTATTATATTTATGATAAAAGCTTAAAAAGCCTACCAGATAATTATTGTTCAAAACAAGCAAGCAGATATATAAGTGCATTTGAGTTATTAAGTAAATATAGTTTAATTTCAACTAAATGCAAGTTTTTAATTGAATGGATTTATAAAAACTTATTAGAAGATGGATTTTGGGATATGGAGCAAAAAGTTAAAGATAATATGTGTTTTCCACTGTCTAACTCGTGGAGAAAAGCTATGAATAGAAAGATAGATTCCACTGTTAGGATGCTAATTCTTGTATCTAATTTACATAATAAGGATATTTAATGTGGGTTAAGAAGAATAAGCTGTTTTTACTCATTTTGCATTAGGCAAACTAAATGGAGGGATAATAAATGACATTTGTATACTTAATGAAGAATCTAAAGCTATTAAACAATGAAGTTATAAATAGTCACGTAGAGTATTTAAAGGATTTAGATTCCCAGGATAAGCTTGTGCTTTGTGGACCCTTTACGGATTATCCAGGTGGTATGGTTATTTTTCTAGCAGAAGATAAAATTGAAGCTATAGAAATTGCAGAGGCTGACCCATTCATTGCACTGGGATATAAATCATATGAAATTAGAACTATAGAACAAGCCAATGAGGAAAATAATTACTTGCTTTAATTATTTAACAAAAACATACCCAGCTTTATCTCAGCGGCGTTACTAACACTCCCACTTCTTAAGCGGGAGATAAGTGCCTCCGAGTTTGATAAAAAATGAATTGACAAAATGACGCATGTCATTATATAATACTCCTACAACAATGACACGTGTCATTAGACAGGGGGATTTAACATGACAAGCAAAGAAGAAATAAAGTTTTTGGCAAGACTAAAAAAATTCCCAGAAAAAATACTGATTGGGAGCAATAATGCTGTAATGGAGGGCTTTGAGTATTTTACAACCAGTGAATACAAGAAAAAGCCTGGTGCTGTTAAAAATAGAGGGAAAAGAATGTTTGCTAATAAAGGAATAAAAGGTACTATTCGCTTGGTAACCCACATGGCAAAAATAATGCCTAGTATGATGATTAATATTAAAAAGAACTATAGCTATATGGAGGATTATTTATATTCACTGGAAAATAGTAAAGAGATTCCACACACAAGTGAAAATGTGATTAAAAACTTTCCTAATAAGGATATTTGGAATGACTTGCTACAATACTCATGGAGTAAACACAAGGTAATTGTTGGATTTACAAAGGTATCGAAGGAGTATATTTTTGAAGGAAAAGCTATTCCCTTTAAGTACGCCCTAGTTTTTGCTCAAGAAATGAAAAAGGAACCCATCGAAAAGGCACCTAAAATAGATGCTGGAATGGAAGTTCAAAAAACCTACAACTCTTTAGGAATTGCAACAAATGATATTGTAATGTGGCTGAAAGACAAATATAATATAATTGGTATGGCTAACCATCCATTAGGAGGTTTAGTTGATTATGTGCCACTTGCAGAAAAAGCAGGCTTAGGCCTAATAGGTCGACATGCAATGGTTATAACAAAAGAATTTGGACCACGATGCCGCATATCTCCGATTTTCATTGATGAAAAAATATTTGAGGAGACAGATACAACTGAACACGATTGGATTGGAGAGTTTTGTAAGGGTTGTGGTAAATGTGTTAGTTCATGTCCTGCTGAAGCAATCTATGAAAAGCCAGAGTTTGCACAAGCAAGCCATTCTGAAAACACAAAGGATAGATATGAATGCTACAATAGAGAGAAGTGCTTTGTATCTTTTACTGCCACTATGGGATGCGCTGTGTGTATTAGTGTTTGTCCTTTTTCCCGTAATCCCAAATTATATGATAAAATAAAGACTAAATATAGGTAAATAAAAGGATAGATAAAAATGCCAACAGAAACTTATTTTAATTTAAGTAAAGAGAAGCAAAAGAGAGTATATAAGGCTGTTTTTGATGAGTATTCACGTGTACCCCTTGAAGAAGTATCTGTTAAGAATATTGCCACTTCAGCAGACATACCAAGGGGTAGCTTTTATCATTACTTTATAGACAAAGAAGAAGCCCTAGCTTTTTTAATATCTGAAACTCAAAAGCAAAGGCGTTTCGAGCTGGAGTCCATTGTAAGCAGTTCACAACTGAACATTTATGATCTTATTGAAGCCCTGTTTATCAGTGAGATTAATAAACTAAAAAATAAGGAGGAATCAAATAGAGTATTATTACTTAAGCAAATTATAAAGAGTGCTAAGGCAACATCAATATTTTACAACTCCATGATAATTTCAATTCTTCATCACCCAATGTTGGAGAAATGCTGGAATAATTTGCTTTTAAAAGTAGATTCTAAAGAGCTTAGAAAAAGCGTTTTTGAACTATTATTTGCCTCTTTAAAGGACTGTATACTGGTAGCCATTGATGATGAAAGCAAAATTGATGATTCAATAAATAGCTTTAAGATGAAGATGCAAATAATTAGTTTAGGTGTTAATAATATGGTTGAGAAACAGAGATAAGTTTAAATTATTGGAAAAGTAAAGGGTGAACATATACAAAAGAAGGTGGTTTTAGCTTATGATTAAGTATAGAGTAGTTAAGAACAGAAGAAATGAATTTACTAATCCTATTACAGTCAATAAAAACCAAAAAGTGGCTTGTATAGAAGAATCTGATGATGGTGACTGGGGAGGTTGGGTATTATGTAAAACCGAAGACAATGAAGGCTGGATACCTCATCAAATAATCAAAAGGCAAGGGGAAAAGGGATCAATTTTAGAGGATTATTGTGCAATAGAGTTCAATCTTGAAGTTGGAGAAGTTCTAGTAATGGAAAAAGAGCTAAATGGATGGATTTGGTGCTATAAAGAGGGAGAACCCAAAATAAAAGCATGGGCACCCCTAAATCATATTGAGAAAAAAACTCAAATGATAGAAACTGAGAGACTGATTTTAAGACCAATTAAGCCTCTTGATTTTAATGACTACTGTGATATGCTATGTGATGATAAAGTTTATATTTGGTTAGGTAATAGAAAGAGAAGAACTCCCGAGGAAGTTGAAAAGCTTATGGATTATTTTATAAATCATCTTAAGGAAAGAGGCTACGGTGTTTTAGGTGTTATATGTAAGGAGACAGGAAAACTTATTGGACATGCAGGAGCAAACTATATAAAAAGCCTTGATAGTATCGAGTATTTATATGCTCTCAACAGTAAAGAGTGGAATAAAGGATATGCCACAGAAATAGGTAGAGGATATTTGGAGTATTTTAAAAACAACTATGATTATAAAAAGTTAATTGCTTTAGCTTATCCCCAAAATCAACGATCGGTAAATGTGCTAAAAAAGCTAGGCTTTGTGAATGAAGGTAGAAAGGAAATGTTTGAAAACATGTTAGACTATTTTGAACTAAGCTTAGAAAGGGTTGACAATCCATTAACATAGATTTACAGTTGTATTTAATGAGAAATCAATAATCAGAATGGAGGGGTTAGATGATTTTATATTAAACCCATTTGTATTTTTGATTGGCTATTTTATACAATATTTTTAGTTGGTACATAAAAATAAATAAGAAAAACATAATAGGTATACAGCAATACAGAACAAATTAGTATTCTATAGCAAGAATAATAATTTGATTTTTTTTGTTCATTTTTTCCTCCCGTATACTTTAAACTACCAAAGGGAAACCTAGAGTTAACCTAAGTTTTAAATAAGGAGGAGTAAACAATGTCCATAGGAATGATTTTGTTGATTGGAGTTGCAGTGCTAATATTTATGGGTTTAGCAGAAAGAGTATTAGACCGTCTTCGTCTAAATGATAAAGCAGCTATAGTAATTATTCTCGCCATAGTATTATCTACAATATTTATCCCAGACATTAATATAACAGAAAACGTATCTGTAAATGTTGCAGGCTTTATAATACCCCTAGGGTTAATTATTTATCTATTTGTTAAGGCAGAAACCACCAAAGAAAAAACTAGGGCTGTTATTGCTGCTGTAATAGCAGGTGGCATTATATATGGGGTTCAAAGATATGTTTTACCAGCAGATCCAGAGGCACAAATGATTGATCCTAACTATGTTTATCCAGCTTTAGCTGGTTTAACTGCTTATATAATAGGTAGATCTAGAAGGGCAGCATTTATTGCAGGCATCGGTGGAGTAATTTTAAGTGATGTAATACAGTTAATTATTAATACCATAAACAATGTTCCTGCTCCTACAAGATTCGGTGGCGCAGGTGGTGCAGACACAACTATAATAGCAGGAGTAGTGGCAGTATTAATTGCAGAAATTGTTGGAGAAACCCGTGAAAGACTACAAGGAGGAACTGAAAAGAAAAGATTACACTTTGATAAAGGACATTTTGTTAGTGGGTTAGGTGAAAAGGACCAATCTAACAAAAATAGTGAAGATAATAAAAGCAAAAAAATAGGAGATGATAGAGATGAAAAATAAAAAAATTATTTGCCTACTGTCTATGATACTTATAGCAATGTCTCTTCAGCTGTCCTATGGAGACGATTGGTACCATGATTACGGCGATTA
Source organism: Alkaliphilus pronyensis (assembly GCF_009017275.1). Classification (GTDB taxonomy): domain Bacteria; phylum Bacillota; class Clostridia; order Peptostreptococcales; family Natronincolaceae; genus Alkaliphilus_C; species Alkaliphilus_C pronyensis. The sequence goes on along the minus strand of NZ_WBZC01000004.1, from coordinate 7,455 downwards.
TTATAAGGTTTTTAATGTAAAAAACGGAGATAAATTGTTTGATACAGCAAGAGAGGTAACTAAAGGAGATCAGTACCTAAGTGAAGATAATAAAATGTATAAGGTGGTAAGGGTTAATGAAACAAGTAAAACTGCTTATGCAGAGTTCATTGAAGATGTTACATTACCTGAGATAAATGAAGTAGCCTACGAAGAAATTGTTTTTGCATTAAGAAACAATATAGGATTAGAAAACTTAGTTGCTAATGAAGAGGATAGAAAGGTAGGAATATATTGTAGCCATAGTGCAGAGTCTTATGTTCCAACTGATGGAACAGAAAGTGAAGAAGGAGGAGGAGGAATTCTAAAGGTTGCTGAAAGCCTACAAAAAGGTTTTCAGAATAATGGTGTAAAAGCAATTTTTGATAACACAAACCATGTACCTCATGATGCAGGTGCTTATAAAAGATCAAGAAGAACAGCTGTACAGCTAATGAGGGATAATGGACTTAATACCTTAGTTGATGTACACAGGGATGCAGTACCAGCTGAGGCATATCTTGCTGATATAAATGGCGAACCAGCTTCTAAGGTAAGACTAGTTGTGGGTAGAAGAAATCAGAATTTTAAAGCAAATGAAGAAATGGCATGGAAGGTAAAGTCGGTGGCAGATAAAATGTATCCAGGATTGATTAAGGACATCTTCTATGCAGGAGGGGGGTATAACCAAGACCTAACACCCAAAGCAATGCTGTTAGAAATGGGTACCTATGAGCATACTAGAGAAAGAGCAGAAAAATCCAGCCAGTATATATCTGAAGCCATAGCCACTGCTTTATTTGGTGGTACCTTTAAGGACAACCAAGAGGGTGATACAGAACAAGCAAAGCCACAGCAGGAAAGCAATGCTGGCTCTGGTACAGGCATAGCTGCATTACTGGCTGTAATAGGTGGTGGTGGTATACTGTTCCTGTTTCTAAGCAGTGGTGGTAAGGAGTGGAAGTCCAAAATATCTAATTTCAAAGATGAGTTTAAAAGCTTTTTAGGAAGAAGAAAGAAATAGCAAGGTGGAGATAGTCTAAATGGATAAGTATCTAACATTAATTGTAACTTCATTAATTATGGGAACATTGGCAAGAGTTTTAATGATGAAGGTGGATTACAGGCAATATCCCACTTATCCACAAGCCTATTTATCCCACTTTACCCTTGGTATTATTGCCTCGGCCCTTGGAGCTGTGGCATTACCTTCAATAATAGAAAAAGAATTTGTAGCTGTAACCTTTTTAGCTTTAGCAGCACAGCAGTTTAGAGATGTGAGAAATATGGAAAGACAAAGCCTTGATAACATTGAGGTAACTGAGCTAGTTCCAAGAGGAACAGCTTATATTGAAGATATAGCTAAAGCCTTTGAAGCAAGAAACTATATTGCTATCCTAACATCCTTAATTAGTTCTATAGGAGTTTATTTTGGAGTACATTTTAAATTCCATTGGATTACACAGATTTTGCTTGGTGTAATATTTGGAACTGCATTATACTTAGCTTTATCTAATATGCTAAAGGGTAGGGCAATAGAAGATATTGCCCATGTGAAGGCAGCAAAAATAACCTTTGATGGACCTTTACTAACTGTAGCAGGTGTACCAGTTATGAATATAGGACTTAAGGATTCAAGAAAAATCTTTTTAGAATCAGGAATAGCTGTGGAAATTATACCTAAAAACCCATATGCAGTAACAATATTGGCTAATATAGGACAAAGACAGTCTATACAACATAATGCTGCTACACAATTGGGTATTCGTAAGGACTTAGACGAGCCAGATTTTACACCTATTGCAAGAAGAAATCCTGAGAATGGTAATGTAGTAATGGCATTAATTACTATGAAATCTGATACAGATTCATTAGTTGAGGTAGTGAAACGATCGCCTGTTCTTGAATCGGCTAAAAGGAAGCCAGTTGATGCCTTTGTAACAAGGAATAGGGGGTAGTATAATGGATATAGGTATTACGGGAAATGTAATTGCAGTAGTAACTATTGATAAAAATGTTGTTAGTAGCTCATCGGCACCAATTTTTTATGCAGCAAATGAAGAGCAAAGGGAGCGGGTGGCACTGTTAATAGCTAAAACAACAAGAGGTATGGTGCATGACCTTGAAATAGGTGCATACATCATTGTTAGGCATTAGGTGACAGAATGAAGTATATATACGTATTTAAGAAAAATGATTATGCAGCTCTTTTAGCTGCATATATTCATTTAAAGATGGATTATAAACATATTAAAACAAAGGCAATAGAGCCAATGAAGCTATTTTTTATGGGAATCGATCATAAGCTAAACGAGGTCTATATTATAAAATCCTCCTGCAAAATAAAAATATTAATAAATATTTTAAATGGGTTAGCTACTATATTTAACCATAGTATAATTATTATAAATTTAAGCAAATACGACAGCTTTTTTTATCGAATAAACAAAAAAGAGCTTAATAGGTCAATCAATAAGAGAATGCTGGAGTGGAGACTATGAAGATAATATATAGCTGCTATGGTGGTGCCCATACCTCTATAGTAGCCGCAAGCATACATTTAAATCTTTTACCCACCGATAGAGTACCATTTATAAAGGAAATAATGTCTATACCCTATTATGACTATATAACTAATAGTAGTATTGGAATCCCCTTATACATGGGTAGAGATAATCAAAGTAATGATATTTATGTCTTGGGAATGGGAGCGTGTAGGACACAATTAACAGAATTAATATATAATTATGCTCTTTATTGCAATATACATAGTAAAAAACATCTACATGTAGTTAACTCAATTGCTTTAATAAATCTACCAGTAAGAGTAGGAGGATTTATGTCAAAAAAACTAAAGCTTATGTACATTGGAAAACCTATTACTGCATATGGTATACGAAAAGACTACAGGTTATATGCAGAGTTGGTGCAAAATGTAAAGGATACATTACAGGCTTAACTTTTATTGACTATATCTAAGCTAAAATGATATTATTACTTGATGTAATATACTCAAAGGTGTGATAAAATAATTTTATTATAATTATTTAAAGTAGGTGTTTTTTTGAAGGAAGCTCATATTAAAAACCTTATAAATTATGTTGAAAAGGCTAGTATAGCTGAGGAGCTAGGGGTCGAAAAGGGAGATTTACTTATTAGTATAAATGGACAGGCTATTGAAGATATAATAGAGTATAAGTATCTTATTGCAGATGAATATTTAGAAATTGAGATAGAAAAACCCGATGGGCAACAGTGGATATTGGAAATAGAAAAGGATTTTGATGAGGACTTGGGTATAGATTTTGACAATCCTATTTTAGCCCATATGAAAAGCTGTCAAAACAAGTGTATATTTTGTTTTATAGACCAGCTACCACCAAATATGAGACAAAGTCTATATTTTAAGGACGATGACTCAAGGCTCTCATTTTTACACGGTAATTATATTACCTTAACTAACATGAAGAAAAGAGATATTGATAGAATTATTAAATATCGTATAAGTCCAATAAATGTCTCTGTACATACAACAAAGGGTGATCTAAGAAAAAAAATCCTTAATAATCCATATGCCGACAATATACTAGAACTATTACAAAAGCTTGCAGATAATGAAATTAGAATGAACTGTCAAATTGTTCTTTGCCCAGGAGTTAACGACAAAAACGAATTAGATAGAACTCTTATGGATTTAGGTGAACTAGGGGATGCTATAGGTAGCGTTGCAGTGGTTCCCGTAGGACTTACAAGGTATAGAGATACCCTGTATGAGATTAAGCCCTTCAATAAAGAAATGGCTTTAGATACAATTAAGCAGGTTGAAGATTGGCAAAAACATTTTTATAAAAGGCTTAAAAGAAATTTTGTGTATTTATCAGATGAGTTTTATATATTGGCTGAGGTTGATTTTCCTAACTATGCCAGCTATGATGGTTTTCCACAGCTTGAAAATGGAGTAGGAATGGCTGTGAAATTTCAAGAGGAAATAAGAACATCCATTAAGGGTAATAATGTAACAGCTAGAGGTAAAAAAATAACAGTGGTTTCAGGAGAATTAGCATGTAGGTTTATGAGGAACATCTGTAAAGAAATAACTGAAGAGGTTAATAGTATTACAATAAATGTGGTGTGTGTAAAAAATGAATTTTTTGGAGGAGAAGTGTCGGTAAGTGGACTTTTGACAGGTAAAGACATTTTTGAAGCATTAAAGGGTATAGAACTAGGAGATATGATTATAATAGGTGAAAACATGCTAAAGTCAGGCGAAGAGATTTTTCTTGATGATATAACAGTAAAAGAGCTAGGAAGCTTTTTAGGTTGTCCAGTTAAAATATCGCCTATTAATGGAAATGGATTTGTAAAAGCAATACTAAGCTAGTAAGAATTTATTTTTTGGGAGTGGGTTTATATGGCAAAACCAGTAGTTGCGATTGTAGGAAGACCCAATGTTGGAAAATCAACATTGTTTAATAGAGTTGCGGGAAAGCGTATATCTATTGTAGAAGATTATCCAGGAGTAACAAGAGACCGTATATATACTGAGGCAGAGTGGTTGAATAATGTATTTACCCTTATTGATACAGGTGGAATAGAGCCTGAATCAAAAGAGACTATTCTAGCCCAAATGCGAAGACAGGCAGAAATTGCAATAGAAACGGCAGATGTAATAATTTTTTTAGTAGATGGAAGAGAAGGATTAACTGGAACAGATAGAGAGGTGGCCTCTATGTTGAGAAAAGCCAAAAAGCCAGTTATTCTAACCATAAATAAGGTTGATACATTAGAGCATTCTCCCTATTACTATGACTTCTTTGAACTGGGAATGAATGAGCCTATTGAAATATCTTCATCCTCAGCCTTAAATATAGGCGATCTATTAGATGCTGTAGTGGCACATTTTCCAGATGATAAGGGAAATAAAGAAGAGGATGAAATGATTAAGGTGGCTATTATAGGAAAACCAAACGTAGGAAAATCCTCTATTATTAACTATATATTAGGGGAAGACAGGGTAATAGTAAGTGATATTGCAGGTACCACAAGAGATGCGATTGATACTCCCTTTACTGATGGAGAAGATAAATATCTGCTTATTGATACAGCAGGAGTGAGAAGAAAAAGTAAAATTAAAGAAAATATTGAAAGATACAGCGTAATAAGGTCCTTTACAGCAGTAGATAGAGCAGATGTATGTCTTTTGGTAATTGATGCTACTGAAGGTGTTACTGAACAGGATAAAAAAATAGCAGGCTATAGCCATGAAAACGGCAAAGGTATGGTTATTGTTATTAACAAGTGGGATATAATTCAAAAAGAAACAAATACAATGAAGGAGTTTACTAAAACAGTTCGTAATGAACTGGCATATTTAGATTATGCACCAATTTTATTTGTTTCTGCCTTGTCTGGTCAAAGAATGGAGAAAATTTTAGATACAGTAAAATTTGTTGCTAATCAAAATGCACTAAGAATACCGACTGGAGGCTTAAATGAGATAATAGGAGAAGCTGTATTACTAAACCAGCCTCCTTCTGACAAGGGCAAGAGATTAAAAATATTCTATGCTACACAGGCAGCTGTTAAACCACCCACCTTTATACTTTTTGTTAATGACAAGGAATTAATGCATTTTTCTTACCTAAGATATATAGAGAACCAAATTCGACAAAGCTATGGGTTTGAGGGAACCCCAATCCGATTTATACTCAGAGAACGAGAAAAAGGAGGGAAATAAGTGAATTATTTGATTTGGATTCTGGTTGCATATCTGCTGGGTAATTTCTCTACATCATATTTTGTTGGTAAAATAGCAGCCAATATAGATATTCGTAATTATGGTAGCGGTAACGCAGGCTCAACTAATGTACTACGAACATTGGGTTTGAAGGCAGGAGCCTGGGCATTTTTAGGGGATAGCCTTAAAGGTGTTATAGCAGTATTTTTAGGTAAATACTATGGGGGTGTAACCCTAATGCTGTTATGTGGTATAGCAGTTATTATAGGTCATAATTGGCCCTTTGTTTTAAGGTTTAAAGGAGGAAAGGGTATTGCTACTTCCATAGGGGTAGGCTTATTTGTTCAGCCACTATCAGCACTAATTTGTATTATTATAGGTGTTATAATCCTATTTCGATTTAAGTATGTTTCATTGGCATCGATAACTGCCATTAGCTTATTACCATTTGTATTCATCATACATGGAACCCAATACTTTTTATTTGGCTTAGCCTTAGCAATTATGGCTGTATATAGACATCGTGGTAATATACAAAGACTACTTAATGGTACAGAAAGAAAAATATCAGCAGGTTCTAAAACAAAAGGAGGGTTATAATTGAATAACAGTAAAATAACTGTTTTGGGGGCTGGAAGCTGGGGAACAGCCTTGAGTCTTTTATTACACAAAAAAGGGCACCAGGTTAATTTATGGATGAAGGAAGAGGCCCAGTTAAAAAAAATAATAGCAACTAATGAAAACTCCAAGTATTTACCAGGGGTTTTTATTCCAAATAGCTTAAAGCTTTTTACAGATATAGAAAAAGCAGTTACCGACACAGAATTGGTTTTGCTTACAGTACCTTCACAGGTAATTAGAGAAGTAATAAAATCTGCAAAAAACTACATTAGACCAAATCAAATTATCATAAATGCTTCTAAAGGCTTAGAGCAGAATACATTAATGAGAATATCTGAGGTGATAAAGGAAGAACTACCTAGTAACCCATTTGCTGCTCTATCTGGACCTTCACACGCAGAGGAGGTATGTAAAAATATGCCTACCACCTTAGCGGTTGCTTCAGAAAAAAAAGAAATTGCAGAGCTGGTTCAAGATGTTTTTATTACTAAGAGCTTTAGAGTATATACTAATCCAGATTTAATTGGTGTTGAGCTAGGTGGAGCACTAAAAAACGTTATTGCCTTTGGCGCTGGTGTCTCCGATGGCTTGGGCTTCGGCGACAATGCAAAAGCTGCTTTAATGACCCGGGGTATTAGAGAAATTGCAAGATTGGGCAAAAAAATGGGGGCCAATCTAGCTACCTTCGCAGGACTTACGGGAATAGGCGATTTAATTGTAACCTGTACAAGCATGCATAGTCGTAATAGAAGAGCAGGAATACTGATTGGTGAAGGAAAAACTTTAGAAGAAACCCTCAAAAAAATTGGTATGGTTGTTGAAGGAGTAACCACAACAAAAGCTGCATACCAGTTATCCTTAAAGCATGGTATTGAAATGCCTATTACAGAGGAGATATATAAGGTTTTGTATGAGGGAAGCAATGCTAGAGATGCTGTGACAAATCTTATGACTAGAGATCGTACCCATGAAATGGAAGAAATGGTTGAAGATGCAAACATAGATTGGTAGAAGGGAAATGAAAATAAAAAATGGAAAATGGAAAAATTAATAATTAAAAGTTAAGAGTCAAAAGTTAA
>NZ_WBZC01000039.1 GCF_009017275.1 Alkaliphilus pronyensis | reverse complement strand
CAAACTTCTTGTTTAATGTAATTGTAATTGCCGCTGTTAATGTTGTTTTTCCATGGTCTACGTGTCCTATTGTTCCTATGTTTACATGGGGTTTAGTTCTTTCAAACTTTTGCCTTGCCATTTCTTCTCCTCCTTGATATAAAGTAGTATTATCCAAAAGTAGCATCAATAAACCTTTTTTAGGAACAAGCTAAAAATATTCCTTATCTTTAATTGAGTACAACTTTTGTTATGGACTATATTTTTGGTCTGACCTTTATAAGCTCAAAGGACCATTGTGAATATGAAAACTATGCCGGGTGTTTCTAAAAAAACAAACTATGGTAAATACATAATTTCAAGGCCTTTAATAATAAAAGGCCTTGGTATGCTACATAGATGAAAACCCTACTCGTAAAATATTTTACTATGTAATAGTTATAATTGTCAATACTATTTAAACTTAACTATTCCTTACTTCTAAATATCTTTCTAATTTTCTTTTTACCCTTTGCAATGCATTATCTATGGATTTGACATGCCTTTTTAAATCTATGGCAATTTCTTGATAGGATCTTCCTTGTAAATAAAGCATTAAAACCTTCCACTCTAAATCACTTAGTATTTCTCCAATCTTACCCTCTATGTGTCCAAGCTCTTCACGACATATTATTAATTCTTCGGGATCTGTTATTTTATGGCCAGAAATCACATCTAGTAAAGTTCTGTCGGATTCTTCATCGTAAATAGGCTTGTTTAATGATACGTAGGAGTTTAGTGGTATATGCTTTTGTCTAGTGGCTGTTTTTATTGCTGTAATAATTTGCCTTGTTATGCAAAGCTCAGCAAAAGCCTTAAAGGATGACAGTTTATCGGGTCTAAAATCACGAATAGCTTTATAAAGACCAATCATACCCTCTTGAATAATGTCTTCACGATCGGCTCCTATCAGAAAATATGATCTAGCTTTAGCTCGTACAAAGTTTCGGTACTTTTTTATAAGTAATTCTAATGCAACCATATCACCATTTTTTGCATCCTCAACCATTGTCTCATCAGGTATATCTGTACTAATCTCTAAAATATCTCTCTTAGCAGCACCCCCGCCAACAATCACACGCATCGCCTCCAACAATTTGTAAAATGCCCAAAATTATGACTTAATTATATACCATGACATTATGTAAAGTCAAGAAAAATCATAGCTTGCGCCTGAATTTTTCAAGTTTTTTCAATATTGTATCATCTATGCGATTTGATAATTCTTCCTTTAATTTAACACTTTTTTGGGTTTTGTTGTTTATTTTACCCTTCACATGTTGAAAATCTATAGCTAGCTCTCTAACTGAAATTCTGGTGGCTCCACCACCCAATACAATCTGTTGCTCCAGCCAGTCGTTAGTGGCAACTACAACTCTATTTTTTTTAGATAGTTCTATACTCTTTCTTTCAATGTATAAATCAGCTGTTTCTCTTTCTTTAGTAAAAACAACTTCTATTCCTTTTATCTTTTCTCTTTTTTCCCTACTCTTTTTAACTAAATGGGCGTCAAAAACAATTATTATATGTACTCCACGAAAGGACTGATACTCCATCATCATTTCAATAAGCTTATTTCTAGCCTCATCTAAATCATCATTGCATACTTCCCTCAGCTGTGGCCAGCCATTAATTACATTGTAACCATCAATAATTAGATATTCTTTCAACGGCCTCCCCACCCTATTCCTTTACGGCTCTTTGGCGAAATACTTCATACATAAGTACTCCAGCAGCAACGGAAGCATTTAAGGATGCTATCTTTCCCATCATAGGTACCTTAACAAGGTAATCACACTTTTCTTTAATTAGTCTTGATATTCCTTTACCTTCACTTCCAATAACAAGAGCAATTGGCCCTTTTAAGTCTTGCTGATAGTGGTGTTTTTCTCCATCCATATCGGCACCTGCTACCCATATTCCTTCATTTTTTAGCTTATCAATGGTTTGGGCAATATTAGATACCTTTGCAACAGGAACATATTCAATTGCACCGGCAGAGGTTTTTGCAACTACAGCCGTCAAACCAACTGATCTTCGTTTAGGAATAATAATGCCATCAACCCCTACTGCATCTGCTGTTCTCATTATTGATCCTAGGTTATGGGGATCCATAATTTCATCTAGTATCAATAGAAAGGGCTGTCTGTCCCCTTCCTTTGCTGCTTGTATTATTGCTTCTAGGTGGCTATATTCATAGGCAGCCACTTGAGCCACAACTCCCTGATGGGTATCGCCACCTGCCAGTTGATTAAGCTTAGGTCTTTCCACATATTGCAATGGTATTTTTTTATCTTTAGCCATTGCCACAAGCTTTTTTATTGAGCCTTCTTCTGCACCTTTAGCTATAAATAGCTTGTCTATCTCTCGCCCAGCCTTTATAGCCTCAATAATTGGATTTCTTCCAACTATTTTATCTGTACTCATCATCACCACTCCGTTTTATCTTTAAATAAACTATTATTATATTATACCATAATACCTAGATAATAATTATAAGTATATGGTTTTAATTTAATATACATTTTAAAGAAATCTTAGCAAAAAGGCAGGTGTAGCACCTACCTTTTTCATTGCTTATTAGCTATATTCAGCCTTAAATTGCTTTCTCACCTCATCAATTAGCCCACAGGTCATACTGCCTTCTGGGCATGGTCCATTAACACAATTTGGTCCGCTATATTTAAACACGGTGGGTGCTACTTGTCTTACCAGCATAAGCATTTTAGTAGCCAGCTGCCTAATTTCCCATTGGGCTCTATTGCAGCATCTGTGATGGAAAAAGTTAAATAATGCTCTTGCATTCATTGTTACAACAATTTTCGTTTCACAGGCATTAGGTAAAACAAATCTAGCATCTTCAATGGCCAGCTTTTCAGCCATGCTTTTGGCTTGTTTTTCTGTTTTTCCTTCTTCTAAGAGTTTATCATAGTGCTTATCATGCAACATTTTGGCTATTTTGTCATATGACTTCTGTTGAAGCTCCATTGCTTCTTTATATTCACTATAAGCTTCTGGTAGCTCCTTTATTTCTGGAGGTACAATATATTCAAAGGCTCCCTCCATAACATACCTTTGACTCTTTTGGGAATAGCTGCTACCCACCCTATGTCTTACCAATTGATGGGTTAGACTTCTGGAAACACCTTCTATACCAAAGGTAAAATTTATATGCTCGAAGGGTGATTCGTGGCCCAAGCGGCCTAACATATCAATAAATCTTTTTATTTCATTCTCCTGTAAACTATTCATAAGTGACTGAATATCACTAGGTGAATAGCAAAGCTTTGCAGCTGAAGCAATAATTCTTTCAGGTTCAGGTGTATAGGCAAGTAAAACCACCCTACAGTTAGTCTCCATTTACAACTCCCCCTTTTATTTGAACTTCTATATCTCTATAAGGGAATATACCTAGGAAATAGAATCTGACTGTAGCCTGGTATTGTCCCTTAATAGCTTCACTATTCCACCCTTCAGCTTGACTAATCCTTTTTAGTATTATAGTTTCTCCATCTTCTGTTATTTGATTTATATCAACAATTTTATAGGATATTAGAGGCTTTATTACATTATCGTAATTTTCCTCAATGTTTTCTAAAACAAAATCATGATACTTTTTAGAATCTATATCTAATTCTGTAACTGGATCTATTAAAAGTGATTTAACAGCTAGAATAACCAGCAGTGCTATGGTGATGGCTACCATTGCTTTAGTTCTTGTCCCCATTATTAATTCCCCTTTATACTTAATTCCTTTTCGATAATAACTACTGATTTTTCTAGTATTTCTATTAGCCTGTCATGCTTTCCTAAGTAAAATAAATATCCAAGTAAAGCTTCAAATCCTGTTGCATATTTATAATCTATTAGCTCTGCATTTTTAGGGGAGGTAGCTGTCTTTTGATTTCTACCCTTTTTAACAACCTGCCATTCATCCTCCTCTAGTTGATTCTCTAGGGCATGGACAATAATTGCTTGTGACTTAGCCTTTACATATTTTGTTGCCCTTTTATGCATTATATTAACCGAAGTATTAGATGTAGCAATAATATGGTTTCTAACATATATTTCGAATATTGCATCGCCAATATAGGCCAAGACCAAAGGTGCCATCATTCTAACATCTCTTTCACTATTAATGGTTTTGGGGCTTTTAATTAAACTAAAAAAGTTATCCATAACAAACCTACCTTCTACTAAAACAACAGCATATAAATAGAAACCTGTAATATTTTGCATAATTTACCCTTTTAATCTGTTTTTTTGCTTTCTTATTATATATTATATGTTAATACTTTTATTTTAGCAATTCAGCATAATTACTGTTTTTTATCTAGCTACCCTACAGCCTTTTCCACTTTACTCCCTGGGGGGTATCCTCTAAAACTATTCCTCTTTCCTTCAATTGATTTCTTATTTCATCAGCAAGCTGATAGTTTTTCTCTTTTCTTGCCTGTTGACGTTTATCTATTAATTCTTCTATCTCTGTATTGAGAATTTCCTTCCTCTTATTTAAAAGCCCCAATACTCCTGCCAGCTCCAGCAGCAGTTCGTATGCTGTATTTAAGGCTGCCCTTGAGGATTCAGGAGAAATGTTGGAGTTTATAAATCTAACTAAATCAAATAGAACTGCTATACCATCGGCTGTATTAAAATCATCATCCATAGCTTTTACGTAGCTATCTCTGAAATCAGGCAGCTTGCCTATCCATTCCTTTTCTATAGCTTTTATTTCTTTATCCTTAGCATTTTCTATTAAATGCTCTAGGTTTTCTTTGGAGTTATACAGCCTGTCTAATCCATTTTTCGCAGCCTCAACCAGCTCTTTACTAAAGTTAATTGGATTTCTATAATGGGCAGAAAACATAAAAAATCGTATAACCTCTAAATCATATTCCCTAGAAATATCCCTCGGTGTAAAGAAGTTATTCAAGGATTTTGACATTTTTTTATTGTCAACATTTAGGTAACCAACGTGTACCCAATAGTTTGCAAATGGTTTATCTTGAGCTGCTTCTGTTTGGGCTAGTTCATTTTCGTGATGTGGAAAAACTAAATCGCCTCCACCACCGTGAATATCTATGGTTTCACCTAGATACTTTTTTGCCATAGCTGAGCATTCAATATGCCATCCAGGTCTACCCTCTCCCCAAGGACTTTCCCAGCTTGGCTCATTTTCCTTTGCTGACTTCCATAGGACAAAATCTAAAGGACTTTTCTTCTCTTCATTTACTTCAATTCGTGCTCCCGATTGAAGATCATCAATACTTTGCTTAGATAGCTTTCCATAGCCATTAAATTTATCTACATCAAAATATACGTCTCCCTTTACTTCATAGGCATATCCCTTGTCCTGTAGGCTTTGAATAAAGCTAATAATTTCTGAAATATTCTCTGTTACCTTTGGATGAAAGTCTGCCTTTTGTATACCTAAGCTTTCCGCATCTTGAAAGTATTCTCTAATATATTTCTCACTAACCTCTTTTGGGCTTATATTTTCTTCTTGAGCCTTTTGTATAATTTTGTCATCTATATCAGTAAAATTCTGGACAAAAGTCACCCTATAGCCTCGATATTGAAAATAGCGTCTCATTCCATCAAATGTCATAAAGGTTCTTGCATTTCCAATATGAAAATAGTTATATACTGTTGGACCGCAGGCATACATTTTTATTTCTCCTGGTACAATTGGAACAAAGGTTTCTTTTTTTCTTGTAAGGGTATTATATAGCTTCATCCCCACTACTCCTCTCTTTTTCATTTAATCTTTTTTGTAATTCAGATATCTTTTCCTTTAAAGCCTTTAATTCATCAGCTATTGGGTCTGGTAGCTTTGTATGATCTAAATCTATTTCATTGCAAAGCTTAATTGGCTTATTATCCTTAATGACAATTTTACCTGGAACACCAACTACTGTACAGTTGGCGGGTACTTCCTTTAACACCACAGAGCCTGCTCCTATTTTTGAGTTATCTCCTACCTTAAAGGGCCCTAATACCTTAGCACCAGATGAAATTACAACATTATTACCAATGGTTGGGTGTCGTTTACCCTTTTCCTTTCCAGTACCTCCCAGGGTGGCCCCTTGATATATTGTTACATTATCACCTATCTCTGTTGTTTCTCCTATGACTACTCCCATACCATGATCTATAAAAAGTCGCTTTCCAATTTGTGCTGCAGGATGTATCTCTATTCCAGTAAAAAATCTTCCTATGTTGGAGATAATTCTTGGCAACACAACCCAACCCCTTTTATAGAGATAATGGGAGAATCGATGGATAATTATTGCATGTAGACCAGGATAGCATAATAACACCTCTAGGGTATTTCTTGCAGCAGGGTCCCTTTCAAAAATTGCTTTAATATCTTCATTTAATGTTTTTAAAATTGCCATTGTTAAACCTCCTTTCTCCTTTAAATACAAAACCCCACCTCTAGTAATTAACACTAGAGACGGGGTTTACCTCGTGGTTCCACTCTAATTAAGCATAATAATGCTCCTCTTTCGGGTCTTTAACGGGACCTTCCGTTTCACTCTACTAAATTTCAAGCGACAGCTCCCAGGTGCATTTCAATTTATCCGTAATTAGAGCTACTTTCAGCCAATGATAGCTCATCTCTTTAATTCGGTTTAAATTTACTTCTCCTGTTCTAAGCCTTTATATAAGATGTTCTTTTACATATTGTATGCGGGATATAAGGTTTTGTTTACCCAAAACTTTTATAACTTGATTTATGTCTGGACCATGGGCTTTTCCTGTTATTGCAACACGTAAAGGCTTGTATAACTGGGGGCCCTTTATGCCTGTTTCTTTTTGAATTTCCTTAAATGCCTTTTTGCCGAAATCAGCTTCAATAGTATCTACAGCTTCTACCTTTTCTGTAAACTTGCTAAGCAACAAGGGCATATGCTGTAGCTTTAATAGGTCTCTAGCTTCATCATCCTCTGGTTGAATTTCTGTTTTGAAGAAAATGTCAACTTTTTTTGATATCTCCCCTACATAAGAAATACTTTCCTTTAATACTCCAACCATATCCTTTAGCCACTCATATTTATGGCTTGCTTCAGCTTCTGTAATATAACCTGCTTCAATCAAATGTGGTATGGCTAGATCTGTTATTTGTTCTATCGGTGCTTCCTTTATATAATGTGAGTTTACCCAGTTTAATTTATTTATATCAAAAACTCCACCACTTTTTGAAACTCTTTCAAGGGAAAATTTTTCCTCTAGCTCCTGCATTGTAAATATCTCTTGATTATCCTCTGAGCTCCATCCTACTAAAGCTATATAATTTACTAAGGCTTCTGGTAAATAACCCTTTTTAACAAAATCACCTACTGCTACATCACCTTGCCTTTTGCTTAGCTTTTTCTTGTCAGCATTTAATATGTTAGGCAAATGCACATATTGTGGCTTATTCCAACCAAATGCTTCATATAGGTATATATGCTTTGGTGTTGAAATTAGCCATTCCTCTCCTCTAATTACATGGGTTATTCCCATAAGGTGATCATCCACAACAACTGCAAAGTGATAGGTTGGAAATCCATCTGACTTAATTAGGACTTGATCATCCATATCCTGTGTGTTAATTACCACATTACCGCGCACTACATCATTAAAGGAAATATCATAATTCTCCGGTAGCTTTAATCTTATTACATAGGATTCACCAGCTTCAACTCTATCATTAATTTCTTCTTGAGATAGACCTTTACAAAAGCCATCATACCTAGATAGTTGACCTGCTGCTTTTTGCTCTTCTCTAATCTTATCTATTCTTTCTTTAGTACAAAAGCAATAATAGGCATCACCACTATCTATTAGTTTATTTATATACTCCTTATAAATAGGAAGTCTTTTTGATTGTACATAGGGCCCGTATTCACCTTTTTCAATTAGTTTGCCATCTTTATCTATAACAACACCTTCATCATGATTAACCCCTGCCCAACCCATGGAGGAAAGCATACCTTCAATGGCACCCTCAACATATCGACTTTGATCTGTATCTTCAATTCTCAAAATGTATTTACCATTGCTTTTCTTTGCAAATAAATAGTTATATAAGGCAGTTCTTAAGCTACCAATATGAACATACCCCGTAGGACTTGGTGCAAATCTTACCCTTACAGACATATTTTTCCTCCTAAGCTTTAACAATTTTTTATCATATTATATACTATAATTATACACATATCAAGGCGAAATCCTACACTGATTTTGAGGGATATAGGCCTATTAAGCAAGCTTAGGTCTTTGGTTTCCCAAAGACCTAATGATTTTAATATGCTTTTGCAAAGTATGCCATGACCTTTGCTGGTTTTTCACAGAAGGCACATGTATCCCCTAAATTCTCCTGTTCAAATGGTATACACCTTATAGTTACTCCAGTTTCTTCTTTAATATGGTCTTCACAGCTTCCCTCTTCACACCACATTGCCTTCACAAACCCTGGTCTAGTTCCCATTATTTCCTTTAATTCTTCAAAGTTCTTCACATAATAGGTTTTTTCATCCCTCATGTTTTTAGCTTTAAGAAGAAGATTCTTTTGTATATCATCAATCATTTGTGTAACTGCTTCCTTTAAGGTATCTAAAGAAGCTGCTTCCTTTTCCAGCGTGTCTCTTCTAAATAGCATTGCTTGATTTTTTTCAATATCCTTAGGACCTATTTCTATTCTGATTGGTACACCCTTCATCTCCCACTCATTAAACTTCCATCCTGGTGAGTAGTTTTCTCTATCATCTAGCTCTACCCTGAATTCCTCTTTAAGTTGGGTGAAAAGCTCCAATGCCTTTTCCATTACTCCAGCCTTATGACTTGCTATAGGCACTATTGCCACCTGAATAGGAGCAATTTTAGGTGGAAGTACTAACCCTCGATTGTCACCGTGGGCCATTATTATCCCTCCTATTAGTCTAGTGGATACACCCCATGATGTATGGTAAGGATTCTTTAACTCTCCAGCACGGTCTAAATAAGTAATATCAAAGGCTTTAGTAAAATGCTGGGCTAAATTATGGGATGTTCCTGCCTGTAGAGCCTTTCCATCGTGCATTAATGCCTCCATTGTATAGGTTGCATGGGCACCTGCAAATTTTTCTTTTTCAGACTTACGCCCAATTATTACTGGTATAGCCAGTACATCCTCTGCCATTTCTTTATATATGTTTAACATTTGAATAGTTTCTTCCTGTGCTTCCTCATAGGTTTCATGCAGTGTATGTCCCTCTTGCCATAAAAATTCAGATGTTCTTAGGAACGGTCTAGTGCTTTTTTCCCATCGTACTACGCTACACCATTGGTTAAATAAAAATGGGAGATCACGATATGATTTAAGCCACTTAGAATACATCTCGCATATTATTGTTTCGGATGTAGGTCTAACACAAAGTCTTTCTGCAAGCTCCTCTTGACCTCCATGGGTTACCCAAGCCACTTCTGGAGCAAAGCCCTCAACATGCTCTGCTTCCTTTTTTAGTAAGCTTTCTGGAATAAGCAATGGAAAGTAACAGTTTTTATGACCCGTTTCTTTAAATCTTTTATCAAGGAACTGCTGAATGTTCTCCCATATTTCATAACCATAGTGCTTTATAACCATAAATCCTTTAACAGGTGAATAATCCACTAGATCTGTCTTTTTTATTACATCGGTATACCACTGAGGAAAATCCACCTCCATTGGCGTAATTTCACTTACAAATTGTTTATCTTTTTTACCCATATTAAAGCTCCTCTCTTTTATATTAAAAACAATAAAAAAACCCTCATCCCTATAAATAGAGACGAGAGATATTTTTCCCGCGGTACCACTCTAATTAGCCTAGCAAAAGGCTCCCTTGTATGGCTTAACGGTGCCAACCGGAATGATCTACTAATTTTAATCATTCAGCTCAAGGATGGGTTCAAATAAGCCTACTTAAAAACCTTCCAGACTAGGGTTTTCTCTCTTTAAAGCTTTGTTATTTTACTATTTCCTGTCATTGCAATAATATATTCTTTTTTTTAGAATATATGAAACCTATATCCATGTCAAGGACTATAGAAAAAGATTTTAAATATATTTTTACCTTTAAACAATTGTATTATACTTAGCTTAACTATTCCTTCAATAAAATGCTGCTTATGGCCTGTGCAGCAATTCCTTCTTCTTTACCAGTAAAACCCAGCCCTTCTGTAGTGGTGGCTTTAATATTAATTTGCTGATGGTTAATCCTTAAAACCGCTGCAATATTCTCCCTCATGTTTTCTATATGGGGGGCCATTTTGGGCTTTTCTGCAATAATTGTTGCATCTATATTATTGACAAGGTAATTCTTCTTTGTGAGTAGCCTATAGACCTCCTCCAAAAGAGCTAAGCTATCGGCTCCTTTGTACTTTTGATCTGTGTCTGGAAAATGCTTACCAATGTCACCTAAGGCAGCTGCACCTAATAGGCTGTCTTTAATTGCATGAAGCAATACATCTGCATCGGAATGTCCTAAAAGACCTTTATTAAAGGGTATATCTACACCTCCTATTATTAGTCTTCTACCCTCCACTAATTTATGTACATCGTAACCTAAGCCTACTCTAAGCATTATTCCTATCTTCCCTTCTTAATATCTCTTCAGCCATGAATAAATCCTCTGGAGTAGTAATTTTAATATTCTCATAGCTGCCCTTTATCACCTTAATAGGGTATCCTTCCCTTTCAAATAGCATTGCATCATCAGTAATGTCTTTACCATTTTCTAAATACTTGCTGTATAGCTCCTTTAATTGGTTAAACCTAAAGCTTTGTGGTGTTTGAACTGACCATAGCTTACCTCTATCAATAGTTTTTTCTACCTCCATATTACTATTTATAGCTTTTATGGTATCCTTAACTGGTACTGCAACTATTGCACCCCCTACCTCTTGGGCTGCAATAATTGATTTATTAATCATTTCATTAGTTACAAATGGCCTTGCACCATCATGTATTGATACAATTTCACATTGGTCAGGTAGCTCCTTTAGACCATTATGTACTGAGTTTATCCTCTCTTTTCCCCCTGCCAAAACAGATATTATCTTAGTAAAGCCATATTTTTCTACTATTTCTTTTTTGCAAAAATCAATTTCCTTTTCTCCTACTACTAATACTATTCCCTCTATCATTTCACATCGTTGAAATACTTCTAATGTATATGCAACTATTGGCTTATTATAAATTTCTATATATTGCTTATTAATTTTTCCTCCAAGCCTTCGTCCTTTTCCAGCAGCAACAACAATTGCATAGTTTTTATTACTCATAATCAATATACTCCCTTTTTTAGACTGTAGTTATTCCATTATCAATTATATACTAAGATTTACTTCAAAGCCATATTAAAAAGAAGTTAAAAAAACCCTTCTAATGATTAGAAGAGTTTTGATATTATATGTTAAGAGGCTGATTTATCCATTAGTGTTTTGGGTTTTGCAAAGATCATTCTTCCTGCTGCAGTCTGTAAAACACTGGTTACTAATACGTCGATATTTTTACCAATGAACTTTTTACCACTTTCTACTACAATCATTGTACCGTCGTCCAAATATGCTAATCCCTGTCCTGATTCCTTACCATCCTTTATAACCTGAACCAGCATTTCTTCACCTGGTAATACTATTGGCTTTACTGCATTTGCCAGCTCGTTTATATTTAATACTGGAACCCCTTGAAACTCCGCAACCTTATTAAGGTTAAAATCATTTGTTAGAACTTTTCCATCCAACAGCTGAGCAAGCCTTAACAATTTAGTATCAACCTCTGCTAAATCTTCAAAGTCCTTTTCATTTATTTTCACTTCAATATCTAGTTCTTTTTGAATTTTATTTAAAATATCAAGACCCCTTCTACCTCTATTCCTTTTTAAGGAATCTGATGAATCGGCTATATGTCTAAGCTCCTCCAGAACAAAACCAGGTATTATCAAAGGCCCCTCCACAAATCCTGTTTTACATATATCAGCTATTCTTCCATCTATAATTACACTGGTATCCAATACCTTTGGTGATACCTTAGATTCTTTTTTGGTGCTTTTTTCTTTAATATTACTTGCATTTTTCTTAAACAAAGCCTGCAGGTTAGAGAGATCATCTAGCTTTTTAGTAGCAACAGTAACTCCTAAATAGGCCATAAATATATATATTGCAGCAGAGAGTATAGCTCCTACGAAAGGAATTGGAAAATTATTAAGGAGTCCACTTATTAAATAAGCTATTACTAAGCCTACTATAAGTCCAACCGACCCCAGTACTAGATTTAAAGTTGGCACATTAGCCAGCTCTTTATTAATCCAATTTGCTAAATTCCTACCCTTGTTAATAAACCAAGGTGCTAATATAAATAATAAACCACCACTTAATAAAGAAGAAATTATTATTCCTGATACATAAGTTATAAGGTTATTACGAATAGCCTCCAACACAAACACATTTGTAATATACTCGAACATAGCTAATCCAAACAGGGCCCCAAGCACAGCCAGTATTCCTCTTATAATTCGATTGATCATTCAATCTTCACCTCCTATCAATCATTATGCCCACTTTATTGGATTTAAAAACATATCAATTATTTTATATGAGTTATTTCTCTATTTAATTTTGGAAGAATAAAGTAAAAAAGTCAATACTAAATCCCAATTTTGAATCCTGCCCTATAAAATGTCATTTAGGATTTATAATTGCTCTTTTACCTAATAGACTCTTCAATTAAACCTTTTACTTCATCCTCCACAAGACCAGTTGCTAAAATAATTTCACTTAATAGAATTTGCTTAGCATTATTAAGTATTTTTCTTTCTCCTGTAGAGAGTGATTTTTCCCTATCCCTCAACACTAAGTTTCTTACTACTTCTGCTACTTCATAAACATCACCTGTTTTTAATCTGTCCATGTTTGCTCTGTATCTTCTATTCCAGTTTTGGGGCATTTTTGTTTCATTGGCCTCTAATACGGCAATAACCTTTTCCACTTCCTCATTAGGTATTACTTGTCTTATGCCTATCCCATCTATGGTGTCTAAAGGAATCATGACCCTCATGTCGTCTAGTGGCATCTTCATGATATAGTATTTACGTCTTACCCCTAGAATTTCTTTTTCTTCTATAGCTTCAATAATTCCTGCACCATGCATTGGATATACAATTTTATCTCCTATATTATACATTGGAAATCCTCCTAAAACCAGCTTTATGAAATATAGTATACACCAGTTAAAGGAAATTGTCAAATAAATTAATTATTTTATCACATGCTGTTTCTAATGTCAATTTTTTTATATGAAAATAAATAAAAAAAGTTATTAAACAATATTTTTTTTACTATATATTTACATTGTAGTATAATATATGTAAACAGTAAAGTAAAATGCTAAATATTTAACAGTTTTTTTACATTGTTTTTTACTGGCTATTATAATAAAAAATCATAAATGTCAAAAAATCCAGTTTCCTCTAATTGACAAGGGAATTGTGATGCATTTATAATATTATATATGGATAAAATTATGAAACCCCAAGGAGATGTCTTTATGAAGAATTTTTCAATAAATGATTTTCAAACACAAGTGGATGATGTTCTAGTTCGCCATAGAAGTGTATTAGATATTATTACAAAGCTACAGGAAACCTCATCTAAGGTTAATCGTGCTGTAGCAAAGTCTGCAACCTATTGCGGATGTATTAAGATTCATGCAGAAAGACAAGAGGTTCCAAAGGATATATTATATTCTGAGATAAAAAACTATATGGAAAACCATGTTAAGGGTGAGCTTTGTGATATTTGCAGGGAAAAAATTGAAGCAGAGCTTTCAACAAATCTTTTTTATTTTACTACATTGTGTAACTTATTCGATATAAATATTGAAGAGTTAGTTACAAAGCATCATGATCAGCTTAAGGCCCTTGGTAAATACGGATTATTGTAATACCCTGCTACATATATCGGAGCTGTAAATAATTAATATAGCTTTATTTCTATTAAAAAACTCAGTAGCCACAATTGGTATACTGAGTTTTTATAGGTGTACAAGTAGTTAAATTCTATATATGCCTGCCTATCATAACCTGCTCTTGTAATCTTCTTAAGCCCTCTTTTATTGCCCTTGCTCTAACTTCACCTATACCCTCTACATCATCTAGCTTTTCAATAGATGCCTTCAAGACTTTTTGAAAGCTCTTAAACTCATTTACTAAATTATCTATAACTGTATTTGGTAGTCTTGGTATCTTATTTAATAATCTATAGCCCTTTGGTGAAATAGAGATATCTAATGCACTAACATTATTATCATATCCCAATATTTTAGATATGTTAGTTAGGTCTAATAGTTCTTCCGATGTAAGCCCTTTAATTTGCTTAATAATTCCCTCTACCTCAGTATCTTTATTTGCATTATAATCATGGGCTACATATTCACCGTCCTCCTTTACGTTTGCAATTAGCTCCTCTAGCTGCATACTCACCAATCGCCCTTCATTACCAAGCTCCCAAATAAATTTCTCTATCTCTGCTGTTATTCTCATTACCATTTCAGTTCGCTGTAGCACTGTAGCCACATCATATAATGTAACTAAATCTTCATATTCTAAAGCACTTAAATGATTCATACCTAAGTCTAATACCACTTTATATTTTTCTAGGGTTTGAATTGCTTGATTCGCCTTAGTTAATACCCGTCCAGTGTCCTGTACAATATATTTATAGTAGCCTTGATAAAGGGTAATTATGTTTCTTCTTTGAGAAATTGATATTACAACCTCACCTGTTTCTTTTGCAACTCTTTCAGCTATCCTGTGTCTTATACCTGTTTCAGTAGTAATAATTGAAGGATCAGGTATTAGCTGGGTATTAGCATAATGAATTTTTTTGGTGTCACTGCTTAGTATGATTGCACCGTCCATTTTGGCTAATTCGTACAGATAGGCTGGAGAAAAGTCTACGTTTATGGTGAATCCACCATCCACCAGTTTCATTACAGCTTCGTTATCTCCTATTACTATTAAGGCTCCCATTTTACCCTTCAAAATGTTTTCTAAACCCTCCCTTAAAGGTGTACCAGGGGATAGAAGCTTAATTGTGTCAAGTAGCTGTTTTTGCCTTTTTTCATCTTCCTTCAACTTTACTCACCTCACCAATGGGGTATAATACTATATATTTTACCCATAGATTGTCAAAAATAGAAGTTAAAACTCTATTTAGTTTTTTCTATATGTTTTAAGGCACTATATAGGTTTTCCACTTCAATAAGTCTCATTTTTCTTGAGGTCCCCACCTTTGATCTATTACGCTTAGGTAGTATACATTCCTCGAAGCCCATTTTTTCTCCCTCTTTTATCATTTTTTCCAGCTGTGGAACTGTTCGTATATCTGCCGTTAAGCTAATTTCTCCTATTGCTATTAGCCTTTTAGTAGGCAGGTTAATGGATTTATAGCTAGAATAAATGGCCATTGCTATTCCTAAATCACCAAAGGTTCCTTCTAGCTTTATACCTCCAACAACATTTATATATATGTCATAATTAATTAAGGGTAACCCCATTTTTTTTTCTAAAACTGCAATTATAAGGTTTAATCTGTTTATATCTACTCCTACAGCAGTTCTTCTAGGAAACCCTGTATTTGTTGCAGTTACAAGAGCTTGAAGCTCTACTAATATTGGTCGAGTTCCTTCAACTGTTGCTACTACAATAGCACCCTCTGCCTCTTCAGTCATCGAGTCTAAAAGCATTGCTGAAGGATTGGTTACTTCAATTAAGCCCTCCTCCTTCATTTCAAAAACACCAATTTCGCTGGTGGTACCAAAGCGATTTTTTAATGCCCTCAAAATTCGGAATTCCTGTGTTCGTTCTCCTTCAAAGTGAAGCACTGTGTCTACCATGTGTTCAAGAACTCTAGGCCCTGCAAGGTCACCCTGCTTAGTTACATGGGCAACAAGAAATATAGGTATGTTTAATGATTTGCCTATTCTCATTAGATTATTTACCGATTCCTTTATTTGAGATACACTGCCAGGTGCAGAGGTTAATTCATCTTTAAACAGGGTTTGTACAGAATCTATTATAACAAATACTGGCGACAGCTCATTTATATACCCCTCTATTACACTAATATTAGTTTCTGATATTACATAGAGTTTATCTGTTATGGAGTCTAGCCTGTCGGCCCTCATTTTTATTTGCTCCTCTGATTCCTCACCAGAGATATAGAGAACTGTTCCATATTTCTTGGAAATTTTGCTACCTGCCTGAAGTATTAAGGTGGATTTTCCAATGCCTGGTTCTCCTGATATTAGAGTGAGAGCTCCCTTTACAAGCCCTCCTCCTAAAACTCTATTTAGCTCACTAATGCTTGTATCAAATCTCTGATAACTGCCAGACTTAACTTTACCTATCGGTTGAGGCTTTGCCTGACTAACAATGGAGGGAGATCTTTTATAAGCAGCTTTAGTAGCCACCAGCTCTTCTTCCATAGCATTCCACTGGTTACAGCCATTGCAACGTCCCAACCATTTAGGGCTTTCAAAGCCACATTGCTGACAGACAAATTTGCTTTTTGATTTTGCCATGTAATCACCTGCTTTATTATATTCCTTATTATTTTATCATAATTCATTGTAATAATGAATTATGATAGCTTGACTACTAGAGGCATTTCTAAAGTACTAGCTTCCGAGAGTTTAAAAGGAGATCATCAGAATTTAAATAGATAAGACAGGGGCTTTTTAAAAGTCACCCTGTCTTATTAATACACCTTCATCATGTTTTTTATTTGCTATTTATTGTTAGCTCTTCACCTTCTACGTCTATCTCAACATTTGTTCCCTCCTGTATTTCCCCTTTAAGAATTCCTTCCGATAGTCTATCCTCAACTAGCTTTTGTAAGGCCCTTTTAAGGGGTCTGGCTCCAAACTGCGGATCATAGCCCTTATCAGCTATAAGCTCCTTTGCCTTTTCTTTAATATCAAGGTCAATATTTAAATCTTTTAGCCTTTTGTTTAGATCAATCAACAGTAAATCAATTATTTTTCCAATGTCCTGTCTGGTTAATGAGTGAAAAACTATTATATCATCTATGCGATTAAGAAACTCTGGTCTAAAGGTTTTTCTTAATTCATCCATAACATTTTCACGCATTTTTTCATACTCACTTTTTGCCTTATCCTCTTCTATAGCTACAAACCCTAATGTCCTTTGCTTTCTGATGGTGTGGGCACCCACGTTTGAAGTCATTATAACAACTGTATTCTTAAAGTCAACAGTCTTCCCCTGTGCGTCCGTCAATCTACCATCCTCTAAAATTTGAAGAAGGATATTAAACACATCTGGGTGTGCCTTCTCAACTTCATCAAACAGTACAACTGAATAGGGCTTACGTCTAATTTTTTCTGTTAACTGTCCTCCTTCATTATAGCCTACATAGCCAGGGGGTGAGCCAATAAGCCTTGAAACAGTATGCTTTTCCATATATTCTGACATATCTATTCTTATCATGGCATTTTCATCACCAAACATAGCCTCTGCCAAAGCTTTAGATAGCTCTGTTTTCCCTACACCAGTGGGACCTAAGAAAATGAATGACCCAATTGGTCGTTTGGGATCCTTTAAGCCTACCCTTGCTCTTCTTATTGCTTTTGCTATAGAGTTTACAGCCTCCTCTTGACCTATTACCCTCTGATGAAGGATTTCCTCTAAATTAAGTAGCCGTTGGGATTCCTCCTGTTGGAGCTTGCTAACAGGTATTCCCGTCCAACTAGAAATGATTACTGCTATATCTTCTACTTCTACAGTTGGCTGATTTGACTGGCTTTTACTTTGCCAGTTATTTTTCCTCTCATTTAGCTCTATAGTAGCTTTCTTTTCTTCATCTCTAATGGAGGCAGCCCTCTCAAAATCTTGCAGACTAATAGCTTCCTCCTTTTCCTTTGCCAGTTGCTCCAATTTTTCCTCTAGGTCCTTTAGGTCAGGCGGTGCTGTTACGGTTTTAAGTCTAATTTTTGATGCAGCCTCATCTATTAAGTCTATTGCTTTATCAGGCAAGAATCTATCTGATATATACCTATGGGATAATTCTGCTGCTGCCTTTAATGCATCATCTGTAATCTTTACCCTATGATGTGCTTCGTACTTATCTCTAAGTCCTTCTAAAATGCTAATAGTATCATCAACTGATGGTTCTTCAATAGTAATAGGTTGAAATCTTCTTTCTAAGGCTGCATCCTTTTCAATATGCTTACGATACTCATCAATAGTTGTTGCTCCTATTGCTTGCATCTCACCTCTTGCAAGGGCAGGTTTAATAATATTAGAAGCATCTATTGCCCCTTCTGCAGCACCAGCACCAATTATTGTATGGATTTCATCAATAAATAGTATAATGTCTCCAGACTGTCTAATTTCCTCCATTATTTTCTTTAGCCTATCTTCAAATTCTCCTCGATATTTTGCACCTGCCACCATTGAAGGTAGGTCTATTGATACTACTCTTTTATTCTTTAAGATTTCGGGAATATTTCCATCTATTATTCTTTGGGCTAATCCTTCTGCGATGGCAGTTTTACCCACCCCTGGCTCACCAATTAAGCAGGGGTTATTTTTAGTTCTTCTACTTAAGACCTGAATAACTCTTTCTATTTCTTTACTCCTTCCTATAACTGGATCTAGTTTTTCTTCAGAAGCCATTTGATTAAGATCTCTGCTATACTTATCTAGGGTTGGAGTACCCTGGTTTTTACCGGCTTTGCTAGGCTTTGGAGTAGCTTTACCCATGCCATTTTCTAGCATAGCCAAAACAGCCTCCCTAACCTTTTGAGGGTTAATACCATGCTCAATGAAAATCTTACTTGCAATACCCTCACCCTCTCTAATTAACCCTAATAAAATATGCTCTGTACCTACATAGTTATGTCCTAGGCTACGGGCCTCTGCAATGCTTAGCTCAAATATTCTTTTTGTTCTAGGGGTGAAGCCTAATAGTTCACCTTTTTTATCAGTATAGCCAACTGTTGCCTTAACCTTTTCCCTAATCTCCTCAGCATTAACCCCCATATTTGCCAGAACCTGTGCTGCAATTCCCTCTCCCTCTTGAATTAGCCCAAGCAAAAGATGCTCTGTGCCTACATAGCTATGTCCCATCTCTTGAGCTAATTGCTGTGATAAAACAATAGATTTTTGTGCTTTCTCTGTAAACTTTCCAAATATAGACATATGCTTCCACCTCCATTAAATGTTCATTCGTATTATTTCTGCCCTCTTTACATCTCTATCGTATTCTGATAACTGACTTTTATAGTATTTCTGTAGGAAACCTACTTGAATCATCTCCATTAATTGATTAAGTTTTTCTAAGCTGGAATCCTTAATTAATCCTAATACAACTCCTAGCTTAACATGTGATATAAG
The DNA here is from genome assembly GCF_009017275.1 of Alkaliphilus pronyensis. Classification (GTDB taxonomy): domain Bacteria; phylum Bacillota; class Clostridia; order Peptostreptococcales; family Natronincolaceae; genus Alkaliphilus_C; species Alkaliphilus_C pronyensis. Next base: position 17,045 of record NZ_WBZC01000039.1, on the reverse strand, counting down.
CTTCATTGCCTCTGTAGAGGTTATTTTACGGGCATTTTTTAAAATTCCATAGGAACGATAGGCTTTATCCTCCAGCTCTACTTTTTTATCCTTTAATAGGCTTTCTCTGATATAGCGTTCTTTTTGGATTATCTGGATTCCTACATTTTTTAGATTTTTTATAATCTCCTCCTCTGTTATACCTAATGTTACCTGGTTAGAAACCTGAAATATATTACCTAGAAACTCTGTACCTTCCCCATATATACCCCTTACTGCTATTCCTATTTGGCTTGAGGCCTGAAGTATACTATTAATATATCCAGTCATATTTAAAGCTGGTAGGTGCATCATTAGCGAAGCCCTTATACCTGTTCCTAAATTAGTTGGACATGAAGTTAAATAACCTAGTTCCTCATGAAAGGAATATTTAACCTTTTCTTCAACTAAATCATCTATTTTATCTGCCAAGTTCCAGGAATTATCAAGCTGAAAGCCCGGTAGCAAGCATTGTATTCTAATGTGATCCTCTTCATTAATTAATATAGCAATAGACTCATCCTGATTAATAAGAAGACTCCCGGTTGCTGTGTTTTTTGCTAAGGCTGGACTTATTATATGCTTTTCTACATAATTTAATCTATCAACCTTATCTATGCTGTGCATTTCAACAAGCTTGAAATCTTTACCTAGACTTTCATTGCCTTCAATTACAGCATTATATACTCTATTGGCAATATCCTTGCCATTATCCTCCTTAAGCATATGTGGGAATGGAAAACCAGATAGGTTTCTAGCTATACGAATTCTGCTACTAATAACAATATCCGATTCAGGACCTGATTCCTTTAGCCACTTTGTCAATTTAAACCCTCCTACCATAATATAGTCATAGCAATAAACTATGCTTTAAGTCTTTTTTATTTCCTCCTCTAATTCCCTAATCTCATCTCTATAGCCAACCGCCTTTTCAAAGGCCTCCTCTTCAATTGCCTCCTGTAGCTTCTGTTTTAAGTAGCTTAACCTTCTTTTTAAATGTATTGCTCCACCTGTTCTTTTGGGCACCTTACCAACATGATTAGAGTTGCCGTGTATTCTCCTAATAAGTGGGTTTAGCCTCTCTTTAAAGACTATATGACATTCATCACATCCAAATTTTCCACTCTCCTTAAACTCATGTAAGCTAGTACCACAGCTGCTACATTCATTAGTAACACCGTAGCCTCTTAAAGTGGAGTTAGAGTTATAGTTGGCATCTAAAATACTTGTTAAAAAGCTTGGAATAGAAAAATTGTTTATAGCCTCACTATTTTCTCCCGCCTTTGCACAAACCTCACATAAATGTATTTCCTCCTTATGACCCTGTATCATTTTTGTCATATGAACTACAGCTTTTCTTTTTTTACACTCATCACAAATCATTTTTACACCTCCTATAGTAATAAGGCTGCCAGCATATTTTTTAAAATCGAACACCTGATTTGATCCTTTATATTTACAGGTGATATTATCGCCCCATCATCAATAGCTGCTTCAAATATCTGGGCTTCTCTATCGGTTATAATTTTTCTTTCTCTAAGTGTAGCTATAATTCTAGTAGCCTCACTCTTAGATGCATTATTGCCTAGCTCCTTAGTAATAATATGATATAGCTGTTTGCTTTGATTCACCATTATTCTAGTTATTTTTACGTAGCCTCCACCACCTCTAAAGCTCTCAGTGGTATAGCCCTGTTGAATATTAAACCTTGTCATTAAAACATAGTTTATCTGTGATGGAGAGCAATTAAAATACTTGGCTAGTTCATTTCTCTGTATTTCTACCGAATGATTTTGGCTTTCCTTTAATAGCTCCTTTAGGAATTCTTCTATAACATCACTTATTCGCGGCATATAAAACTCTCCTTAAATTTGACCTTCTTTGACCTTATTATAAAATGTTTTATGTAAATATTCAAAAGCAATTTTATTTAAATAATTCCACAAAAACAACAAAAATAAACACTTAGAGGAAAATATATTTCCTTTACGTTTATTTTTGTCTTTTTTTAAAGCTATTCTCGTTTTTTTGTATTTGCTTAGGTGCTAACCCTTTTTAATTCTATTATCTAAAACTTAGTTCCAGTTATTTGGAGGCCTGTCGGCACTTATGTCCCACATAAAAAGTGAGAGTGTTAGTGACGTCACGGAGATAAATGTTAACTAAAAAAAGAAGCATGTGCTTAAGCACATGCCTATAGGATTTATTCTTTAGCTGCTTTAGCAGCTTCCACTACTTTTTCACTAATGTTCTGAGGTACCTCTTCGTATCTAATGAACTCCATTGTGAACATACCTCTTGCTTGAGTCATTGATCTTAAATCATTGGCATACTTGAACATTTCTGATTGAGGAACCTCTGCTATTACCATCTGCTCTCCATTTTGCTGCGGTTCCATTCCAATAATTCGTCCACGTCTCTTGTTTAGATCCCCCATAACATCTCCCATATAATCATCAGGAACATAGACCTTAACCTGAACAATAGGCTCTAATAATACAGGCTTAGCTGCTTCAACACCCTTTTTAAAGGCTAAGGAGGCTGCAATCTTAAAGGCCATTTCTGAGGAGTCTACATCATGGTATGATCCATCATATAAAATAGCTTTAACATTTACAACAGGGTATCCAGCTAAAACACCCGAATCGAGACATTCTCTTAATCCCTTTTCAACTGCTGGAATGTAGGATTTAGGTACTGAGCCACCAAATATTTCTTCAGTAAATTCAAACTCCTCCTGTGAAGGCTCAAACTTAATTTTTACATCACCATATTGACCGTGGCCTCCAGACTGTTTTTTATGCTTTCCTTGTACATCTGACCTTCCTCTTATTGTTTCTCTGTATGGTACAATTACATCACTTAATTCAACCTCTGTAGCAAATTTATTTTTTAGCTTACTTGTAATTACCTTTATATGAAGCTCACCCTGACCCTTGATAATTGTTTGCTTTGTTTCTACATTCCTTTCATAGGCAAAGGATGGGTCTTCCTCTACAAGCTTATTAAGTCCCGAGCTTATTTTTTCTTCATCTCCCTTAGCCTTTGGTTCAACAGCTAAGTAAAGTTGAGGTTCAATAAAGTCAATTCCACTGTAGACAATAGGTTTATTTATGTCACACAAGGTATCTCCAGTGCTGGTATGCTGTAATTTTGCAACGGCAGCTATATCTCCAGCGAACACCTCACTTATTTCAATTTGATTTTTTCCTCTCAATAGGAAGGGAGTACCTAATCTCTCCTTCTCCTCTTTATTTGCATTTAATACCTCCATATCTGAGGTTAGCTTTCCTGATATAACCTTTAACAGTGATATTTTTCCTACGTATGGATCTACTATTGTTTTAAATACTTGAGCTGAGAAGGGTTGATCGGGACCAAAGGTCCTTTCCTCGTCCTTATTATCATTAGGGTTTTTGCCTATTTTCGGTGGCATATCTGTTGGTGATGGAGAATAATCAACTATCATATCCATTAGGGTATGTATACCAACATTTTTACTGGCGCATCCACATATTACTGGTACTACATCCCCTGCTATAATACCTTTTCTAAGTCCATCCAAAATCTCCTTTTCAGTGAACTCTTCACCAGAGAAGTACTTTTCCATTAGCTCCTCGTCACTTTCTGCTACTGACTCCATTAAAAGCTCGCGCATTGAGTTTGCTTGCTCCATTAGTTCACTTGGTATTGGCTTTTCGGCACAATCTTTTCCATTATATTCTCTGGCAACCATTTTAGCTATGTTAACGTTTCCACTGAAGCTTTCCTTCGCACCTATTGGTATTTGAAATGGAGCTATTTTCTTGCCAAACATTTCTCGAAGGTCACCAAGAACCTTTTCAAAGTCTGCATTCTCTCTGTCCATTTTATTTACAAATATAAAGGTTGGTATTTTTTTAGTCATGGCATAGGCCCAAGCCTTTTCTGTACCAACTTCAATACCACTGGTTGCATCTACCGCAATTATCATTCCTCCAGCAACCTTAATGGCACTTTGTACTTCTCCAATAAAATCGAAATATCCAGGGGTGTCTAAGAAGTTAATTTTATATCCATTCCATTCAACAGGAATTATTGATGTACTGATAGAAATTTTTCTTGCAATTTCTTCTTTATCAAAATCAGAAACTGTATTTCCATCCTCAGTTTTTCCCATTCTATTTGTTACCTTTGTGGTGTATAGTGCTGCTTCTGTTATAGATGTTTTTCCGCTTCCACCGTGGCCTAAAAGTGCAATGTTTCTAATTCCATCTGCTTGGTATTTTTTCATTACTTTTCCCCCTCAACTATAAAGTAAGAATTTTTTGATTACATACAATATTCTATACGTTTTGTTAAATCCCTCTTTAGTTTGTAAAATTTTTATTAAGTCTTCTTAACATAACTATGTTGTAAAGGTTAATGTAATTCCTTAAATATTATTTGCAAAAATACCTTATTTAAACACTTAATGCTAAAAATAAAAGCAACAAAATATTTGCCATTATCATAAATGTGTTATAATATATTATAATATTTAAAATATTTGTGTAAACAAAGGAGGATTTACTAGATGACTGTGAAATTCCGACCAGAAATTAAGGATTTAGTACCCTATAAACCGGGTAAACCTATTAAAGATGTAAAAAGGGAGTATGGGCTAACTGAAGTTATTAAATTGGCTTCAAATGAGAATCCTCTAGGCTCATCACCTAAGGCTAAGGAAGCTATAATTAAATGTGCTGAAGAGTTAAACCTTTATCCAGATGGTAATACTACTGACCTAAAGGAAGCCTTGGCTAAAGCCTTAGGAATTAAGCCTTCACAGATTTTGCCAAGTAGTGGATCTGACGAAATGGTGGACCAGATTTCAAAAACCTTTATAAACTCTGGAGACGAAGTTGTTATGGCTGATGTGACATTTCCAAGATATTTATCTACTGCCATCATGATGGGTGGTACACCAGTTGTAGTACCCTTAAAGGATTTTACTTATGACATCGATGCAATGGAAAAGGCAATTACAGATAAAACAAAGCTAGTATGGCTATGTAATCCAAATAACCCCACTGGTACAATGTTTACCGAAAAAAAGCTATTAGATTTTTTAGATAAGGTGCCAAAGGATGTTGTTGTTGTTTATGATGAGGCCTATAATGAATATGTTACTCGTGATGATTATCCTAAAAACAGCTTACCTCTATTAGATAAGTATCCTAATATAATTATAATGAGAACCTTCTCAAAAATATATGGGCTTGCTGCCTTGAGGGTAGGCTATACAATTGCAGCTGAAGAAATAATAGAAAACATTAATAAAATTCGTGGGCCCTTTAATGTTAATACTGCTGCTCAAATGGCAGCTATTGCCGCTTTAGAGGATCAAGCCTTCGTAAAGGAAAGCTATAGGGTAAACAAGGAAGGTAAAGAGTTTTTATATGCTACCTTTGATGAAATGGGTATATGGTATGCTCCATCTGAAACAAATCATATTTTCATAGATGCAAAAAAGGATTGTCAAGAGGTATTTGTTGAGCTACAAAAGAGGGGTATGATTATTAGACCTATATTTAAAACCTATATTCGTGTATCTATTGGAACAATGGATCAAAATAAAAAATTCATAGAGCTATTAAAGGAAGTTTTAGCTTAAAACCAGAGATAAAAGGAGGCAGTTAGCAATTACTGCCTTCTTTTTTTATTCAATATTTTTTAAATAGAAAATGGCAAGCTGTGTCCTATCTCTTAAATCAAGCTTTTCCAGTAGATTAGTAACGTAGTTTCTAGCTGTACCTTCACTTAAGAATAGCTTTGCTGCTATCTCCTTATTTGAAAGTCCCTCACCAACAAGCTTCATTATTTCCATTTCACGATTTGTTAAATCAAAGTTCAGCTCCTGCTTTTGCTTTTCCTTATTTATAATTGTCTTTAGTGTATCTACTACATCCTTTTCAAAAACTACATTGCCCATCATTACCATTTTTAAGCTTTCAATTATACTGTCGGAGGATTGGCTCTTTAAAATATATCCTTCAGCACCATTTTTAAGTGCTTCTTTAATATATTCATCATCCATAAAGGTGGTTAAGATTACAACTTTTATGCTGTTAAAGCGACTTTTAATCTCCTTTGTAGCTTGAACACCATCTAAAACAGGCATTCTTATATCCATCAGTACAAGCTCCACATTTTTTTGGCTGCATATATTTAATGCCTCTTGTCCGTTTGCTGCTACCCCTACCACCTCAAAGGAGTCCTCCAGCTCTAATATTATTTTTAAGCTGTCCCTAATTAAAGCATCATCATCAACTATTAGCACCTTCACCTATAAAACCTCCCTTATCCATAGGAATTACACATACAATTAAAAAACCATCTTGTCCGTTGATGGATATGGTACCACCAACATTTCTAATTCTATGCTTCATACCCTCAAGTCCTAAATTTTCTTTAATATTATTACATCCTATTCCATTATCCTTAATCAATAGCCTTGTATACATTTCGTTTGTCTCTATGGTGATATTAACTTTACTGGCCTTTGAATGTTTAGCAATGTTTGTAAGGGCTTCTTTAATGTTGTATACAATTATTTCCATGTGGTTTTGTGATAATCTATTAAAATCACCACAGTGTTTAAAGTCAATTGGGCAATATTGAAAGTGATCTATAACACTTTCAATATATTCGATACCCAGATTATCCTTAGGTTTAATATTATGAACTGTTTCTCTTAAATGAACAAGCGTTTCTGCTAAACCCTCAACTGACTTCTTTAACAGCTCTAAAGCTTTTTCATTATTTCTAGTAAATAATTTTTCAGCAGCCTGTAATTGCAGTAATATACCTGCTATACTATGTCCAATATTATCATGTATTTCCCTTGCGATTCTATTCCTTTCTTTTATTTCAGTTAAATGGGCTATTTCTTTACTGGACTCCAGTAGCTTAACCCGTACTTGTTCAAGCTCATATCTAGCCTTTCTTTCCTTATCAAAGGACTGCTTTAAGATTTTCTCCTTTTCTAATAATCCATGATTAACATATGAAAAGAGTCCGCTTAGAAAGATAAAAAAAAGAAAATATAAAAAGCTGTTTATTGATAAATGGATGTATCCGATTATAACAGTAGGTATTATTAACAAATAATAGCTCATTTCAATTAAGTCATAAATAGTAATTGCATATAATAGTAAAAATAAGCTATTGTATCCACCTGCTATATAAATAATAATAGCCTCTATACCAACAATCCAAATATTGCTTATATATTTTTCCCTAAATATGCTTAAGGAAAGTAAGGTCAACATAAAAACAACTTCTTCAATATTAACAGAGTTGCTTAAAATAATTTGTATAATTACAAATGCTAAAAAGCTTAACTTGAATACTATTTTCATTACCCCTCACCATCCTGTATCAGCTGCTTTAAGCTAATGAAAAATGTCCTAGAGACTTACCATAGGACATTTTGTCTTAATTCTATTATACTATAAAAAGCTTTGTACGACTTATGAAAAGTGAATTTACTGCTATTCTATACTTCTATTTCTGTTTTTTTCCAAGTGCCTAGAAGGAAAAATACTATGCTAAACATTAAAAGTATACCTAATTCCGTTGTTATTGATACTAAATTTTGCCCATATAGAATCTTTTCAATACTTATTAATATCCATGTGGTTGGAACAATGTTAGAAAGCTTAATTAATATTTCTGGCATGATTTCTCTAGGCCAAAAGCTTCCCCCCAGCATAACCATAGGTATAATTAGTATTGGTGAAAGGGCAGATAGTTGTCTTGTATTCTTCGATAGACTTGTTAATGCTACTCCAAAGGATATGCATACAATGGAAAAAACAAATAATGCAACTAGTAAATTAAATAGTGATGGCCCCATGTTCATCTTAAACACATACTTCATTAATAAAAACACTGTTATTACCTGAGCTTGCAATAAAACTAAAAAGCTTAAAATCTTTTGTAGCATATACTCTCTTAATCTTACTGGAGCAGTCAAAACTCTGTAAAAGGTTTTTCCCTCTTTATCCTCCATAATTATACCAGAGGCAGAAACGGAAAAATAGAGCATACTCATGACCAAAAACCCCATACCTGATACTGTAGAACCCTTAGACTCTCCTACATCATAAAAAGCCTCTTTTACGTTATTTGAACCATTTATATATAATGAAATACCTTTGTTGAAGGTGTCTATATTGCCATCAGCTGCAGCAGCAATATGCTTTGATGCTGCTAAAAAGTTATCAATAAAAATAGTTACAGGTACAGTAACATCTGTTTCATTAATACTATAGGCCTGTATTTGGGGATTTTCCATGCTTACAACATCATCTGTAAAGCCTTTTGGTATAACTAATCCTAGATTTATTTTGTTACTTAAAAGTTTTCCTTCTATCTCATCCTCATCAATAGATACTATGATACCTTTGTTATCTAAGCTATTAATAAAGCTCTGGGTCCACTCTGTGTTATCATAATCTACAACTCCTATAGACATATTAAACTGACCACCTGAAAAAAGCATCATTACTAGGGTTATAAAGCCAATGGGGACTAATAGCATGGTTATTAACTGTCCTTTATCCCTCATTATTCTTCTTATTGTAAAGTTAAATATTGTCATTGTAGCTTCCTCCTTCCTGCAACAGCAGAAGTAATAAAGAGTATTAAGCTTATACCTACCATTATTAATAGGAAAAACTGTGTTTCCTGTGCCCCAGCTTCGTAAACTAAGTTAAAAATTGCTCTTTGTGCTAAATAATTAGGTGATATATACTTTATTTTCTCTATTATACCCCCAACATTGTCTATCGGGAAATATCCACCTGCTACAAAAGTAAATACAGGCACCAATATACTTATTAGTGAAGTAGCTTTGCGTCTACTGGAGGAGACCATGCATATCATTACCCCTAAGCCTATTGACAGCATTGATAGTATTAAGCAAATAAACAGGACTTCTGTTAAATTGTTGCCCCAATTAACATTAAATACATACTTGGTAAAGAGAACTAATATCAAAGCCTGTAAAAAAAGTGTAATGACTATACCAATTGTTTTACCTACATACATTTCATAGGACTTAATAGGTGCTGACTTTAATCGTTGACCTATACTTTCAAAATAGTCTTTCCCTAGTTCATCAATACCATAATGGGCTCCGTACATAATAGTCATCACCAACATTGTTACACTGTAATAATCCATTGAGGTGGGGGTTCTTCCTGTGGAATTTATAGGCATTTTCTTTACGCTATCACTCCTGGAAAACTGTGGTATAAAGTTTCCTAGTTTACCACTAGCTTCTATTGCATTAGCAGCATTTACGTAGCTATCTATTACACTGCTTACTACAGATGCACCAAAACTACTATGCTGACTCTTGATAATTTCAATATCCCCTGTACCACCATTTTTTAGATTTTGTGTATAGTTTTCGTTAATATAAATCATTGCAGCAACTTCCCTATTTCTTATCATTTCTATTCCCTCGTCATAGGAGGCTACTGTCTTTACGGATATGATTTCTTCTATATCCTCTAGCTTAATAAATTCGTTAAAGGCATTTGATGCTGTACCATTATCTAAATTTAAGTAAGCAACTGGAGTGATACTAATATCTGAGTGTTTGAATGTAGAGGATAAGGCAGTTCCTAAAACAAGGATAACTACAACAGGTAACAACAGCATACTCATAAATCCTTTTCTATCTCTTATAAACCTCAATATTGTATAATAAAAAATATATAATATATTCAACTACTACACCTCCTAATCCCTTAAGGACCTTCCAGTTAATGTTAAAAATACTCCCTCTAAAGTTGGCTTTTCAATGTTTAAACCCTTTATTTCTACATCCATCTTTAGAATTACATCAATTATTCTACTTAGGTTGTTGGCATTCTTTTCGGATATTATTAGTAGTTTATTACCATTTAAGCTACATTCCTTCACACCAATAACCTTCTTTAATCCATCTACTAAATTGAAATTTACTGAAGATATATCAATCGCTAGCCTTTCTTCAAAGGAAATCATAGACTTCAGCTCTTCTTTAGTACCTTTTGCTATAACTCTACCATGATCAATAATAGTTATATTACTACATATTGCTTCAACTTCCTCCATGTAGTGGGATGTATATATTATGGTTGAACCCATTTTGTTTAGTTTTACTACTGAGTCTAATATCAGGTTTCGTGATTGAGGATCAATTCCCACAGTTGGTTCATCCATTATTATTAGCTTGGGATGATGCATAACTGCACAGGCAATGTTGAGTCGTCTTTTCATACCCCCTGAAAACTTTTTAGGTACATCCTTTCTTCTATCCCATAATCCTGTGAAGTTTAAGGCCTCTTCAATTCTCTCCTTTAACAGATTACCTCTTAATCCATATAATCTTCCAAAATACTCAACATTTTCATAGGCGGTAAGATCTAAATATATGGCTAAGTCTTGTGGTACAATTCCAATTTCTTTTTTTATTTCATATTCATTCTTTTTTAAATCCTTACCAAATATCTCTATACTACCTTCATCATATTTTGTTAAGCCTAATATTGTACTTATAAGTGTTGTTTTGCCAGCACCATTAGGACCTAGTAAACCATATATTTCCCCTTCTGCAATTGATATGGAGGCATTATCCACTGCCAACACATCCTTATAGCGCTTTACTAGGTTGTTTATTTTTAATATCATTTAAAAGTCCTCCTTTTATTGATTTACTATAATAATACTACTTGGCTATCCATAGTAATAGTGCCTCTAATAACAAAGGCCTATGACATTTGTCATAGTTTTATTGTGTATTACCTATTAACATTAATATTTACCTCATCATAATATAAAGTGAAGCTAATAGCATTAACATATTTAAATAACCTTAAAGGAGGAGTGAAGAATGATAGCAAATACTAATAATGATAATAATAATAATAAAGCTTACTTATATACATCTCCTGGACTACAGACTATAGTATGGTGGAATTGGTATAACTGGATGAGTAAAATAAACAATGGTGGTAGCTACTGGTTCTATCCTCAAGGAAAAACCATAACCTATGCAAAGATAAAGGGAGGTCCCCTTGCCCCTAGTATTAATGGAATAGTTTACTTTGTGGATGTTCCTAATGGTACAGAGGTATGTGTTAATATAAATGGATTGCCTCCATATCAGGCAGGTGATAATGGTAATCCCATTGGTCCCCATGGATTTCACCTTCATGAAAATGGCACATGCCAGATAGGGGACCCAACAGAGCCTTTTCAAGCAGCTGGAGGACACTGGAACCCAGATAATCAGCCCCATGGTAATCATGCTGGGGATTTTCCAGTTATATTTTCTAATAATGGAGTTGCTAGAATGTGCTTTTTTACTAATCGCTTTAAGCCCTGGAATGTAATTGGTAAATCAGTTATAATTCATGAAAATCCTGATGATTATAGAAGTCAGCCTACAGGGAATGCAGGTAGGCGTTTAGCCTGTGGAGTTATAAAGTAAAACATGCAAAGGTCCTTATTGTAGCATAAGGACCTTTGCATTATAAAACCTTTATTAAGTTTTAAAAGGGAGCAAATCCTTGATGGGTCCACCAATCCTCTTTAAACTCATTGTATCGCTTTGTAAACTGTTCTAAATGCACCTGCTCCCATTCTATAAGCATATCATATAGTTTTTGAGCTTCTTCACTGGATGTGTTATTTCTAGCATTCTTATAAAACTCAATAGATGCCTTTTCCATATCTACTGCAATACCAAAAACCGATACCGCTAAGCTGGTGGACTTCATATTTACATTTTTCCAATCAAATACTTTTGATTCTGGTGGCTTTGGTAAAAAAGCTAATTTTATTTTATCATCATCGCCATTTTGAATCTTTTCAAATAATCCCTTTAAGTATTCACCGTGCATTAGCTCTTCATTAGCTAGTTCCATAAAGGCTTTTTCAGACTCTTTATTTCCGCATTGCTTTGCTGCCATTTGGTAAAATTCAAAGCCCTCCACTTCAATAAGCATTGCCTGCTGTATAATCCTTAGCTCCTTATCCTTCAAATGAATCCTCTCCTTTTTATTTTAGCTTAATTATTTATTACCCTAATTTATATGCTTTCTAAACAACTGTTTTAATAACATGACAAAAGTAATTCTCAATAGTGATTTTACTTTATAGTTTTTTGTTTTGACAGATATTAAAATATAACTATACTAATAATTTAAGGAGGCTTTTGTAATGAAATACTTGGTTTTTAGCTTCTGGTTTGTAATAATGCATGTTGTATCTTATTCATTGGCAGGTATTCTAGCACTAAAAATTAGTAAAGATATTTATGAGGGCAAGGGTAGAGTGATGGATTATTTAAAGGATATGTCTGATGATAAAGAAAGGAGGTATGTAGAGATTTGGTTTTTACCTGCTCAGATATTGAGGGGACTAATTTTATCTTTAGTATTGTATCCTGTATTAAACTCCCTTGGAGAAATGTCTTTTTCATTACGTTTCATTTTTTTTGTAGGACTTATGTTTATTTACACTCATTTAGGTAGCGCTGCTCCATGCCCAGATAACATAGAGGGTTTTGTGTATTTAAGAAAGAGGTATTTTAATATTAATTCCTTTTATAAGTTTCAGCTGGAAATGTTGATATATTCATTTTTATTTGCCCTAGGATGTAGCTATTTTCTATTTTAATTAGTTTTTGCATACTACCTATTATTTTACACATCATATAAATATCCTATGTTTAAAGGAGTGAAGTATGTTGTCTAAAAGAAAGCTTGTAGTTCCAAATGCTCGTAAAGCCTTGGAAGATTATAAGCTAGAGGTAGCAAAGGAGTTTGGGGTAAATGACCCAAAGTCTCTAGCTTCTAATCACACTGGCTATATAGTAAGAAAGTTAGTTGAAATGGGTGAAAGGCAATTAATTGATGATAACAACAACTAGAACCTTGTCTTTGACAAGTTATTCCACTACCAAGCCCACAACCGACTTTCGCCGTCATGTTATTACCAATGCTGGGCATAAAAATAAGAGCTAAATAGCTCTTATTTTTATAGCTCTTTTATCTAATAGGACATGCTCCTGTTGAGCAGCCATCATCTTCTATCTCTACTTCTATCTCTTGTTTTTCATATTTGCTAATTAAGGATGGTACAAATGGTTTCATTAGCTCCACTCTTTTGTTATATTCCTCTTCATCAATTGCTTCATAAGGTAATAGCTTATAAAAATTATCATCTAATGATAAAAAAGAAACTGCTACTATGTCATCCCAATTATTCCAAACCCACTCTTCTACCTCTTCCCATTCATCATTTCTAACATGTACTGTTATGGAGCAATTATGATCTACATAATTTGTCATAAAGAGCTTGTAATTCTCAAGCTGCTCTATAGCCGATACATCATATTTTGTTTTTCCTATGGGTGCCTTAACTGGAAACTCAACCACTTTAGTAACGCATGTTTCCCAATCCTGCCCAACCTCTGGATATACAGGATAACCAAGCTCTTCACACACCTTAACTAATGGATCATGGGCACTCACTCTAATTCTTCTTATATAATATGGTGCATGGGAGTAATGAACTCCACTGGATACTGTTGGTAATTGACTTAGTGTTCCTTCTGGCTTTACTGTAGTAACTAATAGAGGTGGGTTTTCTCCTATTTCCTCTGCATATCGATTAACCTCTTGGTGGGCAACCTCCCTTAGCCTTTGAAGTAGCTTACCCTCCTCATCTCTTGATAGACCTACAGCATTTATCATATCCTGCCAGCCGGTTAATGAGCATCCTACAAGCTTGTCTCTCTTTTGAACATCATCCCATTCAGGAATTTCTAATTCTACACAGGTCATTCTATAGCCAGCCCTAACAGATAGACGCTGAGCCGACAATAAACCATCAACGTCTAAAGTACCGTCTGGTCTTACAAAGGCATATACATTTACTGTCGTTAGATTACATAAGCCCTTAGAATCAAGTAGAATTTCACCACAAGGGTTTACCCCATTCATATTCTCTCTTCTTTTTGAGGCAGCCTCTGAATTTACCCATCCAGGCTCACCTGAATACCTCATCTTTTCTATTTGCCAATGTAGCTGTTCTCTACTGGGTCTTGTAGTATAATAGATAGAATTATTACTCATTTGTCTGTGGATAATATCCTTATCAACTATCCATTGTCCATCTATTTGCTTATATAAATTTGACTTAGCCTCTATACAATCGTGGTCCTCCTGATCAATAAGAATCATCTCTGCAGTTCGTCTAACTCCACCAACCACTACATTTTCCCCTATTATATTTGCAATATCTAAACAATCTATAGGCTTAAGCTTAATCCTTTTGGTGTTATTAATAAATCCTCTTTTCTGTATTACCTTACTTATCTTATGGAACATATTCTTTAAGCTAGTATGTCCACTGGCAGTACCCCCAAAGGTTTTTAGTTTTTCTCCCTTTGGTCTAACATGGTCATAATTAACAATAACTGTTTTAACATTTCTGTATTCATTGCTGTATATAATCTTGAAGAAGTAATCTAAAGCTTGAACCCAACCCTCTTTACTATCACCAACTGTTATTCTAACAGTATTATTATAGAAGAACTCCAAGCTAGTACTATCTTCCCTTTCACTAGATATAACAGGTGTATAATCCTTATGGATAATTTCAAAATCAGTTCGGACCTTGGGTACTTTAGCGACATCCTTTATTAAAACTCTTGCACCCACACCTGAGCCTATCATTAATAGATAAAATAAGTCTCTATATGCTGAAAAGCTATCTATAGTTAGGAAGGAACAGTTATAGTTTGACATTGGATAATGCTTTGCTACTGGTGTATCCCCTACCCAAAAGGTTCTGCCCGATAGAAATTGCTTTAAATTATATATGTTGTCATATAATTTCTCTGCCTCTTCTTTTGTAGTAGCTACTAGACTACAATTGTATTCTACTGCTCTTCTTACAGTTTCCCACCAATATTCACGTCTCCTTTCATCCTCTATCCACCTTGAATAGGTACGATAGTATACAAAATCACCTAATTGACTCATTGGAGAAGGTTTGTGTTTATATCTGCTAATAAACTCATTTGATAAAAGTTGTTTAGTATCTCTTTTTTTTCTTGTATGTCTTATCCTGTCTCTTTCGCTTCTATATATAATGTATTTTTTTGCAACGTCCTTTCGAGAACTCTCCATTAACATATCTTCAACAACATCCTGTATATCTTCAACATTTATGGGTGTGTTATTCTGCTTTAAAATATCTATGACCTTTGCGCTTATTTCATTACTTAAATTCGAATCAATACCTGCTTTTGTTTCTGCCATAGCCTTTTCTATAGCGTTAGTTATTTTTCTAATATCAAAATCTACCATTGTACCGTCTCTTTTTATAACCTTTAGCATAGAATTCCTCCCTCTCTATGATATTATGTGTTCTTATGTATAACCTTTGTTTTTTTATATAGTTGCTGAAGGTAATAAAGAAATAAATTCTAATTAGTTAATATAAACTTGGGTAAAACAACTATATTTTGTGTTGGTATATTTTCTATGCACTATATATTGTACCACCCTCCATTATTAAAGTCAATATTTATATGTTTAAGGCTTGAGGCTTAACCTAAGCAAAATAATTGATGGGTATAGCCAAAATAAAAAAAACTATAGTACATACACTTATTTGTACCATAGTTTTATTATTATCTTTTATATTATATTAATAATGGCTGTTGCTAAATTAATCCTTTAAAGCATCCCATGTGTATCTATTTCCTGCGTTCCATAGTACCCATTCTTCTAAGCCTGCATCATAGGTTGCTTTTATTTGAGCCTTAATCTCCTCTGTTCCATAAACCTGATAATATCCTGCTCCTAGATAGCTGGCTGTAAAATCCTGTAGCCAGGGTCTTAAAACAGCTTTAGGTTTATCTGTTTCTATGGCTTCAATTCTTTCTCTTGCCGTGTTCATGCTTGTAAATATTATTGTATATGGGTCTAAATCTGGTATAGGAACTCCATAGG
Source organism: Alkaliphilus pronyensis (assembly GCF_009017275.1). Taxonomy (GTDB): domain Bacteria; phylum Bacillota; class Clostridia; order Peptostreptococcales; family Natronincolaceae; genus Alkaliphilus_C; species Alkaliphilus_C pronyensis. The sequence continues at coordinate 981 of NZ_WBZC01000039.1, read as the reverse complement.
ATCCTAAACCAAAGTGAGATGGATAAACCATTGGTAATAATATGTCGGCTGATACTGCAACTGATTCTAAATGTTGACCTAGCCTCATATCGTCAGAAACCGTTGTTACTAATCCAAAGATATCTGCGGATATATAGACTCCATAATCCTTAAGCTCTTCCCTTGCATATTGTAGAAAGGCTGCAATAGTTTCAGCCATTGTTGCATTTTTACCTGCTTCCCCATAATCAATTATTGCTCTGTTGCCATCGGTGGGAAAACGGACATAGTCAAATTGTATATCCTTAAATCCCATTTCAGCCGCCTCTTTAGCAATACTTACTACATACTCCCAAGACTCTTTGTTATATGGGTTTAACCATGAATCACCCTTACGGTCTCTCCACACTTCACCTGTATTGGTTTTTATAGCTAAGTCAGGTCTATGGGCAGTAATCTGCTTGTCTTTAAAGGTTACTATTCTAGCTATAGGGTAAATATCATGCTTTCTTAAGGTTTCCATAACTGCAGGAAAATCCTTAACCTTTATTATTTTATCTGCTCCTGCTTCATTTACCATTTTTATATTTGACTTATAGGTCATTGTACCATAATCATCTTTAACATCTATAACCCAAGAATTAATAACTGTTTCATCGGTTAACTCAAGCATTCTATTGAATCGTTGAGTTAATCCTATACTATGACCAGTCATAAATATGCCTTTTACCTTGCGATATTCTTTGTAAGGACTCCAGCTAACATCTGGCTGTATAAAATATTGTTGGTTATCCAATTTAATTTCTGAAACGTCATACTCTGTCAAATCATCATTTTCATTATAGGTATATTCTGTTACAGTTTTAGTTTGCTGGCTATCTGACCTTATGTACATAGCTAAACTAAAAATAGCTATAAGCACAACAGCTACCATCAATATCCTACTGGTGTTTTTCATATTGTCCCTCCTAACCAATTGTCCGTAGTGTTAATCTATTTTAA
>NZ_WBZC01000038.1 GCF_009017275.1 Alkaliphilus pronyensis | reverse complement strand
AATTTAAATTTTCATTTAAGTATTGGTAGATAAGTGCCACTAAGCTATAAAGTATGTCGAACTAGAGTTCTATTTGAGTAAAAAACTCAAACTGTACTAAGTTTCTTTATTTTAGCTATTGGTTAAATATTATAATTCTAATAACACTAATTTACGAATACACTTCATAATATATAGATTTTACAAACTAAGCAAACTTAATTTTTCTTATTAATTAACCTTTATAATAAAAGGGAGGCATTTTATGTTAAGAACAATTGCTATGACTTTTTGTATAGTTTTTATTGCTGAATTAGGTGATAAAACGCAATTACAAACAATGTTATTGGCAACACAAAAAAAGTCTTCATTACCTGTTTTTATTGGAGCTTCTCTTGCGTTAATTCTAAGCTCTTTTATCGGGGTTTTTGCTGCTACCTATTTAAACAAATACATTAACCCTAATGTACTGCAAACAGCTGCTGGTATAATTTTTATTGTGTTTGGTGTATTAACTCTTATTGGCAAACTATAATTTTAATGCTATTGTCTACTATTTAAAAAAATACCTATATGTTTAGGTATTTTTTTATATCGAGAAGCTTAACTCACTTGTTAACAAGTACAGGAAATTATATCAACCTTATGAATTGGTTCTATTAGTAACGCTTCCCAGATGTAATGCTAAGTCTTTGGAATTCTTACTGTCAATTCGATATATTCGCCACAATCAGTTTGTTTTAACTCAGCATTCTCTTGCTTATCCTTAATGGCCTCAAATGCTTGCTTAATTGTATTTATATATATTCTATAGTTCATAAAGCTTCTTATTTTCTGCTTGCTTTTAACTTCACTCTCTTTACTAATTTCTTCAATTAATTCTGCTATTATCTCTTCCGTCTTCTTTACATTATACTCATTTTTAATTACCTTCTGTAATACAATGATTCTAAGCTCATCGTCAGGTAGCTTTAGAAGTGCTCTTGCATGCCTTTCTGATAAATTGTTTTCAAGCAACAGCTTTTTAACCCCTTCTCCCAGCCTAAGTATTCTTAATTTATTGGCTATAGTAGATTGATTTTTTCCAATTTGCGTAGCTAATTCCTGTTGCGTGAAGCTATGCTCTGTAATTAAGTTGTGGTATGCTTCCGCTTCTTCTATGAAGTTTAAATCCTCTCTTTGAAGGTTTTCTATTATAGCCAACACTGCTGAGTCTTTATCGTTATACTGATGGTGAACTATTGCTGGCACCTTTTGTAAATTCGCTAGCTTAGCTGCCTTTAATCTCCTTTCACCTGCTATTAACTCATACTTATCATTTCCTATCCTTCTTACTGATATAGGCTGTAAAATTCCATACGCCTCAATTGATTGGCTCAATTCCTCCAAGCTGATTTGTGAAAAGGATTTGCGAGGCTGATAAGGGTTGGGGATTATTAAATTGATGGAGATTTCCTCAATTTGCTTATTTGAATTATTCATTGAATAACTCCCTCTCTTCTTTAGCTTGAAAATCTTGTTAAACTATGCTTTTTTATAATCCTTGTTTAATCTATTTCTACATTATTATTATATAAAGTTTTCTATATGTTTTTATTGATTCCTTCTAAGAAATTGTTGATTTTTAAACTTTCGTATTACAAATATCAACTTTTTTCTTTTATTTTATAGGATTCTTACTTGGTTTTCCTGCTCTTCTTGGATATTTTGTCGGAGTTTGTTTGTTTTTTTCAATAACTATTATTCTATGTTTTATATCCATGAAGGGTAATTTAATTATTAGATCCTCCACCAGCCTACCACCTAATATATTAATTGCGGCTTCAGCTTCCTTTAGCTCTTCATTAAGATTAGGTCCTTTTTGACAAATAAATAGGCCCCCCACCCTTACAAAGGGTAAGCAATATTCAACTAAAACATTTAATGGTGCCACTGCTCTAGCCACTGCAAAATCGAAGTTCTCCCTAAAAGCTTCATCTCTACCATAATCCTCAGCCCTGCCATGTAAATATTCAACATCTGTTAAATCTAAATGTCTACAGACTTCCTTTAAAAATTCTAGTCTTTTATTTAAGGCATCTAAAAGGGTTGTTTTAATATCATCCTTTAAAATTTTAATTGGTATACCAGGGAATCCAGCACCTGTCCCTATGTCAATAAGCTTTCCTTCAACTAGCCCCTTGACCTTTAAACAGGCTAGGGAGTCAAGAAAATGCTTTATTGCAATTTCTTCATCATCTTTTATAGCAGTTAAGTTCATTTTTTTGTTCCATTCAATAAGCAAATCCTTATATTTAACTAATTTTTCTACATGAATATTGTCTATTTCAATATCCAGCTCACTACAACCAGCCTTTATAATATCCCTTATATCTGTCATTAATTTTTTTCCCCCACCTTTTGTCTTCTTTTCTGCTCTAAATACACAAGCAGTACAGAGATGTCTGCAGGTGAAACCCCAGATATTCTTGACGCTTGACCCACAGATAAAGGTCTTATACTGTTTAGCTTTTGTCTTGCTTCTAATCTTAAACCTTGAATTTCTAAGTAATTAATCCCTTCTGGTATCTTTTTTCCTTCTAGCTTTTTGAACTGGTCTATCTGCTTTAATTGCTTGTCTATATAGCCTTCATATTTTATAACTATTTCACATTGCTCTTCAACCTCTTTATCAATATCTTCATAATTTACTTCATTTTTCTTTAATCTTTTTATTTCCTTATAGCTAACCTCTGGTCTTTTCAAAAGCTCATAGAGTGATACCCCTGTTTTTATTAAGGAACTCCCTATTTCTTCAAGTATATTATTAACTTCCTTTGGTGTAACATTGGTCTTTTTTAATCTTTCCATCTCCAAAGCAATTTTATCTTTTTTACCACTAAATCTCTTATATCTCTCTTCTGTAACTAGTCCTACCTTATATCCCTTTTCTGTTAGCCTTAAGTCTGCATTGTCCTGCCTTAACACCAATCTGTACTCAGCTCGAGAGGTCATCATTCTATAGGGCTCATTTGTACCCTTTGTCACTAGATCATCAATAATAACTCCTATATAGGCTTCAGACCTATCTAAAATAAGGGGTTCCTCTCTTCTAATTTTTAATACAGCATTTATTCCTGCAATAAGTCCCTGTGCTGCCGCCTCCTCATAGCCAGATGTACCATTAAACTGTCCAGCACTGAAAAAATTATTAATATGCTTCATTTCAAGTGATAGCTTTAATTGAGTAGGATCTATGCAATCATATTCAATTGCGTAGGCAGGTCTCATTATTTCTGCTTTTTCTAAGCCAATTACTGACCTTATCATTTCTACCTGCACTTCAACCGGCAGACTTGTTGACATGCCCTGTAGATACATTTCCTTTGTGTTTAATCCTTCTGGTTCTATAAATAATTGATGGGTTGGTTTATCTTGAAATCTAACAATTTTATCCTCAATGGATGGACAATACCTGGGCCCTACCCCCTCCATATCTCCTCTATAGAAGGATGATCTCTTTAAATTTTCATTAATTATCCTAAGGGTTTCTGGAGTGGTTCTTGTTAACCAGCAGGGCTGCTGTTCAATATTAATTTCATCGTTCATAAAGGAGAAGGGTACAATTTCCGTATCACCAGGTTGGATTGACATTTTAGAAAAATCTATTGAATCCCTATGTATTCTTGCTGGAGTACCTGTTTTAAACCTTCTCAAATTACAGCCTAATTCCCTCAATCTGTTTGATAGGTAGTTGGCTGGAAAAAGTCCGTTGGGACCAGACTCATAATTCACTTCCCCCATAAAGATTTTACTCTTCAAATACACTCCTGTAGCAAGTATTATGGCATTACCCTCATATATGCTTCCTGTCCTTGTTTTTACACCCCTAGCCTGCTGGTTTTTAACAATAATATCAATAACCTCCCCTTGAACTAAATCAAGTTTCGGCTGATTCTCTATTGTTTTTTTCATTTCTATATGGTATTTTGATTTATCCGCTTGTGCCCTTAATGAGTGGACAGCTGGCCCCTTTGCAGTGTTTAGCATCCTGCTTTGAATAAAGGCTTTATCTATATTTAATCCCATTTCTCCACCTAGAGCATCTATTTCTCTAACTAAATGACCCTTTCCTGTTCCACCTATTGAAGGATTACAGGGCATCATAGCTATTGAATCTAAGGTTAGAGTTATTATTAAGGTTTTACAGCCCATTCTTGAAGCTGCTAATGCAGCTTCACATCCAGCGTGTCCAGCACCTACGACAATCACGTCGTATGCTCCAGCATGATATTCCATTAAATCTATTCCTCCTGTCATAAGTACAGCTAGTTTTTTTACTTACTTTCCAATACAAAAATTTGCAAAAATGTGATCTATCAAATCTTCTCCAACTGTATCACCTGTTATCTCACCAAGATAGTCCCATACGTTCTTATAATCCACTTCAATAAAATCCATGGGCATTTGCCTTCTTATTGCCTCAATACCTTCCTTCAAACTATTTAATGCCCTCTCTAAGGCATCCTTATGTCTTACATTTGCTATCATTAAATTACTATTTGATTTAACTTCACCCTTATACACCATATTTACAAGTACATTTTCTAGCTCATCTAGTCCTACCTCTTCCTTTAGGGAGGTTTTTATTATGCTCCTTTCACCTATCAGGTGACAAATCTTTGCAATATCTAATTTATTTGGTAGGTCTGTTTTATTTATTAATACTATTATCTTTTTGTCCTTAATCATCTCGATTATTTGCAAATCCTCATTTGTTAATTCTCTTGATGCATCCAACATGAATATAACTAAATCAGCCTTATTAAATAGCTCCTTTGATTTTCCTACACCAATCTTCTCAACTATATCTTCAGTTTCTCTAATACCTGCTGTATCAATTAACTTTATAGGTATACCTTGAATGTTCAATTGCTCCTCAATAACATCTCTGGTTGTTCCAGGTACTTCGGTTACTATAGCTCTAGCCTCTCTTAATAAGGAATTCAGTAAAGAGGATTTTCCAACATTAGGCTTACCAACAATTACAGTGCTTAAACCTTCTCTTAAAATTTTTCCTGTATCTGAGGTGCTTAACAGCTTTGTCATGGATTTCTCTAGTTTAATACTTTTTTCCAGAAGATAGTCAAGGGTTACTTCATCTACATCCTCCTCCGAAAAGTCAATAGATACTTCAATATGAGCTAATAATTCTAGTACTTCTTTTCTCATCTCCTCGACCCTTTTTGATAATGACCCCTCCAGCTGATCAAACGCTACTTCAAAGCCCTTTTCTGTTTTTGCACTTATTAAATCCATTACTGCTTCAGCTTGTGCTAAATCAATTCTGCCATTTAAAAAAGCTCTTTTAGTAAACTCCCCTGGTTCAGCAAGTCTCGCTCCCTTTCTCAACACAAGCTGAAGTATTCTTTTAACAGGTATCATGCCACCATGACAATTTATTTCAACAATATCTTCTTTAGTATAGGTATGTGGCGCCTTCATATATACAGCTAGTACTTCGTCTATCTTTTCATTATTGTCAAAATCAAATATATACCCATAGGTAAGTTTTCTTTGATCTTCATATATTTTTTTATTATTGTTAGCTCTAAAAATATCGTCTATTATTTCTATTGCCTTAGAGCCACTAATACGTACTATCCCTATGCCTGCTTCACCAGCAGCAGTTGCAATAGCAGCAATAGTATCATCAATAAACATATTTTCACCTCTATTTATTATTTGTAGAATTTTAATATTAAAATTTGCTTATCAGTATTATACCAAATTTTATTAACATTTAATTAAACAATGTAAAATTATGCTTTAAGCAAAACACCAATTATATATATGCCTCTATCATTATATTACAGTAAAAAACCCAGTAATTATACTGGGTTTAGGCTATTTCTTTAGAGTAATTACAACTTTTCTGTAGGGGTCTTCTCCTTCACTATATGTTTGAACGTAATGATTACCCTGTAAAGCAGCATGTATTATTCTTCTTTCATATGGGTTCATTGGCTCTAACACTACTGTTTTGCCAATTTTTTTGACCTTGCGTGCCATTTTATTAGCTAACCTCACTAGGGTTTCTTCCCTTTTTTCTCGATAATTTTCTGTATCAATAAATACCTTTAAATAGTTTTCTCTATCCCTATTTACAACAAGACTAACTAAATATTGTAAAGAATCAAGAGTTTGACCCCTTCTACCAATAATAACTCCCATATTTGGTCCATCAAGTGTTATATTTAAATTGTTGTCTTTTATACTAGTCTGATATTCAACCTCCATAGACATAGCTTTAAACACTTTTTTCAAAAACTTTATAGCTTCTTCCTCTGGATCATCAATTACAGTTATTTTTACTTTAGCCATTTTTGTTCCTATAATACCTAAGAAGCCTTTTGTGGCCTTTTCTAAAATTTCTATTTTTACCTGTTCTTTATTTTTCTTTAATTCCACTAGTCCCATTTCTATTGCTTCTTCTACTGACTTTCCTGTTACTTCAATTGTGTTCATAATTAATTAGAACCCTCCTTCACTTTGGCATAGGGTTTTGTAATTATAATTTGCTGAGCTGCTTGGAATCCGTTACTTACTACCCAATATAAAGTTAAACCTGCAGGAAAACTTCTACCCCACCAAAAAATCAATATAGGAAAGAAATAAGTCATCATTTTTTGTGTTTGATCATTTTTATTTGAAGACATTGTAATACTAGATAAGTATGTTGTAGCTCCAGCTAAAATTGGTAATATCCATGGATCTGGATCTGTTAAGTTTGATAGCCATAAAAAACTGGTATTAATTTGTTGATATATTTCCTCTGAACCAAAAACATATAAACCTGGATCCCTTAAAGCAGTAAACAATCCAATTATTATAGGAAATTGAATTAATAGAGGAAGACATCCTCCGAATGGACTAACATTATACTGCTTATATAGCTCCATTGTCTTAATGTTCAATTTCTCTTTATCATTTTTATACTTTTCTTGTAATTCTTTTATTTTTGGTTGAACCTCTTGAAGCTGCTTCATAGACCTCATTTGCTTTAATGTTAATGGAACCATTAATAATTTTACAACTATTGTAAAAACAATAATTGATATACCATAGTTACCAATTAAATCATAAATCATTTTTAATAGCATACCTAATGGCTGGGCTAATGCAGTCAAATTTAAAACCCCCTAATCACCTATTTTATTTATAAGGGATCATATCCTCCTGGATGAAAGGGATGACACCTTAGTATTCTCTTAATTGTTAAATAGCTTCCTTTAAAGAAACCATATTTTTTATACGCTTCAATGCTATAGCTTGAACAGGTCGGAATAAATCTACAGGTTTGTCCCTTTAACGGAGATAACCATTTTTGGTATACACCTATAATCCAAATACATAAACCTGACATTAAACCACTCACTTTACCTTTTACTCAATTTCATTTTTCTTATTAAATGAAGTAAAGCTGATTCTACTTCTTTAAAGTTAGCTTCTTTACAGTTTTCTCTTGCTATAAATACAATATCGTAACCACTAATAAGCTTACTATCATTCAACCTATAGGATTCCTTCATAAGCCTTTTTACTCTGCTTCTAACAACACTTTTTCCTACCTTTTTAGAAACAGTAAATCCAACTCTATTTTTATCGCTTAAGTTCTTCATTATGTAAATGATAAGTAACTTATTAGCCATTGATTTTCCATTCTTATAAACTATTCTAAAGTCTTCATTTTTTTTTAGCCTGTTTATGCCCTTCATTAAAATCACTCCTAGAGTATATAGTGTACTTATTATAAAACTAATAGAAGAATTTATAAAGGGTACACTAGGATATGACTTTGTTTATAATTTTATGAAAAATCCTTTTAACTAAAACGAAATCTTCATTTTCATAGAGTTACAGAAAAAGGCCACATAGTGCGGCCTTATGCAGTCAGTCTTTTTCTGCCTTTTAATCTACGTCTTTTAATAATGTTTCTACCATTGCTTGTTCTCATTCTTTTTCTAAAGCCATGTTCCTTTGACCTTTGTCTCTTTTTCGGTTGATAAGTTCTTTTCACGAAATACACCCCCTTCAAGTACTACAAGTACTTCTATATAACATAGTTATTATCTTAGCTATTAAATACTAATTAAAAGTACTTAAAAATAATACAACTAGATTATAACTATATTGATGCCCACTGTCAAGATAAAAGCTACATAGTATTTGTGGATAAATAGCTGTGTAAATGATTTTTTTTGTGGATATTTTTTTATATTTGTTGAAATGTCATATGGTATTTGATATTATTAAAATACTTGTTGATAACTTCATGTATTTTATCAACAATGTCAGTTTTTATACACATCTTGTGGATAATCTTGTGTATAAGTTAGAAATTTCCCTTGTTACATCAATATTATGTATCAAATTTACTATTTTTTTTTGTGAATTAAATATGTGTTGCTATTGTTGATAACTATTTTATATAATTATGTTAGACCCCTTTTTTATTATTATATCCACAAGCTTGTTTATAACATTCTTAATATATATTTTTTTCATAAATTACAAATTTAATTACCTTTTTTATATAAAATTGTGGATAAATCTGAGTATAATATTTTTTTTATATATTTTTTTTATTTCACAACAGTTAGGGGGCTGTTATATGTATTATAACCTGTCTGAAGTATGGGAAAAAACCCTTGATCTAATTAAAACTGAATTAACTGAAGTTAGTTTTAATACATGGATTAAGACAATTGATCCCATATCGCTTGAAGAAAAACAAATTATATTAGGTGTTCAAAATGATTTTACTAGAGGCATATTAAATAATAGATATTTAGCCTTGTTAAGTAATGCAATTAAACAGGTAACAACTAAGAAACTAGAAATTCAATTCATCGTTCCTTCTGAAGAGTCTGTTAAAAATGTAAAGAAAGAACAAGGAAAATCCATTAAGGCACAGCTTGAAATTCTAACTACAAACACATTAAATCCAAAATACACCTTTGATACCTTCGTTATAGGAAATAGCAATAGATTTGCCCATGCTGCATCCGTGGCAGTTGCTGAAGCTCCTGCTAAAGCCTATAATCCATTATTTATATATGGAGGTGTTGGATTAGGTAAAACTCACTTAATGCACGCTATAGGTCACTATATACTTGAAAACAATCCAAAATCAAGGGTTGCTTATGTTTCATCAGAAACCTTTACAAATGAGTTAATAAATTCTATAAGAGACGATAGAAATGTCGAGTTTAGAAATAGATATAGAAATGTAGATGTTCTTTTAGTGGATGATATTCAGTTTATAGCTGGTAAAGAGAGAACTCAAGAGGAATTTTTCCATACCTTTAATGCTCTACATGAATCAAATAAGCAGATTATTATATCAAGTGATAGACCACCAAAGGAAATACCTACATTAGAAGATAGATTAAGATCTCGTTTTGAGTGGGGGTTAATAGCAGATATTCAACCTCCTGATTTTGAAACAAGAATAGCTATACTACGGAAAAAAGCTCAAATGGAAGATATAGAGGTTCCCAATGATGTAACTATTTACGTTGCAAAGAAAATACAGTCCAATATAAGAGAATTAGAAGGGGCCCTAATTAGGATTGTAGCATATTCATCATTAACCAACAGTGAAATATCAGTGGATTTAGCTAGTGAAGCTTTAAAAGAAATATTCTCATCAAAACCAAAGCAATTAAACATATCCACCATAAAAGAGACTATATCTAAAAGATTTAATATAAAATTAGAGGATATTGATTCTAAAAAGAGGACAAGGGCTATAGCCTATCCTAGACAAGTAGCAATGTATATTACTAGAGAGCTAACAGATTTATCACTACCTAAAATTGGAGAAGAGTTTGGAGGTAGAGATCACACTACCGTAATGCACGCCCATGAAAAAATATCAAGTGATATAAAAAATGACTCAAACCTTAAAGAAAGAGTAGAAGATATAATTAAGGAATTAAAAGGAGATTAATAACAGGAAACTGTTAATAAAATGTTGATAAGTTATATAGGTGTATTTACTATTAATATGTGGATAAACTCCTACAGGTTCCTCACATTGTATCCACACCCTTTTATGTTGATGCTTCATTGCTGATTATGGTTATTAACATTTCAACAGGCCCTATTACTATTACTACTATATTTTTATATTCTTTCTCTATTTTATAAAAAGGAGGTTATCCACAGTGCATATCGTTTGTCCTCAAAAACTATTGCTTAATAGTATAAGCATTGTTCAAAAATCTGTTTCAACAAAAACAACTCTACCCATCTTAAGAGGCATCTACATAGAGGCTACATCAAATCAATTAAAAATAGTTGGAACAGATCTTGAAATAGGAATTGAAAATATTATAGAAGCTGAAGTAATAGAAGAAGGAGCTACTGTAATAGATGCAAGATTATTTAGTGATATTATTAGAAAATTACCAGATTCTGATATCAGCATTAAACTATTAGAAAATAATCAAGTAAACATTAAATGCTTAACTGCAGATTTTAGTATAGTTTGTCATAATCCAGAGGATTATCCAGAATTACCTCAAATAAATGATTTTAATTTTTATAAGTTACCCCATGAGCTATTTAGAAATATGATTAGACAAACTGTGTTTGCAACATCACAGGATGAGTCAAGACCAATTTTAACTGGAGTTTTGCTAGAGATAGAAGATAGTTCATTAAATATGGTGGCACTAGATGGATATAGATTAGCCCTAAGAAAAGGTAAGGTAGAGGCAAATACAAGCAATAAAGCAGTAATTCCAGCTAGAACATTGTCTGAACTGGCCCGTATAATAGAAACAGACAATGAAGAACCAATTGAAATATGTCTAACTGATAATCATGCTCTTTTTATTACAGGTAGCACTAAGCTTATATCACGACTTTTAGAGGGTGAACTTATAAACTATAATCAAATACTACCTAAAGAGTTTAAATCAAGAGTTAGAGTAAAAACAAAAGCCCTATATAATAGTATAGAAAGAGCCTCCCTATTGGCTAGAGAAGGGAAAAACAATTTAGTTAAATTTATAATAAATGATGATAAAATGACTATAACATCAAATTCTGAACTGGGTAAGGTATATGAAGAATTAGCTATAATACTAGAGGGAGATGACATTGAAATTGCTTTTAACTCTAAATACTTTATGGATGCTTTAAAGGTTTTTGATGATGATGAAGTATACCTTGATTTTACCACTAATATAAGTCCTGGTATAATAAAACCAGTAGAAAATGAAAACTATATTTACTTAGTTCTTCCTGTAAGAGTGTCTTCCAACTAATTTTCTTTGGCCCAGCAAAAGCTGGGTTATATTTATATTCTGGGTTATATTTATATTAGGGTATTATTATTTTAAATTTTATTGACAATAATTAAAAAAATGTTGAATTTCATATAGATAAAATATGTTTTTAGAATAAATATAGCTGGGAGGTATTGAAATGATGAAAAAAATAAATTTAGATGGTGATTTTATAAAGCTTGATCAGCTTCTAAAAACTGCAGATATTGTAGGTAGTGGTGGACAAGCAAAGCTTATGATTTTAAATGGAGATGTAAAGGTTAATGGAGTTACTATTAATCAAAGGGGAAAAAAAATAAGGCAGGGAGATTTAGTTGAGGTTGAAGGGTATAAAATAAAAGTTGAGTAGCAATTTATAGGATGCTATAGGGGGATTTAAATGTATTTACAAGAGCTTAAGCTTTTAAACTTTAGAAACTACGATTCATTAAATATACAATTTCATCCTAAATTAAATATCATAGTAGGAGAGAATGCTCAAGGAAAAACCAATATTATTGAGGCAATATATTTATGCTCAATAGGTAAAGCCTTTCGTACCTATAAAGATAATGAACTAATTAAGCTAGATAAAAAACAAGCATATATTAAAGCTGTTGTTGAAAAAGTAAATAACAATGTTGAAATAGAAATGAAATTAGATAAAGAAGATAAAAAAAAAATAAAGGTAAATAAAATACCCTTAATTAAAACTGGCGAATTACTGGGGAACTTTAATGTTGTGGTTTTTTCACCCGATGATCTAAAAATAATAAAAGGTGGACCAATAGAAAGAAGAAAATTTATAGATAATGAAATTTGTCAAGTTTATCCCAAATATTATTATCAATTAAATCAATATAATAGAATACTTCAACAGCGTAATAAGCTACTAAGAGAAAGCAAGGGAAAAAGAATTGATTTAGACATTTGGAACCAACAATTGGCTAATGTAGGCTCATCAATAATATTTAATAGAATAAAATTTATTAAAAGAATAGGTATATTAGCAAAACTAATCCATAGAAAAATAACTGATGAGGCTGAGACTTTAGAGGTTATATATGAAAGTAATATTCCCTTTAAAGAAAATGATAAAATAAATGATATAAATGAAAAAATAATAAGTGAATTTAAAGCAAAAGAAGAAGAAGAGCTAATTAAAAGAGTCACTGTTGTTGGTCCCCATAGAGATGATTTAATATTTAAAATAAATAACATCGAAGTTAAAGGCTTTGGCTCACAGGGACAACAAAGGACAGCAGTATTGTCATTAAAAATGTCAGAGCTTGAATTTATTAAAGGAGAGGTTGGAGAATATCCGATACTTTTACTAGATGATGTGATGAGTGAATTAGATATAAATAGACAAAATTACTTAATTAACAATTTAAAAAATATCCAAACCTTTATAACAACAACAATGATAGAGCAACTAAAATTAAAGGACAAGGAAAATAAGATATTTTATATAAGAGAAGGAAGAGTAAGCATAAAAGACTAAATTACAAAAAAAATCCATATTATCTTTTATTCATTGACGATAAAGGTTATAATAAAGGAATGGAGTTATATTCAGAGGTGATATAATATGTTTCTTCATCTAGGTGGAGATGTGATAGTACATAAAAAAGATATAATTGCAATATTCGACATAAGTTCTACTTTAAAAGCTAAAAACAGTAAACTGTTTTTAGAAATATGTAATGATGAAGGCTTTATACAACAAATTACAAATGAAGAGCCAAGATCCTTTGTAATAACTGAAAGGGTAGTAAATTGTAAAAAAACTGGAAAAAAGGATATAAAAACTATAGTTTATTATTCTCCTATATCAGCATTAACATTACAAAAACGAGCGGTATTAAATGGTGGTACAGATAAATATTAGCGTATTCTGCTAGACAAAAATTATACGTATGTCAGCAGTTTATTTATGTAATATAAGTATTTATGTTTTTATATATATCAGTGGGAGGTAACAAGATGGATAATAGAACTCAAGAGTATGGTGCTAATCAAATTCAAGTTCTGGAGGGGTTAGAGCCAGTAAGAAAAAGACCTGGTATGTATATAGGATCTACAGGTCCAAGAGGTTTACATCACTTAGTGTATGAGGTTGTTGATAATAGTATAGATGAAGCCTTAGCTGGTGTTTGTGATAGGATAAATGTAACAATTAGAAAAGATAATTCTATAATGGTTGAAGATAATGGTAGAGGAATACCAATAGATATACATCCTAAAACAGGTAAGTCTACACTTGAAACAATAATGACAGTATTACACGCTGGAGGAAAATTTGGCGGTGGAGGCTATAAGGTTTCAGGTGGACTGCATGGTGTTGGAGTTTCTGTTGTAAATGCATTATCAGAAAATGTAAAGGTTGACGTTAAGCTAAATGGTAAGCACTATAGACAGGAGTTTGAAAGGGGTAATCCTCTTTATGAAGTAAAAGTTATAGGTGATACAACAGAAAGAGGTACAACTACTATATTTAAACCTGATCCAGAGATATTTGAAGAAACAGAATTTAAATATGATACACTAGAATATAGACTAAGGGAATTAGCATTTTTAAATAAAGGTATTAAAATTACCTTAAAGGATGAAAGAGAAGACTTAGAAAAAGAAAAAAGCTTCCACTATGACGGTGGAATTGTTGAATTTGTAAAGCATCTAAACAAAAACAGAGAGTCTATTCATGAAAAAGTAATATATTTTGAAAAAGAAAAAGATAATACAGTGGTTGAAGTGGCAATGCAATATACAGAATCCTATACTGAAAACATATTTAGCTTTGCCAATAACATAAATACCCAGGAGGGTGGAACCCATCTTATAGGATATAAGTCAGCAATGACACGTATAATTAATGACTATTCCCGAAAAATAGGTGTCTTAAAGGAAAAGGATGCTAATTTTTTAGGTGAAGATATTAGAGAAGGCTTAACTGCTGTCATATCAGTAAAACTTACGGAGCCTCAATTTGAAGGACAAACTAAAACTAAACTAGGTAATAGTGAAGTTAGAGGAATAGTTGAATCAACAACAACAGAATATCTTGAGGCTTTTTTGGAAGAAAACCCCACTGAAGCAAGAATAATTATTGAAAAAGCCCTTAAAGCACAAAGAGCAAGGGAAGCAGCTAAAAAAGCAAGAGAATTAACAAGGAGAAAGGGTGTACTGGAAAACACATCACTTCCAGGTAAATTAGCTGATTGCTCTGAGAAGGACCCATCTCTTTGTGAGGTTTATCTTGTGGAGGGTGATTCAGCTGGTGGTAGTGCAAAACAAGGAAGAGATCGTGGAACTCAAGCAATATTACCCTTAAGGGGTAAAATATTAAATGTTGAAAAAGCAAGGCTTGATAAAATACTTAACTATAACGAAATAAGAACAATGATAACAGCTTTTGGTACTGGAATTGGAGAAGAATTTGATATTGCAAAGCTAAGATATCACAAAATAATTATTATGACTGATGCAGATGTTGATGGAGCCCATATAAGAACATTATTATTAACCTTCTTCTTTAGATATATGAAGCCATTATTAGAGCTTGAACACATATATATAGCTCAACCGCCACTATATAAATTAAAAAAAGGAAGAGATGAATACTACTTGTATTCTGACAAAGAATTAAATAAAAAAATAGAAGAAATAGGTAGGACAGGCATAGCCATACAAAGGTATAAAGGCTTAGGAGAAATGAATCCTGATCAATTATGGGACACTACAATGAATCCAGAAACAAGAACCCTGTTGAAGGTAAACATTGAAGATGCAGCAGCAGCAGATGAAATTTTTACAACCCTTATGGGTGATAAAGTTGAACCAAGACGTGAGTTTATAGAAAAAAACGCTAAATATGTAAGTAATTTAGACATTTAGGCTTGGGGGAATATTATATGATGGAAGACAATAATAGAATCGTCCCTATTGGTATAGAAGATGAAATGAAAAAATCATATATTGACTATGCCATGAGTGTAATTGTAGGACGAGCTTTACCCGATGTAAGAGATGGCTTGAAGCCAGTTCATAGAAGAATATTGTATGCTATGAGTGAATTAGGCTTAACACCAGATAAGCCTTTTCGTAAATCAGCACGTATCGTTGGAGATGTACTAGGTAAATATCATCCCCATGGAGATACAGCTGTATATGATGCTATGGTTAGAATGGCACAAGACTTTTCAACCAGATATCTTCTAGTTCAAGGACATGGTAATTTCGGCTCAGTAGATGGAGATAGTGCTGCTGCTATGCGTTACACAGAAGCAAAGCTATCTAAAATTTCTATGGAAATGATTAGGGATATACATAAAGAAACTGTAGATTATGCTCCAAACTTTGACGATACCTTAAAGGAACCTACAGTATTACCAAGTAGATTTCCTAATTTACTAGTAAATGGATCAAATGGTATAGCAGTAGGTATGGCTACATCTATACCACCTCATAATTTAGGAGAAGTTATTGATGGACTAATTGAGCTTATAGAAGATCCAGAAATAGATGTAGATAGATTAATTAACCACATAAAGGGTCCTGATTTTCCAACTGGAGCACAAATTATGGGGAAAGAAGGAATAAAAGAAGCCTACAGAACTGGTAGAGGAAAAGTGAAAGTAAGGGCTATAACTGATATAGAAGAATTAAAGAATGGTAAACAGCAAATAATAGTTACAGAAATACCCTATCAAGTAAACAAGGCAAAGCTAATAGAAAAAATTGCAGATTTAGTAAGAGATAAAAAAATTGAAGGCATATCTGATTTACGTGATGAGAGTGATAGAAACGGAATGAGGATTGTAATAGAATTAAAAAGAGATGCCAATGCCAACATAGTATTAAATAAGCTTTACAAGCATTCTCAAATGGAAGATACCTTTAGTATAATTATGATTGCTTTAGTAAAGGGTCAGCCAGTAGTATTGAATCTTAAGGAAATATTGTATCATTATTTGGAGCATCAAAAGGATATTATAATTAGAAGGACACAATATGATTTAAATAAAGCAGAGGAAAAAGCACATATTTTAGAAGGGTTAAAGATAGCCCTTGACAATTTAGATAGAGTAATTGCATTAATTAGAGCCTCTGAAACAGTCCATATTGCAAAAAATGGGTTAATAGAAGAGTTTAACCTATCAGAAAAGCAAGCACAGGCTATTTTAGATATGAGATTACAGAAATTAACAGGGTTAGAAAGAGATAAAATAGAAGCTGATTTAGAAGAAACCCTAGCATTAATAAAGGAATTGAAAAATATTTTAGGAAGTGAAGAATTAATTCTTAATATAATAAAAGAAGAGTTAACAGAAATAAAAGAAAAGTTTAATGATGAAAGAAGGACAAGTATTGTTTTTGATGAAGGTGAAATCAATATTGAAGATTTAATTGATGAAGAAGATGTTGCTATTACATTAACCCATTTTGGATATGTCAAAAGATTACCTATAGATACATATAAGAGCCAAAAAAGAGGTGGTAAAGGAATAACTGGTGTTACAACAAGGGAGGAGGATTTTGTAGAAAAATTGATTATAACCTCTAGTCACGACTATTTATTATTCTTTACTAATAAAGGAAAGGCTTACAAGTTAAATGCATATGAAATACCAGAAGCTAAAAGACAAGCAAAGGGTACAGCAATAATCAATATTCTACAACTAACACCCAATGAAAAAATAGCAGCTATGATACCAGTAAGTAGAAATTGCCCTATAGAGTATTTAATTATGGCTACAAAGCATGGAATAATTAAAAAAACACAGCTTTCTCAATTTGAAAATACAAGAAAGTCAGGATTAACAGCAATAAGCATAAGGGAAGATGATGAGTTAATTAGTGTTAGAACCATTGATGAAAATCAAGAAATAATAATTGTAACAGATAATGGTAAGTCAATTAAATTTATGGAGAAAGATGTAAGAGATATGGGAAGGACAGCCATGGGGGTAAAAGCAATTAACTTAGATAAAAAAGATAAAGTTGTGGCCATGGAAGTTGCTTCAGAAGAAAAGGATTTAATGGTTGTAAGTGAAAAAGGCTTTGGTAAAAGAACTAAAATAAGCGAATATAGACTACAATCAAGAGGTGGCAAAGGAATAAAAACCTATAATGTAACTGATAAGACAGGGAAATTAGTTGGAGCAAAAACAGTAAGTAATGATGAAGAAATATTGTTAATTAGTAATGATGGAACAGTTATAAGGTTAAATGTTAAGGGTATTTCAAAAATGGGCAGAAATACTAAAGGTGTAACATTAATGAGAACAGAAGGAGACAAAAAAATAGTTTCTGTTGAGTTAATTCCATTACATGAGACGGAAGATGATGAGCAATAAATAAAACTAAATAAATAAATGAAAGGTATCTTAATAAGTATAGGGATACCTTTTACTTATTTGAAACATTATATTATAATTTAAATAAGATTGTTTTAAACTATGTTTAAAATATTGATTATAGGGTAAATAAAAATTTGATAAAAATTAGGGGGTTTAAAGATGTCTTTAATAATAAACAAACTATATGATGAACAGCAAAAACAGTGGCTCATAGAATTAAAGGGAGAAGTAGACATTTATACTTCTGCACAATTGAAAGAAACACTTCTAAAGCTAATAGAAGAAAAACAAGAAACAGTAAAAATTGATGCTAAAAGCTTAGATTATATTGATAGTACTGGGTTAGGAGTATTAATTGGTGTTCTAAAAAGGCTAAAGCAATATGATAAAGTTCTAAAAATTACAAACATAAAGCCTAGCATAAAGAAATTATTAAATATTACTGGCTTAGATAAAATTTTTGTTATAGAGGGGTGAACAAAAAAAGTATGCATAATACAATAAAGGAGCAAGTAAAAATGAGTAAATCTATAACTGATTATATTAAACTATCAATACCTAATAAACCTGAATATGTAAGTGTAGTGAGATTAACGGTTGCAGCTATAGCAAATAGAATGGGTTTTAATGTTGAAGACATAGAGGATATAAAAATTGCAATTGCTGAAGCCTGTACCAATGCAATAACACATGGTAAAAAAGAAGATAAAAATAATTTTGATATAGAGTTTATTGTAAAAGATGATAAACTAACTATGGTTGTATGTGATAGTGGAAGAGGTTGTATTACTGATGAGATTAGTGTACCTAATTTAAATGATCCTAAAGAAGGAGGGTTAGGAATATTTATAATTAAGTCTTTAATGGATGAAGTAGAAATAACTTCTAATTTAGGCAAAGGTACAATCATAAGAATGTCAAAAAATAGGGGGGATGATAATTAATGAAAAACGTAGCAAGAGCTACTAATACAACTAAATCAATACAATCCCTTCAAAATTATAATGAAAAAGAGTTATTTTTACTTTATTCAGAAAATAAAACAACAGAAATTAGAAACGAATTGGTAAGTAGATATTTATATATAGTAGAAATACTATCTAAAAAATATATAAATAAAGGAATAGATTATGAAGATATTTATCAAGTTGCTTCAATAGGCCTAATATATGCAATAGAAAGATTTGACATAAATAAGGGTTTTGAGTTTTCAAGCTTTGCAACCCCTACAATTATTGGAGAAATAAAAAAACATTTTAGAGACAAGGGTTGGTCAATTAGAGTACCCAGAAGGATTCAAGAATTATCTAAGAAAATTAATGGAGCAAAAAACAATTTACATCAAAAGCTTCAAAGAGCTCCTTTAGTAAAAGATATTGCAGAATATCTTGAGTGTACAGAAGAAGAAATTATAGAAGCCATGGAGGCTAGTCAAGTATATACACCAAAATCCTTAGATCTTACCTATGACAATGATGGAGAAGATAAAGATATTAAATTGATGGACCTAATAGGCGAACCAGATAAAAACTTTGATAATATAGAAAATAAAGAGTTTCTTGATAAAACTATCGAAAAATTAAATGAAGTAGAAAAGAAGGTTTTGATAGATAGGTTCTTTAAAAACAAGACGCAAATGCAGGTGGCAGAAGATTTACAAGTATCCCAAATGACTGTTTCAAGAATGGAAAAGAAAATTATAGAAAAGTTTAGAAGTGAATTAAATAAAAGCTTAATGTAATAAGCTTTTATTTAAAGCCCATATATCCTTTACAATAAATGTTTTTTATTTTATAGCAGGATTTTCATAATTAAAGTAGAAAACATATATTAAGATTTAATGCTAAAGGATGTGAATTTTATGAATGGAAAAGTAATAGACTTTAACCAATATAAATTAAGTAAGATTAAGCACAGAAAAAAGACATCAAATATTTATGAAGAGGAAGAAAGAAAAAAAACATTAAATTTATTTATAAAAGTGTTAGAAACCATGGAGAAAGAGTATTCATGTAAATTATAAAAAGCCCTTCTAAGCAACAATAGTTAGTGAGGGCTTTTATGTTTTATTTTTATCTACTTTTTAAATCAATACCACCCATTATAGTCCTGCAATATATTTTTATTTGCTTAGTTGAGCTTGTAATTATTTGTTCAGACTTAGCAGATGATAATATACCTCCCGTCGAACGATCTAAAAGCTCAATTCCACCAAGCACAACAGTACCCTGACAATAAACTGTAACATCTTTAGGAACAAATACCTCAATACCACCCATAATAGCTGTAAAGTCTAAAACAGTTTCACCATCAGGAATATCAGCAACAGTTAAATCCAGCTCAATTCCCCCCATAAGAGCAGTGTATGAACCAGACTCTAATTGCCATGGTTCTTTATTTTTTTCAATACTACCCATTAAGGCAAAATTGTTTTTACCAATATTACGTTTACCTAGAAGCAAACTAACCCCAGCTAATATTATAATAGTTGGCCAAAATAGTCTCCAGAAAAAGGATAAATCAATATAAAAAAGATTAGTGTTCCTACCTAAAAAAACAATCCCTAAAAATATAATGATAGCACCTGATAAAAATTCCCCTTTACTATCACGGTTACTAAGAAAATCTAAACCTAAAAGGACTAAGATAATAGGCCAATAGGTTGAAATTATGCTGGACAAATCAAAATCTGTAACATTCAGGTTATTCAGTAAAAAAACCACACCTAAAAAAATTATAAAAACTCCAAAAACCCATCTAGACTTAAACATAAGATATTCCTCCTTTAAAACGACTATAAAATAAATATACCATAAATAAACATAAAATGTTATTTCTTTATGCTGATAATAGTGAATAATCTTTATTTGTTTTGATAAATATATTTTTATAGGATACCCCTAATATATGCACTCACATTAGAAATAGGAGGAATACATACATAATGAAGGAATTTACAGATGTACCTATAGTAAAGGATTTTAAAGAAGCATATAAAAATGGTTTTCGCTGTGTTTATTATGAAGAGGATCAAAATAGCGATAATTTTAATGTATACTTAAAAAATTTTGAAACAGAAAAGACAAAAACCATTAAAAGCACTAAAGAAGAAGGCGAAATTCTAAAAAAGTACTTAAATAGCATATAGCGATAAATAATCAAGGAGGATTAAGAGTGGGAAAAAAAACTTTACCAAAGAAAAATCAATTTGGATTTTATGAGCTTAGATTAGAGAGTATAGGGGGGTTAGGTGCTAATGTTGCTGGCAAAATAATTGCTGAGGCAGGGGTTGTTGGAATGGGCTTAAATGGCTCTAACTTTGCTAGCTATGGATCAGAAAAAAAAGGAACACCTGTAAGCTCATTCATTCGTTTTTGCGATATTACACAGCCTATTAAAATAAATAGTCCAGTAACTGAACCACATTTGTTAGGAGTGTTTCACGAAAACTTAGCTACTCGTATACCAATAACAGCAGGAGTTAAGCCAGATGCTACAATAGTAATTAATACAGATAAAGACCCAAAAAAAGCAAGAGAATATTTACGATTAGCAGGGGGAAATATTTTTACAGTTGATGCAATAAAGATTGCCTACCAAGAAAAAGTAAGAATGAATGTAGTTATGATAGGAGCAATTACTAAAGCTATGGGATTTATTAGTAAAGAAGCTGTTAAGGAGGCTATTCGAGAAACATTTGGTAAAAAGTATCAAAATCAACTAGAAGCTAACTTAAGGGGCTTTGAAGCAGGCTATAGTCAAGTAGAACAGGGTGAGTTTCAAGAAGATGGAAGGTTTCCAATAGTTTCATTTAAGGAGGTTGAAGGTGATTGGGGTTACGAAAATGCTCCTATTGGAGGAGTTATATTAGAGGCAGGCAGCAGTATTTTAAAAAACAATCAAACAAGTAGACAAGGGAAAATTCCAATTTTTCATCTAAAAAAATGTATTCATTGTGGACTGTGTGAAACAACTTGTCCAGATTATTGCTTTAGCTTTAAAGAGAAAGAAGACACTAAAACAGGTAAAATTAATATATTTAATGAAGGAGTAGACTATCAATTCTGTAAAGGCTGTCTAAGATGTGTAGATGTATGCCCTGTAGAAGCCTTAACAGAAGAACTAGAAGCAGAGCATGATATAGAAAAAATTACTATAAAACTATAGAATGAGGGGAATACATGAGAGAACAAGAAGCTGTGTTTAAAAACGGTAATGAGATGGCAGCAATAGCGGCAGCCCATATGGATTTTCATGTTATGGGTTACTTCCCGATTACACCATCTACTGGTGTTTCGGAGGAATTAAGTGCAATGAAGGCAGATGGATTACATAACATTGTCTTAATACCAGGAGACGGAGAGCATGGAGCAGCAGGAATATGCTATGGAGCAGCAATTGCAGGCGGCAGGGTAGTAAATGCCACTTCTGCAAACGGGTTATTATATGCCTTAGAACAACTTCCTGTACAATCAGGAACCAGAACACCTATGGTTTTAAATGTAATTACTAGATCAGTTTCTGGACCATTAGATATTAAAGGGGATCATAGTGATATAATGTACACACTTAATACGGGGTGGATTATTCTAATGGCTAAAGATCCACAACGTATTTATGATTTTAATATAATAGGAACAAAGGTAGCAGAAAATGAAGATGTAATGCTACCAGTTATAGTTGCAAGTGATGGCTTTTTTACTAGCCATCAAAAAAGAAGAAATCTAGTATTTAAACACAAGGATAATGTTAAAGAGTTTTTAGGAGAATATAAACCTAAATATACAGCTATTGACCCAGAAAAACCAATAACTATTGGACCATATATGAATGAACCAGATTTAATAAATAATAAGGTTCAGTTAAGTAAAGCTATGGATAGAGCATACGAAATAATACCAAAGATACTAGAAGAGTATGGACGTCAAACTGGTAGATATTATAACACCATAGAAACCTATAAAATGGAGGATGCAGAGGCTTGCTTATTTGTATTAAACTCTTCATTTGATACTGCAATGGAGGCAGTTGATATGCTAAGAAGAGAAGGTAAAAAAGTAGGCATTGTTTCTACCAACATACTAAGACCTTGGCCTAAAAAAGAAATAATTGAAGTGTTTAAAGATGTTAAGGCCTTATGTATAGCTGATAGACAAGAAAGCTATGGGGCTAAAGCAGGTAATATGAGTATAGAAATTAGAGCAACCCTAAAAGATGACCCAAATAATAATACTCTAATTTTCAGCAGAATATATGGAATAGGTGGTAAAGAATTTTATGTAGACGACGCAATAGAGCTGCTAAAGGAAGCTTTAGCAGTAGCTGAAGGAGGAAAGGTTTTAAAGGCATTTGATTACATAGGTGCCTATGAAGGAAATAAGCATTATCAAGAAAAAAAATTCATAAATAGTGTTACTAGTAATTATTTTGATAATGGTATTACTGTAGAAAAAAATCAACAGACAGGCGAGCTTACAGTAAAAGGAGTAAATACTAGAAATTTAACTAAAGTCCCTAAAAGAATAGCACCAGGACATCAAGCCTGTCCAGGATGTGGTATTTTTCCTAATTTAAATCTACTTACAAAGGGTTTAAATGGGTATGTTGTGTTTTTGTTTCAAACAGGATGTGCCATGGTTGTAACCACAGGCTATCCATACACAGCCTTTAGATCAACCTATATACATAATCTATTTCAAAATGGAGCTGCCACCTTAAGTGGTGTAGTAGAAATGTTTGAAGAAAAAAAACGTAGAGGAGAAGTAGATAAAGATTTACAGATAACCTTTGTAATGGTTAGTGGTGATGGTGGAATGGATATAGGTATGGGGCCAGCAATAGGAACAGCTCTTAGAAATCATAACATGATTATTTTTGAATATGATAACGGCGGATACATGAATACAGGCTATCAGTTATCCTATACAACACCCCATTTAGCCGAAAGTAAAACCTCCATAGTAGGTCCATCCTTTGCTGGAAAAAGCACGTTTCAAAAGAAAGGAGGCACCAGTACTTTCCATAAGGATACTCCAATGATAATGGCAGGAACACATATACCTTATTTAGCAACTGTAGCTGAATCCCATACAGTAGATTTTATTAAAAAAGCTGCAAAAGCTCAATATGTTGCTAATAACGAAGGATTAGCTTATGTTAAAGCTATTTCCGCCTGTCCTCTTAATTGGAAGAGTCCTCCAGAAGAGCAAAGAAGCGTTATAGGACGAGCTGTCGAAAGCTGCTACTTCCCATTATATGAAATATATCAGGGAATAACTAAAATAACTTATGATCCAGAAAAATCACAGAAAAAAATGCCTGTTTCTAAGTTTTTTGATAGAATGGGAGTAACAAAGCATTTGCTAAGGGATGACTATAGCCAAGAGTTAAAAAGGATTCAAAGAGAAATTGATAGAAGATGGGGTAGATTAAAGGCAATGGATGAACATCCACTATTATAAAGAAAACTTAGTTTAAAAAATCCACTGGTATTTAACCAATGGATTTTGCTTTTTTGCAGGAAGTTGTTGAAGGTATTCAAAAACTTGTATATAATGCTTATAGTATGAAATAATATTATATTTTAATTTGGAGGTTAATAGTTTGAAAAAGACATTATTTATTGTTCAGGCATCAGTTATAGCAGCAGTATATGCAAGTTTAACAATTTTATTTGCACCAATTAGCTATGGTCAAATTCAGGTAAGAATATCAGAAGCATTAACAATACTGCCTTTTTTTACTCCAGCAGCTATACCAGGGTTATTTGTGGGCTGTATAATTGCAAATATATTTGGCGGGAATGGCATGATAGATATTGTATTTGGTAGCTTAGCATCCTTAATTGCTGCATATTTATCCTATAGAGCACCTAAAAAATGGATGGTTCCATTACCTCCAGTTATAATAAATGGAATAGTTATCGGATTTATATTAAACTATTTATACAAGTATCCATTATTAATATCAATGGCTTGGGTTTCTCTTGGACAGCTGTTAGCATGCTATGTATTAGGATACCCTTTATTATTAACTTTAGAAAGGTATGAAGATATAATTTTTCAGAAAGAAGGATAAATTTAAAGAAATCTCAATCACTTATGGAAACCTTAGCATACTTAATCAAAAAGGAGGCTAATTATGGTAAAAACTAATAAAAACAAACTAGTTATGCAATCTGTTCAAGGAAAAATCCATGGCCCTATAGCTCCAACACCTTATCGCATTGGAAGAAATGGAACTGCATATGTATTACCTGCAACAGGAGGCATTACATATAATGTTAAAGTTGGGGACAGTTGTATGAATTGGGTAGGAGACCATGTTGAACCAGGAGTAAGTATTAAGAATGAAAACACATCAGAAAATGCCGCATTAAACTTGTTGGCTTGTATTGGGAATGAAGCCAGAGTAGTTACGGGAGACTCAAAAGGAGCCAAGGGCTACGTAACAGGCAAACATGGTGGAATAGATCATGTGTTAATACATTTTGATGATGAAGATCTAGAAAAAATGGCTGTTAACGATAAAATTTTAATAAAATCCTTTGGGCAAGGTTTAGAAATTGAAGATGCAAAAGAAATAAAGTGCATGAACATTGATCCAAACCTATTCGAAAAACTTGGTATTAAAATAACAGCAGAAGGCATAATAGAAGTTCCGGTAGTTACAGAAATACCAGCTTACCTAATGGGTTCTGGCATAGGTGGCAGCACTGCATTTTCTGGAGACTATGATATAATGACTGGTGATAAATCTGCCAATATAGATTATGGTATCAATAGTCTTAGATTTGGAGATATAGTTTTATTGAAGGATTGTGATAATACCTTTGGAAGACAATATCTAAAGGAGGCTGTTTCCATAGGTGTTGTTGTGCATAGTGATTGTATAAAGTCAGGTCATGGACCAGGGATAACGGTAATTATGAGCTGTAATACATCAAAGATAAAGGGAATTATTAAGAAAGAAGCAAATATTTCATATTTAATGAATTTGTAACTAAGTATAAATACAAAAAGGGCCTCTATAGGAAGGGGCTCTTTTATAAGAAAGTTAATACTAGAGTTGAAATGAATTTGCACTAGGAAACAAACTGAAAATTCCTCCTGTATGTATAAAAAGAATATTTTTCATGTTGTTTAGTTTACCTCTATTAATTTCTTTAGTTAATCCAAGCATAGCCTTTCCAGTATAAACAGGGTCTAAAACAACGCCCTCCATTTTAGCTATTTTATTAATAAAATCTAATTCATGCCTACTGCTTAAGCCATAGCCCTTACCTACATAGCCATCAATGATTTCAATTTCATCAATACTGTAGCTAATTTCTTTATTTATGTAATTAACAGCTTCATTTAATATATTGACAATTTTATTTTGAAAATATTCTGCATTATTACTTACATTAATACCAATGATTCTTTTTCCATAATTATAAAGCTTGTTAGCAAGGAACAAGCCTCCGTAGGTACCTCCAGAGCCTACGGACATAGCAATACCATCAAAGCTAATCCCCATCTCATATTCCTGCCTCTTTATTTCCTCCATAGCCTTAAAATATCCAAATGCACCAATGCCATTAGAAGCCCCCTCTGGAATAATATAGCACTTGTTACCGCATGAATCTAATTCATTTTTTATATTTTTCATTACTCCATTTATATTTGCTGTATACTCCTCAGGGGTTATCAACTCTACTTTAGCTCCTAAAACCTTATCTAAAAAATAATTTCCCTCTAACCTTGGATTTTTATCACATTTTAATACAAGAACAGCCTTCATACCTAGTTTAGCCGCAACTGCAGCAGTAGCTCTTGCATGATTAGATTGAATACCTCCGCAGGTTACTAGGGTATCACAGCCATTTAAAAGGGCTTCCTTAACAGAGAATTCAAGCTTTCTTACTTTATTGCCAGAAACCTCAGTTCCAGTCTGATCATCCCTTTTTACATAAATATTAATATTGCCTAGACTGTTTGAAAGTCTTTCTAGCTTCTCTATTTTTGTAGGTACATTAGCTAAAACAATATGTTCAGGTAGCTTCAAGAAAATCTCCCTCCTTTTATTGCTAATAAATATTAGTGTGTTTTTATTAATTACTATATTTACTATTATATTAGATTAAAAAGCAAAATAAAACTTTGATTAAAATAGATATAACAATCAAAATGAGCAGCTAAATAGTATAAGAAACTTACATGTATAAATAATAGATTGCTAACTCAAACTATTTTAAGAGTAATAAATAAAAGCAATGTTTTTAGGAATAATTTTTGAGAAGAGGCATATAAACCTGTATAAGAATTTATTACAAAACCAGTTATTAAATATGGAATAATATAACATACTAAAAGCTGTTGACTTAATAGTATAGGGATGTTATATTAGTAAAGTCGTCTCTAAAAGATGACAAATAAAAGCAAAAGAAAAGGTTGACATAATGTTCTGAATAGACTATACTATAAAAGTTACTAAAAAAACTTTGATTAAAAAAACAAACAGTAAAAAATGCTTGACACCATATAATCTAAAATGGTATAGTTATAAAGCTGTCACTTAAAGCAGATTTATTCGAATTATTAATAGCAGGTCTTTGAAAACTAAACAGTATAGAAATTAAGCCAGCAAATAAATACAATGAATAGTGAAAAGTTAAAGTGAAAAGTTGAAAAACAGATCACCAAAACAAAAGCTATACATTGACCCAGAAATTTTTGATTAAGAGTTTGATCCTGGCTCAGGATGAACGCTGGCGGCGTGCCTAACACATGCAAGTCGAGCGAATAAATAGTAAGGAGTCCT